>NZ_JBTMWM010000004.1:0-304071 GCF_054489705.1 Sphingomonas sp. RS6
CAAATCATCTGATTATCAAGCAACAATCTCTAACGATGAGGATTGCTTTCCGCCAGAGCTCGGCACCCTGTCGCACATAGGAGCCAATTCAGTGGGAGCAGTTCGTCAATCCGGTTGATGGGATGGCCTTGGCCGATCCGGTCGAGCACTCTTCCGTTACCGGCATCATCGGGACAGAACCGGCGCGCGCCGGTGGTGTATGAGGAACGGTAGCGACAGCACTCTCCCGCACGGTGACATCAGGTGCGTTTGCTTCCAGCATGATGGCTGCCGCTCGGCCGGCAATAGTCACGACTCCGCTCGGTGCGGGTGATGACCTCGATCCGGCCCGTCTCCTGATCTCCTTATGGAGCCTAGAAGGAGGCTCCTATAGGCCCTCACTCGCCAACGGAGACGGAAGGCGCAACGCATCGGAGACCGGCCGCATACCAACGACCTCGGCTCCAATGCCACTGTCCTACAATCGATGTTCCTGCTATGTTCCACCTCTCGGCTGCGCCCCGCATCCGCAGGAAAAACGGAACGCACGCAATGGCGCTCGATTTCGCGAACAGTGTGAACTTTGTGAACTTTGGCCGCAGGCCGGGTCTCGCGCTCGGGCCGCGTGCGACGCTTCACGAGTGTGAACTTCGCAAACTTTGCCACCCTCTCGCCAAGTGGCGGCGGGGCGGTTAACCGGCGCGTCATGTCTCGTTCGCCCGCGCTTGTCCTTGCCGTCGCCGCCATCGGCATCGCCAACTATTCGGTGATGGATGCGGTGATGAAGGGGCTGTCGATCGCCCACGGCGCGTACAGTGCGGTGCTGTGGCGCTCGGTCGGGGCGATCGTGCTGCTCGGGCCGATCTTCCTCGCCCGGCGCGGGCGCTGGCCGGGGCGGGCGGCGCTGACGCTGCATGCGGCGCGGGGCACGCTGGCGGGCAGTTCGGTGGTGCTGTTCTTCTGGGGGCTGGCGCGGGTGACGATGGCGCAGGGGATTGCGCTCACCTTTCTCGCGCCGCTTATCGCGCTGTTCCTCGCCGCGATGTTTCTTGGCGAGCGGGTGCGGCGGACGGCGATCGCCGGGTCTCTGGTCGCCAGCCTGGGCGTGGTCGCGATCGCCGCCGGGCAGGTTCAGGCCGATGCCTCCACCGATGCGGTGCTCGGCGCCGTGGCGGTGTTCGTCGCCTCGATCCTCTATGCCGGCAGCCTGATTCTGCTGCGGCGCCAGGCGCAGCTCGCCGATCCGGTCGAGGTCGCGCTGTTCACCAGCATCGTGCTGTCGCTGGTGATGCTGCCGGCGGCGCCGTGGCTGTCGGCGGTGCCCGATCCGGCGCTCTGGCCGTGGATCCTGGGCGCGGCGGCGGTGGGATCGGTGTCGGCGGTGCTGCTCGCCTGGGCCTATGCCCATGCCGAGGCGCAGCTGCTGGCGCCGGTCGAATATACCGCCTTCGTCTGGGCGGCGATCCTCGGCTATGTCGTGTTCGACGAGCGGGTGTCGCCCTGGACGGTGGGCGGCGCGCTGCTCATCATCCTTGGGTGCCTGGTCGCGGTCCGCGGCCCGGCGGCACCCGCCCCGCAGACAGAGGCTGCCGCATGATCCTGATCCGCCCCGCCACCCCTGACGACGTGCCCCTGATCCTGGGCTTCGTGCGCGAGCTTGCCGCGTTCGAGCGTGAGCCCGACGCCGTCGTCGCGACCGAGCCGATGCTGCACGATGCGCTGTTCGGCGCGCGCCCCGCCGCCGAGGCGCTGATCGCCGCGCGTGACGGCACCGCGGTCGGCTTCGCGTTGTTCTTCCAGAATTTCTCCACCTGGACCGGGCGGCCGGGCATCTATCTCGAGGATCTCTACGTCACCCCGGCCGCGCGCGGGGCGGGGGTGGGCACCGCGCTGCTCCGCCACCTGGCGGGGATCGCGGTCGATCGCGGCTATGGCCGGTTCGAATGGTCGGTGCTCGACTGGAACCAGCCGGCGATCGATTTCTACCGTGCGATGGGTGCCGAGCCGATGGACGAATGGACCGTGCAGCGCGTCAGCGGCGATGCGCTGGTGCGGCTGGCGGGGCGCTGATGGCCTGGCTGATGCTGCTCCTCGGCGGGGTGTGCGAGGTGGGGTTCACCACCTGCCTGCGCTTCATCGACGGGTTCCGCAACGTGCCGTGGACGATCGGCTTCCTCGTCTCGATCACCGCGTCGATGCTGTTCCTCGATGCGGCGGCGCGGACGATCCCGATGGGCACCGCCTATGCGGTGTGGGGCGGCATCGGCGCGCTGGGCACGGTGATCGTCGGCATGCTCTGGTTCGGCGAGCCGGTGGGCGCGCTGCGCATCCTGCTCGTGCTCGGCATCGTCCTGTGCATTGCCGGGTTGAAGCTCAGCTCGGGGCATTGAGGGATGGCGCTCGACCACGGCCTCGTCGCATGGGTGGAGGAAGCGCTGGCGCCGGTCGGCCGCGTGACGTGGCGGCCGATGATGGGCGGCGCGACGCTCTATTGCGACGGCACGGTGTTCGCGATCGTCGCGCTCGACGATCTGTGGTTCAAGGCCGACGCGGTTTCGGATCCGGCCTGGGATGCCGCCGGCTGCGATCGCTTCACCTATGACGCGGCCGGGACGATGAAGGTGATGAACTATCGCCGCGCGCCGGGCGACGTGCATGACGATGCAGAGGCGATGCGGCACTGGGCGGCGCTTGCCATTTCCGCCGGGGAACGGGCGCCGAAGCGCAAGCCGCGCGCTGCTAGCTCCCGCCGAGCACGTTGATCGTGAAGGCGACGACGCCGAGGTTGAAGATGAACGCGGCGAGGCAGTGCAGCGTCACCACCCGGCGCAGCTGTCGCGTGGTCACCGTGACGTCGCTGGTCTGAAACGTCATGCCCAGGCAGAAGGCGAAATAGATGAAGTCCCAGTAATTGGGATCGGGCGTTTGCGGAAAATCGAGCCCGCCCGCATCCTCGCCCTGTGCGTCCGCCCGGTAGAACAGATGGGCATAATGGAGGGTGTAGATGGTGTTGCTGAACATCCAGCTGAGCGCCAGCGTGGCGACGACCAGCGCAAGCATCGCCGGCTGCGGCGTCTCGCGTGCCATCAATTCGCTGGCAATCGCCACCAGGACGACGATCGTGACGCCGCCGGTGACGGCCAGCAGCACCAGCCGGTTGGCGTCGTTGCGGCAGGCAGAGCGCCGCATCGCATCCGCCTCGTGCCGCAGCAGCGGAATGCAGAGCGCCAGGAAAGCAACCGCGCCGATGTCGAACGCGATCATCGTGCCGGTCCGAAAGCCGAGCCGAGGGAGGAGCAGCGATGCCGCCACCGCGACGATGACGGCAAAGGCCAGGAACCGCGGCGGCGCGACGACATTGCCGATGCCTCGGCGATGGCGCCCTGCCGCCGCGTCCATGGGTATTAGGCCGCCTTGGCCTTCTTGGCCGCCTCGATCGCTTCGATCACGATCTTGCGGGCCTCGGCCGCATCGCCCCATTCGCCGATGCGGACCCATTTCTGGGATTCGAGGTCCTTGTAATGCTTGAAGAAGTGCTCGATCTGCTGGAGCACGATCGACGGCAGATCGCCCCGTTCGCCGACATCGGTGTAATAGGGGAAGGTGGTGTCCACCGGCACGCAGACGAGCTTCTCGTCGCCGCCGGCCTCGTCCTCGAGCTTGAGCACCGCGATCGGGCGGGCCCGCACGACGCAGCCCGGAATGAACGGCGAACGCGAGATCACCAGCGCGTCGAGCGGATCGCCATCGGGCGACAGCGTGTGCGGCACGAAGCCGTAATTGGCCGGATAGCGCATCGGCGTGTGCAGGATCCGGTCGACGAACAGCGCGCCGCTCGCCTTGTCGAATTCATATTTCACCGGCTCGCCGCCGGTCGGTACCTCGATGACGACGTTCAGGCTGTGCGGCGGATCATCGCCGACTGGAATCAGATCGATGCGCATATGTTCTTCTAACCTGTGGTTGGCGCCTTTCCCGTCTCAGCGGGGTTGCAGGAGCTTATCGAGCCCAGCCTCTCCCTCGACGGTCTTGACGAGGTGCGGATAGCGCAGGCCGTCATGATAGTCGATGGTAACTTCCCGGTAACGATCGTCCCGTTTCAGGGTAAGCTGCACCGGCACCTTGGTGCCCTTGGCCGCCTTGATCGAATCGATCAGCGCGTCGGCGGAATAGGCCCGGCCGTTGACGGCAACGATCTCGTCGGCGGTGGTCATCCCCGCCTTGAACGCCGGCCCGCCCCAGACGACCGAGCTGATGCCCGATTTGCCGAGCACCAGACCGACCGAATAGCTGAGATCGGTATAGGGCTTGCGCACCATCTTGTTCGGCACATCGGTATAGACGAGCTTGTAGCCGTTGCGTTCGAACCCGGCGAGCGGGGCATGGTCCGACACCTGCGTCAGCCGCTCGGTCAGCAGCTTGCGCCAGTCATAGGGCGCCAGGCCGTCCAGCGTCTTGACGACGTCGTCGAAGGTGAAGGTCACCTCGCCGAAATCGCCGTCGCGGCCACCGAAAAAGGCACGGGCGAAATCGTCGATCGACTTGGCCCCACCCGTCTTCTCGCGGAGGATCGAATCGACCTCCATCCAGACGAGCAGCCCTTCATTGTAATAATCCTCGGACCGCTGCCAGCTGGTCCAGCCCTTGGGCGCGCGGGCGGTGATGATCGGATCGTTCGTGGTGTCGATCAGCGGGCGCCACTGGCGGCCGGCGCGGGTGTCGAGGCTGGCCATGATGTTCGCATAGGATTCGAGCGTCTCTTCCTTGCTGACCAGGCCGGAGCGCGCCTGGAAGACATAGCCCCAGAACTGCGTCTGCCCTTCATAGACCCACAGCGACTGGTCGCGCATCGGCATCCGGTAATCGGGCGTCCACAGCTCGGCGCCGCGGCGATACTTGCCGTCCCAGCTATGGGTGAATTCGTGCGGCAACAGGTTCCGCGTGCCGGCATTCTCGTCCCATTTGATGAAATAGCCGGGTCGCACGCCGTTTTCCGAGCTGCGGTGATGCTCGAGCCCGATCCCGCCGAGATTGTCGCTGATCGAAAGCAGGAAGTGATAATGGTCGTAATGCTGGCTGCCAAAGGTCTTGACCGCCTGTTCGACCAGCTTTTTGTGCGCCTCGATCTGTTCGGGCTTGGCTTGCAGCTCCTCGGGCGTGTCGGCGAACACGTCGAGCGTGACGCGCGGGCTCAGCTCGAACGCGCGATAATATTTGCCGGCCAACACCGGCGAATCCATCAGGATCTCGTAGCTGGTCGTGTCGTAGACATAGGTCGAACCGGTCGCCTTTGCCGGCACCGCGCCCGCGGCCGACCAGCCAGCAGGATATTTCACCGTTGCCTGGATCGGGATGCGGCGGACGAAATAGCCCGCAGGATAGAGGCTCAGCGAGTTGAACTGCAGGCTCATCATCTCGGGCGTCATCACGATGCGGCCCTGATCGCCCTCGGTCGCCGAGACGAACTGGAAGCGGATATCGAGCTGCTTCGCGCCCGACGGCACGTCGACGTGGAAGGCGAACACGTCCACCGGGTCGCGCGTCCAGGCGACGCGTTTGCCGCCGGCGGTGATCTGCAGGCCAGCCAGCTTCTCTATCTCGCCGCGCGGGCCGTGCTTGCCGGGCAGCCATTCCGGGAACAGCAGCGTCATCCGGCCCGACTTGGCAACCGGGATCACCTCATGCACCTGGAAGATGCCGCGCATCGTGTCGGTCGCGTCGACGTCCAGCTTGATTGTGCCGGGATAGGGCACGTCGCGCGCCGCAGGGATCGTGTCGACGATGGGCGTCGGCTGCGGCGCCGAATTCTGCGCGATCGCAGGTGCGGCGGTGGTGGCAAGAAGCATGGCGGCGAACGGCAAGGCACGGATCATCGGCGAGCGACCCCTTTTCTGACAAGGAACGGGCGGGACAGGAAACATCCGGTTCGGGCAATATTGTTACTGCCAGATGTCCCGCAGTGCCAAGCCCTTATGGCGAAGGCGGCAATCGGCCTGCCCGAACCCGGATCAGCCGAGTTCGTCGTCGCGATATTTGATCTGCAGGAATCGCTGGCGGGTGGCGAGCGCATCCAGATCGCCCTGCGCCAGCTGCGCGGTCATCTCGGCGATTTCCTCGTCGATCAGCTGCAGCCCCTGCGCCAGCTGCTGATCGGGCGTCAGGCCGTTGCGCGGCACCGTGCGCAGCGGCTGCGGCACCCGGTCATAGCCCTTGACCAGTTCGGGCAGCTGTTCGCCGATCAGCTTGCGCACTTCGTTCGCGGCGGGCGACTGCTCGTCGAGCCGTGCGAGCTGCGGCGCCAGCGTCTCCAGCTTCACGCCGATCGAATCAACCAGCGTGCGGGCAGGGGCGGGCAGCGCCAGTCGCTGCGTTTCCAGCCAGCGCTCGGTGGTGGCGGGCAGCGCTTTGAGCGGCACCTGCACGAGTTGCTCGACGCTCGGCGCGCGTGTCACTGGCAGCGTCGCGAACAACAGCGTCGCGAGGATCAGCAGCGCCATCACCGCCAGCGCGCCGAACATGCCGATGCCGCCCGGCAGGATCAGCCCGATCACGATCGCCGCGACGATGATCGCCGCATCCGCCGCTGCGATCCGCGCGACGCGGCCGAGAATCTCCGCCTCCCGCCGCTTGCGCGTCCGCTGCGCCAGCGCGCCTTCGGTCCGCGCGCGGGATCGTTCGATCAGGGCTTCGCCACGGGCGAGCAGGCGGTCGACGTCACTCGGCATCGTGGCTTACATCGCCTCCAGCTTGAACGCGTCGCCGGGGCCGCCCAGGCGGTTCTGCTCGGCGCCCTCGGCACGGGCGATATAGCCCTTCGACTTCTCGACCTCGTTCGACAGCGTGTTGACCGTCGTCTTCATGCTGTCGAGCGCCTTGAGTTTGAACGTGTCGATCGCGTCCATCGTGTCATAGATATTCTGGAACGCGCGCTGCAGCGTCTCGACCGGGATCGTCGCGCTCGCCGCCTGTTCGTGGATCGCCGCCGTCTGGCTCTTGAGCAGCTGGCCGGTCGAATCGATGAGGTTGGCGGTGGTGGTGTTCAGCGCCGTGATCTGGTCGAGCACCAGCTTCTGGTTGTTGAGCGCCTGTGCCACGGTCACCGCCGTGCGCAGCGCCGAAACGGTGGTGGTCGAGGCGCGGTCGACGCCCTTGATCAGCTCGACATTGTTTTTCTTGACCAGGTCGAGCGCCAGATAACCCTGCACCGTCACCGCCATCTGGGTGAGCAGATCCTGCGTGCGCTGGCGGACATAGAAGAGTGCGGTCTCGCGGATCGCCTTGGCCTTGGCCGGATCGGTATGATCCAGCTCGTTGGCCTTGTCCTCCAGCTTGGCGTCCATCGCCTTGGACAGATAGATCATCTGCTCCAGCCGGCCCATCGCGTTCCACAGGTTCGCGCGCTCGGTGCCGATCGCGGCATTGTCCTGCAACAGCTCGTCCTTGCCATTGGCCAGGCTCTTGAGCACCGCGTTGATATGGCTCTGCGACGACTGGTATTTGCGGAAATACTGGGTGAGGCCACCGCCGCCGCCGAAAATGCGCGAGAGGAACCCGTCCTTGCCGCCGATCAGCTTGCCGTTGCGCGAAGGATCGAGATCTTCCACCGTCTTGCGCAGCGCCAGCAGGTCGGCGCCGACGCCGCCTTCGCTGCCCATCGCGCGGACCGGGCGGTCGAGAAAGCGGTTCGACTGGCCGGCCGCGTCGCGAATTTCCTTCTGCCCCATCGCCGCGATCGCATCGACGCGCTTGCCGAATTCGGGGGAGTTGACGTCCTGCGCGATCAGATCGTCGATGAAGCCGTCGACGCGCTTGTCGAGTTCGGACTTCTTGCCTTCCTCGACGGGCACCAGTCCGGCCGCCTTTTCAGGCGCCACCACCGGCACGGGATCGGGCGGCGTGAGGACCAGATCCTGTTCTGCCGTCGCCGTCTCGTTCGCCATGCCCATCTCCAAGTTCGTGCTGCCCACAGCAATACGGATTTTGCCGCCCGGTTCCAACTGTGTTGTTCAAATAGGACAGGGAGGGCGAATCGCCAAGACCGGTCGCGCTTCCATTGCTGAACAAAGCCAGCGCTTCCCGCATCGCACAAATTGCGCTATGGGGCCCGCGTAAACGCGCTCAGGCGACAATCAGGACAGACTATGAACCTCCGCAACGTGGCGATCATCGCCCACGTCGACCATGGCAAGACCACCCTCGTCGACCAGCTTTTCCGCCAATCCGGCACGTTCCGTGACAATCAGCGTGTCGAAGAGCGCGCAATGGATTCCAACGATCTCGAAAAGGAGCGCGGGATCACCATTCTTGCCAAGCCGACCTCGGTGGAATGGAACGGCACGCGCATCAACATCGTCGATACGCCCGGCCACGCCGATTTCGGCGGCGAGGTGGAGCGCATCCTGAGCATGGTCGACGGCGTGATCCTGCTGGTCGACAGCTCGGAGGGCGCGATGCCGCAGACCAAGTTCGTCACCGGCAAGGCGCTGAAGCTGGGCCTGAAGCCGATCGTGGTCGTGAACAAGATCGATCGGCCGGACAGCCGCGTGCAGGAAGTGCTGGACGAGGTGTTCGACCTGTTCGTCACGCTGGAGGCCAATGACGAGCAGCTCGACTTCCCGGTGCTCTATGCGTCGGGCCGCAACGGCTATGCCTCGGAAGATCCCGATGCGCGCGAAGGCACGCTGACGCCGCTGTTCCAGAAGATCGTCGATCACGTCCCGCCGCCCGCGCTGGAAGTCGATGCGCCGTTCAGCTTCCTCGTGACGCTGCTCGATCGCGACAACTTCCTGGGCCGCATCCTCACCGGCCGCGTCCAGTCGGGCACAGTGAAGCTCAACCAGCCGATCCATGCGCTCGACGCCGACGGCAATGTGATCGAAACCGGCCGCGCCTCGAAGATCATGACGTTCCAGGGCCTGGAGCGCGTGCCGACCGAGGAAGCGCGCGCGGGCGACATCATCTCGCTGGCGGGCCTCACGGTCGCTACCGTGTCGAACACCATCGCCGATACCTCGGTCTCGACGCCCATCAAGGCGCAGCCGATCGATCCGCCGACGCTGTCGATGCGCTTTGCCGTCAACGATTCGCCGATGGCGGGCCGCGAGGGCAGCAAGGTGACCAGCCGCATGATCCGCGATCGCCTGATGCGCGAAGCCGAATCGAACGTGGCGATCAAGGTCACCGAGAGCGACGACAAGGACAGCTTCGAAGTCGCCGGCCGCGGCGAACTTCAGCTCGGCGTGCTGATCGAAACGATGCGCCGCGAGGGCTTCGAGCTCGGCATCAGCCGTCCGCGCGTGCTGTTCCAGGAAGGCGAGAATGGCCGCGAGGAGCCGTACGAGACCGTCGTGATCGACGTGGACGAGGAATTCTCGGGCACGGTCGTCGACAAGATGAACCAGCGCAAAGCCGAGATGACCGACATGCGTCCGTCGGGCGGCGGCAAGACCCGCATCACCTTCTCGGCGCCGTCGCGCGGCCTGATCGGCTATCACGGCGAGTTCCTGTCGGACACCCGCGGTACCGGCATCATGAACCGTCTGTTCGAGAAGTACGGGCCGTACAAGGGCAAGATCGAAGGCCGCAAGAACGGCGTGCTGATCTCCAACGGCGCCGGCGAAGCGCAGGGCTATGCGCTGGGTCCGCTTGAAGAGCGCGGCATCCTGTTCGTCGGCCACGGTGAGGCGCTGTATGAAGGCATGATCATCGGCGAGAACGCCAAGACGGAAGACCTTGAGGTCAACCCGATGAAGGCGAAGCAGCTCACCAACTTCCGCGCTTCGGGCGGCAAGGACGACGCGATCCGCCTGACCCCGCCGAAGAAGATGACGCTGGAACAGGCCATCGCGTACATCGACGATGACGAGATGGTGGAAGTGACCCCGAAGAACATCCGTCTTCGCAAGCGTCACCTCGATCCGCACGAGCGCAAGCGCGCGAGCCGGGCCAAGGCCGCGGCCTGAGCCTTGAGGTAGCCCAACTGCGAGTCAGCAGGCAGGCGCTAGTTGGAAACGTTCAGGGCGTCGGGGTTCTTCCCCGGCGCCTTTTTCGTGCGCGTCAGCGAGATGGCTTGTCGACGCCATATCTGCGGGCCGAAGCGCCCGAGCAATGTTGCGGATGGTGACCGCCATATTTCCAATACTGATCTATATGTTTCCAGGATTTGTCTGTATATCAACTTGACCGGTGCCCGGTTTACTTACCCTTGAACTCTGGTGATTGTTGTGTAGCCAAGCTCGATTGCGCGGATCCCATCGCCGGTTCGGGATCCGGAGCCACATGACAGGGTAAGCTTGGGGTGCTCGAAAATTGAAAATTGCACTTACGTCTATTCCAAAGTCTGGAACCCATCTTCTCGCAACTGTTGTTGAGAAGATGCTTGGCGATTATGGCGCAACTCTTGGGAAGAAGGTGGATTTTAGCAGCGGTCGTGGCAAGTCGCTGATGTCCAGAAAGGTAATATGCGGGCATCTGCGGTTGGATACGATTATTACACCGCAGCATGCGCCCTATTTTATCGGAAGAAGAGTGGCTATACTTGTTCGAGATCCACGGGATATTTGTAACTCCATGGTATATTACCTGGAGAAGAGCCACAGGGATGTTCATCAGATGATGAGCAAATCCATGGAAGGGTTGACCCACGAGGAAAAGGTAATGCGTGTTGCCGATGGCATCAGCCTCGATGGAGTAAGCGCGAACGTCCCCTCTATAGACAAGGCCTGCAGGGGATTTATCGAGATTGCCGAGTATATTCCGGACTCGATGGTGTTTCGCTACGAAGAGTTTTTCGATGATGCGGTCGCCCCGAAACTGGCCGCCTTCTTCGAGGTGTCTCCCGAGGTCGCGCGGGCCGCAGTTGCCGAGTCCCTGGGCGCGGACACGAGAACGAAGCGAGAAGGCAAGAAGCAGCCCTGGCGCTCCAATTTCAGCCCTGCTTTGATCGACTTTTTCGAGCAGAAATACGGCGAGACGATTCGATATCTGGGCTATTGAGAGCTCGGCTTCGCTTAGTAGCGATTTGGCGCTTCGCGGTCGTCCGGGTGGCCTTCCCGTGCGTTGCCCACCATGATTTAAGAGGGGCGACGGGAGGACCGGGCGATGTGGATGGCTGCACTGTTTCTGGCTGTGAGCGCGGTTCAGGATCGGCCGGCGAGTGATGCCGCGACGGCCACGGTCGATACGCCGCAGCAGGCCGCCGACGGCACGCAGCGCTGGTCGGTGCTCGTCGATCCTTGTGCCTCGGCGCAGACGGGGCCGGATGCGATCGTCGTGTGCGGCAAGGGCGTCGATGCGCCCCGGCTGCCGCTCCCGGCCGAGCGCGGCCCGCCCGATCGGCCGATGCCCGGCAACCCGGACATGAGCGGGGCAGGGGCGCTGGCGCTCACCAGCGCACCCTGCGCGGCGCGGATGGAGGGGTGCACGACGGGGATCGACCTGTTCGGTGCCGCGACCACGGCGGTGCGGCTCGTCGGCAAGGCGGTCGATCCGGGCAGCTGTTGCGAGGAGCCCGGCGAATCGACCAATTTCTTCAAGCTGGTCGGCGACGCGGGCAAGGGCGTCGGCCGGATGTTCCGCAAGAAGCCGGACAAGTCCAACCGCGTGCCGATCGATCTCGGCGATCCGGTGCCGGCTCAGGCGGGGAGGGCGGTCAGCCCGCCATCTCCAGCAGCACCGCCCATTCCTCCGGCCGAACCGGCGTCACCGACAGGCGCGACTGGCGAACCATCTCCAGATCCTTCAGGCGCGGCTCGGCCTTGATCTCGGCGAGCGGCACCGGGCGGCCCAGCGCGCAGACGGGCTTCACCGCCACGCTCGCCCATTTGCCGTCGTCGCCATCGGGTTGCCAAGCGCGGGTGATCGCCATGATGCCCACTGCGGCCTTCTGGATGTTCGAATGGTAGAAGATCGCCTCGTCGCCGGGCTGCATTTCCTTCAGGAAATTCCGGGCGGTGTAATTGCGCACGCCGTTCCATTCGGTGCCGCCGTCGCGCAGCAGGTCGTCCCAGGAATAGGCGTCGGGTTCTGAGCGGAGGATCCAATAGGCCATGCCCCCCGTTAATCGCCTAAACCGCGGCTGAACACCCGATTCCGCGCCGGTTCAGCGTGATGTTGGCAAGGTGGCTGCAATGGGCGCCGTGATCGGCCTGCCCGATGGATGAGGAGGTATCGATGGCTGGATTTGCAACGAAATTCGTGCTCGGCGCCGCCACTGTGGCCAGCGCGGTGACGGCGATGGCGCCCGCGGCCAGCGCGCAGGATTGGCGCCGCCACCGCTATGAACGGCATCACCGTGACAATGATGCGGGCGTCGCGATCGTCGCCGGCATCGCCGGCCTCGCGCTCGGTGCCGCGCTCACCAGCGATCGGCGCTATGATCGCGATCCCCGCTACGATTATGATCGGCGCTTCTATCGCGAGCGCGGCTATTATCCGACGGACGGCTATTGGTATCGCGACAATTACCGGCGCTATCGCGGCTATGAATATTGCACGGTCCGCCGGGTGTGGGACCCGTATCTCGGCGCGCCGGTGCGCGTCCGCTATTGCCGCTGATCGACGTGTTCGGCGCCGGGTCTCTTGAACCCGGCGCCGATTGACGGCATGAGCCCGCGCCATGAGCGATACTCCTCCCGACCGGCTTTCGGTCAACCCGAAGAGCCCCTATTTCCAGCGCGAGCTGCTCGAACGCGGCGTCGGCGTCCGTTTCAAGGGCGTCGAGCGCCGCGATGTCGAGGAATATTGCATCTCGGAAAACTGGGTGCGCGTCGCGCTCGGCAGCAAGGTCGATCGCAAGGGGCAGCCGCTGACGATCAAGCTGTCCGGCCCGGTCGAGGCGTGGTTCCAGAATGGCGGCGGCGACGAAGCACCGGCCACGGACGCCGCCGAGGACTGATCCCGCCCGGCGCGGGCGACGTCGCGTACCCGCGCCTTTCAGACGACCGCCATGTCGACCTTGTAATGGTGCCAGGCGAAGATCGCCGCCGCGCCGCGATGCGGCCGCCACGCCTCGGCCAGCGCCCGCACCTGCTTCTCGCTCGGTCGATCGTCATGGCCGAGCAACCGCCCGATCTCGATCTGCACCGCCAGGTCGCCGGCGGGCCAGATGTCGGGCCGCCCCTCCGCGAACAGCAGATAGATTTCCGCCGACCACCGGCCGATTCCCTTGATCGCGGTCAACGCCGCAATCGCCGCCTCGTCATCCTCGGGCAGCGCGCTGAGGTCGAGCGTCCCCGACGTCACTTGCTCGGCCAGGCTGCGCGCATAGCCGATTTTCTGGCGCGACAGCCCCGCGCCGCGCAGCGCCTCGTCGCTGGCGGCGGTCAGCGCGGCGGGATCGTCGGGCGTGCCGAGCGCCGCGTCGAGCTTGTTCCAGATCGATTGGGCGGCGGCGACGCTCACCTGCTGGCCGACGATCGTGCGGAGCAACGTCGCATAGCCGCGCTCGCGGATGCGCGGCGCCGGATAGCCGGCACGCGCCAGCCCGGCGGCGAAGGCGGGCTCGATCGCGGCGAGCGCATTGATCGATGCTTTAAGCTGTTCTGCGGTCAGGCCCATGCGGTGGCTCCTTGAACTGGCCCCGGTTCGGCGGCATTGAATCCGCGAACCAAGGAGATTTACATGCCCCAGCTTATCGTCGTGACGCGCGACGGGACGGAACGGACGGTCACCGGCGAGGCCGGGCTCAGCGTAATGGAAGTGATCCGCGAAAACGGGTTCGACGAGTTGCTGGCATTGTGCGGCGGCTGCTGCAGCTGCGCCACCTGCCATGTCCATGTCGACCCGGAATTTGCTGACAAACTGCCGGCGATGAGCCTCGACGAGGACGATCTGCTCGACAGCTCGGCCGGGCGCGATGCGACGTCGCGGCTGTCGTGCCAGCTCAAATTCACCGACGCGCTCGACGGACTGCGCGTGCGGATCGCCGAAGAGGATTGACCGGCTGCGGCAGGCCCCGCCCGGCAGAAGCGGCGGGGCCTGCGCACGGCCGCGTCAACCGCGCGTCGCGATCGCGTAGAGCGCGATGGCGGCGGCGTTCGAGACGTTCAGGCTTTCGACCTTCGGCGAGATCGGCAGGCGCGCCAGTTCGTCGCAATGCGCCTCGGTATTCTGGCGCATGCCTTCGCCCTCGGCGCCGAGTACCAGCGCCACCCGGCCTTCGCCCATCACCTCGCCCAGCAGGCCCTTGGCATGGCCGGTCAGGCCGACGCGCCAGAACCCGGCCTCGGCGATCTCGTCGAGCGCGCGCGACAGATTGACGACTCGCACCCACGGCACCACCTCCAGCGTTCCCGCTGCGGCGCGCGCCAGTGCACCGGTTTCGGGCGGCGCGTGGCGATCCTGAGTGACGATGCCCAGCGCGTCGAACGCCGCGGCCGATCGCATGATCGCGCCCACATTGTGCGGATCGGTGACCTGATCGAGCACCAGCAGCGGCCGCTGGTTGCCCACGCCCTGTTCGAGCAGGTCGCCCAGCCAGATATCCTCGAGCGGCTCGACCTCGATCACCAGCCCCTGATGTGGCGCATCGGACGGAACCAGCCGGCCGAGATCGGCGACGTCGGCATAGGTGATCGGGATCACCGGCGGCAGATCGAGCGCCGACAGCGCCTCGCGCGTGCCCCAGATCTTGCGGACCGTCCGCTCGGGGTTGGCGAGCGCCGCCAGCACCGCGTGACGGCCGTAGAAACGGGGCCGCGACGCGGGGGCCTGGCTCGGGCGATGACCGCGCCGCTTCATCAGTGCGCCGCCTCGCCGCCCGGGAAGGCATAGAACGCATCGGCGGGCGTCGGCGCGGTCGGCACCGGGGTGCGCGGCAGCGGCTGGTCTGCATTGGCGGCGTTGATCAGGAACGTCGCGAGGATGATCGCGCCCTCGCGCATGTCATCGGCCCTCAGGTGATCGAAGGTGTCGACATCGGTGTGGTGGACCATCGATCCGTAATCGAGCGGGTCCTGGATGAACTGGAACGCCGGGATGCCCACCGCGTCGAAGAACACATGGTCGGTGCTGCCGGTGCGGCGTGCCGACACCGTGGTGGCGCCCATCGCGTGGAACGGCGCGAACCATTTCTCGAAGATCGGCATCGCGGCGGTGTTGCCCTGCGCATAGATGCCGCGAATCCTGCCCGATCCGTTGTCGAGGTTGAAATAGGCGGCGAGCTTGGCGTGATCGGCGCCGGGCTTGATCGGAAAGGCGCGGTTCCAGCTCAGATAGCGGACGATGCCGGTGGCCGACGGGTCGACCGGGCGGCTGGCGACATGATTCTCGACATAGCTCATCGATCCCAGCAGACCCTGTTCCTCGCCGGCCCACAGCGCGAAGCGGATCGTCCGCTTGGTGCGGATGCCCGATTCCCTGATGATACGCGCGGCTTCCATCACCATCGCCGATCCGGCGGCATTGTCGGCCGCGCCGTCGCCCATCGCCCAGCTGTCGAGATGCGCGCCGGCCATCACATAACCGGCCTTGGGATCGGTGCCGGGGATGTCCGCTAGCACATTGTACGCCTTGGTGTCGCTGTCGTCGAAGCGGTTGACCGCGTCGATCTCCAGCACCGGCTTCGCGCCCATCGTCGCGAGCCGCGCCAGCCGGCGATAATCCTCGGCGGCGATTTCGATCGCGGGCAGGGCGGGCGTCTGGCCCACCTGGAACTGGCTGTTCTGGCCGTGGACGAGCTTGCCGTTGCGGCTCGACATCGTCGCATAGCCCAACGCGCCCTCCGCCTTCAGGAACGCATCACGCTGCGCCGCGAACGCGAAGCGCGCCGGGTTGAAGCCGCGATCGCCGCCGCCGTTGGGCAGGTCGAAATAGCTGTTCTTGGCCAGGTCCTCGTCCGTCCAGCGCTTGAACGGCGGCTCGGTCGGATCCTCGATGGGCTTGGGCTCGCTGATCAGCACGATCTTGCCGGCCAGCTTGCCCTTATACTGCGCGAGCGAGGCTGCGTCCGTCATCGGCGCCAGCACCACCTCGCCGCTGATCGCGCCGTTGGTGCCCGGCGTCCAGGCGAGCGGCGCCGCCACCAGCTGCAACGGGCGCGGCGCGATCATGCGGACGCTCAGCCGCTCGTTCGACCAGCCCCGGCCGAAATCGAACCCTTCCTTGTGGACGTTCGACAGGCCCCACTCGCGGAACTTGGCCTGGGTCCAGTCCTCGGCCTTGCGCATGCCGGGCGAATTGGTGAGCCGCGCGCCGATCACATCGGTCAGATACTGGGCGATTCGCATCACCTCGGAATGATTGGTGCCCTGGTCGATGATTCGGTCGACGGTGCCGGTCTCGGCGGTCTGGGCAAGGACCGGCGCGGCGGCGAGCAATGCTCCGGCAAGAAGGAAGGACGTACGGCGCATGGGATCCCCTGAAATTTCGCATCGGGACGCTATGCGCGCGAATGATGCTGCGCAAGGCGTTGACAGGCGCGTCTCGCTTCGGCATTGGGCCTGCCTCGCTCGCAAGCGGCGGTTTCCTGGATAGGTGGCCGAGTGGTTAAAGGCAGCAGACTGTAAATCTGCCGGGCTTCGCCCTACGGTGGTTCGAATCCATCCCTATCCACCACCGCCGCTGCGAGCGACACGGCGCCCGGCATCTCGCAGGCAGACTCGTCGGCGTTAACGCCGCCCGTAAAGCGCCAGCGTCCGATCCCGATACTCCACCAGCTGGAGCACATGATCCAGATCCTGGATATAGCGCGCCGATTCCCCCGCGCGGATCGCAGTTTCGATCTGATCCTTCAGAAACGTCGCGCTGGACGTGCCATGCACGAGATAAATTGCCTCAGCGCGTTCGAGGAGCGTCTCGAGGGGGGTCACCGTTCATTCCTTTTCGAGGAAGCGGTATCATATCCAATATGGATCTATCGCTGCAATCCAGATTTGGAACCAATGTAAGGACATATCCTTAAGGCCGTCCCGAGTCGGGATTTTTCCTGACTGTTCAACCCAATGATGGTCATCCATTATGGACTTATTCTCAGCGGGTATAGGTATAATGAACGACGGGGGTGAAGGGATCGAGGCGGTATGCCGGCATTTGATGCAGGCAATCGCGCTCCTCGATCTATTCGGGGAAGATACGGAAGCGGCAAATCTGTCGCTTTCGCTGGAACGTTTGAAATCCAGGTATGGCGTTAACCTATCGCAGGATTAACCATTTGCTCGCGCATATTGGCCAGGAACTGGTCGATCGACGCGAACGTCGCGTCGCTTAGCTCCAGATAGGTAAATCGCCGATCGTTCGGCCCGGTGCGCTTGATGAGCATGCCGCGGCGGGCAAGCGCATTGATCCAGCGCAGCGCTGTGGTGGTCGGCACGCCCGATGCGACGCATGCGGCCGAGGTCGACACATTGGTGCCTTCGCGTCGGCTGACATAGAGGGTCATCAGGATGCTGAGCGCCGGATTGGCGAACAGATCCTGGCCGACGGTCGATTCAATCGCCGTCCGCGCCCACAAGATCACCCGTGCCAGCGTCAACGTGTCGACCATCGGCGCGTGTTCGGCCCGGGTTACCGCGCCGCCCCGGGTCGCTTGCGCAAACAACCGTTTGATGTCGGTAAGCCGAGCATCGAATTCATCGGTAATATCCGCGCTTTGCACCCGCAATTCATCCTCCATAGCAACACGACGCTACGGCACCATGCGTTACTGGATCAACACATGGTCGTCGTTAGGGTGCTTTAAACCTTTGCATTCGCCTTTTTCACTGATCTCGTGCGTTTTCGCTCAGAAAATCGCACTCACCAGTTGCCGAAACGCGACAGCGCGATGGCTCATCGCATGTTTCGCAACCGGTTCCATTTCACCGAACGTCTGGTCATGTCCTTCGGGTACGAAGACGGGATCATAGCCGAACCCGCGGGTACCGCGCGGCGGCCAGACGAGCGTGCCGTCGATTCGCCCCTCGAACCATTCGACATGGCCATCGGGCCAGGCGAGTGCCAGCGCGCAGACGAAATGGGCGGCGCGCGGCGTGCCGGGGGGCAGTGCGGCCAGCCGGTCCTCCACCTTGCGCATCGCCACGGCGAAGTCCTTGCCCGGTCCAGCCCAGCGCGCCGAAAAGATGCCCGGCTCGTTGCCCAGCGCCTCGACGCACAGCCCCGAATCATCGGCAAGCGCGGGCAGGCCGGACAAGTCGGCCGCCTGCAGCGCCTTCAGCTCGGCATTGGCGACGAAGCTGGTGCCGGTCTCCTCGGGCTCGGGCAGGTCGAGCTCGCCCGCCGATACCGGCTCGATCCCATAGGGGCCGAGCAGATCGCGGATCTCGCGTACCTTGCCCTGGTTATGGCTGGCGATCACCAGCCGGCCGGGCGCCAGTTTGCGGATCGCCTGCGGCTCGCGGCCGTCCATCGCGTCCTCGCTCATCCGACCGCCTTCAGCTGGGCGTCGAAGATCTGCGTGCAGCCGAGCCGCGCCAGGCGCAGCAGTCGGAGCAGCCCTTCCTCGTCATAGCAGGCGCCCTCAGCCGTGGCCTGTGCCTCGGCGATCTTGCCGTCGGAAAGCAGCACGAAATTGGCATCGGCATCGGCCGCCGAATCCTCGGGATAGTCGAGGTCGAGCACCGGCTGCCCCTGATAGATGCCGCACGAAACCGCGGCGACCTGCTGGCGGATCGGATCGGTCTTGAGCGTGCCGTCGGCGAGCAGCTTGTTGACCGCGATGCGCAGCGCCACCCATGCGCCCGAAATCGATGCGGTGCGGGTGCCGCCATCGGCCTGGATCACGTCGCAATCGAGCGTGATCTGGCGCTCGCCGAGCAGCTTGAGGTCGGTCACCGCGCGCAGCGATCGGCCGATCAGCCGCTGGATCTCCTGCGTGCGGCCGGACTGTTTGCCCTTGGCCGCTTCGCGGTTGCCGCGGGTGTGCGTCGCGCGGGGCAGCATGCCATATTCGGCCGTCACCCAGCCTTCGCCCTTGCCGCGCAGGAACGGCGGCACACGCTCCTCGATGCTGGCGGTGACTAGCACGCGCGTGTCGCCGAATCCGATCAGCACCGATCCCTCGGCGTGGCGCGTGAAGTTCGGCGTGATCGTAATTTCGCGCATTTCGTCGGGGGCGCGGCCGGATGGGCGCATGGTCGTGTTTCTCCTGTAAAGCTTGCCTCGGCACCTAGACGCTGGAAATGCGTTCCGCCAGTCTCGCCCGGTAACGCATGGTCGATAGGGCGGGTTGCGGGTGGCCGGTACGGCAAGGGGAGTAGCGTTGATGCGGCGGTTGATGGTGGCGGTGGCGGGAATGGCGGTGCTGGGCGGATGTATCCCCGCCGGGCGCCCGCCGGCCGGGCGGACGCCGGCATCGGCGCCGACGCCCGCGCCCGCCCGGCCGCGGCCCGCGCCGCAACCGGCCCCGCCGCCGCTTGCCGAGACGATCCGCTACGAAATCGGCCCCTGTTTCGGCGCCTGCCCGGTGTTCGCGATCACCGTGAAGCCCGAAGGAACCGGCGTGTTCGAAGGGCGGCGGTTCACGGCGGTTTCGGGCACCCGCGCCTTCCGCGCCACGCCGGCACAGCTTGCCGCCTTCGCCGCGCGCCTCGCGCCCTATCGCCCGAAACGCGGCGAACTGCGCTACGAACCGGGCACTAAATATTGCGCCCGGCCGGCGACGGACATGCCGAGCGTCGACATCCGCTGGTCCGGCCGCGGCAAGGCGGATGCCCATCTCTATTTCTACTTCGGCTGCGATCCGGCGGAGCACAAGGCGATGGCCGATGCGCTCGGCAACGCCGTCGATGCATTGCCGGTCGCAGCGCTCATCGGCGAGCGGCCTTGAAGGCGCGCCAGCCGATTGCTTACATGAGCATGCCATGACAAGCCCGCCGATCATCGAACTGACCGACCGTGCGCGCGACGTCTTTCGCATCGTCGTCGAGTCCTATCTCGAAAGCGGCGCGCCGGTGGGATCGCGCACGATCTCGCGCATCTCGACGCTAAACCTGTCCCCCGCCTCGATCCGCAACGTGATGCAGGATCTGGAGGAGCTCGGCCTGCTCGCCGCGCCGCACACCAGCGCCGGGCGGATGCCCACCGATTCGGGCCTGCGGCTGTTCGTCGACGGCATGTTGCAGGCGAGCGAACCCTCGGCCGAGGAGCGCGCCGCGATCGAGGGCGGCGCTGGCCGCAGCGGCCCGGTGGAGGAGGCGCTTGCCAATACCACCGCCGCGCTGTCGGGCCTGTCGGCCTGTGCCGGGTTGGTGCTGGTGCCCAAGGCCGAGCCGGTGATGCGCCAGTTCGGCTTCGTGCCGCTCAGCCATGATCGTGCGCTCGCGGTGCTCGTTGGCGATGACGGCTCGGTCGAGAATCGCGTGGTCGATCTGCCCGATGGCGTCGATCCGATGTCGCTGCAGCGCGCCGCCAACTATATGAGCGCGACGCTCGGCGGCCTGACGCTGGCCGAGGCGCAGCGCCGGCTCGAAAAGGAGATGCGCCAGCAGCAGGCGGCGCTCGACGCCGCGGCCGCCGATCTGGTGTCACGCGGGCTGGCGGTGTGGAGCGAGGATGGTGGCCGACGCCCGGTGTTGATCGTGCGCGGCCAGGCGCGGCTGATCGATACCAGCGCCGCCGAGGATCTGGACCGCGTCCGCCAGCTGCTCGACGAACTGGAGGACAAGGAAGAGATCGCCCGCCTGCTCGACAGCGCGCGCGACGGCGAGGCGACCCGCATCTTCATCGGCTCCGAAAACAAGCTTTTCGCCTTGTCGGGCTCGTCGGTGATCGCCAAGCCGGTGCGCGCGCTCGACGGGCGCGTGGTGGGGGTGGTCGGCGTGATCGGCCCCACAAGGTTGAACTATGCGCGCGTCGTACCCATGGTGGATTTCACGGCGGCCACAATGGCCCGTTTGCTGGCCTGAAGAAACAGGGAACCATGTCAGAAGAAACCGAAAACAAGACGACCGAAGCCGCGGCAGAAACCCTGCGCGAGGAGACCGCGCAGGCTGCGCCCGAGCTCGCCGAACATGATCGCGTCGCGGAACTGGAAGCGCAGCTCGCCGAGGCGCAGGCGGCAACGCTCTATGCGCAGGCCGATATGCAGAATCTGCGCCGGCGCACCGAAAAGGAAGTCGCCGATGCGCGCGCTTATGCCGCAACCGCTTTTGCTCGCGACATCCTGTCGGTCGCCGACAATCTGGCGCGCGCGCTCCAGGCGATCCCCGCCGAGCTGCGCGAGGACGAGAAGATGAAGGGGCTGGTTACCGGCCTCGAGGCGACCGGGCGCGAGCTCGACGCGGTGTTCGGCCGCCACGGCATCTCGAAGATCGCGGCGCTCGGCGAAATGCTCGATCCCAACCGCCACCAGGCGATGATGGAAATGCCCGTCGACGACAAGGAACCGGGCACCGTCGTCCAGGAAATTCAGACCGGCTACATGATCAAGGATCGGCTGCTGCGTCCTGCGCTCGTCGCGGTGGCGAAAAAGCCCGACTGATCGAGCGGCAGTGCCGGATGCTGCGGCGTCGGCCGGCTCACGGGCCGGCTGGCGCCGCATCGCTTTTATGCCGGCCCGCCGGGTGACCTTGGCGGCAATTCTTCCTATCTGGGGAGCATGGCTTCCCGTTTCGCTTCCGTCCCTCATCGGCGCGCCCTGATCGACCGCCGAGCCGTCGCCGAGCGGCTCGCCGCGATCGAGGCAGGCGATGCCGCCGCCCTCCGCCAGGCCGCGACCGCCGAACTCCAGCGCGCGCTCGACGCCGGCAGGGCCGAAATCGCGCGCCGCCTCGCCGAACATCCCTCGCGCGGCCTCGAAAACGCGGCGGCGGGCGCGTTCCTCACCGATCAGATCCTGCGGCTGTTGTGGGATTTCGTCGTCGAGCGGCTGCACCCCAATCCCAATCCCACCGCCGCCGAGCGCATGACGCTGATCGCCGTCGGCGGCTATGGCCGGGGCGAGATGGCGCCGCAGTCGGATATCGACATCGGCTTTCTCACGCCCTGGAAAGTGACCGGCTGGAGCGAGCAGGTCATCGAATCGATCCTCTATTCGCTGTGGGATATGCGGCTGAAGGTCGGCCATTCGTCGCGCTCGCTCGACGAAATGGTGCGCCAGGCAAAGGCCGACGTCACCGTCTGCACCGCGCTGGTCGAAGCGCGCTATGTCTGGGGCGATACCGATCTGTACGAGGAAGCGGCCCGGCGTTTCCATGCCGAGGTACAGGGCGATACCGCGCGCGGCTTCATCAGCGCCAAGCTCGACGAGCGCAACGCCCGGCACAAGAAAATGGGCGACAGCCGCTATGTCGTCGAACCCAATGTGAAGGAAGGGAAGGGCGGCCTTCGCGATCTCCACACGCTGTTCTGGATCGGCAAATATGCCTATCACGTCCGCGAGCCCGCCGAGCTGGTCGAGGTTGGGCTGCTCACCGCGGCCGAATATCGCCAGTTCCGCCGCGCCGAGAATTTCCTCTGGGCGGTGCGCTGCCACCTCCATCTGATCGCCGGCCGCCCCGAGGACCGGCTGACCTTCGACGTCCAGCGCGAGATCGCCGATCGGATGCGCTTCGCCGATCGCCCCGGCATGTCGAAGGTCGAGCGCTTCATGCGTTTCTACTTTCTCCAGGCGAAGGTGGTCGGCGATCTCACCGGCGTGTTCCTCGCGCATCTCGATGAAAAGTTCGCCGCGCGCGGCCGTCGTTTCGGCCTGCCGGCGCTGTGGCGCAGCCGGCGCAAGCTCAATGGCTTCGTGCTCGATCGCGGCCGGCTGGCGCTTCCCCGCGACGATTTCTTCAAGGAGAATCCGGTGCGGCTGATCGAGCTGTTCGCGCTCGCCGATCAGCACGAGCTCGAAATTCACCCGCTGGCGATGCGCGCGGCGGCGCGCGACGCCAAGCTGGTCGACGATGTCCGCACCGATCCGCGCGCCAATGCGCTGTTCCTCGACGTGCTCACCTCCCGCCGCGATCCCGAAACGGTGCTGCGCTGGATGAACGAGGCGGGGGTGTTCGGCCGCTTCGTGCCCGATTTCGGCCGCGTCGTCGCGCAGATGCAGTTCGACATGTACCATCACTATACCGTCGACGAGCATTCGATCCGTGCGATCGGGCTGCTCAGCCGCATCGAAAAGGGCGCGCTGGCCGAGGATCACCCGCTCGCGACCGAGATCCTGCAACAGCTGGCGTCACGGCGCGCGCTCTATGTCTCGGTGCTGCTGCACGACATCGCCAAGGGGCGCGGCGGCGACCATTCGGTGCTCGGGGCCGAGGTGGCGGAGCGGCTGTGCCCGCGGCTGGGCCTCAGCGCGGCGGAGACGCAGATGGTCGCCTGGCTGGTCCGCTGGCACCTGCTGATGTCGGCCACCGCGTTCAAGCGCGACCTTGCCGATTTCAAGACGATCCTCGACTTCGCGGCGCAGGTGCAGAGCCCCGAGCGGCTGCGCAACCTGCTCGTGCTCACCGTCGTCGATATCCGTGCTGTCGGGCCGGGGGTATGGAATGGCTGGAAGCGCCAGCTGCTCTCAAACCTCTATGAATCGGCGGAGGAAGTGCTGCGCCTCGGCCACAAGCAGAAGGGCCGGGCCGAGCGGATCACCGCCAAGCAGGACGAACTTGCCAACATCCTCGGCTGGGGCGCGCCGCGCATGGCGTCGCTCAAGCGGCGGCTCACCGAAAGCTATTGGATCGCCGAGCCGATCGACGTGCTCGAACGCAACGCCCGGCTGATCGATGCGGCGCGCGATGCCAAGCTGCATGTCGAGGCCCAGGTCTACCCCGATCGCGGTGCGACGCTGGTGACGGTCTATGCCGCCGATCATCCGGGCCTGTTCTATCGCATCGCCGGCGCGATCCACGTCGCTGGCGGCAACATCATCGACGCGCGCATCCACACCACGCGCGATGGCATGGCGCTCGACAATTTCCTCGTCCAGGATCCGTTCGGCCAGCCCTTTGACGAGGAATCTCGGCTCAACCGCCTCAAGACCGCGATTGCCGACGCGCTGGCGAACCGTTCGCGGTTGGCCGAACGGCTGCGCGGCAAGGCGCCCGCACGGCCGCGCGCCGATGCCTTCTCGATCGAACCGAGCGTGTTCATCGACAACAAGGCGTCGAACCGCTTCACCGTGATCGAGGTGAATGCCCGCGACCGGCCGGCGCTGCTCTCCAGCCTCGCCCAGGCGCTGTTCCAGTCAAAGGTGACGATCCATTCGGCGCATGTCGCCACCTATGGCGAGCGCGCGGTCGATACCTTCTATCTGACCGATCTGATCGGCGACAAGATCAGCTCGACCACCCGGTTGCGCACGATCGAACGCCGCCTGCTCGAAGCCGCCGCCGGCGACGAGATCGCCCAGGCGGCTTAGCCGGCCCCGTTGTCGCCCCCGAAGGGGATTTTCCGTTCATCTATGAGGAAAAAATGGTGCTGCCGGCGAGGATTGAACTCGCGACCTCAGCCTTACCAAGGATGCGCTCTACCACTGAGCTACGGCAGCACTCGCCGGGCCAGCCCGGGCGGGAGGGGCCTATGTGCAGGTCGCCACCCGATTGTCAACCCGCATCACCACAGTTTATCGTCGCACCATGAGCGATATCGAAAAGAAAGCGCGTCTGGCAGAGGCGCTGCGGGCCAATCTCCGGCGGCGCAAGGCCCAGGCCCGTGCCGCCGTTGATGCGCCCGGTGACGACGATCAGCGGGATCGGACCCAGTCGCCGGCGAAATGACCCAGCGCATAGGCTTCGGTGACGATCGCGTGCGGCCCCATCAGGTACATCGCCATCGTTACCGCGCCGGCCAGGAACCACATCATCCGATTGGCGCGCATTTCTCCACCAGCCATTGCCGCTCGTCCCCATCCAGTTGCGGGCCGATCAGCTCAAGCACCCGCGCATGGTACAGGTTGAGCCATTCGCGTTCCGATGCGGTTAACAGATCGGGTAAAATAAGCGTTCGCTCGATCGGCGCGAAGGTCAGCGTCTCGAACGCCAGCATCGGCTGGTCGCCGCCCGGGATCGTGCGCTCGACGATGTGCACCAGATTCTCGATTCGGATGCCATATTCGCCGGCCTTGTAATAGCCCGGCTCGTTCGAGAGGAACATGCCCGCACGCAGCGGCTCCAGCGCCTGGCCGCCGGGATAGCTGGGCGGGGCGATCCGCTGCGGTCCTTCATGCACCGCCAGATAGGCGCCGACGCCGTGGCCGGTGCCGTGCGCGAAATCGAGCCCCGCTTCCCATAGCGGCCGCCGCGCAAAGCCGTCGATCTGCGCCCCCGTCGTCCCGTCCGGGAAGATCGCGGTGGCGATCGCGATATGCCCCTTGAGCACGCGGGTGAAGCGGTCCTTCATCTCATGGCTCGCCTCGCCCACCGGCATCACCCGGGTGACGTCGGTGGTGCCGTCGCCATATTGCCCGCCCGAATCGACCAGATAGAGCTGGCCGCGTTCGATGGGCAGGCTCGACTCGTCGGTCACCTTGTAATGCGGGATCGCGCCATTGGGGCCGGTGGCGGAGATCGTGTCGAACGAAAGGTCCTTCAACCGCCCGGTCGCCTCGCGGAATTCGCGCAGCTTGTCGGCCGCCGACATTTCGGTCAGGCCCCCCTGCGGCGCCGCCTGCTCGAACCAGCGCAGGAAGCGGCTGAGCGCGGCGCCGTCTCGCGCCTGCGCCGCCTTGTGCCCGGCCACTTCGGCCGGGTTCTTGATCGCCTTGGCCAGGATCACCGGGTCGCGCTGCGCGACGATGGTGGCGCCGCCCGCATCGAGCGCGTCGAAAATCGCGGCGACGGCGCTGCCCGGATCGGCGACGACGCGCTTGTCCGCAAAACCGGCCAGCGCAGGCGCGAAGGCGGCGCGTTCATGTACGCGCACCGCGTTGCCGAGATGCTGGCGCACCGCGTCTGTCACCTTTTCCGGCGCGACGAACAGGTCGGCGGTGCCGTCGGCATGGACGATCGTATAGGCGAGCGCCACCGGCGTGTGCGTCACGTCGCCGCCGCGCACGTTGAACGTCCAGGCGATCGAATCGAGCGCCGCGATCACCACCGCATCGGCGTGCCGCGCCTGGAGCCAGTCGGCGATCTCGGCGCGCTTGGCGGCGGAGGACTTGCCGGCCAGTGCCTCGTCCAGCACGTCCATCGGCGCGTCCGAAGGCCGGGGCTGGTCGGCCCAGACCGCGTCGATCGGGTTGCGCGTCACCGGCACCAGTTCCGCACCCTTCTCGGCCAGCGCCTTGCGTGCCTCCTCCACCCAGGCGCGGGTGTGCAGCCACGGATCATAGCCGATCCGCCCGCCGGCCGGGGCATGCGCGCCCAGCCAGTCCGAAACGCTCGTCGCCGGCACGCCGACATAGGCCCATTGGTCGGCCGAAACCTGCTGGCGCACCTGAAGCGTGTAGCGCCCGTCGGTAAAGATCGCCGCTTCCTGCGGCAGCACGACGGCGGTGCCGGCCGATCCCTGAAACCCGGTCAGCCAGCCGAGCCGCTGCGCATAATCGCCGACATATTCGGACATATGCTCGTCGGTGAGCGGGACGACAAAGCCATCGAGCCGCTCGCGGGCAAGCTGCTCGCGAAGGGCGTTGAGGCGATCGGCATAAGTAGACATCGGCGCTTCCTGCATCGGCATAAGGCGGCTCGCTGCGCCGGGACCGGGTCGCCGAAGCGCGGGCGAGTCGCGAGGATGCCCCAGCTTTGGCGCATGCCCGCGCAGATGAGAAGGGGTGGGGGCTCGGCTCGGATAGGGCGGGGCTTGCGCCCGGAGGTGCCGGTCGGCTGGACTCAGATAAGGCGGCGGGTTGTCGCGGGCCCGTGTCGACGTGGCGCTCAGGGCGAGGGTTGGGACTTACCTGCCGCTCGTGCCTTTCTCGGCAGCGACTGCTTGTGGCAGGAGCGGACAATCAGGCATCTCTCGATATTTAGGCGCAAAGTTAGCGGGCCGGACTGCAGTGCGCATCGAAAGCGCGCGCCAATTCCGCAAGGCTGACGGCACCCAGCCGTGCGACCAGCAGTGCCTCGGCGTCGCGTAGCGCATCGTCAACCGCTGCGTTGACGACCTTCTCGACCGCGCAATCGGGATTAGAGTGCCCATTGCCGATGGCGAACAGGCGAGGTCCGCCTACTGCACGGTGGACATCAAGCAACGACACGTTCCGCAATTCCGTCGCGATTGCCCAGCCACCGCCATGGCCCTTTTCCGACCGCACATACCCAGCGTCGCGCAGCCCCGCCATGGTGCGCCGGACTACGACAGGGTTCGTGCCCAGCATGCGGGCGATCGCCTCCGAGGTCATCGGACCATCATGCCTGGCCATGTGGAGCAGCACATGAAGCATTCGCGAAAGGCGGCTGTCATTACGCACGACATGGTTCTCTATGGGCAAACTGGGATTGGCAAGAGCATCACATCACGATACATAAAAGGTTACATGATTCGTGGAGTGCCGAAGATGCCTGCGTTCGAAAACCCGGATCATTGGGACACCGCTGCCGAGCATTATGAGAAGACCGCTCACCCCTTCACCGTCCACTATGCCGAGGCAGCGCTCGCGCGCGTCGCGCTGACACCCGACAGCCGCGTTCTTGACGTCGCGGCCGGCACGGGCGCGCTGGCACTGACAGCGGCACGAACCGGAGCACAGGTGGTCGCGACCGACTTCTCCCCCGGTATGGTGGCCCGCATCGCGAGAGCGAACTTGCCCAATGTAGAGACGCGCGTGATGGATGGGCAGGCGCTGTCCTTTGAAGACGGCCATTTCGATGCAGCCTTCACCATCTTTGGGGTCATCATGTTTCCCGATTGGCGCAAAGGCCTTTCCGAGATGGCCAGGGTGACGCGCGCCGGCGGACATGGCGTGGTCGCGACTTGGCAGGACAGCGGTGCTGCGACCTTCCTGCTGCTCGGCCAGATCCGTCGCAAGCTGTTCCCCGAGCGTAACGGCATGACCATGCCCGAGGCGGTCAAAGCGCTGAGCGACCCAGGCGATTTGGCACGTGAATTGGTTGCCGCCGGGTTCCATGATCCGCAGATCGAGCATGTCACCCACGACTTTGCGCTCGATATCGCCGCACTTGCCGAACCCGACGCGTTGTTCGGCATGTCCTCCGACTGGACCAGCTTGAGCGATGCAGAGAAAGCCGCTGTCATCGCCGAGGTCCGGAAAATGGCTGGCGATCGTGCGATCCTTCCTATCGCTTCGACCGCGCTGATCGCCGTGGCCCGACGCTGAGGTCGAACCATTCGCCGCGATAACCCAGATGAACATATGGGAGTGCCTGCGAGCAGAGACGACGGGCCAGGGCGGGAATGACCAGTTTCATCGGGACCGGCCGGTCAGCCACAGGCAGGAAAGCGGCTTCAGTTGGTCGCCTACTGCCGGACTAACCTGGCCCCCGACAACGATAGTGTTCCGAAATCGGGAGCTTCTCGTGTCTCCCGCTTATAAGGTCAGATCACCGTCCCTGAGCCGGGAGCAGGCGATCAGTTGGTCGGTCATCATGTCGACCGTGGCAGTTACGTGACCCGCCAGCCAGCAGCGCAGCATCGACAGTTGGGCCGCTGCAATGCCAACCGCGAAAAGGGGAGTTTCCCCAGCGCCGGTCCACCTGCCGCCATGTCTGGCTATGGTATCCGCCAAGCGACGCTGGAGGATCGAACCCGCTGTCGAATCAATGATCGGTCTTGCGACAGATCGTCGTTCCCAGAGATGCTCGATCACAGGTCGAACGTATGAACGCGCTGCACGCCCCGACGCAGCGGTGGCGAGCGTCAGCAGGATTGGTTGCATGGCCGACAGAAGAACTTCGTCCTTCCCACTGAAGTGCTCGTAGAACGTGGATTTTCCCACGCCGGCATGGCTGATGATGTCGACCACGCGAATCGCACCGTACCGCTTTCCGAGCGCCAAGGCGTGGAATGCATCCGTGATGGCTGTCTCGGTGCTGGATAGCCGACGGGTGCTCGAGGAGTGATGTTCCGACATGCCCCGATGTACCATTCGCGCATCGACGTAGAAACATCGGCGCGCCGGACTATCGAGGGCGAAAGTCCGCATCGGCTCTCCAGCGGCATTTTAACACTCGCCAACGGCTGCCCCGGCCCTCACATCAAACTGAAGATCAATCACGGAGCGTACAGGCATGGATCATCGTGCGGTTGCAATCATACCTAGCAGCAATCTTGATGCGAGCGAGGCGTTTTACCGGCGTCTGATGTTCTCAGTCGTCAGCGACTATGGTCATTACCGCATTCTTGAAGATGGCCGAGGCTGGCATCTCCATCTGACTCATGCAATTGGTTGGCCTAAGAATATCGAGGACAATCCTTTTGGGCTGTACCTGTATGTCGACGACGTGGATGCAATGGCGGATGCCGTGCGGGAGCTAATTATTGAAGAAGGTGCCCCGCACGCGAAGCCATGGGGTACGTATGAGTTCGCCGTCAGCGATCCGAGCGGCCTTCTCGTTCGCATCGGCCGGGTCATAGAATAGCTTTCAAGAGCAAGCTCAGGGCCTTCGAACGGTGGCAAATGGAATCGATTGGATCAGCCCGATCGGCAGCTTCAGTCACGACCGGACGTTCGCTGGCGCGGCGCTGAACGACCGGGTTTGGTCGAAATCGGCGCTCTCAGCCCAACCAGCGTGAACGCATTCGCAGCGCTCCCCTCAGCGCCGCCGCTTCACCGCATGGCAGCGGTCCTTGGCGGTGAGGCTGCGGTCGATCGCGCGGCCGCCGAGCGCGCCGCCGGCGCCGCCCGCCACCGCGCCGAGCAGGCCGTGGCCGAGCACTGCCGGCCCGGCCAGCACGCCGATCACGCCGCCGGCGATCAGGCCGGTACGCCCCTTCGATCGGCGGCATTTCCTGACCGTGCCGGTCCGGTGCCGCGCCGTCGAATGGCCTTCGTAGCGCGACTGGGCATGGGCGGCGGGGGCGGGCATCGCCACCGGCATCGCCAGCGCAAGCGCGCTCAACGCCATGATTGTCTTGCGCATCATCGACCCCATCTCCGTTCCGAGTGACCAGCGTGATGGCCGATCCTGCCTGTCCGGGCGATGAACCCGCAACGCGACGTGCGGCGCCGCGTCGCGCCCCTGCGCGCGGCCTGCGCTGGCGGGGCGCGGCGGCCGCGCTGCTGGCCGAGGGGCTGCTCGCCTGGCTGCTGGTGATCGGCCTCGCCTCGCATCGCGCGCGCCCCGTTGAGCCCGACCCCGCGATCATCGCCTTCGCCGTTCCGCCCGTGCCCGATCCGCCCCGCGCGCCCGTCGCCCCGCGCCAGGCCGCGCCCGAGCGCGAAGGTGCGGCGGCGCCCCCCAACCGCGTCTCGCGCGCGACCGAGATCGCCGCCCCGCCGCCGCTCGTGGCCTTGCCGCCGCCGCCGATCGTCGCCGCGCCAAAGGCCGCCACGGGCGACGATGCGAGCAGCGGCGCCGCCCCCGTCGCCGGGCCGGGCACCGGCGCCGGCGGCATGGGGGAGGGGACAGGCAGCGGCGGGCGCGGCGATGGCCCTGGCGGGGGCGGCGGCATGCCGCTGCGGCTGATCGCCGGCCATATCGACGGATCGGATTATCCGCGCGCGGCGCTGCGGGCGGGGGCGAGCGGCACGGTCGGGCTGCGCTTTATCGTCGGGGTCAAGGGCCGCGTCACCCATTGCACCGTCACCCGGTCGAGCGGCAATGCCGCGCTCGACGAGACGACGTGCCGGCTGATCGTCAAGCGCTTCCGCTATCGCCCCAGCCTCGATGCCGCCGGCCGCCCCTATGCCGATACCGTCACCGGCGAACAGGTGTGGGAATTATGGGACCGGCCCGCCGCGCCCTGACCGCCGATCGGCCCGCGATCACCCCGCGACCAGCGCGTCGATCGCCTGCGCCATCTGGATGTCGCGCGTCGATAGCCCGCCCACATCGTGCGTGGTCAGCACGATGTCGACGCGGTTCCACACGTTCGACCATTCGGGATGGTGATCGGTCTTCTCGGCGATCAGCGCCACGCGCGTCATGAAGCCGAACGCCTGGTTGAAATCGGCGAAGGTGAAGCGCCGGCGGATCGCGTCGCGCGCCGCGTCATAGCTCCAGCCGGGCAGCGTCGCGAGCGATTCCTCGCGCAGTCCGTCGGTCAAACGTCCCACCATGATTCGGCCTCTCTTGCTCCTTCTCCGTCGCTCCGCCTATGCATTCGCGGATGCCGGAGCAAGCGCCAAGCCACCCGCCCGATGCGGCGACGATCGAACGGCTCGCCCGCGACGCGCTGGCGCGCATTCCCGAGCCGTTCCAGTCGCATCTCGACGGCGTCGTGCTGCTGGTCGAGGAATTTGCCGATGACGAGACGCTTGACGCGCTCGGCATCGACGATCCGTTCGCGCTGAGCGGCCTTTATCACGGCCGTCCGCTGGGCGAGAAATCCTCGTTCGAATCGGGCGCGCTGCCCGATCGCATCCATCTGTATCGCCGCGCGATCCTCGACGAATGGGTCGAAACCGGCGTGCCGCTCGCCGAGCTGGTCAACCATGTCGTCGTCCATGAAGTCGGTCATCATTTCGGCCTGTCGGACGACGATATGCACGCGCTGGAAGACGATCAGGATTGAGCGCCTCGCTCGCCTTTCACGACGTCACCTGCGTGCGCGGCGGCCGGGTGCTGTTCGACGCGCTCGGCTTCGCGCTGGGGCCGGGCGATGCCGCGCATGTCCGCGGGCCGAACGGGGTCGGCAAGTCCAGCCTGATCCGCATCGCCGCCGGGCTGCTCGCGCCCGCCGCCGGCCGGGTGGCGGGGGAGGGCGCGCGCGCGCTGATCGGCGAGGCGGCGGCGCTCGATGGCGAGGCGCCGCTGGGCGACGCGCTCGGCTTCTGGGCAAGGCTTGATGGCACGCGCGATGCGGTGCCGGCGGCGCTCGATGCGGTCGGCCTCGGCCATCTTGCGGCGGTGCCGGTGCGGCTGCTGTCGACCGGCCAGCGCCGCCGCGCCGCGCTGGCGCGGGTCATGGCCAGTGGCGCGCCGGTCTGGCTGCTCGACGAGCCCGCCAACGGCCTCGATACCGCCGCAGTCGAGGCGCTTGCCGATCGCATCGCCACGCACCGCGCGGGGGGCGGCATCGCGCTCGTTGCCACGCATCTGCCGCTGGCGCTGCCCGGCGCGATCGCGGTGACGCTGTGAGCGGCGTCGCCGCGCTGGTCTGGCGCGAGCTTCAGCGCGCGTGGCGCAGCGGCGGGCTGGTCATGCCGGTCGCGTTCTTCCTGCTGGTGGCGATCCTGTTTCCGTTCGCGGTCGGCCCTGATGGGCGGCTGCTCGCCCGGATCGGCGGCGGGGTGATCTGGGCATCGGCGCTGCTCGCGGCGTTGCTGCCGGTCGAGCGGTTGATCGCGCCCGATGCCGAAAGTGGCGTGCTCGACCAGTTGGTGGTGCGCGGCTTTTCGGATGCGGGGATCGCCGCGGCAAAGATGCTCGGCCACTGGCTCGGCTTCGCGCCGCCGCTGCTCGTCGCCACCGGCATCGCCGCCGCGCTGCTGCGCGTGCCGGGCGACGCCTTGGGGACGATCCTGGTCGGGCTGCTGATCGGCACGCCGGGGCTGGCGGCGCTCGGCATCGCCACGGCGGCGCTGGTCGCGGGCCTGCGCGGCGCGGGCGCGCTGGCCGGGCTCGTGATGCTGCCCTTCGCGGTGCCGCTGCTGATCTTCGGCACCGGCGCCACCGCCGGTCAGCCCGGCGCGTTGAAGCTGCTCGCGGCGATCAGCCTGTTGCTGGTCGCGGGATGCCCGTTCGTCGCGGGCGCGGCGATGCGGATGGGGCGGGGATGAACGTCCCCCGCCGCGCCGGGCGCGACGGGGGAATATGGCTCAGTTGCCCTCGGCGCCCTGATAGCTGGTCAGCTCGTCGCCGACGATCGTCACGACGTGCAGCACGTTCGTCGAACCTGGCGTCTTGAACGGCACGCCGGCGCACACGATCACCCGGTCACCCGCCTTGGCCAGCCCGTGGCGCAGCGCCATGCGCTTGGCCTTGGCGACCATTTCCTCGAACGATTCGACGTCGCGGGTGTTCACCGCATGCGTGCCCCAGAGCAGGCCCAGCCGCCGCGCCGTCTCGCGCTCGGGCGTCAGCACCAGGATCGGTACGCTCGGCCGCTCGCGGGCGATGCGCCGTGCGGTCGAGCCCGAGCTGGTGAAGCAGATGATCGCCGCCGCCGAAACCGTTGCGGCGATGTTCTTCGCCGCCTCGGCCAGCGCGTCGGCGGTGGTCGGATCGGGCTTGGTGACGGTGAAATGGACGCGGTCGCCATGCGCCGGATCGCGCTCCACCGCATCGGCGATCGAGTTCATCATCGACACCGATTCGACCGGCCATTTGCCCGCCGCGCTTTCGGCCGACAGCATGATCGCGTCGGCGCCGTCATAGACCGCCGTCGCCACGTCCGACACTTCGGCGCGGGTGGGCGAGGGGCTCTCGATCATCGATTCGAGCATCTGCGTCGCGACGATCACCGGCCGGCCCAGCCGGCGCGCGGTCTCGACGATCCGCTTCTGCAGCGGCGGCACCGATTGCGGCGGCAGCTCGACGCCCAGGTCGCCGCGCGCCACCATCACGCCGTCGCACTGCTCCATGATCTCGTCCAGCCGGGCGATCGCCGACGGCTTCTCGATCTTGGCGAGCAGCGCCGCCTTGCCGCCGATCAGCCGGCGCGCCTCCATCAGATCCTCGGGCCGCTGGACGAAGCTCAGCGCGATCCAGTCCGCGCCCTGTTCGACCGCGAAGCTCAGGTCGCTGCGGTCCTTCTCGGTCAGCGCGGCCAGCGGCAGCACCATGTCGGGAACGTTGAGGCCCTTGTTGTTCGACAGCGGCCCGCCCACCTCGACGATCGTCGTGATCCGGTCCGGCGCGGCATGCGTCACGCGCAGCACCAGCTTGCCGTCGTCGAGCAGCAGCCGCGCATCGGGGTGCGCCGCCTCGAAAATCTCGCGGTGGGGCAGTTCGACGCGCGCCGCATCGCCCGGTGTCGAATCGCGGTCGAGCGTGAATTCATGGCCGGTGACGAGCATCACCTTGCCCTCGGCGAACTTGCCGACGCGCAGCTTCGGGCCTTGAAGGTCGGCCAGGATCGTCGTCGGCCGGCCGGTCACCTTTTCCAGGCCGCGAATCGCCTCGAACAGCGGGATCTTCGACGCCTGGTCGCCGTGGCTCATGTTGATGCGGAACGCGTCGGCGCCGGCGCGGAACAGCCGCTCGATCATCTCGGGGGTGGCGCTCGCCGGCCCAAGGGTCGCCAGCACGCGAACCTTGCGCGAGCGGGGGGAGATCGCCTGTGTCATCGTTGTCATCCTCGGCTTGTGCCCGCCCGCCTCTAACCTCTAATGCGCTGCGATCAACTCCGGAGGTGCCCAATGGACGAACTTGACCGGCTCGACGATGCCACCGCAGCCGCCGCATTCCGCCGCCTCGTGCGCCATCTTCGTCACCGCAGCGACGCGCAGAATGTCGATCTGATGGGCCTTTCCGGCTTTTGCCGCAACTGCCTGGGCGACTGGATCCACGAGGCCGATCCCTCGATCGAAAAGGCCGCCGCCCGCCGCATCGTCTATGGCATGGACCAGGCCGAGTGGAAGGCGAAGCACCAGACCGAGGCGACGCCCGAACAGCTCGCGCGGATGGAAGCCAGCCTGAAAAAGAACGCCGCGCTCGACGAGGCGCTCGACGAGAGCTTCCCGGCGAGCGATCCGCCGTCGATCACCGAACCCGGTCGCTGATCGCGACGGGGCTTGAGCGCGGCGCGCGGCTTCTTTAAGCGGCGCGCTTCGTCTTCATGCGTGCCGGATGGCCGTGGCGCCGGCCGATCTGCCGGTGCCCTGGCCCGGCCCCGCCAATTTTCAGGAGCTTCCCCCAATGTCCGACAATATTTCCGCCGAGCAGCTTCGCCTCCTGATCGAGCGCATCGAGCGGCTCGAAGAGGAAAAGAAGGGCATCGCCGACGACATCAAGGACGTCTATGCCGAAGCCAAGTCGACCGGCTTCGACGTCAAGACGATGCGGACGATCATCCGCCTGCGCAAGATGGAGAAGCATCACCGCGACGAGGCGGAAATGCTGCTCGAGACGTACAAGCAGGCGCTCGGCATCTGATCCGCGCCGAAGTGGCGCTCGCGGGCGCCACGCGCTAGACAGGCGCCAACGCGGGCGCTCCGCCCTTCATCACCGCAGGCAGTTCGGGTTCATCATGGCAGGCCATTCCAAATTCAAGAACATCATGCACCGCAAGGGCGCGCAGGATAAGAAGCGCTCGGGCATGTTCTCCAAGCTCAGCCGCGAAATCACCGTCGCGGCCAAGATGGGCCTGCCCGATCCGGACATGAACCCGCGCCTGCGCGCCGCGATCAACGCCGCCAAGGCGCAGTCGATGCCCAAGGACAATATCCAGCGCGCGATCGACAAGGCATCGAAGGGCGATACCGAGAATTACGAGGAAATCCGCTACGAAGGCTTCGGCCCCGGCGGCGTCAGCCTCATCATCGAGGCGCTGAGCGACAATCGCAATCGCACCGCCACCAATGTCCGCACCGCCGTGTCGAAGAATGGCGGCAATCTCGGCGCCTCGGGCTCGGTCAGCCACGCCTTTGATCGGGTGGGCCTGATCAACTATCCGGCGAGCGTCGGCGATGCCGAAAAGGTGTTCGAGGCGGCGCTCGAAGCGGGCGCCGAGGACGTCACCAGCGGCGAGGACGGCCACGAGATCTGGACCGCGCAGGCCGATCTCCACGAAGTCGCCAAGGCGCTGGAAGCGGTACTCGGCGAATCCGAAGGCGCGAAGCTCGCCTGGCGCCCGCAGACGATGGTCACGGTCGGCGCCGACGACGCTGCGACGCTGTTCAAGCTGATCGACGCGCTCGACGATGATGACGACGTCCAGACCGTCTGGGGCAATTACGAAGTGCCCGACGACGTCATGGAGAAGCTGGGTTGATCTTTCCGATCCTCCCCGGAACGGGGAGGGGGACCGCCGCGAAGCGGTGGTGGAGGGGGGCTTCCCCATCGGATTCGCTGGCGGGGAGCCCTCTCCAACAGCCCTTGACTGGTCGTGCTCTCCGTCCCGCGGAGGATCGATGCTGATCCTCGGCCTCGACCCCGGCCTCGGCACCACCGGCTGGGGGCTGATCCGTGCCGAGGGCAACCGGCTGGCCCATGTCGCCAACGGCAAGCTCGTCACCGATACCGAGGCGCCATTGCCGCGCCGCCTCGCGCATCTCGATGCGATGCTCGCCGCACTGATCGCCGATCATGATCCGCAGGCGGCGGCGGTCGAGGAGGTGTTCGTCAATTCCAACGCCCAGTCGACGCTCAAGCTCGGCCAGGCGCGCGGCGTGGTGCTCTGCGCGGCGGCGCGCGGCGGGATCGATGTCGGCGAATACAAGCCCAGCACGGTCAAGAAATCGGTGGTCGGCGTCGGCAATGCCGACAAGGATCAGGTCCATGCGATGGTCTCGCGCCTGCTCCCCGGCGTGAAGATCGCCGGCCCCGACGCCGCCGATGCGCTCGCCGTGGCGATCTGCCACGCGCATCACCTCGCCAGCGCCCGGATGGGCATCCGCTGACCCCACCATTCCTCCCCGGCACGGGGAGGGGCATGCTGCATATGGTGGAGGGGGCGGCCGCGGCAAAACCCGTCGCGATCCCGCGCCGCTACGCCGCCAGTGCGACCGGCCCGTCCTCGCCATCGTTCGCTGCCGCCGGGCGCTTCGCTCGCCGCGTACGGACAGCGCGTGCCCGGCGCCTCGGCAGCCGCATCGTCACCCATTGCCGCACCCCGCGCAGGCGCAGCGCCGATCCCATCGCCACCAGCGTCACCAGCGCGTCGAGCCACGCGCTCACCTCGAACATCATCAGGGTGCTGACCAATTCCGGCCCGAACATGCCGATCAGCAGCCGCCCCTCATCCTCCATCAGCCAGATCAGCAACGCCGCGCCGGTCACGACCAACAGCGTCAGCAGCAGGTCGCCGCGCGACCAGCGCATCAGCCATCGTGCGGGCGCCTCGATCAGGCCGCGCCGCAACATCTGCCCGACCGGTGTCTCGCCCGCCAGCAGCAGCGCCAGCCAAAGTCCCAGCAATGTCGCGACCATCATTTCCCCCTCCGCCCGCTTCATCATCAAGCTGGGGTGCTCGGCCCGTTTCCGCCAGCCGCTTCTGCCGATTTGCCTTTCCTACTGCACCATGTTCCGCTTATGTACCGGTCATGGCCAGACCCACCCTTTTCCGCCTGTCCGGCAAGGCAATGTGCACCCCGCCGCTGTTACGCGCGAGAGTGTCAACTTTGGCAACTTTGGCGGTGCTACGATGATCGCGCATCTTCGCGGCCAGCTGGCGGCGAGCGGCGCCGATCATGCGGTGATCGATGTGAACGGGGTCGGCTATCTGGTCGGTGCCTCGGCCAAGACGCTCGACAAGCTCGGGCCGGTCGGCGAGCTGGTGACGATCCATACCGAGATGCTGGTCAGCGAGGATTCGATCCGGCTGATGGGCTTTGCCAGCGCCGACGAGCGGGACTGGTTCAAGCTGCTCACCAGCGTGCAGGGGGTGGGGGCGAAGGTGGCGCTGGCGATCCTCTCGATCCTCGCGCCGGAGGAACTGCGCACCGCCGTCGCCCGCGCCGATGCCGCAACGATCGCGCGCGCCAACGGAGTCGGGCCGAAGCTCGCCCAGCGCATCGTCAACGAATTGAAGGACAAGGCTGGCGGCCTCGCGCTTGGCGGCGCGGGGGCAACGGCGGTCCCCAGCGGCGGCGCGGCGGCCGATGCGGTGTCGGCGATGCTCAACCTCGGCTTCAAGCCGGCCGAGGCCGGCGCGGCGGTCAGCGCCGCGAGCGACGAACTCGGTCCGGCCGCGACGCTCGACGCGCTCGTCCGCCTCGCGCTGCGCAAGGCGGCGAAATGAGCGGCGCCTCCCGATCCTCGCCGATGCGGCCAGCGCGCGCCGCGGCGGCGGTCCCCGCCTCGCCTTCGCCTTATCCGGCGGGTGCGGACCGGTTACAGCAGCGGAGTCGGCAGCGGCTCGCCGGCGAAATGCGCGTCGAGGTTGGCCAGCACCAGTGCCGCCATCGCCGCGCGCGTTTCGTGCGTGGCGCTGCCCTGATGCGGCGCGAGCACCACCTGTTCCAGCGTGAGCAACGCCTTCGGGACATGCGGTTCGTCGGTGAACACGTCGAGCCCCGCGCCGGCGATGGTGCCGCTCCACAATGCCGCGATCAGCGCATCCTCGTCGACCAGGCTGCCGCGCGCGACATTGACCAGAACGCCCGTCGGCCCGAGGCGATTGAGCACATCGGCATTGACGATCGATGCGGTCGCGGCCGTGCCGGGGGCGGCGAGGATCAGCACGTCGCTCGCCGCCGCCAGCGCGCCGATATCGGGCATGAAACGCCAGGGCACGGGCTTCGGGCGCCGCGCAGTGTAGAGCACCTCGCGGGCAAAGGGGGTGGCGCGGGCGGCGATCGACGCGCCGATCCTGCCGAACCCGAAAATCCCGATCCGGCGGTTGCTGGCATGTCGCCCCACCGGCGCCTGCCAGCCGCCGCGGCGCACCAGCGCATCATTGGCGGCGATCCGGCGCTGCACCGCCAGCATCAGCCCGATGGCGAGGTCGGCGACGTCGTCGGTCAGCACATCGGGCGTGGTGGTCACGCGCACGCCGCGTGCGCGCAGCGCGTCGAGGTCCAGCCCGTCATGGCCGACGCCGTTGATGGCGACGATTTCCAGCGCCGGCAGACGGTCGAGCAGATCGGCACCAAGCTGCAACTGCCCGCCGCCGACGATGGCGCGGGTCGACGGCGGGGGCGCGCCTTCGTGCAGCGTGAAGCGCCGCGCGAGTTCGGCGCGAAACGCATCCGATATGCCGGTTCCGAGATACAGGTCGACCATGGCCGTAACGATGCGCCTGTCCGCGCAGATTCGCCAGCGGCGTCGATCGACCCCGGTCGTCGCGGCGGCTACAGCGTGATTTGAGCATGATGACCGAACCTGACCGCCTTCTCACCGCCGGCCGCCGCGCCGAAGATGTCGATGCCGCGCTGCGCCCGAAATCGCTCGACGAGTTCGTCGGGCAGAAGGCGGCGCGCGAGAATCTGCGCGTTTTCATCGATGCCGCCAGGGCGCGGGGCGATGCGCTGGACCATGTCCTCTTCTTCGGCCCGCCGGGCCTCGGCAAGACGACGCTCGCGCAGATCATCGCGCGGGAGATGGGGGTGGGATTCCGCTCCACCTCGGGGCCGGTGATCGTCAAGTCGGGCGACCTCGCGGCGCTGCTCACCAATCTCGAGGATGGCGACGTGCTGTTCATCGACGAGATCCACCGCCTCAATCCGGCGGTAGAGGAGGTGCTGTACCCGGCGATGGAAGACCGGGCGCTCGACCTGATGATCGGCGAAGGGCCGTCGGCGCGCAGCGTGCGGATCGAGCTGCCGCGCTTCACACTGGTCGGCGCGACGACCCGGCAGGGGCTGCTGACCACCCCCTTGCGCGATCGCTTCGGCATCCCGGTGCGGCTGCAATTCTACACCGTCGACGAACTGGAACGGGTGGTGACGCGCGCCGCCGGGCTGCTCGGCCTCGGCATTGCGCCCGATGGTGCGCGCGAAGTGGCGCGACGCTCGCGGGGCACGCCGCGCATCGCCGGGCGCTTGCTGCGCCGCGTCCGCGACTTCGCCAATGTGCTGGGCGAGGCGGTGGTGCATGCGAAGGTGGCGGATGCCGCGCTCAACCGGCTGGAGGTCGATAGCCTCGGCCTTGATGCGATGGACCGGCGCTATCTGATGATGATCGCCGATGTCTATCGCGGCGGCCCGGTGGGCGTCGAGACGCTGGCGGCTGGGCTCAGCGAGCCGCGCGACACGATCGAGGAAGTGATCGAGCCCTATCTGATCCAGCTCGGCCTGATCGCCCGCACCGCGCGCGGGCGGTGCCTGAACGGGCCGGGATGGAAGCATCTGGGACTGAACCCGCCGGCGGGTTCGCAGGACGGGTTGTTCGATTAGGCACCGTGCTCGAAACCCAGTCGGCCGGGCAGCGGCAGCGGCGTGCCGGCGTGGTGCAGCGTGACGCCGGTGCCGGGGCCGAACCGGCCGACACAGGTTGCCGCGACGGGCGGGGCCAGGTCCGGGGCGGCGGCGAACAGCAGCTCGTAATCGTCACCCGCGGTGACGGCGGCGAGCCGGGCATCCCGGGTTTCGCCGCGAAACCGGCGATAGTCGGGGGAGAGGGGGATGGCAGCCAGGTCGATCGTCACCATCAGTCCGCTGGCATCCGCCATCCGGACCGCGTCGATCAGCAGCCCGTCGGACACGTCCATCATCGCATGGACGACCGGCGCCAGCGCCTGTCCCTCCGCCAGCCGCGGCATGGGGCGCCGGTAATGGGCGAGCAGCGCCGCCGGTCCCTCGCCGGACTGCGCCACCGCCAGCCCGGCGCCGCCGTCGCCGATGTTGCCGGTGACGTAGAGCAGGTCGCCCGGCTGCGCACCGCTGCGCGCCGGCGCACAGGCAGACCGCCCGAGCGCGGTGAGCGACAGGGTGCGCGGCGCACCGTCCGGCGCGGTCACGGTATCGCCGCCGATCAGCGGGCAGGCAAAGGCGGTCAGCGCCGCGCCCAGCCCGGCGAGAAAGGCCGCATCCCACGCACTGTCACCCGCCAGCGGATAGCCGAGCAGCACGCCTTCCGGCACCGCGCCCTTGGCGGCGAGGTCGGAGAGGTTCACCGCCAGCAGCTTCCAGGCGACATCCCCGGCCGGATCGTCCGGCAGATAATGGACGCCCTCCACCAGCACGTCATGGGTGACGACGAGATCGCCGAGCACGGCCGTATCGTCCCGCAGCCCGCGCGCGCCGAGATGAAGCGGCAGGCGACGCAGCCCGGCAAGGAAGGCGGCTTCGTTCATCCCGCCCGGCATGGGGCAGGGGCGGACATCAGGCGCGCACCGCCTTGGCAATGGCATCCAGAATACCGTTCACGAACCCCTTTTCACGGCGATCGTAAAAGGCATCGGTCACGTCCAGATACTCGCTTATCACCGCACCGGTCGGCACGTCCTTGCGGGCGAGCAGCTCATAGGTGCCGGCACGCAGAATCTGGCGCATCGGCTTGTCGAGCCGGTCGAGCGACCAGTCGGCCGCGAGCTTGCCGGCGATGATGCCGTCAATCTCCTCGCGGCGGGCGTCGGTGCCGCTGACGATATCGTCGAAAAAGGCGATGTCGGCATCGGCATATTCGACGTCTTCGATGATCGCGCCCAGCCGGTGCTGGTGGAACTCATGCAGCAGCGCGGGGATCGAGGTGCCCTCCATCTCGCGCTGGTACAGCGCCTGGACGGCGCCGAGGCGCGCGGCGGCGCGCGCCTTGGAACGGGACTTTGCTTGCGGACTGGCCATAATCTACTTCTATCACTTTAAACGGATCGCGACCGACTTTGCGTGCGCCGGCAGGCCTTCGGCTTCTGCGAGCGCAACGGCAGCGGGGCCGATCGCGGCGAGCCCGGACGGATCCAGGCTCAGGAACGAGGTGCGCTTCATGAAATCGAGCACCGAAAGGCCCGATGCGAAGCGCGCGCGCCGCCCGGTGGGCAGCACATGATTGGGGCCGGCAACATAATCGCCGACGGCTTCCGGCGTGTAGCGGCCGAGGAACACGGAGCCCGCGTGGCGGACCATGTCGAACAGCGGCTCGGCATCGTCGCAGGCGAGTTCGAGATGCTCGGGCGCGAGGCGATCGACCAGCGGCATCGCGGTGGGCAGGTCCGGCACCAGGATGATCGCGCCGTTCGCGTCCCAGCTGGTGCGCGCGGTGGCGCCGGTCGCCAGCGTGGCGATCTGTGCGTCGACCGCTGCCGCCACCTTGTCGGCAAAACCGGCGTCGTCGGTGAACAGGATCGACTGGCTGGTGGGGTCGTGCTCGGCCTGGCTGAGCAGATCGGCGGCGATCCATTCGGGATCGTTCTTGCCGTCCGCCACCACGACGATCTCGGACGGACCCGCGACCATGTCGATGCCGACCACGCCGTAGAGCTGGCGCTTGGCCTCGGCCACCCAGGCATTGCCCGGGCCGGTCACAACGTCCACCGGAGCGATCGTCTCCGTGCCATAGGCGAGCGCCGCCACCGCCTGCGCGCCGCCGACGCGGTACAGTTCGTCGACACCCGCGACATGCGCCGCCGCCAGGACCAGCGGGTTCACCTCGCCGTTGGGCGTTGGCGTGACCATCACCAGCCGCCGCACACCCGCCGCCTTGGCGGGGATGGCGTTCATCAGCACCGAGCTGGGATAGGCCGCACGGCCGCCGGGGACATAGACGCCCGCCGCATCCACCGGCGTCCAGCGCGCGCCGAGGCGGATGCCCTGCGCGTCCACTTCGTCGCGATCCTCCGGGCGCTGCTTGGCGTGATACACCGCGATCCGCTCGGCCGCGAGTTCCAGCGCAGCGCGCAGCTCGGGGCTCAGCCCCTCATAGGCGGCAAGGCAGTCGGCGCGGTCGATCGTCCAGCCCGAGCGATCGAGATCATGCTTGTCGAACAGACGGGTGAGGTCGCGCAGCGCGACATCGCCTTCTTCGCGGACGCGCTTGATGATGTGGGTAACGTTGCGCGCGACATCGTCGTCCGCCTCGCGGCGGGCGTTGACCAGCGCGGTGAAGGCGTCCGCGAAACCGGCATCGGCGGCGTTCAGGCGGATCATGCCACGGCCTTTCGGAAGCCGTCGACCAGCGGTACGACTTCGCTGGCGCGCGTCTTGAACGCGGCGCGGTTGACGATCAGGCGGCTGGTCACTTCGGCGATCACCTCCACCTCGACCAGCCCATTTTCCTTGAGCGTGCGGCCCGAGGAGACGAGGTCGACGATGCGCGGGGCGAGGCCCAGCACCGGCGCCAGCTCCATCGCGCCGTTGAGCTTGACGCATTCGGCCTGCACGCCGCGCGCCTCGAAATGGGCGCGGGTGATGTGCGGATATTTGGTCGCGACGCGGACATGGCTCCAGCCGCGCGGATCGTCCTGCTCGGCAAGTGCCACCGGCTCGGCGACGGAGATGCGGCAATGACCGATGCCCAGGTCGACCGGCGCGTAGAGTTCGGAATAGTCGAACTCAGCGAGCACGTCCGATCCCACGATGCCCAGATGCGCGGCGCCATGCGCGACGAAGGTCGCCACGTCGAAGGCGCGCACCCGGATCAGGTCGATCGCGGGGTTGTTCGTGGCGAAACGCAGCGCGCGCGAGTTCTTATCGGAAAAGGCGGCTTCGGGCACGATGCCGACCGCCGCCAGCAAGGGCAGCGCCTCTTCGAGAATCCGGCCTTTCGGCACGGCAAGGATCAACGGCTCGGTCATGGGTGCGGGGGCTTTACTTGGGGGGCAGCGTGGGCGCAACACGCGCCGAAGGGAGAAGCGCATGGCAAGTGAAGCCGAGAATCGCAAGAGTTTCGCCATCCAGGCAGGCTATTGCGAGGCGATGGCCGCATCGATCACCGCGCGCATCTGTACCGCGCTGGGGCAGGGCATCACCCGCGCGAGCGAAACCGGTCGGCGCGTGCTCGACTGGCCCGGCGAGCCGGTCGCCGATGCGCTGGTGCTGCGGCTGGTGGGCGGGCTGCACGCGCTCCATCGTCGCGGCGTGCCCGAGCTGCGGCGCATCTTCACCGGCGAGGAAACCGATATCGGCCGGATCGGCGCGGCGCTGGATGCGGTGCTTTCCGCCTATGACTTCACGCTGATGCCCTGGCTCTATGGCCCGCCCCAGACCAACGAGGCGGGCCGCTCTGCCGGGCTGATGACCGGCCTCCTGCACTTGGCGCGGCGCTATGGTCCGCGCTTCGAGGTGCTGGAGATCGGATCGAGCGGCGGGTTGAACCTGATGCTCGGCCGTTACCGGTTCGATCTGGGCGGGGTGGCGGTGGGGCCGGTCGAGTCGCCGATGACGATCGCCCCCGAATGGCGCGGGCCGCCGCCGCCCGCTGCGCCGGTGGAGATCGTATCGGCGCGGGGCGTCGATATCGCGCCGCTCGATCTGACCAGCGATCGCGATGCCGAACGGCTCCAGGCCTATTGCTGGGTCGACGCCACCGATCGGCAGGCGCGGCTCGATGCCACGATCGCGATGCTGCGCGCGCAGCCGGTGACGCTCGAACGCGGCGATGCCGGCGACTGGGTCGAGGCGCGACTGGCGGAGCCCCAGCCGGCCGGTGTGGTGCGCGTGCTGATGCATTCGGTGGTGTGGCAATATCTGCCCGACGCCACCCAGGATCGCATTGCCGGCGCGATGCTGGCCGCCGGCGCTGCGGCGACGCCGGATCGGCCGCTCGGCTGGGTGATGATGGAGCCGAACCGCGACCTTCACCGGCACGAGGTGCGCGTGCGCGGCTGGCCCGGCGATACGCCGATGGAACTGGTGGCGCTCACCCATGCGCACGGCGCCTGGGTCGAGGGGCTGGCCCCGCCCTTTGCGACGCGGCCCTATGTCATGCGCGAGGCTTGACCGTGGCGCTCACACGCGGCGCATCGCCAGCCAGTCGAGCATCGCGTCGGTGACGGCATCGGGCGCTTCCCAGGGCGAGAAATGCCCTGCGTCGTGAATCTGGGCCAGCGTCAGATCGGGGATCAGCGTGTCGAGCCCGTCCATCAGGCAGGGGAGAAGCCCGCGATCGCGCATGCCCCAGATCACCAGCGTCGGCTGGGGCTGAAGCGGGAAGGGGCCGTCGATCCATTCGGGGCGCGGTGGATCCTCGTCCATCGCGGGCACGATCAGTCCCGTGGCGCGGTACCAGTTGAGCATCGCGGTCATCGCCCCCGGCTCGGCCCAGTCACGCAGATAGAGGGCCTTTTCCTCGGGCGGAACGGTAACGCCCAGATGCTCGCCGAACAGCGAGAAGAGGAATTGCTCGAGCGCCTGGCGATCGGGCGCCTGATCCAGCGTGGTCTCGCGGAAGAAGCGGATATACTGGCTCGCCTTGCGCTGCGCCGGATCGTCGAACAGCTTGCGCTGGAAGACCTGGGGATGGGGGGCGTTGACGATGATCAGCCGCGAGACCCGGTTCGGCTTCTGCAACGCGGCCATCCACGCGATCGCGCCGCCCCAGTCATGGCCGGCAAGCGCAAACTGCTCGACCTGCAACGCATCGGCGAGCGCGAACAGGTCGGCCGCGATCCGATCGGGCGCATAGGCGTCAACCCCCGACGGCTTGGACGATGTCGTATAGCCCCGCTGATCCGGGGCGATGACGAAATAATGTTCGGCGAGCGCCGGAATCTGGTGCCGCCAGGTCCGGTGCGATTCGGGAAAGCCGTGGAGCAGCACGATCGCCGGCTTCGCCGGGTCGCCGGCGGTGGCGACGTTGAGCGTGACGTTGGTCGAAAGCGATATCGCTGTTTGCCTCGCATGCGTCACGGCCTTGCTCCCCGGTTCCGCTTTTCGTTGCCCCCGGCCGCGGGCGCCTGCGCCGATGCCCGCGATCCGGCCACTGCGAAAACCATGCGCCGCTTCGGCGGGCGCCGCAACCCGGCTGTCAGGGATAGCTCACCGTCTTCGGCACTTCGGGGATGGGAATGAACTCCTTGTCATCGCCCGGAACCTTGGGGAAATTGCCGGCCTTCCAGTCCTCCTTGGCCTGGTTGATCCGGTCCCGGCTCGACGACACGAAATTCCACCACACATGGCGCGGCGTCTGGAACGCTTCGCCGCCGCAGAACATCACCCGTGCGCCGCGTTCGGAACGCAGCGTCGCGCGCGTGCCGGGGCGGAGGATGTAGAGCGTCATCGGCACGAGCGGCATCCCGTCGATGCTCGCATCGCCGGCCGCGACGTACAGCGCGCGTTCGTCCGCTGCCGGCTCGATCGGGATGCTCCCGCCAGCGTCGATTGCGATATCGGCATAGATGGTGTGCGCGTAGGTGGTGGTGGGTGCGGCCGCGCCCCACAACTCGCCCATGATGACACGCGCCCGCACGCCCGGCGATTCGACCACGGGCAATTCGCCGGCGGCGACATGCTCGAACGCCGGATCGCGTTCTTCCTCGGCTTCAGGAAGCGCCAGCCAGGTCTGGATGCCCGACAGTTCTGGCCCCTTGGCGCGTTCGGCCGAGGGCGACCGCTCCGAATGGACGATGCCGTGGCCAGCGGTCATCAGATTGACGGCGCCGGGGGTGATCGTCGCTTCGGTGCCGAGCGAATCGCGATGGTCGATTGCGCCGGCGAACAGGTAGGTGACGGTCGCAAGATTGATGTGGGGGTGCGGGCGGACGTCGATCCCGGTGCCGACATCGAGGATCGCCGGCCCCATCTGGTCGAAGAAGATGAAGGGGCCGACCATCGTCCGCGGCCGCGAGGGCAGGGTGCGATGCACCTTGAAGCCGCCCAGATCGTGCGTGCTGGGCTCGATCATCTGGGTTACGAGGTCGTCGCGCATCGTTCATCTCCCGCAATTCGGCCCCAGCGATACAGTCGCTGCCCGTCGCTGCCCAGCCAAACGAGCGGATGGGGTTGGCGGATGCGCGATCGGCGTCACTCGCCCGGCGCGGTTGCCTTGATCGCCAGCGCGTGGATGCGCGTGGCGAGCAGATCGGCCAGTGCGTGGTTCACCTTGCGCTGGCGGGCCACGCGGTTCAGCCCCGCAAATTCCGGGCTTTCGATGGTGACCGTGAAGTGGGTTTCGCCCGTGCCGTCATCGCCCAGATGCCCGCGATGCTGGGCACTGTCGTTGCTGACGTGCAGGTGCGACGGGGCGAGCGCGGTGCGCAGGCGATCGGCGATCAGATCGGCCAGGGGGCCGGTGGCGAGGTCAGTCATCGCGCCTATATAGGCGGTTTGTTCGAGGGAGTCGCGTGGCTAGCCGTCAGCCGAAAAAGGATCGTCCGAATGCCCGTTTCCACGGTCGCGTGGAGGCGGAGGGAAGATTATGTGCAGAGCCGGGCTGCGACGCTCCCGGCGAATTCCGGGCGCCGCCGCTCGAAGGCGCGCGCGGCCGCTCCGACGGGCCGCCGCCGTTCCGCTGGCTGTGCCTGGACCATGTCCGCGCGTTCAATTCCGGCTATAATTTCTTCGCGGGCATGAGCCCCGACGAGATCCACGAGGCGCAGCGCCCGATCGCCGGCTGGGAACGCGAGACGCGCGTCTTCAGCGCCAATCCCGACGTGCCGCCGCGCTGGGCCGACTTTGCCGACCCGCTCGACGCGATCGGCGCACGCTTCCGCGACCGGATGAAGGATCGCGGCGAGCGCAAGGACGGGCGGCCGCTCTCCGGCGCGGATCGCGACGCACTGAAGGTGCTCGACCTGGAGATCGACTGCGACCGGACGGCGCTGCGCAAGCGCTATTCGGAACTGGTGCGCAGGTTCCACCCCGACCGCAACGGCGGCGACCGGAGCCACGAGGCGCGGCTGCAGCGGGTGATCGCGGCGTATCAGCAGCTCAAGGGGTCCGCGGCCTTCGCCTGAAGGCCGCGCCCGATCAGGCTTCCGCGTCTGCCGTCAGCCGGCGCGCGACCGCTTCCAGTTGCTCGGCCACTGCGGACCAGCCCTGCTCGAACCCCATCGCACGGTGCGTTTCGCAGCTCTCCTGTGACCAGTGCCGCGCGCTGGCGCGGTAGCGGGTGCGCTGCCCCTCGGGCTCGAACGACCAGGTGCCGACCATGAAGGGCGTCTGCGGGATCCATCCCGCCCGGAAGGCGTCCGTGGACACGACGCGACGCCCCGGCACGACTTCCAGGATCACGCCTTCCAGCCGCTGCTCCTCGCCGTTGGGGCCGCGCATGATCATCGCGCTACGGCCTCCGGAGCGCAGATCCTGCTCGATCAATTCGGTGGTCCACGGCCGCGGGCACCACCATTCCTCAAGGTGATCGGTGAAGGCGCGCCAGCAGGCCTCGACGGGCGCATCGATCAGCCGCTCGACGAACAGCTCCAGTGGATCGCTCATGCTGCCGCCGCCTCCTCACCGCTGACCAGCCCGAAGACCGCGCCGTCCGGATCCACCGCCTGCAGCGCGCGCTCGCCACCGGGCACGTCCATCGGCTCCATTACCACCGTTCCCCCAGCCGCTTCGACCCGGCCTCTCGCCGCATCGACATCGTCGACCCGGAAGTAGAAGCCCCAGCCGGGCTTCGCCCCCGGCGGCACCCGCATGATCGCGCCGATCGGCGCACCGCCGTCATGGCCGATGAAGCTATACTCCCCCATCTCGCCCATCGGCATCCCGCCCATCCGGGTGAGGCCGAACTGGCGATGATAGAAGCCGAGCGCGGCATCCGCATCCGGCGCCAGCAATTCGTTCCAGCCGACATGGCCGAGCCCGTGCCGCTGGTAGACGCTGCTCGTCGCGCCCTCGGTCGCGCCGCGCATCACGTAGAAGGGCACGCCCTGGGGATCGGTGACCATCGCGATCCGGCCCACGCCAGCCGCATCCCAGGCGGGTACCAGCACCTTCCCGCCCGCGGCGACGATGCCCGCGACGCTCGCATCGACATCGTCGACCCCGAAATAGGCGAGCCAGGTGGGGCTCGCGCCGGCCTGCAGCATGGCCGCGTCCAGCTGGAGCATGCCGCCCGCATTGCCGTCGGGCGCGACGATCATGCGATAGTCAGGCCCGCCGGGCGGCGGCGCGCCGACCTGCCAGCCGACAACCGCGTCATAAAAGGCCGCCGCCCGATCTGCATCGCTGGTCATCAGTTCGTACCAGATGATTTCGCCCTGCCGGTTGGTCATGTTCCGCTCCCTGTCCTCAGCCTTGGGCGATCTCGACGATGGGCTCGAAGCCGCCCCAGAACATTCGCTTGGTGTCGAACGGCATCGCCAGCCCATCCATTTCCGGGTCGGCCATCATTGCCGCCCAACCCTTGTCGCGTGCCCCCTTGTCCGGCCAGACGACCCAGGAGAAGACCACCGTCTCTCCCGCTTCGGCGTTGGTCGCGCGATAGAAATCGGTAGCCGTCCCATGGGGCACGTCCTGACCCCAGCATTCCACGACATGCGTCGCGCCCAGCGCGCGCAGCTTCTCGCCGGTCCGCTGGGCAAGCTCGGTATAGGCGGCGCGGTTCGCCTCCGGCACCGGCAGCACATATCCGTCGACATAGGTCATGCTCACGCTCCTTCAGGCGGGTTCGGGCATCTCCGTCCGCAATTCCTCGAGCTGCGCTGCAATCGCGGCGACGAACGCCGGTCGCGCGAGACAGCGCCGCTGGTACGCAGCGAGCGCCGGATGCGCGGCGAGCATGTCGGTATGGTCGAGCATGCGCAGCGCCGAGGCCATCAGCAGATCCCCGGCGGTGAAGCGCCCTTCCAGATACTCCCGCGTCCCCAGCGCCGCGGCCAGATGACCGAGCCGCGTGTCGACATCCGCCACAAGGCCGGGGCGGCGAAGCTGCGCCCAGGCCTCGCCCTGTGCGAACCTGTCGACCGTGGCGAGTTCCATCAGCATCGGTTCGACGCTGTTGAGCGCCGCGACCGCCCAGCTGAGCGCCCGCGCCCGGCCAACGGCATCGCGCGGCAGCAGGACTTCAGAGCGCTCGGCAATGTGGAGCACGATCGCGCCCGATTCGAACATGCGCACCGCGCCTTCGCGATAGGCGGGCACCTGGCCGAAGGGCTGTTCGGCGAAATAGTCCGCCGGCCGATCCACCGTGCTGATCGGAGCGGTGCGGTAGCCGATCCCGGCCTCCTCCAGCGCCCAGCGGACGCGGAAGTCGCGGACATGACCGCGCGCAAAGTCCGGCACCCAGTCCAGGGTGACGATCTCAACGGGACTTTCAGCAATAACAGGCATGGCGTTCTCTCCTCTGGTTCAGGCGTCGCCTTCGCGCTTGGCGCCCTTGAGCAGCGCGACGATCGCCATGGCGTGGCCGTGCCCCAGCCCGAACTGCGCCTTGAGATCGGCGACGATCGTCCCCGCCTTCACCCCGGCGCGCAGGCCTGCCGCATCGGCCCAGCCCTTCTCGGCGGCATAGTCACGGAAATCGTCGGGGCTGCGACCGGTCTTGGCTTGGATGTTGTCCAAATAGGCCTGGAAGGACATTGCGGTTCTCCTCTGTAGCTCAGGCGGGTTCGACCGCCGCTTCCAGGGCGGCGATGTCGATCTTGCGCATCGTCATCATCGCTTGCATCGCGCGGGCCGCGCGCGCTTGGTCCGGGTCGCCCATCAACTCCACCAGGCGGCGGGGCACGATCTGCCAGCGCAGGCCCCAGCGGTCCTCGCACCAGCTGCAATCGCGCTCGGTCCCGCCATCGGCGGTGATCGCTTCCCACAGCCGATCGGTTTCGGCCTGGTCCTCGGTGTGGATCTGGAACGAGACCGCGTCGTTGAAGCGCGCCTGCGGTCCGGCGTTGAGCGCGATGTAGCGCATGCCTGCCAGCGTGAACTCCACCACCAGCACCGCGCCCGCCTCTCCGGCGGGATAGGCGGCGGGCGCGCGCACCACCTGGTCGATGCGGCTATCCGGCAGCAGCGAAACGTAGAAGCGCACGGCATCCTCGGCAGTGCCGTCGAACCACAGGCAGGGGACGATCTTCTGCGCCATGGCTCAAGCCGGCTCCGCTTGCGCCATCGCCGCGGCGGCGGCGGCCATGTCCATGTGGAACGGCTCGAAGATATGGCCATCGGGATCGGTGAAGCTGCGGCCGTACATGAAGCCCATGTCCTGCACCGGGCGGATGTCACCGCTGCCGCCGGCAGCGATTGCGGTCTCGACCAGCGCGTCGACTGCGGCGCGATCGTCGAGCGGCAGGGCGATCAGCACCTCGGTCGTGGTGCTCGCATCGGCGACGGCGCGCGGCGTGAAGCTCTGAAAGAAATCGCGGTGAAGCAGCATGAAGGTCAGCGAGTCCGAAAGCGCCATCGCGCTCGCGGTCGGGCCGCTGAACCGTTCGTCCTTCGTGCAGCCGATCGCTTCGTAAAAGGCGGTCGCGCGTGGCACGTCGGCCACCGGCAGGTTGACGAACACGGCGTTCGACATCGTTTCTCTCCCCTTCGAGGCGGCTTTCGAGTCGCGCCCTGCTTGATTCGTGCCGCGTCTGATCCTAAAAAACAACTGTGAAGTTAGAAAATATAACTAAGGCCAAGCGCCGCTATGACGATGCCTGCGGCACCGCCCTCGCGCTGGAGTTCGTCGGCGAGCGCTGGGCACTGCTGATCATCCGCGAATTGCTGCTCGGGCCGCGGCGCTTCGGCGAGCTCCGGGCAGGGCTGCCGGGGCTCAGCGCCAATGTGCTTACCCAGCGACTGGTGGGGCTGGAGGCGGACGGGATCGTCGTGCGCGAAAAGCTGCCGCCCCCGGCCAGCGTGCAGGTCTATTCGCTCACTCCCTGGGGCTATGAGGCCGAGCCGGTGGTGCTGGCGATGGGCCGCTGGGCGCTGCGATCGCCCAGCCATGATCCCTCGCTGCCATTCTCCCGCGTTTCGCTGATGCTGGCGCTGCGCATGTTGATCGTGCCGGACAAGGCGGTGGGATGGGCCGGCCGGATCGGGTTTCGGCTCGGCGAGGAATGCTATCTCGCGACCGTCGAGGGCGGTGCGATCGATGTCCGGCGCGGCACGCTCGCCGGGGCCGAGGCGGTGTTCGTCGGCGAGCCCAATGATTTTCTTCCCGTGCTGTTCGGCAACATGCCACTCGCCGCCGCGCTGGGGGAAGGGCGGTTCACCGTGGAGGGCGACGTCGCCCGCGCCGCAGCCTTCGCCACCCTGTTTCTGCTGCCGCCCAAGATCGGCGCCTGAACGCCTCCCCTTGGGGAGATGCGGTTGCAGTGCCGCAAACAAGCCACTAGGTCCGGTGCGACTGAAGGATATTGAGCATCAATGGCCGAGCTTTCCAACACCCAGCCCGATAGCCGGGACACCACGATCCTCGACGCACCCGACAAGATGGTGAAGGTGCGCGAGCTGTTCGGGTTCGACAGCGACATGGAAGTCCCCGCGTTCAGCGAGGCGGACGAGCGGGTGCCCGATCTGGACCCCGCCTATGTGTTCGATCCGGACACCACGCTCGCGGTGCTGGCCGGCTTCGCGCACAATCGCCGCGTGATGATCCAGGGCTATCACGGCACCGGCAAGTCGAGCCACATCGAGCAGGTGGCGGCGCGGCTCAACTGGCCGTGCATCCGCATCAATCTCGACGCGCATATCAGCCGTATCGACCTGATCGGCCGCGACGCGATCGTGCTGCGCGACGGCGTGCAGGTGACCGAATTCCGCGAAGGCCTGTTGCCCTGGGCGCTGCAAACCCCGACGGCGCTGGTGTTCGACGAATATGATGCGGGCCGGCCGGACGTGATGTTCGTCATCCAGCGCGTGCTGGAAACCGAAGGCAAGCTGACCCTGCTCGACCAGAATCGGGTGATCCGTCCGAGCCCGTGGTTCCGCCTGTTCGCCACCGCCAACACGGTCGGCCTGGGCGATACCAGCGGCCTGTATCACGGTACGCAGCAGATCAACCAGGGCCAGATGGACCGCTGGAACATCGTCGTCACGCTCAACTATCTGCCGGCGGCTACCGAGGCGCGGATCGTGCTCGCCAAGTCCGGCGAATATGACAAGCCCGGCGGCAAGGAGACGGTGGAGAACATGGTCCGGGTGGCGGAGCTTACCCGCCGCGGCTTCATCAACGGCGACATCTCGACGGTGATGAGCCCGCGTACCGTGATCACCTGGGCGCAGAATGCGCTGATCTTCGGCGATATCGGCTTCGCCTTCCGCCTGTCGTTCCTCAACAAGTGCGACGAGGCGGAGCGGGCGCAGGTCGCCGAATATTATCAGCGCGTGTTCGGCAAGGACCTGCCCGAGAGCGTGGTCGGCCGCGCCGCCTGAATAAGGGCGATCCAGGTGGAAGCGGAGGCGATCCGCACCAACCCGGAAATCGTCAAGCTGCGCGCGGTGGAGAAGTGGAACGGCCAGTTGCCGACCTATACGGGATCGGGTCCGCTGCCCTTTATCGACGTCAAGTGACCCAAGCGGCGCCGGCAGCGATGCCGGCGCTTCCTTGACTTCTGCCCCGCCGGGGGCATGTGGGAGGGATGGCGCAGGATTCCCCTCTCGATCGCTTCCGGGACGTGCTTGCCGGCACCGCCCGCGCGCTTTCCGGCAATGCGGAGCTGGAGTTCGGTTTCACCGCCGATGCGCCGTTCCAGAGCGGCAAGACGATCAAGGTGCCGACGCCGTCGCGGGCGCTGCCGCCCGAACAGGTGGCGGAGGCGCGCGGCTTTGCCGACAGTTTTGCGCTGCGGATGCGCCACCATGATGCGGCGATGCACAACCGTGCCGCCCCGCGCGAGGCGGCGGCGCGCGCCGTGTATGACGCCGTCGAGACCGCGCGGGTCGAGGCGCTGGGCGCGCGCGGCTATGCCGGGATCGCCGACAATCTGGAACATGCGCTGGCGATGCGGCTGCGCTCCGACCCGATCGGCCGAGCACGGACACGGGACGAAGTGCCGCTGTCAACCGCCGTCGGGCTGCTGGTGCGCGAACGGCTGACCGGGCGCGAATCGCCGGCTGCGGCGGCGCTCGGGCTGGCGCTGATGCGCGACTGGATCGAGGATCGCGCCGGGCCGGAGCTCGACGCGATGGCGCTGGCGATTGACGACCAGCGTGCCTTTGCCGCGCTGGCCACGAAGCTGCTCGAGGATCTCGAACTCACCGAGGGCGAGATGGTCCCGGACGAAGCCGATGAGGGCGGCGACGAGGACGAGGGCGAGCAGGATCAGCAGGAGCAGGGCGAAGACGAAGGCGAAAGCCAGGCCCAGCAAGGCGAGGGCCAGACCGAGGCGCGCGGCGAGCAGCGCGATCGCGAGCAGGGTGACGAGGGCGATCAGGACCAGCAATCCGACGACGGCGAGGAAGGCGACGGCGAGCCGGGGGAGGATGGCGATGACGGCATGATGCCCGCTCGCCCCAATCGCCCGTGGAGCGATCTGCCGCCGCAATTCGAATATCGCGCCTATACCGGCAAGTTCGACGAGGTGATCGCCGCGACCGACCTTTGCGATGCCGACGAGCTGGAACGGCTGCGTGCCTATCTCGACCAGCAGCTCGTGCATCTGCAGGGCGCGGTGACGAAGCTGGCAAACCGCCTTCAACGCCGGCTGATGGCGCAGCAGAGCCGCAGCTGGGATTTCGACCAGGACGAAGGGTTGCTCGATGCCGCGCGGCTGGCGCGCGTCGTGGTCAATCCGATGCAGTCGCTGAGCTACAAGGTCGAGCGTGATACCGAGTTCAAGGACACGGTGGTCACGCTCTTGATCGACAATTCGGGATCGATGCGTGGTCGGCCGATCTCGATCGCGGCGATCAGCGCCGACATCCTTGCCCGCACGCTCGAGCGGGTCGGCGTGAAGACCGAAATCCTGGGCTTCACCACGCGCGCGTGGAAAGGCGGACAGTCGCGCGAACAGTGGCTTGCCGATGGCCGCCCGGCCCAGCCGGGGCGGCTCAACGATCTGCGCCATATCGTCTACAAACAGGCCGACGAGCCGTGGCGGCGCGCCAAGCGCTCGCTGGGCCTGATGATGCGCGAAGGGCTGCTCAAGGAGAATATCGACGGCGAGGCGTTGCTCTGGGCGCATTCGCGGCTGATCGCCCGGCACGAGGATCGCAAGATCCTGATGGTGATCTCCGATGGGGCGCCGGTCGACGATTCCACGCTGTCGGTCAATTCGGGTTCCTATCTGGAGCGCCATCTGCGCCAGGTAATCGGCTGGATCGAGGCGCGCTCGCCGGTCGAGCTGGTGGCGATCGGCATCGGCCATGACGTGACCCGTTATTACCAGCGCGCGGTGACGATCATGGACGCCGAGCAACTCGCCGGTACGATGGTCGAGCAGCTCGCGGCGCTGTTCGACAGCGAGTAGCGCCTTGGCCGAAATCGGCATCGTTCCGCCACCCGGTGGCTTTCGCGGCCCGGTGAAGCGATCGATCACGATTGCCGGTCACGCGACCTCGATCAGCCTCGAACCCGTCTTCTGGCAGGCCCTGGAGGCTGCGGCCGAGTCGGCAGGCGTCCCGCTCAGCAGCCTCGTCGCAGCGATCGATCGCGCCCGCATCTCGGCGGACGAGCCGCCCAACCTCGCCAGCGCGCTGCGCACCTGGCTGATGGCTTCACGCGACGCTTTAGAGGGGTAATTCGGCCGCGAACCGCTAATATGCAACTCGCTCGCAATTGCATTGACACTGAGAACCAGTCGCAATAATCGCTTCCGCAACGATTGTTCGCGATAATGAAGGGGAATTCAGTGAATCGCAGTTCCGCGTCGACGACGCGTATGCCGGCCTTTGTGGCGCTTGCCTGTGTCGGTTTCATCGCATCGGCGCCCGCCCGTGCCGAGGATCCGGTCAAGACCGGCGACGCCGTCCATGCCGATTCGACCGCCGCCGAGGGCGAAGACCAGGACCAGCAGGGCCGCATCATCGTCAACGGTCAGCCCTATGAACCGAAGCAGGAAACGCCCAAGGCCACCCGGCCGGTGCGCGATACGCCGCAGACGATCACCATCCTGACCAACGAAGTGATCGAGCAGCAGAACCTGCTGACGCTGCGCGACATGCTCTCCACCGTCCCCGGCATCACCTTCGGTGCGGGCGAAGGCGGCGGCGGCTATGGCGATTCGATCAACCTGCGCGGCTATTCGGCGAACACCGACATCACCGTCGACGGCGTGCGTGACAGCGCGCAATATACCCGCACCGATCCGTTCAACCTCGAACAGCTCGAAGTCGTCAACGGTCCGAACTCGGTTCAGAACGGCGCCGGCTCGGTCGGCGGTTCGATCAACATCGTCACGAAGAAGCCGCAGGCAAACACGCGGATCGTGGCGTCTGCTGGTGTCGGCACCGACAATTACTATCGTGCGACCGTCGACGCGAATGTGCGTGTCAACGATCTGATCGCCTTCCGCCTGAACGCGATGAAGCATGAAAACGACGTGCCGGGGCGCGACGTCGAGAAATACAAGCGCTGGGGCGTCGCGCCTGCGGTGACGATCGGCATCGACGGTCCGACCCGGCTGACGCTGCAATATGTCCATCAGGAAGATGACAACACGCCGCAATATGGCGTGCCCTATTACCAGTCGATCGGCGGCGCCGTGCCCGGCGTCGATCGCAGCGATTATTTCGGGTTTCGCAACGTCGATACCCAGCAGACCAATGTCGATCAGGCGACGATCACGTTCGAGCATGAGTTCAGCGACTCGGTGTCGATCCGCAACCTGGCGCGCTGGCAGGACGTGACGCAGCTCGCGATCGTCGATCCGCCGCAGGGCACCTATTGTCTCGCCTCCGGCCAGACCCCGACGGGAACGGCGTGCCCGGCGACGGTGCCGGTGGGCTATTACCTGCCGAGCGGCCCGCGCGGGAACACGCGCGATTCGGAAAACCAGCTGATGTACGACCAGGTCGATCTCAGCGCCGGTTTCGACACCGCAGGCTTGAAGCACACGCTGGTGCTCGGCGCGGCGGTGAGCTGGGAGAAGTATAATCTGTCGACCGGCAACGTGCTGCGCAATGCCAATGGCAGCGCCTATTATTCGGCTTATCCGCTGATCAATATCGCCAACCCGAACGAAGTGGTGCAGGGGCCGGCCGGCTTCACCTATGGCAGCAACGTCTATACTGGGCCGATCAACTATATCGAAAGCGCCCGCCAGCGGGGCGAGCTGACCAACTATGCGGTCTATCTGTTCGACACCATCCAGCTTACCGAACAGCTTGAACTCAACGGCGGCGTGCGTTGGGAACGGAACGAGGGATCGTACCGCGCGGATACCGTCTCGACTGCCGCCGCAACGCTGGGCCAGGTCACAACGGGCAAGACCTTCATCAACAATGACGATCTGTTCTCGTACCGGGCGGGCCTCGTCTACAAGCCGGTCGAGGCGGTGAGCCTCTACGTCGCCTATGGCAATTCGAAGACGCCGTCGAAGACATCGGTCAACGGTTCGTGCACCGATGCGACGTGCAACGTCGATCCGGAAACCGCGAAGAACTATGAAGTCGGTGCAAAGGCGGAAGTCGCGGGCGGCCGCCTGCTCCTCACTGCGGCGCTGTTCCGCAACGAGCGGACCAACTACCGCGTCGCGACGGGCGATCCGATCGTCCCCGAGCAGCAGCTGGACGGCCAGTCGCGCGTGGATGGCATCGCGCTGGGTGCAGTGGGGCAGATCACCCCGGCCTGGTCGATCACGGCGAACTACACCTATCTCGACAGCAAGGTGATCCGCAGCATCGCGCGCAACAGCCCGGCTGGGACGATCGACTATGCGGCGGGCCAGCGGCTGCCGAACACGCCCGATCATTCTGGCAGCATCTTCACCACCTATCGGCTGCCGTTCGGCCTGACGCTTGGCTATGGCGTGACCTATCAGGGTGAGATGGCGTTCAACAATTCGTCGCTCAACACCACGACGAACGTCGTTTCCGAAGTCGCGACCAGCGACGACTTCTGGGTCCATAACGCATTCCTGACCTATGACATCACGCGCAATGTTTCGGCGCAGCTCAACGTCAAGAACGTGACGGACAGCGAATATTATACTCGCATCCGCAACAATGGCTGGGCGACACCCGGCGAGTCCCGCTCGGCGGTGCTGACGCTCAACGTCCGCTACTGATCGACGACAATCCATCGCGGCATCGACCCTTCCCGGCGACGGGGAGGGCCGATGTGCGGGGGCTTGATCTTCCGCATGGTTCCTGCGTCGCCGATCGTGGCAGGATGCCGCTTTCGCCAAATCCAGGAACGACCATGCTCATCCCGATTCCCGATCTGCTCGATACGGCCCAGGTGGAGCGCGTCCGCGCCATCATCGATGCGGGCGAATGGGCCGACGGCAACATCACCTCCGGCCCCCAGGCCGCGCTCGCCAAGCGCAACGAACAGCTGGTCGAGGGTTGCGCCGCGCATCGCGAGGCGGGGGCGATCATTCTCGATGCGCTCGGCAAGTCGCCGCTGTTCGTTGCGGCGGCGCTCCCGCTCAAGGTGTTTCCGCCACTGTTCAATCGCTATGCCGGCGGCCAGAATTTCGGCACGCATGTCGACAATGCCGTCCGTATCCAGCGGGGCAGCGAATTTCGCGTCCGTTCCGATCTGTCGATGACCGTCTTTCTGGAGGCGCCGGATGCCTATGACGGCGGTGAACTGCTGATCGAGGGGCTGTTCGGCGCCCAGTCGGTCAAGCTGCCGGCGGGGCACGCGATCCTCTACCCCTCGTCGAGCCTTCACCGCGTCACGCCCGTGACACGCGGCGCGCGCGTCGCCAGCTTCTTCTGGCTGCAATCGATGGTGCGCGACGATGCCGCGCGGCGGATATTGTTCGATCTCGATCGATCGATCCAGACGCTGGCGGTGGAACTGGGGCAGGGCCATGCCCAGCTGGTGGAGTTGACAGGCGTGTACCACAATCTGCTGCGGCGCTGGGCCGACGCCTGAACCCCCGGGCTCAGTCCAGCATCGCGATCAGCGCGGGTGACAGCTGCTCGCGAAAGCCGCCGCCGTCGCGAACCACCATCTGCACCGCCAGTCGCTCGCGTTCGGCAAGCGCCATGCCGTCCTGCTCCCCCAGCACCGTCAGCGCCGTGGCCCAGGCATCGGCGTACATGGCGCTGGCATGGAGCACGCTGACCGATGCGACCTCATTGTCGATCGGGCGCCCGGTACGCGGATCGACACTATGGGCATAGCGGCGGCCGTCATGTTCAAAGAAGCGCCGATAATCGCCCGAGGTGGCGACCGACAGCCCGTGCAGCGCCACCCGTAGTGGCGGCGTGGCGGCGCCCTCGATTCGCTCGAGCTCGACCCACCAGGGCTGACCATCGGGCTTGATGCCCTCGCCGCGAAACTCGCCGCCGATCTCGATCAGAAAGTCCCCGATGCCGATCGCGCGCAGCCGATCGGCCACGGCGTCGACCGCATGCCCCTTGGCGATGCCGGACAGGTCGAGACGCGCCGGCGCCAGCCGGCGGAAGCGCAGGGCAGCGGCATCGATCTCGATATGGCGAAGGCCCGATACGGCGAGCGCTTCGGCAACGGCACAAGGCGCCGGCAGGTCGATGCGCGGCCCTGCCGGACCAAAGCCCCACAAGTCGACGAGCAGGCCGATCGCCGGATCGAACCCGCCATCGCTGCGTGCCGCCACCGCGCGCGCGGCGTCGAGCACATGCAGCGCCTCTGCCGAGAGCGGCTGCCACCGGGCGACGACGCTGTCGTTGAACCGGCCGATCCGCGAATCGCGTGCATAGTGGCTGAACTCGGCGATGATCCGATCAAAAACCGCCAGCACTTCGCATTCGGCTTCCGGCGGTGGATCGACGGCGAGCAGCCGCCAGCTGGTGCCCATCGTTTCGCCGCCCAGCGCCGCCACAGGCGCGCCGAAACGCCGGCGACGAAAGGCCGCCGGCGTCAGCGTCATCGGAATGGCGATGCGGGCTTGTTCGCTCAGGGGGCGAGCACTTCGAGCGTGGTCGTGTAGCTCACCCGGCGGGGCTGCGGCCCGGCCGGACCCTGGCCCGGCTGGCGGGCGCCGCCAGGACCGCCGGGGCCTTGCCCTGCGCCTTCGGCTTCGCCGCGCGGCGCATTGGGCGTGACGTTCACCCAGTACATGCCGGGTTCGGGCCAGGTGATCGTCACCTTGCCCTGCGCATCGGTCCGCAGGTCCATCTGCTTCAGCGCATCCCGATAGCGGATGCCGCCGGGGATCGCCGTGACGTAGAGGTTCGGCGCAGGCTTGCCGTCGAGCAGAAACTGGAAGGTCGCGGCCTCGCCGGCGACCAGATCGTTGGGATGCTTCACCGGCACCAGTTCGATGCCGCGGCCGCTGGGCTTGAACACGGTGTCGGTCGGGGCGCCCTGCGTGACGAAGATCTCGTTGCGCATCAGGGCTTCGGACGTGACGACGTCGGTCGCCCCGGCCGGGATCACCGACGCCAGCTTGTCCTTGGTCGTGCCGCGCGGAATCATCTTGGTCTCGCCGTTCAGCGTGTATCGGCCGAACACGCCGTCATTGACCACGGCGATGCGATAGGTGCCCTGCTGCGTCAGGTGCACATCGAACGTGGCGCGGAACTGGCCGACCGCGTGGTTTTCCACCTTGCCTTCGGTGCCGTCCGGCTGCGTCACCGTCGGGATGGCGGGCAGCGGGCGGTGATCGAAAAAGAACAGGTCATTTGAGACGGCGGCGTCGACCGTGATCCAGTTGTCGGTGCCCGAAACCACCGTGGACGACGGCAGCAGCCACATCCGATGGGCGAGTGCGGCCGGGCCGGCGAGCGCGGCGACGGCCGCGACGGCGATAAGCGGCTTGCGGAAATTCATGTTGATCCCTCCCGTTGAATCAGCGCGTGATCGTCAGTGCGACGGCCCCGAGTTCGCTCGTGCCCTTGGTGCTGGCCGTGGCGGTCTTGCCGTTCCAGCTGAACGGCAGGCGGACCACCTCGCGCCCGCCCACTTCGCGTGCGGCCTCGACAACCAGCGTGTAGTTGCCCGGCGTCAGCACGGGCATCGCGCCCTTGCCGCCGGACAGGCGAAGCTTCTGTACGCCCGGCGCGCGTGTCGCACCGCTGACGCCGTCCGCCGGAAACTGCATCGTCCGCCCCGCCGCGCGCCACCACTGGCGCACGTCGCGCAGCCATTTGGTGCCTTCGCCGCCGCGCTTGTCGACATCATACCAGACCGAAAGCGTGCGGGGGGCGCTGCCCTCCTTTTCCAGCCAGATGGCGACATAGGGGCGGTGATATTCGGCCACCTTCATGCGCGGCAGCTCGACTGACAGGTCGACGGTCTGCGCGCCGGCCGTGGCGGGAAGCAGCGTGCCGACGCCCAGCGCGGCGGTGGTCAGCCCGGTAAGGCGGAAAGATATGCTCATGATGCCCCTCAATGGATCAGAAACAGCGCGATCAGCGCGGGAATGGCGAGCCCGGCACCCACCAGCGGCCAGGTGCTCTTGCGATGGCGGGCGTGCATCCACAGCAGCACCAGTCCGGTGAGCGTGAAGACCAGGCAGGCAAAGGCGAACACGTCGATGAACCATTTCCACGTGCTGCCCGAATTGCGGCCTTTATGAAGATCGTTGAGATAGGCGATCCAGCCGCGCGACGTGACCTCGCTCGTCACCTTGCCGCTTTCGCGCTCGATCGCGATCCAGCCATCGCCGCCCGGCCGGGGCAGCGGCAGATAGATTTCGTCGGCCGACCATTCGGCCACGCCCGTGGCCGGCATGTCGAGCGCCGTGCCAAGCCAGGAGGCGACGGCCGGCGGCAGCGGCTTCTTGGTGTCCGGCGCGTCGTCGGGGCGAACCATCGGCTGGAGCGACGCGGGCAGCTGGGCGGCGCGCTCGATGCTGGTCGGGCTGCCTTCGATATCGGCGGCGTGGTTGAGCGTGAAGCCGGTTATCGCGAACAGCAGCAGGCCGATCAGGCTGATGGCTGAGCTCATCCAGTGCCAGGTATGGAGCTGCTTGAGCCAGAAGCTCTTGCGGCTCCGCTTTCGGCTCAGCGGTGGCGAGGGGGCGTGCATCGGGATCGCGCGGTTCCGCAGACAGAGTGAATCGCCGCGTGGATAACGCGAACGATTCGCACTTGCAACGTAATCCTTCAAATGCAGCCGCCCTGTCCGCAACCTGCCACCGGCGGGTCGCAAACAGGGCGGGCGCGATCATTCGCGGCCGAGCAACACCCGCGTCTGGCCGGCGATCTGGGCCAGCATCGCCGCATTCGGCGTGGGCGTCTGCCGGGCACGGCGGACAAGGGCGGCGAACTGGTCGACACGGGCACGGTGGCTTTCCAGCCATGCCGCCACCGCCGCCTGCGGGTCCTGTCCGTCGATCCGGGCCAGGAACTCGAGCCGCAACTGCTGGAAATCACGGGCGAGGCCGGCGATCAGCAGGCGTTCCCAAACGTCGCCGGTGGTGATCCGCGACGCCGTCGATTGTGCCCAGTCGAGCCCCAGCGCCTGGCCAAGCGAAGTGAAGGCCCGGGTGAGTACCAGCTCGTCGATGCCGCGGCGCTGGCCCAGATCGGCCAGGCCGATGCCGCCGTCCAGTTCGAACACGCGGACCACGCGGTCGACCAGCTCGCGCGGGGCGCCGGCATTGGTCAGGCGCTCGCAAAGGCGATCGGCCTGCGCGCGCACTTCGGCCAGCATCAGTCCCTTGGCCTCGCGGCCAAGCGCTTCGATGCCGGGCTTCAGCCGCTCGATCACCTCGGCCGGGCTGGCGCCGGGCGGGGTGACGCGCAGCAGATCGGCGATGTGCCCGCGCACCGCCAGCGCCAGTTCGTCGAGCAATGCGATGCGCGCGGTTTCGCTGATCTCGGCGGTTTCCACCGCTTCCCATAGCGCGGGGAGGCTGAGCAGCTGTTCGGCGACGACGAACATCGCGGCAATGTCGCGCATCGCCGCGCCTTCTTCCTCCGCCAGTTCGAACGGGTGCAGCACGCCGAGCCGGTTGACGATGCGATTGGCGAGCTTGGTCGCGACGATTTCGCCGCGCAGCCGATGCTCGTCGATGGCGGTGGCGAAGCGATCCTGCATCGCCTTGGGGAAGGCGGTGTGAAGATCGTGGACCAGCGCAGGATCATGGCCCAGATCGCCGCGCTCCACCGCGTCCTGCAGCGCCAGCTTGGCGGAAGCGAGCAGCACCGCCAGTTCGGGCCGGGTGAGGCCGCGGCCTTCCTGTGCGCGTCGCAGCAGATCCTCGTTCGAGCCGAGCCCTTCGACATTGCGATCGAGCCGCCCCTCGGATTCGAGGATCTCGATCACCCGCACATAGCTGGGCAGATCGAGCGCGCCGTCATTCTCCATGAAGGACAGCGCCAGCGTCTGGAGACGATTGTCCTCCAGCACCAGATGCGCGACATCGTCGGTCATCGAGGCGAGGAGCGCGTTGCGGTCCTCATAGGCCAGCCGGCCCTCGATCATCTCGCGGTTGAGCGCGATCTTGATGTTGACCTCATTGTCCGAACAGTCGACGCCGGCCGAATTGTCGATGAAGTCGGTGTTGATGCGGCCGCCGTTCCGCGCGAACGCGATGCGCGCCGCCTGGGTAACGCCCAGATTGGCGCCTTCGCCCACCACCTGCGCACGAACCTGTTCGGCATTGATGCGGATGCGGTCGTTGGCGGGATCGCCCACCTCGCCGTTGCTCTCGCTCGCCGCCTTCAGATAGGTGCCGATGCCGCCGAACCAGAGCAAGCCGACGCGCGCCTTGAGGATCGCGATCATCAGGCTGTTCGGATCGATGCTGTCGACGTCGAGATCGAGCAGCGCCTTGATCTGCGGGCTGAGCGGGATCGACTTTTCGGTGCGCGCGAACACGCCGCCGCCCTCGGAAATGAGCTCGGGGTTATAGTCCGCCCAGCTCGAACGCGGCAGCGCGAACATGCGGGCGCGCTCTTCCCAGCTTTTTGCGGGGTCCGGGTTCGGATCGAGGAAGATGTGGCGATGGTCGAACGCGGCGACCAGCTTGATCGCCTTGGACAGGAGCATGCCGTTGCCGAACACGTCGCCCGACATGTCGCCCACGCCCGCCACGGTCACCGGCTCGGACTGGATATCGGTGCCCATTTCGAGGAAGTGGCGGCGCACCGACACCCAGGCGCCCTTGGCGGTGATGCCCATCGCCTTGTGGTCGTACCCCACGCTTCCTCCGGAGGCGAAGGCATCGCCCAGCCAGAAATTGCGATCGGTGGCGATCTTGTTGGCGACGTCCGAGAAGGTGGCGGTGCCCTTGTCGGCAGCAACGACGAAATAGGGATCGTCGCCGTCCAGCACGGTCACGCCCTCCGGGTGCACCACCTCACCCGCGACGATATTGTCGGTGATCGACAGCAGCGCGCGGATGAAGATGCGGTAGCTTTCGGTGCCCTCGGCCAGCCAGGCGTCGCGATCGACGGCGGGCGAGGGGAGTTGCTTCGGATAGAAGCCGCCCTTGGCGCCCGTCGGCACGATCACCGCGTTCTTCACGCGCTGCGCCTTCATCAGCCCCAGGATTTCGGTGCGGAAGTCGTCACGCCGATCGGACCAGCGCAGGCCGCCGCGCGCGACCGGCCCGGCGCGCAGATGAATGCCCTCGATGCGCGGACTATAGACCCAGATCTCGCGCCAGGGCAGCGGGGCGGGCAGCCCCGGCACCTTCGCGGAATCGAGCTTGAACGCCAGCGCTTCCTCGCCGGCCGGCGCATAGGCGTTGGTGCGCAGCGTGGCGAGCACCACGCCCTTGAACAGGCGCAGGATGCGATCGTCGTCGATCGCATTCACCTGCACCAGCCCCGCGTCGATCGCCTTGGCGGCGGCATCGATCGCATCGGCATCGCCACCGCGCGCGGGATTGTGCGCCGCCTCGAACCGCTCGACCAGCGCCATCGCGACCCGCGGCGCGCGTCGCAGCGCATCCACCACCGTCGCCAGCCCGTAATGCATGCCTGCCTGTCGCAGGTAGCGGAACCAGGCGCGCAGCAGCACCACCGCCGACGGCGTGAGCCCCGCCTCGACGATCAGGCGATTGAACAGGTCGTTTTCCGCCCGGCCTTCCAGCACGGCGGCGATCGCGTCTTCGACGACCGTCGGATTGCGATCGAGCATGTCGCTGTGCGACGCCTGCTCGACCTCGAAATCATGGATGAAGGCGCCATTGGTCAGTTCGGTCGGCACTTCCTCCAGCACGCGGAAACCGAAATTCTCGAACGCGGGCACCGCGTCGGACAGCGCCAGCGCGCCGCCCAGGCGATAGAGCTTGATGCGATATTTGCCCGCTTCGTTCGGCACCGGCGTGATCCGCACCGATCGGGCGTGATCGTCCTCCAGCCCGCCGATCCGCACCATGTCGTGCGCGGCTTCCTCGGGCGTGTGGGTCAGGCGATAGACGTCCGGGAACGCATTGGCGAGGCGCAGCGACAGGCGGGCGGCGCCGCTGCCGGCGACTTCGGTAAGGCACGCCTCGACCGCCGGGGCCCAGCCGCGCACCATCCGCGCGACGCGGGCGTCGAGTGCGGCCTCGTCCGGCATCATCGTGTCGCCACGCAGATCGAGCGTGTAGCGCAGCTGCGCCAGCACGCCGTCTTCCAGCGCGATCGACCAGTTGATCATCTTCGCATGCGCAGCCTCGACCAGCATGTTGCCGATCGTCTCGCGGTGGCCGGCGGCGACCTGTTCGCGCGGCAGCCAGACAAAGGCGAAAAGATGACGGCCCAGCGTGCTGCGCACCAGCACCAGCTTCGAACGCGGGCGATCGGCCACCGACATCGCGGTAAGCACCAGGCTTTCCAGCGCCTCGAGGTCGAACGAGGTGGTCAGATCATGCGGCAGGCCGGTCAGCGCATGCGTCATCGCCTTGCCGGTATGGCCCGCTGGATCGAAACCGAATTTCGATTCGAGCATTTCCAGCCGGTTGCGCAGCATCGGCACCATCGCCGGCGGGGTGTTGAGCGCCTGGCTGGTCCACAGGCCATAATGGATCGACAGGCCGGTCACGTCGTTGCCGGTCATCAACGGGGTTACGACGATGTCGAGCGGCACGCGCCGGTGCACCGTCGATGTTGCATTGGATTTCAGCAGCAGCGGCGTTTCGCCGCCCATTTCGAAATAGTCGATCGCCAGCTTGCGCGACGCGTCGGCGAGCAACGGCACTTCATGGGTGTAGCGGGCAAGGCCCAGCTGATCGGTGCTCTCGCCGGCGACGTTCCACTTCTCGTGGCCGAGCAGCGTCATCGCGTCGTCGGCGAACCAGCGCATCAGCGCCTCGCCCTCGCGCGATGGCACGCGAGCCGCATCCAGCCCCATCGCCTGTTGCAGCGGTCGCCAGTCGGAGACGACGTCGCGCACATGCTCCAGCACCCGTTCGATCTCGCTCGCCAGCCCGCGGCGGGTGCGTGCGTCGGCGCGCTCCATCTCGATGTAGATCATCGATTCGGGCCGCGCGTCCTTCGCCTTCTCGCCGACATCGGCCACGCGCCCCTGCGCGTCGCGTTCGACCGGCAGGATCGGATGGATGATGCGGAAGATGCCGAGATCGAACGACGCGATGGCGCCCGCGATCGAATCGACGAGGAACGGCATGTCGTCGTTGATCACGGCGAGCCGCATCTTGCGGCTCGACTCGTCGTGATAGGTTTCGAGATTGAGCCGGACGGTCTGCGGCGGCCGTTCCGCCGCCGTCTCCGCGACAAAGCGCGCCACATCGGTGCGCTCGCCTTCGTCCAGTCCTTCCAGCTCTCCGGGCAGGGCGCCTTCGAAGATCCGATCTTCAAAGGCCTGCATGATCGTTTTTTCCATGATCTTCATATAGGCGCTATGCGCCCGCCGCGATGGCTCCTCAAGTCTGGAAAAACCGGGAGGAAGGGCGCAAGACGGCGGTTCGTCTCACGCGCCGGCGCGGCGCAGCGCCCGTTCGGTCATTGCCGGATCGCCGTCGATCCTCGCGACGATGTCGAGGCCCTGATCGCCGGTGCGTGCCAGCAGCAGCACGAACTCGTCGCCGTCCGAATCGATTGCCACATGCGCGATCGCCGGCCGGTTGCGCAGCGCCTCCGCGGCGCGCGCCAGGACCGCGGGCTTGTTCGACCGCGCGGTGCCGCGGCGCAGTTCGCGCTCGGCGCGGACGACACCCTTGATCCCGCCCGGCGTGATCTCCAGGAACGCGTCTAGGCCGCCCTGCGGCACGGCGATCCGCTTGGCATGGGTGAGGACGGCGGCGAATTCGGTGACGCGCGTCTTGTCGTAATCGGCGCCGAAGACGAGCTTGACGATTGGCGTCATCGGCGCGCGCGCCTGCCGAACCAGGCCCGCCTCCGCGAGCAATTCCGCATAATTTTCATCATCTTGTTCGGCGGCGATCGCGAAATCATAGGCGCGGTCGAGCGCGCGATACAATGCAGCACGCCCACGAAGATCGGAAGCCCGCGCCGCCGCCGCCGATTCGCGCGCCAGCATCAGCTGGTCGGCCAGCGCCGAGTGCAGCGCGGTGCGCGGCAGATCGGCAGCGGCAGGCGCGTCATAGCCGGCGCTCGGCCCGTCCGCCCAGACCGACTGGGCGATCAGCGCATGCGGGGCGAGCCGTCGCGACTGCTCGATCGCCGCGTCCAGCTGTGCCTGGGTGTCGGCGTCGACCAGTTCCTTCCAGTTGATCACGCCATAGATGAAGTCGATGGTGTCCTCGTCGGACGAAAAGGGCATCAGGATGCCGCGATACATCGTGTTGAACCCGCGCTGGCCGACGAACTCCGCCTCGAAGCCGATCGGCGCACGGTTGGCAATGATCTGAAGATAATGATCGGTCAGGCGTGACAGCAGCGAACGGCGCGGCACCTGATCGACATGGGTAATCGATTCGTCGACGCCGCATTCCTCGCGCAGCGCATGGCCGAGATAACGGATCGCCGGATCCTCAACGCCCGCGCGAAAATCGAGCAGCACGCCGTGCGGGCCGAAATCGGCGATGTTCGCCGGATCAAGGTCTTCGATCGAGGGATAGGCGCGTCCCCGCAGCAGCGACACCCAGTGATTATAGGCGCGCACATGCATGCGCCGTTCGTCGCTGCCGACGTCAAAGGGGCGCTCGATACCCTCGTCACCCGGTTCCGACGACGGATCGGGATCGAAGGCGGGATTGATGCCACGAGCCATATTCATGCGGGTGCTCCAATGGGGGCCAGGCCCGGGAAAGCCATATCGGCCTTCTGTGCACGCTCCGTGGTAAACGCCGCGTAAAGGCGCCGGTGCGGGCCGTGCCGAGTTTTTCCTGCCGGAAGCGCGACGGGTGCTTGCCAGCGCGAACGGGTGCTGGTAAGCGCGCCGTCCTCCGGGCAAGCCAGCGCCCGGCTGCACGGTGTGCCGCTTTAGCTCAGCTGGTAGAGCATCGCATTCGTAATGCGGGGGTCACAGGTTCGAGTCCTGTAAGCGGCACCATTTTAAGTGATTGATTTTTCAATGTTTTGTCTCGCGACGCTCGTTTGGCAGCCGCGAGATCAACGATTTTGGTATCGCGCCGGTATCGCAGGTGAGCGTCTGTGTAGCGCCCGACGTCGGCCCAGAATGACTCAACCCCTTCAATAAAGTCGCTGAGATATTCGGGGCGTATGTGGCGGTAATGTCTCTGATTCGTGCCGGTGCCTCGGTGACCCGCCGCCGTCTCGATCTGCGCTTCAGGCACACCCCGGCGGTGCATCTCGGTGCTGGCCGTATGTCGGAGCGTGTTCGGCGAGCCAATTCCGATGAGCTTGGGCCGCGGCGCCGTCTCGCCTAGCTTGCGGCGCGGTGGCAGCCACAGGTCGTTGCCAGCGGAATCTACGGCCTGCTTGCATATGCCGGCATCGATCAGGGTCTTGGCGAATGCGGTTTTAATGCTGTCGACCGGAACCAGATGAAAAGCTGTCTCTCCGCTAACCGTATCTGGCTGAGGCTTCCGCCACTGGATAGCGCGTCCACGATGAATCTCCAGCCAAGGCGCGAGGGTAGGGCAGATTGGAACGATTGACCTACGCTTTTTGGTTTGCTGACGGCCAGGCGCATTGAAGTAGATGAGTCCGTCACGAACTTGCACGTCCTTATTTAATTCGAGAACGGCCTCCACGCGCGCGTTGGTGCTAAGCATGATCATGACAAACATGTGGATGTGATGGCGTTGCTCGCAGGCCCAGGCGGCTTCCAGTAGTGCTGCGACCTGCTCGACCGTGTAGACAAGATCACGCGGTTCGCTTTTCTGGCGCACGTCAGGAACAAATGGTGCTGAAGCGATCATGTTGCGCTTCCAGCCCCAGTTCAGGGGCTGGCGAAGCGCAGCGGTATCGCGGGAGATCGTTGCAGGGCTAACCCCGTGTCCAGCACGCCAAGCGTGGAAGCGCTCGACTAAAGCTGTGGTGATGTCGGCCACGGTCGGGGCGCCGAATAGGCGCCCCTCCTTCTGCTCTAGGGCGAAGAACGTTTGCCAGTGAACGACACCATTTGCGTAGCGCACCGGATCCGCTAGCTTCGGCTGCGCGTGCTGGAGCAACCAATCAGCCATAAGCTTCTCAACGTAGATCTGATCAATTGGCGCCTGCATTGGCTTCTGCGACGCAAGGTAATGGTCGGCTAGCGCGTTGCTCGCTTCTTCCGGCGGCTGATCTGGAGTGCCGCCTCCGACGCCAGTCGACTTGCGGCATGTCCGACGTCCGCGGCCTGCTGCATCTCCGCCTTGATACCAGCAGATGTTCCAATCGTCGCGGTCTGAGCGATACCACAGCCAGAAGGGGCCGAGTTGATGACGGGCGTGGCCGCTGCGGTTGGAGGTGCGTCGTCCTGCTGGCACTGTGCGTTTAGTTCCTTTAACTCGGCCATGGAAATGGCGCTGTAGATGGGTTCGGACATCAGAACGCGGATATGTTGTACGTCCAGATGCAGGCGCGTGCCGTTTCTCGCAGCTCGTCGAAGCCGATCTGCGAGATCGCTGCACGGAAGGGAGAGCGTCAAGGTTCGAGCTCTTTGTGCGCCCAATCGTTAGACCAAGCCCATAGGTCACTCGCTGTTTCCAGGGGGCCAGGAAAAGCCTCTCTTCCGATTAGCTGGGCGATCGACATCATGCGGCTGCCAAAATCGAACTGGGCCTCAATGGGATGAACACCGGGATCTTGGTCGACATGCGCTTTGAAGTCTGATGCAGAGATCGTAAGAAGATAACTATCATTTCCGCTCTCGCCTTGAGACATGGTGAGTAGACCTGCTGCAGTTACGACGACTTCGGTGCATTTGTATGGGCATCTGCCCTTTACGATCGCTTTCGAGCAAGCCTTCTCGCTGCCGAGATTTGAGAGAATGCGATTAAGTGATCCCAGCAGCTTTTCGGTGTTCGCGCGAATTGTGGCAGTCACCACCTCCGGGCGCAAACCGAGGTCGATGAAATCGAGCGCGACAGTGAGTTCGACCATTTGGCGCCAGCCGTAGCTGGCGCGCGTGCCCTTGCCTGTGTTTACCTGGCTCGGCACTCCCGCGCGCTGAAGATGCTGCAAGCGGCCGCGAAACGCCGACGCGTGCGCTTCGGCAATTCCAAAGCGCTGCACGAACACGGACTCGACCTGTTTAAACGAAAGCTCCACGACCTCACCTACGACAATGTTGCTGTTTGCATCTTGCAGGACTCGGCGTGCATTGCAATAGGGAATAACGGCAATGTTGCCGTTAATGGAGCTCGAATGTCGCTTAACCTTCTGGGCCTGGATGCCCTCAGTTCGTCGTCGCCGGGAACCCGCCGATGCCCCTCGATCGATTCCACATCGGCTCCGATTCCTAAGCCATCCCTACGCAAGCCATCACCGGCGAAGCGCCAGTCAAACCCCCTGCTCACTCGGGAAGATATGATCAATTGGCTCTCAGATTCGCGCTTCACTCACGCCCTGACGCTGAACTTCAACCGCGTCGACTGCAGCCTGCGGACGGCTAGGAAATTGTTCGGCATTTTTTGCCGCGATGTTGATCGGATGATGCTTGGCAGGAGGCGTGTCGAAAGGTTGCACACCTGTGAGCGCTTTGAGGCCATCGCGTTCCCTGAGCATCTAGAGTCAAATTTGCATCTTCACGTCGTCGCGAACTTCGCCCGTCGCTACTGGGGAGGGCGTTCGATCACCGAGGAGCAACTGGCCGAGCTGGCACCCATCTGGCGACGTGTGACCAGAGGTTCGGGCACCAGCGAGATCAAGCTGGCGCGAGACGCCGGCTGGGCGAGATATGTGACCAAGGAAATGCACCGCCCTGGCCACGAATACATTCTTTCAGCGGATTTTCATTCGGATCGCTATGTGGTATTATCCCTTCCAGCGCTAGACGACCTGACATCCTAGTGCCACATGGACATAGAAAGGCAGAGCTTGGGTCAGGCCAAGTGACGCTACCCGCAACGTGGCTGCTCTCCTTGAGCACCGCAAAGGGACGGCGGGCTGTCGCATGGCTCGAGGCCGCCGAGGAACCTTTAGGTATCCTTCTCCGCTATGTTGACGGTATCCGTCAGCATTGGAAGGTCGTGCCCGAAAGACACTCGGCTGTCACCTGCTCTAGCAAGAGCGGGGCACATCATTTGATCCTCGCGAGAGATATAACTCTTGGGCATTGCCGAACCATCCTAGGCGATTTGCGCGAAACACAATCATAGACGGTAGGCTGCCTCAAATCGGCGTTGTGGTTGATTGCGAGCCCCTGATTTCCCACCCGCATTCGTGCTCAGCAAAATGCATGGTCGTCTCGTCATCACTAGCGAGATCAAACCATGATGCTTTTTTCTATCGAGTTCGAAGGCGGGCTGCGCAAATACGTCTTTGCTCCCGGAGTTCATCAGGCAGCAGGCTACTTCATCACCTGGCAAATGGCTAACGATCTGCCGACAAGTAGTTTCGTGCTGGATAGGGTTACGATCGGCTCAAAGTCGGGCCAGGAGCGGGATCATCTTCGTGACGCTTTGTCATGGGAGATCGAAGGGATCGCAACATACGACGAAATGGCAGGCTGGCACATTCGCCCGGTGGAGGATGAACGCGAGTAGCAACCCAATACGATCGTCGTGCGGCGCCTCGAGAACGAAGCGAGAGCCTATGTTGCGTTCTGCCCTACACGGCGAGTGCCGCACGCGTCGGGTTTCTGCGATGTTGTGAAAAGGCTGCTCGTTGACTTCGTCAATCAAGCGCGCGCTCGGATGCGCGTGGTTGACGGTTGTTGGTCGTTTGTTGACGCTTAGCGCGTGCTTCCATGAACCCGTTGCCTGGCCTCGTCACCCAAAACGCCGAGACCATGACCCGCGGAGTTCTTGAAGCGCTTCGCGGGTCAGGGCGTGACGAGTAAGCGCGGTCTGCAGGCCGCCTTGCGGTATCGTCGATAGGCGGGATGCTTGCCGCCTTTGACGAGGGCGGTGGTGGTGCAGGAAGTTCGTGTTCTACGACCAGTCATACGAGCACTCATATGACTGGTCGCATGGAAATAGTTGGCCGTGTGTCTGGGCGGCGGCGATGGTCGGACGCGGAGAAGCTGGAGATCCTGGCCGAGGCGTTCCGGCCTGGAGCCAGGGTCTGCGATGTGATCGCCCGGCGCGAGTTGTCGAGCAGCCTGATCTATACGTGGCGCAAGCAACTGCGCGAAGGCAGGCTGGCCGGGGCTGCGCGTCCGCTGCCGGTGTTCGCCGAGGTTCGGCTCACCGAGCCGGTGGTGTCGGCCCCGCCGCCGATGCCGTGTCCGCCGGGGCGCATCGATATCGCGTTGCCCGGCGGTGTTCGGATCAGTGTCGACGGCGGGGTGGATGCAGATGCGCTGGCAGGGGTGTTGTCGGTGCTGCGGTGAGCCCGGCGCCGTTGCCGACGCGGGTATATCTGGCGTGCGGCGTGACCGACATGCGCAAGAGCTTCGACGGCCTGGCGGTGCTGGTGCAGCAGGTGCTGGCGCAAAACCCGCATTCTGGCGCGCTGTTCGCGTTCCGCGGCAAGGGCGGGCATCTGGTCAAGCTGTTGTGGTTCGACGGGCAAGGCCTTTGCCTGTTTTCGAAGCGCCTCGACCGGGGCCGCTTCGCCTGGCCGATGACGGCGACCGGCACGGTGGTGCTGACGCCGGCGCAATTGTCGACGCTGTTGGAGGGCACGCTCGGCTACACCCAGCTGAAGGCGCATGGCGCGATCCGGCTGCTGGTGATGACGCTGTCGCTCAGCGGCTTCATGCTGATCACCTGGTCGGCGACCTTCATCTACACGATCTGGGGCGAGAGTTTCCGGGAGGAGGGCTGAGCCCCTCGGCGTCCGTCAGATCAGGCCGCGCGCGCGGAGGCTGACATGGCCTTCGCGGTCGATTACGACGTGATCGTGGACGACGATGCCGAGCCGCTTGCCGACATCGGCGATGGTGCGCGTGATCTCGATATCGGCGCGGCTGGGGGAGGGATCGCCCGAAGGGTGGTTGTGGACGAGGATCAGCAAGGCCGAGCCGAAATCGATCGCGCGGCGGATCACCTCACGCACATGCACCGGCGCCTCGTCGATCGAGCCTTCGGTCGTCAGATCGTCGCGGATCAGCATGTTGCGCGTGTTTGCCCGAAAACAGGTTATGCTAACCGGCAGAAATCGCAGTTTCTTGCGGATTTCAGGCTCACGCCTTTCTGACTTCATTTTCCACCAGTGAGCCCACGGGCTCAGATTGTCGTCGTCCGCGCCCTAATGTCTTCCATAAGAACAATCAGTTGGGACGGCCAAACGGCTCCCTTGTCAGTTGCCTTCGCGAGCATTTCGTCGATGTGCTTGGTGGACGCAGGAGTGCCGCCGAGCGTGACGTAAGCACCCCGCATTCCTGAGATCGCGTTCTCGACCTTTTTATGCTGTGCCCTGAGTTTGGGGTAGAAGAACGGGAAAGCAATCAGCGACCATGCGGTGCCCAACAGGGTGAGGACGAGGATGATGCCGCCAATCCAATTCATGATCGTGTTGTCATTGCCAATCCAGAGCACGAACGCGGCGATGGCAAGACCGGCAGCGACGCTCACGACATTGTTGAGCAGCCAGCCCAGAATCAGGGGGAGCTTCCTCTTGAGGATTGGCTGAACCTCATCCGCGAAGCCGAACATCTCGCTAGCGATCAGCATGTCCAACAAAAGGCGGTCTAGTGCGGGAACGCGATAGGGGAGGCGAAGATAGGTAGCAGCAGCTTCCTGCGTGTCCTGAGCAATAATGTATGGCTCAAGCCGCCTTTTGCCAGCGAGCCTAATGTGTTGCTTGTGGTACCAGAAGCCCTTCTTCGAACCGCGCTCCTCTTCATCAAGTAGCTTCCAACCGTCCTCATTCACGGCCCGCAGGATTGTCTCAACGACTTCAGCGCCTTGATTGAAGCGCCAGTAGCGGTCTCCCTGATCCGACTTCTTGGCCTCGTCGGCTACTGCCCTGAGCAGACTGCCGTAGCTTCTTTCCTTGATGAGAGGATGGCGCTCGAATGCTCTTCGCAGCTGGGCATCGTCATCCAGGTTCCAGATCGGCTCTTCGTCGTCGTGCGCTTCTTCGATCATAGCATCCCCCGCGGGTAGATGTTGCCGTAGGGCAGTAAGTCGTTCAAGCGATGTTACTCGGTACGCTAAAGACCCCGTCATCGAGTTCTCGCGGGTAAGCCTTCATGATCGCGCACATGGCGCGAGAGGTCATTGGAATTGGCGAGTCTTTGCCGGTGAGCCGAGAAGGATCTGTTTCCCAGCAGCAGGGTTGAGCTATCCGCGCTTCGAATTGGCGGATTTTCGCTTTTCGGCTCCCGTTGCGGCTGCTCTTCGGCGCCCATTCATGCCAAAGAAGCAATTTGGGTCATGGGCCGGAGCGAACTCGCCGCAAACGTCGCAGCGATAATCGTTTTTCGCCATCGAGCCTCTCCGCCTTACGAGCTGGGCAGGAGGAATTGATGCGTGAGCAGTACGGGCGCAACCCACGAGCTGGTGAGCTTGTATGCGTCTATTACGGTCTCAGCAGTGTCCTTCCAGCCCTTCGCTTCATCTACCTTGGATTGGAACGTTCGCAGGATTTTGACGAATCCCTTGAAAAATGCCTCGGCATCTGGGTTGCCATCGCCCGTGTAGGTTCGGTGGTATGCTTCGTAGACAAACACGACCTCCCGGAACGCCGCGAGAGCGTAACCAGTACCCATCCAACCAATCTTCTCCAGCTGAAACTTGAACACGGTCATGCCGTCGAATATTGCCTGTCGAACGAATGGAGGTCCTTCGTCGGATTTATTTAGCTCAGCTAGGTATGTGTCGATCAGAGTGATTAGTTCTTCGACCTCGTCGTCGCTAAGTCTAGGATAGCTGACGATCGGCCGAACAGTCTGAGAGAGGAACTGGATGGGGCTGCCGTGGTCCTTCATCGCTGTCAGGCCTATACCGGCCTCGTTCCACGCTTTCCGAAGCGAATCTCCGGTGAAACCACTCTTGAAGTTGGCGAGGTGGTCCAGCGCCTTGGCCCGGTGGTCGTCGTCAAGACCGGATTCGCCAACGATCTTAGACACAGCATCAATGCGTTCGCAAATACATGCTATTATCTTGAAGAAGTCCGTCGACCATGGCTCCACGCCGAACTGAGAGGCAAGGTATTTGTCTCCTGCGTTGTTGGAGCTTTTAGTCAGTCGCTCAGCGATCTCGCCAAGCTCTCTCGCCGGATCAGTTATCGATGCCATGTCGCATCATTTCGACCTTCGCTCCGATGGTCAACCATGTCGCCAGTCTTGCTTATGGTAGGGGCGCGTTCGATAGCCGCATGTACTGGCTCTCGGTGACAAACACGGAAATCTGCTCGCCTCGGCAATCCTTGATGTAGCCGGTCTCGTAGGTTTCCGATCCCTCGACGCACACGCCGCTGAGCATGACCAAGCCGTCGTGCGTGAAAGCCTGTCGATCGATGCGGACCGTTAGGACCCCTGACGGTCCATGATGAGCAAAGTGCCTATTCAGGTGCGGAAGGTCCGGCGCGTTGCTCATGACCAGAGGCTCCCACCGGGGCGATTAAAATAGGCCCAGCCGCTTGCGAGCGGGCTTGCCGGCTAAAATGCGCTCCATGGATCGCGCCAGCTTCATCACAGCAGCGTAAACGGCATTCGATCGGCCGAGCGGCACCAACGCCTCGATTTCACTAGGCGCCGAAATGCGAATAAGATCGCGATAGTAGCCTTCTACCTCTTGCTGCGTGAGCTTCGTGCCGTAGCGAACGTGCCGCATGGGAAAGTCGATGGCGTCAGCATAGCGTTCGTATCGGGCAGCGCGTTCGCCCTCGTCCGTTGTCCAGCACTGGTCTCGTCGTGTCCGCAAAGCTCGGATGTAGTCGTTCAACGCGTCGTAGTTCAAAGCAAGTCACCATCTGAGTGGAAGCGACGGGCTCAACGCGAGCCCGTCGTCACCTTACTTCCACTGGAGACCGGAAGTGTCGAACACAAATTGCTGACGGCCCTTCTGGAAAAATTCGGCTTCAACCACGGTGCGCTTGGCTTTTTTGAGCCCCGCAAGTACCCGCCCTTCGTTGGTGAAGAACGCGGTCTCACTTGAGCCATCGCTCGTGCCGGTACAGCTCATTTTCTGGACGGGGCCGTCATCGAACTTCATCGAGATGTACGTGTCAGTGAAGCCGTTACAAAGAACCTGACCACTCTCGACCGAGAACATGACGTTCAGGCCGCTCTCGGGGTTCTTCCTAACCGTCAAGGTTCCAGTGGTCACACCATAAGGGAAATCCAGGTCAATCTCGTTGTTGCTCTCGATTGAAGCGAATTTGGTCGTAGACCCCCTCATCTCGTCCTTGTCCTCCGAGTAGGACCATTTGCTTTCGACCGCAGGCTCAGCAGGGGCCTTCTCAGCCACACCGGAGGGTGAACTGGCGTTCGGAGTAGAAGCGACCTTTTCTGTCTTCTCAGAGGCTGCGGCGACGTTCGGCGAGTCTGGCTTGGGAACGACGATCATCATAAGAACGAACGATACCGCAGCCGCGATCCCGAAGTGCTTGCGCGTCAGATTCGGTATGTATGGCTTAATCACCCCTACGACCGCCGCAAGAAAGACGATCGTCACCAACCCCATCATGGTAAATTCCCCTCCGTTGAACACGTATCATTCGCGCACGGGGCGCGAAGAGCAAGATTCCTCTTTTCACCAATCAGTTACAGAAGGGTAACCGCCTTCGTTAATGATTTCAGGCCGCCTGACTTCGCATCGGCGTGACTATAGCAAGCAATCGCGGCGCCCGCGGAGTGGGCTAAGCGCGAAGCGCGGCAATCAGGGGCGGCGAGCGCGTAGCGGCGAACCATGTCCGTGCCTTGGCGCCTTCGTCGCCGTCCGGGTTGCCGAAATGCGTGATCGGGATGATGCAGCGGCAGCGCGGATCGAGGACGGGCTGCTCCCAGAAGCCCGCCGTTCCAGATTCCCATAACCCGGCCGGCAGCAATGCTCGCCAATTTCCGGTCGTTCAGCGGGTTGGGATTTGATATTTAAAGCCGCCGTTTGTCGGAGATGTCGGTCGAGAGGACGGATTTAGATTGGGAGAGATGATCGGACCGCATCTGCCAGTTCGCACATTCCGTCGACTGATGAGCGCGGATATAGTGCGCTTTCACCAACCAGCGGAAAGTGCCCACTTTTCTCCCAGAAGCTTTCTGGTTCGAACCGGAATTTGGCTATTAGCCGACGGCCAAAATCCATTTCGGCGTGAGAATAAAGCACCTTCTGCTCCGCCGTAGCGCATTCAGGATATTCAGCGAGAAGGTAACCCTCCTGCACATGAGGTCGAACAGCAGTCGGGGGACAGACACTTGCGAGCCTGACTGTCTGGATTCCTGCCTCGGCACTTGCGGTGATTGCTCCGCTTACGTTGGGGATGCCTAGGACAAACACAAACGCCTCCCCGTTCGCGTGGTGCGACGCGAAGGATGCCGCGATCCGTAGCGACTGTGTCACGTCCAGAAGAGGGGTAGGGCAAATCTCGTAATGCTGAATCATAGCCCAGCGAAGGATGCGCTGACGCTCGAGCCTCTCCCGACCGAGTAGCCCGCGAGCCTTGTATTCCTTCACCAGTGCCGCTTCCGCATACACAAGTCGCTCAAAGCGCTTGTTTAGTGCCGTCTCTGTTGGCACACGGCTCGAACTTGAGGCGCGCAGCAGGCTCGGCTTCAGCGAAGTGTAGCCAAGCCTGTTCTTGTGATCACCGCTCTGGCCCCGGAACATGAGAACATAATCACGGTTCCTGAACTGCAGCTCCGCAACCTTGGTGGCGAGGTCGACGTAGTTGCGTACTAAGTGAGCGCGGCCCTTGCGGATAGCGCTGGTGCTCAATCCCGTCGTACTCTCCGCGCTGTCAGTAAACGTCCAAATCTTCTGGCTGCCAATAATCTCCATTCTCGTTCCCCCTATAGGCGAATGTGCATGAAACTGTTCGATTTCCAAGCGCGCTTCCTCCTGAAGGGGCTGGTCATATTGGGGAGCAGTATTTCGTTCAACCGAAAGAAAATCCAAAAGCTGACAGTCGGGGTGCGGCACAATCTCCGTTGTTCCGCGGTGCCGGTCGGGCATGCGCCGGAGTCGGCTTCTCGCCGCGCGTGCCGTTCAACACGCCGCTACGGGACGCTCGCAAAGTCCTGTTCGAGTTGTTCTATTGCGCCGAGCGGACAGCCAGAGGTCCTAGTGAATCCCGGTGCTATTCACCCGGGTGGTGCCGATCAGGCGCGTTCCGCGCTACATTAGCCATCCATCGCCTCTTATATGCTAAATATTGCTCATTATCAGTAGCTTGTTGACCTATGGGGGTGTTGTTGGCTACCGCGTTGATATTGATGATCCTCACAGCATCAGGAATTGGAATGTCAGATCTCAAGATACCGAAGGTTGAGCACGAGAAGCACACGGCTCGACCTCCAGAAAACGTAAACCGTGAAAAACTGCGCGAGGCTATCAATCAGGCGTATCGTAACACGTTGAAATATCTTGGTCGGTGATCCTGTGTTGCTGGCACTGGAAGATGCCAGGGCAATCCACGCTTACCAGATTTTGCTACGAGGCGGTTTGGCCGGGATCAAGGATGAAGGCCTTGTAGAGAGTGCATTGGCCGCCCGTTCAATTTGTGGACGTATGAGGGGCCGATGATGTGCTTACCCTCGGCATCAAGCTGTGCATGGCGATCGCGTGCAATCATGGCCACCTGGATGGCAACAAGCAAACCGGCACAGCCGCAATGCTGGAGTATTTGGCGCTGAACGGGTACTGGTTGTCTGTTCCAGACAGTAACGAAACGCGTCCGCTACTGTTCTGGTAGAGCAATGCCTCGTGCGGGAGATCGACGAGCGTCAACTCTATGAGATGCTCGTTTCTAATTGATAAGGAAGTGCGGGGTGCAAACGAATAGCGTTCGGCTGACCATCTGAATGGGCTGGGCGGCATGCGCCAGCTCGCTGCGAGCTACCTCCGTCGGGGCAGTGCTTGCGTTTCGCTCGGAACCTGTCACTCAAGCTCGCTGCGGCTCGTGTGGACGCAATATGAAGCGGCAACATGCGCTCCATCTTGTAGAGTTTGACGGTGGACCTATGATCTCCTTGTGAGTGGGGGATCGTCAAACTTTAGCTTTCTTGCGGCGACCGATGATCGCCTCTGGCGTCTGGCCGTACTCGCTGAGCGGTATTTCGTCGATGATGCGCCTACCTCTCTCGCCAAGCTCCGCCTCTTTGCAGAACTGATGGCGAAGGAAATCGCGGCTGCACATGCGTTGCTCCCGCTGGGCAAGCCCAGCTTCGATGACGTGCTGTCCGCGCTGCGTCGAGGCTCGGTGCTGCCGCAGGAAGCGCTCAATATCTTCCACTTTCTCCGCCGCACCGGCAATGCCGCGGTACATGAGAATGCCGGCTCTGCCCGCGAGGCGCTAGCGGGGCTGAAGATCGCCCGCGAACTCGCGATTTGGTATCACAAGGTCTACAACAAGCAGGCCGGCTTCGACCCTGGACCGTTCATTCCACCGTCGCCGCCCGCAGACCCGAGCGCGGACTTACTGAAGGAGCTTGCCGAGCTTCGTAAGGTCGCCGACCAGAGCAAGCATGCGGAAGCGGCTGCGCGTCTCGCTGCGGCCGATGCCGAGGCTGCCCGACGGGAGGCGTTGTTGCTCGCCGGCAAGCGCGAGGAAGAGGCTGCCTTTTGGGAACGCTTCGCGCGGGAGACCGAAGCTAAGGCTAAGGCGGCGGAGACGGCGGTCCTGGCCACGCAGCAGGCGGCCGAAGCCGAACCTGCCGCGGAGCGTGATGTGCTGGCCGCTGCCGCCGCGAAGGTGCCGATCGATCTCGACGAGCGCGACACACGCGTCCTGGTCGACGAGCAGCTGCGCGCGGCGGGGTGGGAAGCGGACAGCGTGCGCCTCGATTACCGCAAAGGCGCGCGCCCCGAATATGGGCGTGCCATGGCAATCGCCGAGTGGCCGACCAAGAGCGGGGATGTCGATTACGCCCTGTTCGTCGATGGCCGCTGCGTCGGCGTGATCGAGGCCAAGCGTCGGCTGAAGGACGTGCCCGGCCATCTTCCCCAGGCTCAGCGCTATGCCCGCGACATCACCCTCGACCCCGACGCACTGCCCCAAGGTGGCCCCTGGATCGACGGCGACGCCCGCTACCGCGTTCCCTTCATCTTCGCCACCAACGGCCGCCCCTATGTAAAGCAGCTGGCGACCAAGTCCGGCATCTGGTTCTGGAATGCGCGCACCGGCGAGGCGCCGCGCGCCATCGCCGAGTGGTTCTCGCCGCAGGATCTGGTCGAGCGCCTCGAGCAGGAAATCGGCGACCCGCTCGCCAAGGTGGCCGAGCGCGAGCTCGGTGTCTCCGGCCTTCGCCCCTATCAGGAGCAGGCGATCACTGCGGTCAACGAGGCGATCGCCGCCGGCCAGCGCGCGATCCTGCTCTCGATGGCGACTGGCACCGGCAAGACCCGGCTTGCCATCGCGCTGATGTACGAGCTGCTGCGCGCCAAGCGCTTCCGCCGTATCCTGTTTCTCGTCGATCGCAGCGCGCTTGGCCGCCAGACGCTCGATGCGATGGCGACGACCGACACCGCCGGCTTCCTGAAGTTCGACCAGGTCTTCCCCGTCGCCGATCTGGAGGCCAAGTTCCCTGAGGCGACAACGCGCGTCCAGGTCGCGACCGTTCAGGCGATGGTCCGCCGCCTGTTCGACGAGAGCAAGGACGGCGAACGCCCGACCCCCGGCACCTACGACCTGATCATCGTCGACGAGGCGCATCGCGGCTACACGCTCGATGCCGAGCTGCGCGAGGAGGATCTCGGCTTCCGCACGCTCGACGACTATCTCTCCGTCTATCGCCGCGTGCTCGACTATTTCGACGCCACCACCGTCGCGCTCACTGCCACGCCGGCGCTGCACACGCGCGAAATCTTCGGCCCGTCGGTGTTCCACTATGGCTATCGCCAGGCGGTGATCGACGGCTATCTGATCGACCATCGCCCGCCGCGCCGCATCACCACCGCGCTCAGCCAGACCGGCATCGTGTTCGACAAGGGTGACGAGGTCTCGGTCTATGATCCCCGGACCGGCGAGCTAAACCTGATCGACTTGCCCGATCAGGTCGATTTCGAAGTCTCCGAGTTCAACAAGAAGGTCTATACCGAAGCGTTCAACCGCGCCGTCGCCCAGGCGATCGCGCTTGAATGCCCGCCGGATCAGCCGGGCAAGACGCTGCTCTTCGCGACCCGCGAGGATCACGCCAATCTGCTGGTCGATGCGCTCAAGCAGGCGTTGCGCGAGGAATATGGCCCGCAGCCCGACGACCTGGTGATGAAGATCACCGGCCGCAACGATCGCCCGCTCGACGACATCAAGAAGTTCAAGAACGATCCCCGCCCCAAATATGTCGTGACGGTGGACCTGCTCACCACCGGCGTGGACGTGCCCGCAATCACCAACCTGGTGTTCGTGCGGCGGGTGAACAGCCGCATCCTCTACGACCAGATGATCGGCCGCGCCACGCGCCGCTGCGACGAAATCGGCAAGGACTATTTCCGCATCTTCGACGCGGTCGAAATCTACGCCAACCTCCAGGACTTTACCGACATGCGCCCGGTCGTCACCGATCCGGCGCTGAGCTTCGCCGAGCTGGTTCGCGATCTCGAACGCGCGCCGACCGAGCCCGATCAGGCGATCGTCCGCGACCAGATCGTGGTGAAGCTGCGCGGCGCGCTCAAGCGGCTCGACGAGGACCGCCGCACCGCGCTGGAGCAGGTGCTGGGCAGCCTGCCGGCGCTGCCAAACCGGCTGAAGGATGCGCCCCCGGCAGACACGCTCGCGCTGTTCCGCCAGCATCCCAAGCTCGCCGCGGTGCTCGACACGCCGACGCGGCGGAACAATGACGGCATCTACGTCTCCGAGCATGACGACGAACTCGTCTCGGTCGAGGATGACTATGGCGACAAGGCCTCGCCCGCCGATTACATTTCGGGCTTCGAGGCCTTCGTCCGCGACAACATGAACGCCGTGCCCGCGCTGATCGCCGCCACCCAGCGCCCGCGCGATCTGACCCGCGCCGAGCTCAAGGAAATCGCCGTGCTGCTCGATGGCCAGGGCTATTCGGAGGCGAGCCTGCGCCAGGCCTATGGCCGCGTCCGCAATGCCGACATCGCCGCGCACATCATCGGCTTCGTCCGCCAGGCAGCGCTTGGCGACCCGCTGGTGCCTTATGCGGTGCGGGTGGAGAATGGCGTGCAGAAGATCCTCGCCGGCCGCGACTGGACGCCGGTGCAGCGCCGCTGGCTGCAGCGCATCGGCCGCGCGCTGAAGGAGCAGCCGGTGGGCGATCCCGCGATGCTCGCCGATCCGCTGTTCGCCCAGAATGGCGGCTTCCCGGTGATCGACCAGCAGTTCGACCACAAGCTGGCCGAGGTGCTGATGGACCTGAACGCCGCCATCTGGGATAGCGGCGCCGCCGCCTGAACGGCCGCATTAGGAGTGACAAGTTGAATCCCGCCAGCGAACTCGTGAACAAGCTGTGGCGCCTGTGCGCGCTGCTGCGCAAGGACGGCATCACCTACCAGCAGTACGTCACCGAGCTGACCTATCTGCTGTTCCTCAAGATGGCGTCCGAGCAGAAGGACGAGGGCAAGATCCCCGAGGCCTATCGCTGGCGCGCGATCACCGCGGCCAACGAGGCCGAGGTGCTGCAGCGCTATCGGCAGGCGCTGGTCGATCTCGGCGATCCGTCCAAGGTCTCCGAACGCTCGGTCGTCGCGATCTTCCAGAACGCCACTACCGTCGTCCGCGAGCCGGCGACGCTGCGCAAGCTGATCGACGCGATCGACGGCCTCCACTGGTTCACCGAAGAGCGCGACGCGTTCGGCGATGCCTATGAAGGCCTGCTCCAGAAGATGGCGGAGGAGACCAAGCGCGGCGCAGGCCAGTATTTCACCCCGCGCGTGCTGATCGACACGATGGTCGCGCTGATGCAGCCCCGGCCGGGCGAGGTGATCCAGGATCCCGCCGCCGGCACTGGCGGCTTCCTGATCGCCGCCGATCGCCACATGCGCGCGGCGACCGACGATTATTTCGAGCTGTCGCCTGCCCAGCAGAAGTTCCAGCTCGGCCAGGCGATCCGCGGCATCGAGAATGTGCCCGACACCTTCCGCCTGCTGCTGATGAACCTGCACCTGCACAAGATCGACCCCGATCATATCGATCTGGGCGACACGCTGTCGCCCAAGGGCAGCGATCCGCGCTTCAAGCAGGCCGATCTGATCCTCTCGAATCCACCCTTCGGCCCGGCGGGCGGGCCGCCGACGCGCGACGACCTGTCGATCACCGATCGCGTCTCGTCCTACCAGCTGCCGTTCGTCGAGCACATCGTCCGCGCGCTGCGGCTGGGTGGGCGCGCGGCGGTGATCGTGCCGGATAACGTTCTGTTCGACGACGGCCGCGGCAAGGCGCTGCGCCAGCGGCTGATGAGCTGGTGCGACCTCCACACCATCCTTCGCCTGCCCACCGGCATCTTCTACGCGCAGGGCGTGAAGACCAACATACTGTTCTTCACCCGCGCCGATGAGGAGGCGCCGCTGGAGGATGCCACGCAAGGCGTGTGGATCTACGACATGCGATCGGGCGCGCCCGCCTATGGCAAGACCAACCCGCTCAAGGAATCGGACTTTGCCGAGTTCGTCGCGGCGTTCGGCGATGATCCGTTCGGCCGCGCACCCCGCACCGATGGCGGCGAAACCGGCCGCTTCCGCCATTTCACCCGCGCCGAGATCGCCGCGCGCGGCGACAATCTCGACATCAGTTGGCTGAAGGACTCGAGCGCCGATGCCGAGGACGGGCTGGACACGCCCGAGGAACTGGCGGCGGCGATCGAGGGCCATCTGCTGGCCGCGCTGGAGGAAGTCGGCGCGCTGGTGGCGGAGCTGGGCGTCGAGGCGGATGCGCCGGTGGTGGAGGAACTGGCGTGACGCTGCCGATGGGGTGGGTTGAGGCGACGGTTGATGACCTTGGTGAGTACCTCAACGGCATGGCCTTCAAGCCGACCGACTGGGCCGAGGAAGGCGTTGGCATCATTCGCATTCAAAATCTGACGGACCTCTCGAAGCCTCTCAACAAGACGAAACGGACTTTCGACGAAAGGTATCGTGTCCGCAAAGGCGACCTGCTCGTGAGCTGGTCGGCTACGCTTGATGCGTTCATTTGGAACCGTGAAGATGCTGTGTTGAATCAGCATATCTTCAAGGTCACGCCATCGGACTGTGTTGACCGGGGTTTCCTGTTTTATCAGCTGCGCGAACTGATTGCGGAGATGGCCGCTTCTGAGCATCTCCATGGCTCAACGATGAAGCACATCAACCGGGGACCGTTTCTCGCACATTCTGCCGCGCTACCCCCGCTCGCAGAACAGTGCCGCATCGTCGCGAAGCTGGACGCGCTGACCGCCCGCCTCGCCCGCGCGCGGGCGGAACTGGATCGGGTGCCGGTGCTGGCCAAGCGACTGCGTGAGACGATTGTGGAGGCTGCATTCTCGCCCGATGACTCGTCGAGCTGGCGCAATTTCAGCCTGGGAGAGCTCGCGGTGGAGGGGCCATCAAACGGTTGGTCGCCCAAAAGTGACGCCGGTGCTCAAGGCGCACTGACGTTGAAGCTTACGGCGACGACCAGTGGCCGCCTCCGCTTGGACGAAGCAGCAGTCAAGCGGATCCACGAGGTGCCGGAGACTGGTTCGAGATATTGGCTGCGACCCGGTGACCTTCTTGTGCAGCGAGCCAATGCGTTGGAGCATGTCGGGGTCAGCGCAATATTCGAAGGGCCGGAGAACACATACATCTATCCTGACCTGATGATGCGCTTGCGCTTCTCAGATCCCAATCTCACGAAGCTGCTTTGGTATCGTATGAACTCGCCGACCATACGCCAGTACATGCGAGATCGCGCGACCGGCACGGCAGGAAATATGCCGAAGATTAGCGGCGGTGTGGTTCGTGAAATCCCTGTTCCACTCCCTGCTAAGCCATGCTGGGCGCCAACGGTGGCGCGTCTCGACTCCGCCTTCGCCCGCGCCGATCGTCTCGAAGCCGAGGCGGCGCGCGCCCGTGCGCTGCTCGTTCGGCTGGAGGCGGCGATCCTCGCCCGGGCGTTCCGGGGCGAGCTGGTGCCGCAGGACCCGGCTGACGAGCCGGCCAGCGTGCTGCTCGACCGCATCCGCGCCGCCCGCGCGGCGGCGCCCAAGGCGAAGCGGGGAAGGAAGGCAAAGGAGCGAGAAAATGCGTAGCGCCGAGTTCCGGGCCTGGCTGAAGCGACGCACCTACAAGGGCCAGCCGCTCAACGACAAGGCGATCACCACCCGCGTCGGTAAGCTGCCGCGGGTCGAGCGGGCACTGGCCGATCTCGGCTTCGACGCGCCCGATCTGGATACGGGCGGGGGTTCAAACGCAGCTACGAGGTTATGTTCAGTCAGCCGCACGCGTTTGACAGCGCTGTTCAAGAGTCATCGGTTGCGCAGGATCGGCGGCCCTTCGCTCCCGTCACTGGGTGGGGCTGAGGTGTAGCTGGCTTGGTATCGCGCTGGTATCGCAAGAACCTCGATTTACCCATCTTTTGGGTCCTTCTTTGCGACCTTCTGACGGTTTTCTGCGGTTTTATCGTACGTGACGCGCATTCGTAATGCGGGGGTCACAGGTTCGAGTCCTGTAAGCGGCACCAGTACATCTAGAGAACATCGATAGAAAACCGCAGAAAACTGGGATAAAATGGGCCTAACGCGGTCCCATATTTTCTCATTATGTTCCGCTGTGGCCCACTCAAAAGGGGCCACGAATCATGGGGCCACGAACGCTTCAGGAGCCGTGGCCCCATGCTTACCGTGGTCCAGATTCGAGCGCTTCAGCGGGCACCCCGGCCCTTCAAGGTTTTCGACTCGGACGGGCTCTATCTGCTCGTTCAACCCAGCGGCGCCCTGCTCTGGCGGTTCCGCTATCGCTGCTGCGGGATCGAGCGGAAGCTGTCGCTCGGCAGCTTCCCCGACGTATCGCTCCAGCAGGCTCGGCGGGCGCGGGACTTGGCGAAGGCCGAGCTCGACGACGGGATCGATCCGGTCGAGGAGAAGCGGCAGAAGCGCCTCCAATCGGAATTGGCGGCGAAGACCACCTTCGAGGTCGTCGCGAAAGAGTATATCGAAAAGATGGAGCGGGAGGGGAAGTCGGCGGCCACCCTCAAGAAGGCGCGCTGGTTTCTGGAACTGCTAGCGGGCATCGCCCGGCGGCCGATCGCGGCGATAACCCCGCACGAGTTGCTCGACGTGCTGAAGCGGGTCGAGCGCCGAGGGCATCATGAAACGCCGGTGCGGCTGCGCTCCTTCGCAGGCCGCGTGTTCCGCTATGGCTTCGCAACGCTACGCACCGAAAAGAACCCGGCGGACATTCTCCGGGGGGCGCTGACCGTACCCCGTGTGAAACATCATGCCGCGATTGTCGAACCGAAGAAGGTGGGGGAGCTACTCCGCGCGATCGAAAATTGTGCCGAGATAATCCAGCGTCACCCGCAGGCGATCGGTGATCCGCTGTTCGACATTGAGCGTCAGGCCGTAATTTTCCTGGTGCTCGCCGGCATCGGGCGGAATCTTGCTGCTGACGGTGTTCTTGTCGAAATCCTGCAAGCCGGCCGCCGTCGGGTTGCTGAAGTCGGTTCCCGGGCGCCATTGCAGATAGCGCACATTGGTCTGCGGCCAGCCAAAGGGCGTGGTCGCCGGCATCGTATAGATCAGCTCGATCGCGCCCGGCTCGGCATCGTCGACCGCAGAGCGCTGGTCGAGCGGATAGTTGGCGAGGCCGGCCGCGACCAGTTCCTGCCGCGAAATGCGGCCGCGATAATCATGGGTGGTATAGCCCAGCTTCGCGTTTTCGGCCGGGCTGGTGCGGGTGTACGAAAAGGTCGCGGTAACGGAACCGCTGGACCAGGCGGTTGCAGCCGTCGCCGTTGCCTGGCGGGTGTCGGCCCCGGTGCTGCTGAATTCGTTGCGGGCGGTGAGCGATAGCCCCTTATAGCCCTTTTTCAGAATGAAATTGACCACGCCGCCCAGTGCGTCGGCGCCATAGATGGCGCTGCCGCCGCCCAGGCTCACCTCGACGCGCTCCACTGCGGCGAGCGGGATGTTGTTGATGTTGGCAAAGCCTTCCTCGATCCCCGCGGCCCCGGCGATACGGCGGCCGTTGACGAGGACGAGCGTGTTCTTGCTCCCGAGCCCGCGAAGGTTCACGCCCGCGACGCCCAGCCCGCCCAGACCGCCGTCGTCGAACTTCACTTCGGTCGACTTGCGATTGTTGAGGCCATAGCCGACCGATGCCTGGTTCTGCGGCAGCGAGCGGATGAAATCCTGGACGTTGGACACGCCGAGCGCCTTGATATCGTCGCTGGTATAGACCTTGACGTCACTGCTGCGATCGTAGCTGCCCAGCCGCGAGCCGGTGACGAGGATTGAATTGCCGTGGCTGTCACCCTCTTGCTTGTCCACCTGCGCCGGCACTTGGGTGGTTACCGGCACCTGGCCGTCGGCATCGGCGGGTTGTTCCTGGACCGGCGTACCGTCTTCGCTGGCGGGATCGGTGCCCGCTACGGTCTGCGCCCAGGCGTCCTGCGCAGCGCAGACGAAGGACGTCACCAGGATGGTACTGACGAATAATGCTGTTCTGATTTTCTGTGCTTGCGACACGACGCTTCCCCTTTTCGGGGGCGTCCGCATCTCGACGGATCGCCCCTCAACCCCGATGGAAATGACAGCGTCGAACGCGAAGCTTGCAATAAGCTTGCAGCGCGCCTGCGGGAAATCCCGTCGGGCCGGCGGCACCATTTGTGCGGGTAAGCATCCTGCAAGCTTCGCGGGCAAAGCCATGCCGCCATGGCCATGGGGCCGGGTGTGCAGGGAAGGAGCGACGATGTTCACGCGACGGATGCTAATGGCGGGGCTGATGATGACGGCGTCTCCGTCGTCGCTGGCGATGGCGCAGGGCACCCCCTCCAGGCCCATGGCCGCCGCTTCCGCGCCCGCCCAGGCCCCCGCAGCCGCCGATTCGATCGACGCGATGCAGCTGCCGTTCGACAAGTTCACCCTGCCCAACGGGCTGACCGTCATCGTCTACCCCGATCATTCGCAGCCCGATGTCCTCGTCTCCATGACCTATCGGGTCGGGTCGAAGGACGAGCCGCGCGGCAAGACCGGCTTCGCGCATCTTTTCGAGCACATGATGTTCCAGGAGACCGAGCATCGCAAAGGCGAGTATTTCACGCCGCTGCGCGAAAGCGGCGCGCTGAACGTCAATGGCAACACGACCACCGATCGCACGCGCTATTTCGAACTCGTCCCCACCAGTGCGCTTGATCTGGCGCTGTGGATGGAGAGCGACCGGATGCAGTATCTGGTCGGCGCGATCGACGCTCAGGCGCTCGACGGGCAGCGCGCGGTGGTGAAGAACGAGAAGCGCCAGTCGGAAACCGGTGCCAGCGCGGCGCAGACGGAAGCCTTTCTGGCCGCCATGTATCCGGCCGCACATCCCTATTCGCACACCGTGATCGGGTCGATGCGCGATCTGGACAATACCAGCGTCGAGGATGTCCGCACCTGGTTCGACACCTATTACGGTGCCTCCAATGCCATATTGGTGCTGGCGGGCGACATCGATCCGGCCACGGCGCGCGAGAAGGTCGCTCATTATTTCAAGGATGTGCGGCCCGGACAGCAGGTACAGCAGATCGCCCGATGGGTGCCCGTGCTCACCAGCCCGCGGCGGCTCAAATTCGTCGGCAAGCTACCGAACGTCCAGCTCAGCCGCACCTGGCCCGTACCGAGCGGCGACGATAGGGACGGCGTTCTGCTGGATGCCTTTGCCGCGGCGATATCCGGCGCGCCGGATCGCCCGCTGAACCAGGCGCTGGTCGAGCATGGCGGGCCAGCGCTCGGCGTAAACGCCCATTTCGACGACGCGCAGGTGAACGCCACCTTCACGATCGACGTCGATGTGAAGCCGGGCGCTGACCTGGCCGACGTGAACCGCAGGCTGGACGCGGCAATGGCGAAGCTGTTGCGCGACGGGCCGGACCCGGTGGCACTGCGCCAGAATATCAACATCAAGGACAATATGCTGCTCGAAAGCTTTCCCCGCCATCGAACGGGCGACGCTTGCCAATGGCGCGCGGATCGTCGTCCTGCGCCGGCCCAGGCTGCCGCTGGTAGAAGTCGCGTTCGTATTCAACACGGGCAAATATATCGACCGCGCCTATCCGCACGGGCTGGCCAATTCGACCTTCAGCAGCCTGTTCGGCGGCAGCGCGCAATATCCGCAGGGCAAGATCGAGGCCCGAATGCGCGAACTGGCCCTGTTTCCCAGCGTGACCGGGGGCGAACGGCGCAGCACGGTGGCGTTTTCCACCACCAGCGCCGGCCTGTCGGAGGCGACGGCCTTTGTTGCCGAGGTGTTGCGCAAGCCCGCCTTCCCGCAGAAGAAGATCGACGACTATCTGCGGCAGGTCGACCAGACCTATGACGCCTATGAACGCAACCCCGCAGGATCGCAGGACGCGCTGTTCAACCGCGCGCTATGGGGTGCGGACCATCCCAACGGGCTGATCGAGGATCGGGTCCAGGCGAAACAGCTGTCGCGCGACGCGATGCTCGCCTTTTATCGCAACGAAGTCGCGCGGGCGAACATGACGGCCTATTTCGTCGGCGACATCACGCTCGATCAGGCGCGCGACCTGGTCGGTAAGCATTTCGCCGGCTGGCACGCCGATGCCAGGCCCGCGCTTCCCGCCCCGACGCCCGCGCCCCGGCCCACCGGCGCGCGCGTGATCCTGATCGACGTTCCAGGTGCGGAACAGAGCCATGTCATGGCCGGGCGGCTGATCGCGCCCTGGGAACCGCGCCGCGCGATGACCGAACAACTGGCCAATGGCGCGCTGGGCGGCAGCTTCACCGGCCGCATCAACATGGACCTGCGCGAGGACAAGGGCTGGACCTATGGCACCTATTCGCGACTCGGCATTTCCGCCGAAGCGCAGCGCACCTTCTATGTTTCGGGATCGATCCAGACCGACAGCACCGCCGCCGCGATCCAGGAAATCATCAGGAACATTCGCGAATTCACCACAACCAAACCGATGACCGCGCATGAACTGGAAGTCGAGCGCAACGCGCTGCTGAAAAAGGTTGAAACGGGGCTGTCGTCGAACCAGGCATATCTGTCGGTCCTGCTCGATGCCGACAATCGCCACCTTCCGCTCGATTTCGTCCGCACGGTCCCGGCGATCGTGAAAGGCATTTCGCTGGACGACGCCAACGCACTGGCGCGCGAGACCTTCCGCACCGACGATTTCGTGTGGACGATCGCCGGCGACCTCAAGAAGGTGGAAGCAAGCATCCGTGCGCTGAACCTGGGAACGGTGGAAGTGCAGGACGTCTATGGCCACCGTATCCGGTGATCCGCAGGGGGGCGCAGCGGCTTCCGCACAGCAACGCGAGATCGCCAGCTTGTTCCTGGCGTTTGCGCGCCGCTCGTGTAGGAATTCCATGTGATCCATTTCCGCCAAGCCCTGCTGCAGGTGCCGCCTGGCTGGTGCTGGTGCTGATCGCCCAGACGCTGGCCAATGTGGGGATCAACCAGGCGATCCCGGTCGACCAGGGCACCGAAATCGCGCTGGCCCAGCGCGAGGCCGTCAACCACGCCTGGGACATTCCGCGCGAGGCGACGATGCAGCGTTTCTACGCCGCGCATCCCGAATGGGCGGATTCGCCGCCGCTCGGGCCGCAATTCCACTACAAATGGTATTTCGCCTTCCACCAGAATGGCGACGAAAGCGTCGCGGCGCGCGTGCGCGCCTATCGGGCAGGGCTGGAACGGCGCGACGCGGCGGGTCGCGCGCTTGGCTGGGTGCTGCCGTCGGTGGGCGTGCAGGCGCTGCTGTCCAGGCTGGCCCATACCGATCTCGCTGCCCAGCTTTCCTATCAGGATCGGATCCGGGCGTTCCACGCGCGTCTGCGCGCCTTTTATTACGGTTATCTGTTCCGGGATCGGCCGTTCGGGAAAGCAGATTTCGAACGGGCGCCGAGCTTCTCGGCGGGCGATCCGGCGATGGACAAGGCGCCGTCCGCCACGACGCGCTAGAGCATTTTCAAGTTGACCGTTTACGGTCAACGACTCGGAAAATGCGGCAATCAAACACGTGGAGCGTTTTCGCCCATGGTGAAAACGCGCTAGCGTCGCCGAACGGCGAGAGCGTCTTCACCGAAGGTGAAAGCGCTCTGGCAGGCTGCGGAACGGGCGCCCGGCCTATCGCCGGCCGGGCATCCGCAGGGCGGCGGCAAGCACATGAAGGGTTGGCGAGCGCTGACCGCCCTCCAGCTCGAGTTCGCGCAGGGCGATGGCGGATAGCGCACGGCGCAGCGCATCCCGTCGGCCGCCGGATTCGAGCCCGCGCATCTTCCGGTACAATCCGATCGCACGCCGGCGCAGCAACCTGCGACTGGTCGAAACGCTGGCGGGCAGCACCAGCCAGTAGGTGACGGCGGCGATGGTGACGCCGGCGATGATCGCGGCGCCGATCGCCATCGTCGTGCCGAACGGTTCGGCAGGGGTCAGCGGGCGCGCGGTCAGCAGGAACGTCATGTTCAGGTCAATGGCCAGCTTGCCGGTCGGGCGAAGGCGCATCAGCACGGCGCCCAGGAACAGTACCGGAAAAAGCCCGAGCAGCGCCCACAGCGGATCGCCGGACATGGTCGAAAGCGCGAAGCGAAACACCAGCCCCAGCAGCGCACCGCAGAGACAGCCGGCCAATGCGTGGAGCAAGGCCCGATTCCCCTGCGCATGGCTCGAGAACAGCGAAGCGAACAGCACCGCCGCCACCGTCATCATCGCGCCGAAGGGCCAGTTCAGCCCCAGCCAGAGCACCGATGCCAGCGCGATGGCAAGCATCGGCCGAAGCGCGGCGCGCAGCGTGCGCCCGGGCGAAAGCGTGGATCGGAACCAGTCCCAGGAAAGCCCCGCATCGGGCGAATCGATCGCCGCGCGCAACTCGGCCAGCAGCACGGCAGTTTCGCCGCACTCGCCTTCCTGCATCGGCCGGCGGCGGGCAAGCAACGCAACCAGCAATGGCGCCACGCGATGCACCGTTCGGGCAGTACGTCGCCCGGCGGCAGAACCGGCGGCCAGGTCGTCGGCCTCGCGATGCAACGCCGCGATCGCGATCAACAGGGCATTCCTCGATTCCGCGGGCGCCCCGGCCACGGCGTCCAGCGTTCGCGCCACCAGATCATCGAGCCGCGCCTCCAGCGGCACGGTTTCGCGGCGGGGCCCCAGCCCGAACGCCACGATGGAAGAGCACACAATGCCGATGATCGTGCACAAGATGCGATCCAGCGCCACGTCCCCGCTCGCGCCCGGCGATGCGCCGAGGGCGAACAGGACCACGATCGCCGCCGAATAGCCCGACAGCACGAAGGTATAGGTACGGAAGTGGCGGAACAGGCTGCCCCCGGCCGCACAGATGCCCACCCACAGGGTCAGCGCTGTCAAGGTCGGGAGCGGCGCGCCTTTCAGCCACAGCAGCATCGCTTCGCCCGCTGCCGCGCCGATCACCGTCCCGCTGAGGCGTGCGACGACCCGCTCCAGCAACAGTCCGCGGCTCGGCTGCGCGACCAGCCACACCGTCATGCCGGCCCACCAGGGGTGATGCAGCCCCGCCAGCCAGGCGACGGCCATCCCGAGCAGGGCCGCCAGCGTGGTATGCGCTGCAAACCGCAATGGTTCGCCGGCGCCGCCCAGCCGGTTGTCGGGGAAACCTCGCCTGCTATGGAGCATGGAACAGGCGGCCGATGGTGGCGTCGCGGGGCAAGGCATGGCAACGGCGGACAAGGTACTTTCGATCCTGGGGCTCTTCACGATCGAGCAGCCGAAATGGACGGTCGATGCGATCGCCTCCACCCTCGGCCTGTCGGGCAGCACCGCCTATCAATATGTCGGCAGCCTGGTGAATGCAGGGCTGCTGACCTCGGACAAGAGCGGAAGATATACCATCGGCCCGGCGGTGATCGAAATGGATCGGCTGATGCGCCGGTTCGATCCGCTGATTCACGAGGCACAGGTGCCGCTTCGCACGCTGGTGGATGCCACGGAAGGCGATGCGATCGGGCTGCTGTGCCGGGTCTACCGGTTGCGGGTGATGTGCGTCGACCAGATCGTCCGGCATGCGCCCGAAACGGCGATCAGCTACGAGCGCGGGCGCCCGATGCCGCTGACGCGCGGTGCCGCGTCCAAGTCGATCCTGGCGCATCTCGGCACGCGAACGCTGCGCCGCTTCTACGATTCCGATCCCGCGGGCGTGGCCGCCGCCGGGCTGGGCGATGGATGGGAAGCGTTCCGGCGCACGATGCGCCAGATGCGCAAGGCCGGCGTGCTGGTAACGTTGGGGGAACTGGATCCCGGCATGATGGGCATCTCGGCGCCGGTGTTCGATGGACAGGGCGACGTGCTGGGATCGATCGGTCTGGTGGTGCCCGCCCACCGCTATCCGCAGGGCGGCCCCGCGCTGAACAAGGCCGAGGCCGCCGTGGCCGAAGCCGCGGCGACCCTGACGGACGCGCTCGCCGCGGCCTGAGCAACAAGGGCAGCGCACCCGATCCGCTTCAGAACGGATAGGCGTGTGGCGTTTCCTGCACCGTCACCCAATGGTCGGTGGTGAATTCGGAAACGATCCAGTCGCCGTTGAACCTGCCCAGCCCGCTGTTCTTTTCGCCGCCGAACATGTTGAACGGGCTGTCCTGAACCGAGATGTCGTTGACGTGCGTCATCCCCGCCTCGATCCGGCGGGCCAGCCGCATGCCGCGCGCGGTGTCGCGCGTGAAGATGGCGCTCGACAGTCCATATTCGGTGGCGTTCGCCAGCCGGATCGCCTCTTCCTCGTCGCGGGCGCGGATGATCGGCGCAACCGGCGCGAACTGTTCCGCCTGGGCGAAGGCGCTGTCGTTCGCCACGCCCGAGAAGATATGCGGCGGCACCACCAGTCCCTGTGCCTCGCCGCCCAGATGCTCGGTAAAGCCGGCCTCCCGCGCGGCGGCGATGTTGCGCAGCGCCGCGTCGCGCTGCCGGGCGTTGATCAGCGGCCCGATCACCGTTTCCGGGTCTGCCGGATCGCCGACCTTGAACCCACGGACATGCGCGGTGAAGCGCTCGACAAAGGCATCGTGCAGCGTCGCGTCGACGATGATGCGATTGCCGCTCATGCAGATCTGGCCGTTGTGCAGGAATCGCGCAAACGCCGCCGCCTGCACCGCCAGGTCGAGATCGGCATCGTCCAGCACGACGATCGGCGCATTGCCGCCGAGTTCCAGCCCGACATGCTTCAGCTTGCCGCCGCTCATCGCCAGGCTGGCGATATGCTTGCCGACGCGCGTCGATCCGGTGAAGGAGATCAGCTTCGGCACCGGGTGCAGCGTGAAGGCGTCGCCGATATCGGCCACGTCCCCGACGACGACGTTGAGGAGACCGGCGGGGATGCCGGCCTCCTCATATATCTTCGCCAGCAGGATGCCGCCGGTCACCGGCGTGTCGTCCGCCGGCTTCACGACCACGCCGTTGCCCAGCGCGAGCGCGGGCGCGATCGAGCGGTGCGACAGGTGCATCGGGAAGTTCCACGGACTGATCACGCCGATCACGCCCAGCGGCTCGCGAAACACGAAGCTCTGCTTGCCGGGCGTGTCGATCGGCATGATCTTGCCTTCCACCCGATAGGGCAGCGACATCGCCTCCAGCGCGCCGGCCCGCACCGAGCTCCACTCGATCGTCGCCTTGAGCAGCGTCGATCCCGATTCGCGGACGATCCAGCCGATAATCTCGTCCTTGCGCGCGTCCAGCACGCGCACGACGCGCTGGAACAAGGCACTTCGGTCTGCCGGTGACGTATGCCGCCACGCCTTCTGCGCATGTTCCGCGGCGGCGAACGCGTCGTTCAGATCGTCGATCGTCGCCAGCGGAATCTGGTTGAGCAGGGTGGCGTCATACGGATTGTGGTTGTCCAGCAGCTTGCCGGAACGGCCCTGTCGCCAGCGGCCGTCGATAAATTGCTGGTCCAGCCCTTCATAGGCTGCGGGGGAAGACATCAATGGATTCCTTGTTGGGCTCTCAAGATCAGCCGCGTCCGGCCAGCGCGGTATCCGGCAGCCAGTTGCCATGCAGGCTCATGCGCATCCGCACCGGCAGCTTGACGCGGGCGATCGGGCCTTTCTCCAGCGACAGCGCTTCCAGGATCACCAGTTCGGTCGTGTAGCTCTCCAGATGGTTGACCAGGGCGAGGACATAGCCGTCGCCTTCCGGCGCATCGGGCGACCGCGGCACGAAGGTCGGCTCCTGGAAGCATTCCGCATCGCCGGGGAACCAATGCTGCACCGCGCCGGTCACGACATCCACATGCACCAGCAGGTTGAAGAACTGCCACGGCGGCGGGCCGCAGCGGTCGGTCGCGAAGCGGCTGATGTCGCAGCCAAGCATGATGCCGTGGCGATAGGGCCGGCCGACGAAACGGTCGTCGCAACGGGGAAATTCGCACGGCGCATCCATCAGCGTCGTCATGCCGGCGACGTTGCTGTTCGAACCCAGGTCGAAGGTCCAGCGGGTGAGCTGGAAATGCAGCGTCTCGGGTGACGGCGAATAACCGTCGGCGGTGGGGAAGAAATAGAACAGGTTCCCGTCGACGCAGGGCGTGTCGACATGGATGCGATCGCCCTCCTCGAAGGCGTTCAGCACATGCGCCTGGAAACAGTTCGGGCCCCGGAACCAGCGCAGGTCGGAACCGTCGCCGTCGCGCCGCATCACGCCGAATTCATATCCCAGGTCGGGCTGCCATTCGAAATGGTTTCCGCCCGCCTTGATGCGCTCCAGGTCGGCGGTCGCGGGCAGAACCGGGAACACCACATACTGTTCGGTCACGGCGAAATCGTGGATCATTCCCGCGAACGGCGCCTTGATCCATATCTCGCGCACAAGGCGCCCCTGCGGCGTGAATTCGTAATAGACCACGTCGGTGGTGCCGATGCCGCCGGCCTCATATCCGAACGCCTGCAGGTTGCCGGTGGCGGGATCGAACTTGGGATGGGCGGTGAACGTCGTGTTACCGATCTGGCCGTCGGCGTTCCAGATGCCCAGCGTCTCCAGCGTCACCGGATCCATCGCATAGGGCAGGCTGTCTTCCTTCAGCGCCAGCAACAGGCCGTTGAAGGGGACGATGTTGGTATTGGCGGTGCTCGGGCTCAGCCCATGGACCGAGGGGTCGTCGGTAAACGGATTGCGGTACTTGCCGTGCAACGAACGGCGGGCGGCGCGCTGCGCCTTCACCCGGTCCGTTTCAACATAGCGCCGCTGGAAATCGACATGGCCGTTCTGGAATCGAAAGGCCGTGATGGCGCCGTCGCCGTTGAAGTAAATGTCGTCGCCCAGCATCGGCGGGTACAGCGCATCAGGCGCAACCTGCACGAATCGGCCGGACAAGGATGCGGGAATCTCACCGACGACCTCAAGATCGCGCACACCGCCTTCGAACCGCGACGGCGTGTACAGCGGACCGGTGAAATCGGGCGTTTCGGGAAAAAGCAACTTCATAACCCTCTCCTAGCTGGCGCGGAGACTGAGTCCGCTCCCCTGCGATTCCCGATGTAGCGCCGATCGGGGTAATTGACAACATTTTTCCAGCATAATAGGAATTATGTAGATTTTACGGCCCCGGATGCGGTTCCGGCGCCAAGGGAGGATGCGATGCCGACATTTCCTGACAATCGTTGGGGACGCCCGCGCGCCAGCCTGGTCGCACGGCTGCACCATCTGGAGATCGGCTGTGCGGACCCGCAGCGCAGCGCAGCCTTTTACGGCCAGGCGCTTGGCTGCACGATCGAAGCCGATGGCGATGGTTTCATCGTCCGGGGCCCCGATCGCCTGCTCGTGCTCCGGCCCGGCGCGCCCAAATCGCTGCTCGCCGCCGCCTTCGCGCTGCCCGATGCCGGGGAGCTGGAGCGGTTGCGCGTCCGCCTGGAGGATGCGGGCCATCCCCTTGTGCGCGGTCCGCACCGGCTGTTCGGCGACTCGATCACGGTCGCCGATCCGGACGGGAACCGGTTCGTCTTCGGGCTCGCCGACTCGGCCGGCGCAAGCGAGGAAGCCGATGGCGCGACGCCCCCGGCGCGGTTGCAGCATGTCGTGATGGCCAGCCGCGATCCGGCGCGGGTGACGCGCTTCTTCACGGATATACTGGGCTTCACGCTGTCGGACGACGTGCTCGACGATCAGGGCGGCGTGCGCACCTCGTTCCTGCGCTGCAGCGACGAACATCATAGTTTCGCGGTCTTCCTGGCTGCCGAAAACCGGTTCGACCATCATTGCTACGAGACATCGGACTGGAACGCGATTCGCGACTGGGCCGATCATCTCGCGGACCTGCGCATCCCGATCCAATGGGGTCCGGGCCGCCACGGGCCGGGCAACAACCTGTTCCTGTTCGTCCACGATCCCGACGGGAACTGGGTCGAAATCTCCGCCGAGCTCGAGATCGTCCGGCACGACCGGCCGGTCGGCAAGTGGCCGCACGAACAACGCACGTTGAACAGCTGGGGGCAGGGGCTCCTGCGCAGCTGAACCGCCCATCACCCATCGGAGTAGAACATATGAAATTGGCGAGTTTCACGGTTTCGGGCCGTGCGAGCTATGGCGTCGTCGATGGCGACACGCTCTTCGACGTTGGCGCCGTGCTCGCGGATCGCTATCCGGATCTGAAGGCGCTGATCGCGGCCGACGCGGTGGCGGCGGCGCAGGCGGCGGTGGCGACCAGCGACGCGCTTGCCTTGGCGGAAGTCGCGCTGCTGCCGGTCATCCCGAATCCCGGCAAGATCTTCTGCGTCGGCCATAATTACGAGACGCATCGTCAGGAAACCGGGCGCGACAAGACCGAACACCCGTCGATCTTCACCCGCTTCGCCGATAGCCAGACGGCGCATGGCGCGCCGATCCTGCGGCCGCGCGTCTCCACCATGCTCGATTTCGAAGGCGAACTGGCGGTGGTGATCGGCAAGGGCGGCCGTTCCATTCCGGCGGGCGACGCGCTCGGCCACGTCGCCGGCTATGCCTGCTACAACGATGCCTCGGTACGCGACTGGCAGTGGCATACCCGCCAGTTCACGCCGGGCAAGAATTTCCCCGGTACCGGCAGCTTCGGGCCGTGGCTGGTGACCGCGGACGAGATTCCGGATCCGAGCGTGCTGTCGGTGACGACGCGGCTGAACGGCACCGTGGTGCAGTCGCAACCTACCGCCGACATGCTGTTCCCGATCCCGACGATCATCGAATATCTGTCCGCCTTCACCCCGCTTTCGGCGGGCGACGTCATTGTTTCCGGCACGCCGGGCGGCGTGGGTGCCAAGCGCCAGCCGCCGCTGTGGATGAAGGCCGGCGACGTGGTCGAGATCGACATTCCGGGCGTCGGCCTGCTGGTCAATACCGTGCAGGACGAGGCGTGATGCATGCCCGTCCCGATAGTGCCGTCCACGATCACTATCCGGTGGTCGTGGTCGGCGCCGGCCCCACCGGGCTGACGCTCGCCAACCTGCTGTCGCGCTATGGCACCCGCGCCTTGCTCGTCGAACGCAACCCGACAACGGTGCAGGAGCCGCGCGCCGTGTCGATCGACGACGAGGCGCTGCGCACGATGCAGGCGGCCGGCATCATCGATGCGGTGCTACCCGATATCGTTGCCGGTTATGGTTCCGAATACCTCTCCCCCCGCCGGCACATGTTCATGAAGGTGGAACCGACCGCCCGCCCCTATGGCTATCCGCGCCGGAACGCCTTTCGCCAGCCGCGGTTCGAGGCGACGCTGCGCCGGACGCTGGAGGGATCGGCCACGGTCGATACGCTGTTCGGCCATGCGCTCGCTTCGTTCGATCAGGATGCCGATGGCGTCACGCTCGTACTCGAAAGCGTCGACGGGCAGCGGCGCACGGTCCGCTGCGATTATCTGGTCGCCGCCGATGGTGCGCGCAGTAGCATCCGCACCAGCCTGGGCCTGGTGCTTGATGGCGAAACCTTCTCCGAACAATGGCTGATCATCGATCTGGAGGATTCGCCGGCGCCGAGCCGCAACACCATCGTGTTCTGCGATCCGGATCGCCCGTGCATCGCCTTGCCAGGACCCAACACCACCCGCCGGTTCGAATTCAAGCTGTTGCCCGGCGAACAGCCGGAACACGCAACCGACGAGGCTTTCGTCGAGCGCCTGCTCGCCGATCATGGCGCGGCACCGGGGAGCCGGATCTGCCGCAAGGCGGTCTATACCTTTCATGCTCGCCTCGCCCCCCGCTGGTCGGTGGACCGGGTGTTCCTTGCAGGGGATGCCTGCCATCTGACGCCGCCCTTCGCGGGACAGGGCATGAACAGTTGCATCCGCGATGCGCACAATCTCGCCTGGAAACTGGCCTGGGTGACGCGCGGAACGCTGCCGGCCAATCTGCTGGGCACCTACGAGCGCGAACGGCGTGACCATGTCCGCGAGATGATCCAGCTGGCATTGCGTATGGGCCGCATCATGGGCCCGCGCAACCACAGCACAGGCTTCGCTACGCGCGCGCTGTTCCACCTGCTCGGCCTTTGGCCGGCGGCGCGCGAATATTTCGCACAGATGAAGTACAAGCCCGCCCCGCGCTTTGCCGAGGGATTCCTGATCCCCGATGGCGATGGCGCTCGAAAGACGATCGTCGGGCGGCTGCTGCCCCAGCCGATCGTCGAAACGGCAATGGGCGAGCAGGTCCTGCTCGATACCTTGCTGGGCGACGGATTCGCCCTTCTCGGCATCGGCAGCGCCGCGGCGTCCCTGCCGGAAATCGCATCGCTGCCTGCCTTCGCCGTGCTGAAGCCGGCATTGATCGGCCTGCATGATAGCACCACGGCCATGGAAATGAGCGGCGTGCGACAAGTCCTCGATGCAGCGGGGACGCTGCGCAACGCCGCCGGCAATCGCGACCGGGTGTTGCTGATCCGCCCGGACCGGTACGTCCTCGCCGCGTTCACCCCTGCGCAGGCGGCGACTCTGGCCAGCCAGCTTTATGCCCTGGGCATCGCCCAAGGCGTGGACGCACGGGATCAGGAGGTCGAATTAGCCGCCTAATAACCCACAATATTCCATCCATACCGGAATCGTTTGAAATATGCATTATTCCGGATATAACAGAATCTGCTCAGCGAATCGTGCTGACTGCCATGAGAGGACCTCAAGGTCCCCATTGAGGAGAGGATCGGATGGTTGCAAAGTTCACGTCAGTTGCAGTTGCGGTCTGCATTTCGGGTGGGCTCTGCGCCCCCGCCCTGGCCCAATCGAGCGGGGGGCTGCCCGCCTCCCAGATTCCCGATCTCGTCACGCCCACCAACGGGATCAATCTCGGCAGCACCAGCTTCGGGGATGGCTTCAGTACCCTGAAGCCGGGCGTGACGGTGCTGCAATATGTGCGGTACAACGACTCCAATTCGATGACCGACGCCAACGGCAATGAATCCTCCTCGTTCCGCAATCCGCGCATCAAGGTGTTCACCACCGTTACCCAGATTTCGGTTGCGAGCCCGTGGGATATCAACGGCAACCGGATCGGATTCGACGTGCTGATCCCCGTCACCTCGATCAACGGCAAGTTCGATCCGGGAGGGCCGCAGTTGGTGGACAATGGCACCGAACTGGGAGATGTCACCTTCGGGCCGTTCATCCAGTTCAAGCCGATCATCAAGCACGGCCGCCCTGTCGCGTCGTTCCGGGTGGCACTGAACGCTATCGCGCCGACGGGCGGGTTCGATCGGAAGCACGATCTGAACCAGAGCAGCGGCTATTGGTCGATCGTTCCCTATGTCGCCTGGACCATATTGCCCGCCAAGGGCTGGGACATTTCCGGCCGCACCCAATATCTTTACAATTTCAAGACCTCCCGGATCTCCAATCCGCCGACGATCCCGGGTTTCACCTTCCGCGACGGCCAGGCCGGTCAGCTGATCTACAGCAATTATTCGGTTTCGCGCGAAGTGGCACGCGGGATCAGCATCGGGGCGGCAGGCTATGCCGTGCAGCAACTGGATAATGACCGGATCAACGGCATCCGGCTGCCCGATACGAAGCGATCGGCGCTGTATCTGGGCCCGGGCTTCCAGATCAACCGGCTGCCACGCTGGACCATCAACGCGAACATCTATCTGCCGGTGACGACCCGCAATTACGCCAACGGCCCGCAGTTCAACCTGCAGGTCATCGTCCCGGTCCTGTAACTCGCCTCAAACACAGGAAGCGTGCCATGCACAGCATCGCTACACCGCTGCCGGACAGCGCCTCGCATCCCGAGGCGAACACCGGAGCATTTTCCGGCGTTCTCCTCGCCCTGCTCGCCTGTCTGCCGATCGCCGGCACCCTGCTGGTCGCCCAGGTTCTGCCGCAGATGGAAGCCGCGTTCCCCGGAACGCCGGATCTGCGTGCCCGGGTCTCGATTGCCCTTACCGTTCCGGCGCTGATCATTGCGCTCTGTTCCTGGGGTACGGGATGGCTGGCGGACCGGCTGGGCCGCCGCCGGCTGCTGGTGGGATCGCTCTTCTTCTACGCGGTCTTCGGGTTGCTGCCGCTGGGCCTGCACAGCCTGGATGCGATCATCGCCGCACGCGCGGCGATGGGCGTCGCCGAGGGCGTGATCATGACCTGCTCTACCGCGCTGATCGGCGACCTTTATTCCGGCCCCCAGCGCGAGCGGCTGCTCTCGCTGCAGACCGCCTGCGGATCGATGGCGGCGGTGGGATTCGCGATCATCGGCGGCGTGCTCGGTAATTTCGGCTGGCGGACGCCGTTCGCCGTCTATGCCATCGCCCTGCTCGTTCTGCCGCTGGTCGTGATGTTCGTTCCGACCGATCGACCGGCCGCACGCACGGCGGCCCCGCGCGACAACGCCAACGCCGATCCTCTGCCGATGGGGCCGCTGCTGGCGATCTGCGCCGCTACCGTGGTCATGTCGCTGGCTTTCTATGTAGGGCAGATTCAGACGCCTTTCCTGCTGAACGCCATCGGGCAGGTAGCGCCGTCCACCGTGGGTCTGGTTTCTGCGCTGACGAACATCGCAGTCGTTGCCGGAACCGCCTGCTTCCCGATCGTCCGCCGCTACGGCCTGCCTCAGGTGAGCCTCGGCACCTTTCTGTTCCTGGCGGGCGGACTGGCAATCGCAGCAATGGCTACGACCCATACCACCGTGGTCATCGGCCTTATCATCGTCGGATTGGCCGGCGGCATCGCGCTGCCGACACTGCTCAATGGCGCCATGGCGCTGCTGAGTTTCCGCCAGCGGGGTCAAGGCACCGGCCTGTGGCAGTCGAGCTTCTGGGCCGGCCAGTTCGCTAGCCCGATCCTGGTCGTCGTGTTGACCGGCCTTTCGGGTTCGCTCCACAGCGCCGTTGCTCTGTGTGCAATCGGCACGCTGTGCCTCGGCACTGTTCTCGCGCTGGTACTGCCTCGCAACGGATGAGGTGGCTGACGATAGCCTTCCACTGTTCCGCCCGGCACCCCAAGCGATCCTTATCTTGGCGAAAGCGGGGATTGACGTGACCCCAGTGTTGCATCCAACGGCGACCAGAGACCGACCGGCGTTTGACCCTGTCCCGGAAATACCTCCGGCCAGAACGAGAGATCCGGCGCTTCATCGGCCGGGGTTAACCCCGGCCGATGAAGCAAATTCGGCCGGTGTCATGAACCCCAGGGATGTGTGAGGTCGGCTGTCGTTGAAGTCCGCCCGCCACGCTTCGATCTTGGCCCTGGCGTCGTCCAATGACAAGAACCAGTGCGTGTTGAGGCATTCATCGCGCAGGCGGCCGTTGAACGACTCCACGAAGGCATTGTCGGTCGGCTTGCCGGGCCTGCTGAAGTCCAATGTCACCCGGTTGATGTACGCCCAATGGTCGAGCGCCCGGGAGATAAACTCCGGCCCATTGTCCACGCGGATCTTGGCGGGCGAAGATCCGGGGTCGAACAGCAGGCGGTCGAGAACGTCGACCACCTGCTCGCCCCGGATGCCCTGATCAACCCGGATCGCCAGGCATTCCCGTGTAAAGGCATCGACTACGGTCAGCGCGCGGAAGCGCCTTCCGTCGAACAGAGCGTCGGACACGAAGTCCATCGCCCAGATCTCGTTCGGTCCTGAGGCCAATGGCCGCTCCACCCGGCGCGCCGCCATGGCGTGCCGGCGCGGGCGTTTCGCCCGCAAATTCAATCCCTCCAGTCGATAAAGCCGATGGATGCGCTTCACGTTCACCGGCCAACCCTCGCGCCGCAGAAGCACATGGATACGGCGATAGCCGTATCGAACGCGCGTCTCGGCAATCTCCTTGATCCGCTTGCGCAGTGGCGCCTGGTCAGCGCGGATGGACTTGTAGCGATGCGTCCTGCGGTCGAACCGGAGCACGGCGCAACCGCGCCGTTCGCTCACGCGGAACCGGTCCTGAACCCAGTGGACGATCTCCCGAAGCCGGCCAGGCGCTACACTTTTTTTGACAGCACCTCCTGGAGCATCGCCTTGTCCAGCGACAGGTCTGCCACCAGCCGCTTGAGCTTCTGGTTCTCGTCCCCAAGCTGCCGCATCTTACGAAGTTCCGACGGCCCTAGGCCGCCATACAACTGCTTCCATCGGTAGAACGTCGCTTCCGAAATGCCCATCTTCCGGCATACCTCGGCCACCGGCGTCCCTACCTCCGCTTGCCGCAACGCAAATGCAATCTGCTCGCCCGTGATGACGTGCGCCCCTGAAATGTGACCGCGAGAAGGTAGAGTCCGACGCAAAGGAGTCGGACGGATATGAAGCGCAGCAGGTTCAGCGAAGAGCAGATCATCGCGATCTTGAAGGAGCAGGAAGCGGGCATGGCTACGGCGGATGTGTGCCGTCGCCACGGGATCAGCTCTGCGACATTCTACAAGTGGAAGTCGAAGTACGGCGGGCTGGAAGTATCCGAGGCACGCCGGTTGCGGGCGCTCGAGGAGGAGAATGCTCGGCTGAAGAAGCTGCTGGCCGAGGCGATGCTGGACAATGTTGTGCTGAAGGATCTGGCGTCAAAAAAATGGTGACGCCCGGCGCGAAGCGGGAAGCGGTCGCCCATGCTCGTGAACATCACGGTCTGAGCGAGCGTCGGGCGGAGCAGCCCAAGGTTCCGGCGATGCGGAGCATCGTTGGAAAGGCTGCGGAGGGGTGCAGTCTGGTTGGCGTGAGCCGCAGGGTGATCCGGTATCAGCCGACCAGGGGCGATGATGCGCCCTTGCGGGCGCGGTTGCGCGAGCTGGCGGCGGAGCGCCGCCGGTTCGGCTATCGTCGCCTCGGCTATCTTCTGGCGCGGGAGGGCATGACGCCTAATCACAAGAAGCTGCGGCGCATCTACCGCGAGGAGAACCTGCGGGTCCGCCGTCGCGGCGGCCGCAAGCGAGCCTTAGGCACGCGGGCGCCGATGCTGTTGCCAGACGGGCCGAACCAGCGCTGGTCGCTGGACTTCGTATCCGACACGCTGACGTGCAGCCGTCGCTTCCGCATCCTGTGCGTGGTCGATGACTACACGCGGGAATGTCTCGCTCTGGTAGCCGACACGTCGCTGTCGGGCGTTCGAGTCGCGCGCGAACTGACGCGGTTGATCGGGCTGCGCGGCAAGCCGCATACGGTGGTCAGCGACAATGGCACCGAGCTGACCTCGTCGGCCATCCTGCGCTGGTCGCAGGAACGGCGCGTCGAATGGCACTACATCGCGCCGGGCAAGCCGATGCAGAACGGCTTCGTCGAAAGCTTCAACGGGCGGTTGCGCGACGAATGCCTCAACGAGACGCTGTTCACGTCGCTGGCGCACGCCCGCTTCGTGCTCGACGCCTGGCGGCATGACTACAACCACGTCAGGCCGCACTCGAAACTGGGCGGGAAGACCCCCGCCGAGATCGCCGGCCAAGGTGTCCGGGGGCATGCCCCCGGACACCTTGGCATCCCATCAAGCAACCATCATGAAGGAGCGAGACTCTACCTCTGACTGGTAACAATCTGGGGCGCACGTCAGGTTCAACACCACCAGAACAGGTAAGCCAGGGAATAGCCGCAGGGAAATGGCTGCTTCCAAAACTTTGGAAAGTCTCCGCATGTCAGAGATTGGGCGGCAGTGGCGGTCGAAAGCGCCGCAGCAGTGTCGGCCGGCCGCTCACGATTTGCCGCCCGGTGCTGATCGGAGCGACTTGCGGCTTGTTCTGCAGAGTGATCTTCGTTTGAATCACAATGTGGCAGCAGCGATCTTGGTAGGATCGCTGCTGCCGTCGAGCGGGGGCGCTAGTCCGAGGGAAGCGCCCAGCTCATTGCGAACGGATAGTTACCTTCCGTCGCTTGACCGGCTGCATCCAACGCGGGTGCGAACTTCGCCCGTCGCGACAGGATGTCGCACGTGGCCAGGCGCAGGGACTGATGCACTGCAGTCGAAGTCGGCGCAACTTCGCAACCACTCACCAGCCCCTGCGCTGAGACTTGGAGCTCCACCTGCACGCGGCCCTCCTGCTCCATGCGAAGCGCTGAATCCGGATAGTCGTCGATCGTGAACAGTTGCGCTTGCGGGGTGAGCAGCCTTGGCTTCGTTGCCATGGGCTTGCCCGATCCGGGATTTCTCCGCGCCAGCTCGGTCGCGCACCGCCTGAGAAGGCGCAATTGCTCCCCGCTGTTTTTCGGGGCGATCTTGAACTGCCCATTCTCACTTCGCGTATCCACGATGAACCCGCTGCCCGCGTAAATCCTGTCCAGATCGCGATCGTAGAGTCGCCGGGTTGCCTTTCGCGTCGCGTCCACCCTGACATGGAAGGCTATCGGGTTGAGCCGATCGACCAACTCCCCATCCGCCTTGAACGGCCTTAGCCACGTGCCCATGCTCGGTTTGCCCTCGCCTTCCGCCAGCGCGCTGCCTGAGAATTGAATCCAGGTTTGATTGAACACGGTGACGGCGAGGGCGACCTCAAGCCGCTTGCCGGCATGCTCGTCGGAGCCCAGCACTGTCGTGCAACCCAGTGGGCCACGTGCGATGCCACCGCCAGGCCAAGCCGCCCAAGGGCTGGTCTTCTCCGGCCAACCCTGCGCCTGCGCCTGGGCTGGGGAGATTAGGACGATCGACGAGAATAGAACAATCAGTTGCTTCACAGCTCCCCCGAGCTCTGCATTCGACTGATTACGATGGCTTGCAGGTCGACGCGGGTCAATGGGCGTCGCTGCAAATGGCAACGTTCTAGGCCCTGTTGACCAAATTTGGCAACCACCGGCGGATCGCAGCGAGATTGAGGAAACTGGCGAACGACAGCGCGGTCTTGTCGTAGCGGGTGGCGATGCGGCGTTGATGCTTGAGGTACCCGAACATGCGCTCGATGCGATTGCGGTCCCGATATCGACGGAAGTCGCAGGCGATGGGTTCGCGCCGGTTGGCCTTTGGCGGGATGATCGGCAGAATACCGCGCATCAACAGGTTTGCGCGGACCACATCGCCGTCATAGCCTTTGTCGGCCAGCAGCGCGTTGGGCTTGTTGACCGGTAGCGCCATGAGGTCCTCGACAGCGCCGTAGTCCGACGCTTCACCGCCGGTCAGGAGGAAGCCGAGAGGACGTCCCTGATTGTCACAGCAGGCGTGGACTTTGCACGTAAAGCCGCCGCGTGATCGACCAAAAGCCTCCTTATGAGTCCCCCTTTAGCGCCCGCTGCCGAAACATGGCGGCGGACCGTGGTGCTGTCGATCATGTGCTGCCAGTCGTCGGTCAGCCCGAACTCGACCAGCGTGGCCAGCATCGCATCCCAGACGCCTTGTTCGGCCCAACGCCGGAACCGCACATAGACCGAGTTCCACTTGCCGTAGCGTTCGTGCACGTCCCGCTAGGGACAACCAACCCGCAGCACATGCAGCATGCCGTTCAGCAATCGCCGATTGTCATGCGAGGGGCGCGCCTTTCGGCCGCGCTCGGACGGTAGCAGCTCTTCGAGCACCGCCCATTCCGTCCGTCAGATCCCCACGCGCCATTGCCGCTCCCTGCAAAGAGCAGCCTTGAATCAGAGATCAGCCAATTTGGAAATCCACTTTGTCAACACGGCCTAAAGTCGGACAAAGTCGTACGCCGGGATGAGGAGCGACACAGCCGATCCCTGTCTCTGCCTATCGCGCCCTGCTCGTTATTCGAAATGAGAGATAGACCCCATGACCGTTATAAGCGGGGTTATGCGCGACGATCCCCGCGCCGTTCGATACATGGCTTATATGATAGCCGGCTTCGAATGCGAGGCGGTCGTTGAGCTTGACCATCGCACCCGGTCCGGCCCGCAGAAAGCCGTTGAAGCCGGTGCCGCCGGGCGGGAACTGCACGCCGTGCGTCCAGAGCATGTTGACGGATCCGTCGACGAACAGCCGGACCCTGTCGAGCCGCAACAGGTCGATTCGCGCTTCCGCGCCGCCATTGAACCCCAGGACATCGACATTGCGCGCCGGGGCCGTGGAGAACGGCTCGTCAGTCGAGCCCTTCGCATAGGTAATCCCGCCACCGGCGCGAAGCTCGAGCGGGCCCTGCAGCGTCCAGGCGCGTTGCACCTCGAGCGTCGCCAGGCCGATGTCGCGGAAGTCGCGGTTAAAGTCATTGCGTGGCGCATTGTACTCGGTGCGCACGACCCAGCTTCGTTCGTCGACCGAGAAGAACCCCTTCTTCTCGATACCGGCCGCTTCCTGCGCGGCTGCCGGCGTCGATGCCGCCAGCGCGGTCAGCGCCGCCGCGGCGGCTGTTCGCGCAAGGAAGGAAGAACGGCCAGTTGCTTGCGGCCGATAAAGATCGACAATCCGATGCATGACACTTCCCCTGGACCCGGACAGGAGGCGACCGGGTGCTCGCAGAAGCGATAGGATTTGGCGGTAAGTACAACATTGCTTCGCGGTAACGGAGTGTGCCGGCCGCCTTGGCGCTTACAAAAGGTTACAGAGGCACATTCCAGCGTTGCATTCGGCGGGAAGAAGAAGCGCATCCTTCTTGCGGAGTGAAAGCGTATGATCTTCGAGATAGTCGTCGCCGGCGCACGTCATGCGGGCGTGGCAGCGATGCTGCTGACGTCTTCCGTTGCGATTTCGCAGCCGGCTGCTGCTGCCCCGGTGCAGGTCTACCGAGCCGTACCGCGCGTGGTGGTGGTCGATCGGACCCGCCCCGGCTGGTGGCGTGGTCGGCCGGAATTCACCGTCTATGCCGGTCCGCGCCGAGGCTATTACTTCGCACCCGGCTATGGCTATTATCTGCCGCCGCGCGGGGTGTATGGCCGGGTCTGGGTGGCAGGAGTCACGTTGCCGCCGCCGATGCGGCGCTATGTCGTCGTCGAGCCGCGCGTCTATGGCCTGCGCGTGCCGCCGGCGGGCTATCGCTGGTATTATGCCGGGGATCGGATCGTGCTTGCCGCGATCGCCACGGGCATCATCCTGGAGTCGGTGCCCGGCGGCTGGTAGCGACGCGTTCAGCGCGCCGCGCGGGGATAGTGCAGCACTACGCGGAGCCCGTGCGGCGTCGCCTGCTCGAACCGCACCGATGCCCGATCGCGGCCGGCAAGCGCGCGCACGATCGCGAGCCCCAGCCCGGCGCCGCCGGTCTCGCGACTGCGCGAGGGATCGAGCCGCTGGAACGGCAGGCCCAGCCGCGACAACGCCTCTGCCGGCACGCCGGGGCCGTCGTCTTCGACGGTGATCGCGACTGAAGCCTCCACCGCCGCCGCCGTTACGACGACGCGGTTGCCGTGGCGCAGCCCATTGACGATCAGATTGTCGAGTACCCGTCGCAGCGCCAGGGGCGTCGCGGCGATGGCCAGTTCGTCGGGCACCGGCGCCAGGGTAACCGCGTCGCCGAGCTCCGCATGCGCGGCGACGATTTCGCCGAGCGCGGGTGCCAGCGCCACGGGCTCGGGTCGCGCCGGTGGTGCGCTGTCGCGGTCGGCGAGGAACAGCGTGTCGTCGACCAATGCGGCCATCTCGTCGAGGTCGCGCACGGCCCGGTTGCGCTGCTCGCCATCCTCGATGAACTCGGCGCGCAGCCGCAGCCGCGTGAGATAGGTGCGCAGGTCATGCGCGATCGCGCCGAGCACGCGGGTGCGCTCGCCGACCAGCGCGCGGATCTGCGCCTTCATCTCGTTGAACGCGGCGGCAAGCGCGCGGATCTCCCGCGGCCCCCGCACCGGCAGATCCGGCGCGTCGAGATCGTCCGCGAACCGGCGGACGCCTCGCGACAACCGCCCCAGCGGCCGCGTCGTCTGCCGTACCGCCAGCATCAGCGCGCCGAGCAGCACCAGCGCCCCCGCCGCACCGACCACCGCCCGGCCCTGGATATAGGCGCGCAGATCGTCCGAGGGCTGGCTGGTGAGCAGCAGGATCTTGCCGTCGCGCAAGCCGATCGCCACACGGATCGGCGCCAGAAAGCGGGCCGGTCGCGCCGCATCGCCGATCCATCGCCCGATCCGCGGTCGCCGCCCGTCGACGCTGACCGCGCGGCCGTTCGCGGCGGCCCGATAGCGCGCGGCGAGCCCCTCCAGTTCGTCCGAAGACCGCCAGCGTGGCGGAAGCGCGGACGCCAGCGACAGCGAATAGAGGCCGCCGTCGAATGCGCCGATCAGCGCGCTCCGCTGTGCTGCCGGCGCGCGATCGAGCGCATCGGCGATGGCAGCCGCTTCCGCCGGTTTCGGCAGGCCATAGGAGCGGCCGGAATCGGATGATCGGGGCAGCACCACCGCCGCGATCACCAGCTGGACCAGCAGGAAGCCGATCAGCAGGATCGCCGCCAGGCGCAGCGAAAGATTCGATCCGATGCTCATAGCCGTTCCACCGCGAGGGTGAACTGGTAGCCGCCGCCGCGCACCGTCTTGATGATCGTCTCGCCGCCCGGCGCGCAGGCGAGCTTGCGGCGCAACCGGCTGAGCTGGACGTCGATCGCCCGGTCGAACGGTCCGGCGCTGCGGCCGCGCGTCCAGTCGAGCAGCTGGTCGCGGTTCAGCACCCGCTGCGGATGGGTGGCGAAACAATGGAGCAGGTCGAACTCGCCGGCGGTCAGTTCGATCTCGCCGCCGTCCGGCGTGGACACCGCCCGCGCGCCGACGTCGAGCGTCCAGCCTCCGAAGCGGTAGCGTTCGGTGGGAATAGGGGCGTGCACCCGGTGGCGCGCGCGCGTCCGCCGCAGGATCGCGCGCACGCGGGCAACCAGCTCGCGCGGGTTGAACGGCTTGGCGAGATAATCGTCCGCGCCAAGCTCGAGGCCCACGATGCGGTCGACATCGTCGCTCTTGGCGGTGACCATCAGCACCGGAATCTCGCCGGCGATGTGCAGGCGCCGGCAGAGCGAGAATCCGTCCTCGCCCGGCAGCATCACGTCGAGCACGGCAAGGTCGACCCGGCGACGCGCGTTGAGCTGATCGAACTCGGCCGCCGTCCGACATCCCACCGCTTCGAAGCCCTCGCGCTGGAGCAGGTCCACCACGAGCGCGCGGATTTCCCGGTCGTCCTCGACAACGGCGATGCAGCTGGTTTCCATGGCGTAGCAATAGCGCCGCCCGCGCCGCAGGTGAACGCGGCGAGGCGCCGCCGTTACACTCTGTTACCCTTCGTCACCCGGGGGTCGCAGCGGGATTACAGCCGCCCGCTATCCCCGATGCCAGCGGCGACTTCCGTCGCCTGTGCAAGGAGTGACACGATGTACAAGCATGTTCTGGGCTTCGCCGCGCTCGCCGCGGGGCTGGCGGCTGTGGCCATCCCGGCCGAGGCGCAGGTGCGCCGCGGCCATGCCGTGGCGGGGCGGAGCGCTTCGGGGCAGGGCTTTGCCCAGTGGCGATCGGCCACGCGCGCGCCCGGCGCGGCGACGGTTCGGCGTGGCCTGCAGCTGTCCGACGGACGCGGCTATCGGCACGAACGGAGCCGCGACTATGGTCCGGGCCACTTTTCGGCGGATCGCAGCACCCAGTTCAACAACGGGCGCGGCGCCACCACCGCGCGCGACGCGAGCTGGGGTGACGGCAGCTTCAACGGCAGCCGCACGACCACGCTGAACAACGGCGACAGCTATCGCCGCACGACCAGCGCCACCAACAACGGCGACGGCACCGCAGGCTATACCAGCACCTTCACCGGCCCGCAGGGCGCCACCCGGACGGTGAGCGGCACCGTGCCAACCCGTCGCTGACTCTTATCCCCTTCGGCCGCGCCTTCAGCCCCTGGGCGCGGCCGCCCCCACGCTTTGAGGCCTTCATCGCATGAAGACGTACCTGTTCCTTCCGATCGCCCTTCTGATGGCGAGCCCCGCACTGGCGCAGATGCAGCGCGATCCCGGCGCCGCGCTGGCCAATGCCGATACCAATGGCGACGGCGTGACGACCCGCGAGGAGTTCCGCCAGTCGCGCGTTGCCCGGTTCGACAAGGCCGATCGCAACCATGACGGCGCAGTGAGCCACGATGATTTCAAGCGGCTCGCGCGGTTCCGGCCCGACGCCGTCGAACGGCTAGACGCGCTGATCGCCGAAGCCGATGCCGATCACGACGGCCGCCTGACCCGCGACGAACTCGCGCGGGCGCCGATGCCGATATTCGATCGCGCTGACGCCGATCATGATGGCAGGGTGACCCAGATCGAACTGACCGCGTTCAAGGCCAAGGTCGCCGCGCTGCGCGATCGGCGCTGATCGTCCCTTCCGCGGCGTTGGTGACGATGGCATGATCGCGCGCGATCGTCATGCCCGAGCGCCACCTTCTCCGCCTCGCCGCGATCTGGGTCCTCTGGCTAATGGTGGCCCTGATCACCTCGGCGCAGACCTATGTCGCCGGCCTCACTGCCGGAACGGCCCAGCCATGGCGTGTGGCGTTCGCCAACGGTATCCTTTGGTACGCGCCCTGGGCGGTGCTGACGCTGCCGGTGGTGGCGGTGGCGCGCCGCTTCGCGAGCGAGCGGCGCGTGCCGCTGTTGGCGGCGGTCCATCTGGCGGCAGGCATCTGCATCGCCGTCCTGCACGCAGCGCTCTACACAATGTTGAACGCGGTGATCTACGGCAGGACGGCATGGGCCGCCTGGAGCACGGAGCTGCTGCTGCGCAAGCTGACGAGCACCGTTCACGTAAACCTGATGATCTATGCGATCATCGTCGGCATCGTGCTCGGCGCCCGTGCCTATCGCGCGCTGCGCGACCGCGAAGTCGCCGCGGCACGCCTTCAGGCGCAGCTTGCCGAGGCGGAGACGGCGGCGCTGCGGGCGCAGTTGCAGCCGCACTTCCTGTTCAACACGCTCAACGCCATCTCCGCCCTGGTGCCCGACGATCCGGTGACAGCGCAGCGGTTGATTGCGCGGCTGGGCGATCTGCTGCGGTTGTCGATCAACGAGCGCCGCACGCAGCAATGCTCACTCGCCGACGAGATCGAATTTGCCGACGCATACGTCGCCATCGAGGTGGCGCGGCTGGGCAACCGCCTCCGCGTTGTCCGGCATGTTGACCCCGAAGCGCTTGCGACGCAAGTGCCGGCGCTGCTGCTCCAGCCGCTGGTGGAGAATGCGGTGCGCCACGGCATTGCGCCGATCGTCGCGGGCGGGACGATCGACATCCATGTCGAGCTGCTGGGCGATACGGTCCGGATCGTCGTGGCCGATGATGGCGCGGGCGCGGGCGCGGTTATCGAAGGGGTCGGGCTGGGCAATGCGCGTCGGCGCCTTCGCCGGCTATACGGCGAACGGCAGTCGCTGGATATCGAGAGCGCACCGGGGAGCGGGTTCCGCGTCACGCTGATGGTCCCGCGATGATCCGGACACTGATCGTCGACGACGAGCCGCTCGCGCGCCGCGCCATTCGTGCACCGCTGGACTTGCAACGCGATTTCGAGGTGATCGGCGAGGCAGGGCATGGCGGTGCCGCCATCGCGGCGATCGAGGCACTGCGGCCCGATCTCATCTTTCTCGACGTGCAGATGCCCGAGATGAGCGGGTTCGACGTGATCGAAGCCGTCGGCGTGGATGCGATGCCGCTGATCGTGTTCGTGACGGCGTTCGACGCCTACGCCCTCCGCGCCTTCGGGGCGCAGGCGCTCGATTATCTTCTCAAGCCCTTCGACGATCTTCGCTTTGCCAGGGTCCTCGATCGCGCCCGGCGGCAGCTTGCCGCCACGAATGGGCGCGGGGATCGGCTGCGATCGATGCTTCGGGCGCTTGGCGAGGCGCCGAGGCTGGTAGTCCGGTCCAACGGGAGCGTCCGGCTGGTCCGGCTCGACGAGATCGACTGGATTGCGGCGGCCGGTGACTATGCCGAGGTGCATTGCAACGGGCGTGCGGTGCTTCTCGGCGAGTCGATGGCCGCGCTGGAGCATAGCCTCCCACGCGAGGCATTCGCGCGCATCCACCGCTCGGCGATCGTGCGCCTCGACCGCGTGAGCGAGATACGCTCCGGCGCCCATGGTGACGGCACGGTGCGGCTCGTCTGCGGTACGGAACTGCGATTCAGTCGACGATACCGGCAGGCGATCGACGTTTATTTGCGGCGCTGATCCCGCCTGCCGATGCGGCGGTCCCGCTCGGCGACATCGCGTTGCCTGCGCAAACCCTTTGGGGCCGGATGCCGATGTACCGGAACGGGAGGGGTGAACATGGGCTGGGCGAAAGATCCGTCTGTGCGGCGTCGGCTTCTGGCGGTGGCGCTCGCGCTGGCCGCTTTGTTCTCCACCGGCCTGTCCCGGGCGCAGCCCGCTGGCCCGCGGGCGATGATCAAGCTCCGCGTGGACAGTAGCCCCGCCCCGCGCGCGACGATCGCCGACATGGCGTGGATCGAGGGACATTGGATCGGCGAGATGCCGGACGGCCCGGTGGAGCATGTGGTGCTCAGCCCCCGCTTCGGCCACCTCCCCGGCTTCGTACGGGCGCTCGGCGACCGAAGCCCGGTGTTCTACGAGATCAGCGTATTCGCCGAGGCGGGCGATTCGCTGACGGTGCGGGTCAAGCACTTCACGCCCGAGCTTGCCGGCTGGGAAGCGCAGTCGGGCTATGTAGACCGCCCGCTGGTTGATCGCGATGCGACCAACTTCTACTTCGACGGCATCACCTTCTCGCGAACCGGGCCGGACAGCTTCACCGTCTATTTCCTCAATCGCGCGGACGGTGAGGAACGCGAGACGCTGGTGATTCCGTTCCGCCGCAAATCCGCGTCCGTGCCCAGCCAGTCCGGCGTCCCGGCGGGCACCGTGCAACAGCAGGGGCGGCTGATCACCGAGCAGCTGCGATCGGCGAGCTTCGGCGGGAGCAGGATCGGCATCTCCCCGATCCGCAACCTCACCGTCTATCTGCCGCCCGGCTATTCGCAGCCCGAGCGCCGCTTCCCCGTTCTCTACTATCTTCCCCACTTCTTCGAGGATCATCGCGAGCCCTTCGCCAGCCATGGTGCGAAGGAACTGCTCGACGCGGCGATCCGGGAGCATATGATCGGCGATGTGATCGTCGTCGTCGCCGACTTTTCCACGCCCGCAGGCAGTTCCTGGTACGTGAACTCGCCGGCCACGGGAAATTGGGAAGACTGCATGGTGCGCGAGTTGGTGCCGCATGTGGACGCCACCTACCGCACCCTCGCCAGCCGGAACTCCCGCGGCGTGGTCGGCGACGGTGTCGGCGGCTACGGCGCGATCCGCTTCGGGATGCGCCATCCCGAGCTCTTCGGCGTGGTGTATGGCATGAATCCGGTGGGGACCGGGCCGAGCATCCAACCGTCGCACAGTCGCCCCGATTTCGACCTGCTGGCGCGCGCGCGATCGCTCGACGACCTGGGAGATGACGGCTACTCGCGTATTTTCACGTCGATCTACCAGGCTTTTTCGCCAAACCCCAACCGGCCGCCGCTCTATTTCGATCCCCCGGCGCGGCGGGCGGATGGCCGGCTCGTCGTGGACAGCGCCATCACCGCGCGGTTCCAACAGGCCTTCTCGCTCACCGAGCTGCTGCCTGCCTATACGGACAATCTGAAGTCGCTTCAGGGTTTCAAGTTCGACTGGGGGCGGCAGGATATGATCGCCGATCACGTCTATGGCGCCCAGGTGCTATCCCATCGCCTGGCGGAGTTCGGCGTAGCGCATGAAGCCGAGGAACATGGCGGCGGCTTCGGCGATCGGCATTGGGGCGAACAAGGGCGCTTCTACACCGACGTGCTGCCCTTCTTCGCGCGCACCCTGCTGTTCGGCCCGCCCACCACGGTGGAGGATCGCGTAACTGCCGCGCACGAACGAGTGCGCGAGGCAATGATCGCGAACGACCCCGGCATGCTCGCTGCGCTTTATCGCGCCGATGCGAAGAGCATGCTCGACTATCAGCCCGCGCTGCAGGGGGCGGCGCAGATCGCCGCCTATCACAGCGCCATGGGGAAGCGGCGGCGGGTGACCGGCTATGTGCCCGTGGCCAACGAAATCCTCGATCTTGGGAAAGCCATTGTCGAAACGGGAACGTTCACGATCAGCTGGTCGCTCGCGACCGGCGCCACCGAGGAAGAGCGAGGCAAATACTTTCATGTGTGGGGCGTGGAGCCGGATGGCAGCCTGCGGCTCAAATCCGACGTCCGGGGGTATTTCCGTCGCTTGCCCGATCCTGCCGCCTTCTTCGTCGATCTGCCAAAGGGCCATCCATCAGCCGAGCGCCCCTCCGCCGCCGACCCGGCGCTTGAACGCACGCTGCGCGCCAGGAACGAGCGCAACGCCGTCGCAGTCCGGACCCACGACGCGGAGACGCAGATCGCCGACTATGCCGAGGATGCAGTGGTCATGCCGTTCGCGGACACCAACAAGACCGGCATCGCTGAGATCCGGCCCTATCTGCTCGCCTACACGGAGCGCGGCCGGGGCGTGACTTTCGACTCGGTGCGCGTCTGGAATGTCGGCTTCGAAGATTTCGGTGCCTATGTGATCGAGTACCCGAAATTCCAGGTAAACTGGCGATCTTCAGACGCTTCTGGCGTCGTGAAAGGGGGTGGCCTGCGCCTGTGGCGCCGCCGGGCCGACGGATCGCTTGCGCTATTCAGGCAAATCGGCACACACGACTATCGGTGAGTCACATCGGTCAGGCTGAAACTCGCCAAGCTGCCGGATCGAAAGACCGTCAAGCTGGCGATCCTCATTACGCCCGAACTGCACCGGCGGCTGCAGGACTATGCTGCGCTATATGCCGAGACCTATGGGCAGAAGGAGGCGGTGACGGATCTGATTCCGGCAATGCTCGCGTCCTTTCTGGATAGCGATCGCGGCTTCGCGCGTGCGCGCAGCGTAACCCGGTGAAGCGCAGGGGGTAGCGAAACCGCTTCCTCGTTTGAACAGATACTCAGGCGGCAAGACGGTTCAGTCGAGCGGCGGTATTGGGGGGGGGCCTGAGCCGGCCTCCAATCAGTCCCCTCGGCTTTTCCGCAAACGGGCCAGCGCCAAATCCCCGTCGTCCGGGCTGAGCGGGGATACCATCGCAGGCTGAACTCTGCACTGGCGGTGAGGGTAATATATCCGCTATGCTAGATATATGGAAAACGAATCGGCCATCGCTGCGCTGGGGGCCCTTGCCCAAGGAACACGCCTCGACGTGTTTCGCCTGCTGGTGCGGCACGAGCCGAACGGCATGGCGGCGGGGGAGATCGCTCGCCAGCTGGAGGTGCCGCAGAACACCATGTCGGCGCATCTCGGTATTCTCGCACGCGCCGGCCTGATCCGCTCCGAGCGGCAAAGCCGCTCGATCATCTATCGCGCCGACCTGGCGGGCTTGCGCGCGCTGACGCTGTTCCTCGTCAAGGATTGCTGTGCGGGCAGCGCCGAGTTGTGCGCGCCGCTCGTCGCCGAACTCGCCCCCTGCTGCTGAAAGGACGTGCCATGGCCGTCGATATCATCATCTATCACAACCCCGAGTGCGGCACGTCGCGCAACGCACTCGCCATGATCCGCAATGCCGGCATCGAGCCGCATGTCGTCGAGTATCTGAAGACCCCGCCTTCGCGGGCGATGCTGGTCGACCTGATCGCCCGCGCCGGGATGCGCCCGCGCGACCTGCTGCGCGAAAAGGGCACCCCCTACGCCGAGCTGGGCCTGGACGACCCGTCGCTGTCCGACGATGCGCTTCTGGACGCGATGATGGCGCACCCGATCCTAATCAACCGTCCCCTGGTCGCCTCACCGCTGGGGGTGAAGCTGTGCCGCCCCTCCGAAGCCGTCCTCGACCTGTTGCCGGCCGCCCAGCGCGGGGCGTTCGCCAAGGAGGATGGCGAACAGGTGGTCGATGCCGCCGGCGAACGGGTGCGCTGACGCCATGTCGACGGTTTCCCCTACACTGGACGCAGCACCTGCGCGTCCCGGCATCGGCACCTTCGAGCGCTATCTGACGCTGTGGGTGCTGCTCTGCATCGCCGCCGGCATCGGGCTGGGGCAGTTGCTGCCTGGCGTCTTCGCGTCGATCGCGTCGGCCGAAGTCGCGCGCGTCAACCTGATCGTCGCCGTGCTGATCTGGCTGATGATCATCCCCATGTTGCTCAAGATCGACTTCGGCGCGCTCGGCTCGGTGCGGCAGCACTGGAAGGGCGTCGGCGTCACGCTGTTCATCAACTGGGCGGTGAAGCCCTTCTCGATGGCGGCGCTGGGCACGTTGTTCATCGGCTGGCTGTTCGCACCGCTGCTGCCGGCGGGGGAGGGGCCTTCCTACATCGCCGGCCTGATCCTGCTCGCGGCGGCGCCCTGCACGGCGATGGTGTTCGTGTGGTCGAACCTCTGCGAGGGGGACCCGACTTACACGCTGTCGCAGGTCGCGCTGAACGACGTGCTGATGGTGTTTCTCTTCGCGCCGCTGGTCGGGCTGCTGCTCGGCGTGGCGTCGGTGACGGTGCCATGGGACACGCTGCTGATCTCGGTGCTGCTCTACATCGTCGTGCCGGTGATCGCCGCCCAGTTCGTCCGCCGCGCCGTGTTGGCGCGCGGCGGGCAGGCGGCGCTCGACCGGCTATTAGGCCGCCTCGGTCCCGCGTCGCTCGTCGCGCTGCTGGCGACGCTGGTCCTGCTGTTCGGCTTCCAGGGCGAGGCGATCGTCGCGCAGCCTCTGGTGATCGCGCTTCTGGCGGTGCCGATCCTCATCCAGGTCTATCTGAACGCCGGTCTCGCCTACTGGCTGTCCCGCCGGTTCGGCGTGGCCTGGTGCGTGGCCGCACCCGCGGCGCTGATCGGCGCGTCCAACTTCTTCGAGCTGGCGGTTGCCGCCGCCATCTCGCTGTTCGGGCTCAAATCGGGTGCGGCGCTGGCGACGGTCGTCGGTGTACTGGTCGAAGTGCCGGTGATGCTGTCGGTCGTCTCGATCGTAATGGCCTCGCGAGGATGGTATGAGCGGGGAGCTGCTGCCTGATGCCGCTACGCACGCTGGAAGATCCGGACACGCTGCCGGCACTCGATGCCGCCTTTGTCCATTCCAAGCCCGCATCGGGCCTGGGGCTGCTCGATCCCGCGCCCCGTATCCTGTTGCTCTACGGCTCGCTGCGCGAACGCTCCTTTTCGCGCCTGGCGGTCGAGGAAGCGGCCCGCCTGCTGCGCCTGTTCGGCGCGGAGACGCGCATCTTCGATCCCTCCACCTTGCCGCTCCCCGACCAGGTGCCCGGCGACGATCACCCGGCGGTGCACGAACTGCGCGAACTGGCGCTGTGGTCCGAGGGCCAGGTCTGGTGCAGTCCCGAGCGGCACGGCCAGATCACCGGCATCATGAAGGCGCAGATCGACCATCTGCCGCTCGAAATGAAGGGGATGCGCCCGACGCAGGGGCGGACGCTGGCCGTCATGCAGGTGTCCGGCGGCTCGCAGTCGTTCAACGCGGTGAACACGCTGCGCTTGCTCGGCCGCTGGATGCGGATGTTCACCATCCCCAACCAGTCCTCGATCGCCATGGCCTACAAGGAATTCGACGACGCAGGCCGCATGAAGCCATCGAGCTATTACGACCGGATCGTCGACGTGATGGAGGAACTGGTGCGCTTCACCGTCCTGCTCCGTCCGCACACGCCGCAGCTTGTCGATCGCTATTCGGAACGAAAGCAGGCGGGCGTCGCCATCGATCCGGCCGCTGATCTGTCGAGCATTGCCATCGCGCCACAGGGGAAGCGGGCGTGAGCGCCGTGTCCGTGCGACCTGCGACGATAGCCGATGCCGCTGACGAACACGCCATCTATGGCCCGTCGTCGAGCATAAGGCGATTTTATTCGAAGAGGTGCCGTCGTCGATCGACGAGATGGCTGCCCGTATCGACGCTATGTCCACGGCGTGCGGGTGTGCGGACCCAGATCGTAACGGGCTCGTAGCCGACTATGCCTTGGTCGAGAAATGATATGTTTTCATTTCATTCTGCGATCTATGATACGAAAACGTTTCAATCTAATTGACATGCGCCGGGGAATGTGATCTCTTCCCGTATCAATGGATGCAAGTATGATATGTTAGGGGATCATCGTGGACGCGCCGTCAGCGACCCTCCAGGAAATTGGTGAGCGATTGCGCGAGGCCAGGCGGACCGCCGGACTGACGCAAGAACAGGTAGCGGACTTGGCTGGCATCTCGCGGCCACGCTACCGGGATATTGAAACTGGAGTTGCCGCCGCGCGTGCTACGACGCTGATGAATGTTGCGCGGGCCCTTGGGCTTGAGGTGATGCTGGTGCCACAAGCGATGATACCCGCCGTGCGCGCGTTGCTGCAGCCTCAGCACGACGAGGATCTAGCTGCCTTCGTCCCGCAGGGGGATTGAAGGTGACGCAGGTTCCGCAGGCCACCCAGTCGCTGGATGTCTTCCTGAACGCGAGGAAGGTCGGCGTGATCGTCCGGACGCCAGGCGACTTCAACGCATTCAGCCTTGACCCCGCCTATCGGGCCACCGGCGGTTACCCGATCCTCAGTCTGTCTTTCCGCGCAGCGGCAGGGGGGCTGCGAAGGGATCCGAAGCCCTTGGCCGGTGCGCTGCCTGCCTTTTTTGCGAACCTGCTTCCAGAGGACAAGCTGCGGGACGCGATGGAAAGGCATCATGCCGGGGCGGTCCGTCCGGGCAATGATTTCGACCTTCTGGCGGCCCTCGGCACCGATCTGCCGGGCGCGGTGCGGGTGATCCCGAGCGAGGGCTTCAACGTCGCACGGCCGGAGGCAGCAGCGAGCACGCCCAAGGCGCGCTTCTCGCTTGCCGGCGTGCAGATGAAGCTGTCGGTGATGAAGAACACCGGCAAGGGAGGCGGCCTGACCATTCCGCTCGAAGATGGACAGGGCCAATATATAGCCAAGTTTCCGTCGACCGCATTTCCCGGCGTGTCCGAAAACGAGTTGGCTAATCTGGCACTGGCGGCGGCCATTGGCATGGACGTGCCGGCGCGCGAACTGGTCGACAAATCGGATTTCGACGGAATCCCGGAGGACTTCGATACCTTGGCCGAGGGCAAGGTCCTGCTGATACGGCGCTTCGACCGCGGACCATCGGGCGAAAGGATCCACATCGAAGATTTCGCCCAGGTGTTCGGTGCCTATCCGTCGCGGAAATACGATGCCGCGGCCTATCACGACATCGCCGCTGCCTTGGGTGTGGCGATCTCTCCGGCGGCCGCGCTCGAATTCGTACGCCGACTGGTGTTGGCCGTGATCACCGGCAATGGCGATATGCACCTCAAGAACTGGTCGCTAATCTATTCCGGCGACGGCAACCTTGCCGCGCTGGCGCCAATCTACGACGTGCTGTCGACCGTCCCCTATCTCCCAGCGGACACTCTCGCGCTGTCGCTAGGTGGCGAACGTTCGTTCAAGGCGCTGACGGCAGATCGCTGGAAGGTCTTCGCAAATCGCGCGCGCCTGCCCGAACCGGCGGTTCTCGAAGCCGTGGTGGAGACGGTGGCTCGCGTCCATGCGCACTGGTGGAAGTTGCCGGAGCGTGAGGTTGTTCCGTTGAACGTCCTTGAGCGCATCGATGCGCATGTCAGAGCGATGACCCCGATCCTCGAGGCATGCGGCAAGCGCTGATCCACTTCGTCCGGCATGCGACGCGATCTCGCGAGCGGCACCGCTTAGAAATCACTCTGCCGGAACATGTATGACCGGCGCTGAATAATTGACCCTGATCGCCCGAAAAGCGCGCCGCGAATCACGTCCAAAAAGTACCAAAAGGGTTCAAGGGGCGAGGGTTCGTGTCCGGGTTTCGGACCAGATTTTTTGGTGGGCCACGAAGGGGCCACGGATCGCAGGCTCCGCCAAAACCCACGTTTTTCTGCGGGCTGCAGCGCCCGATGTGAGTCCTGTAAGCGCACCATTTCCGGTCAAAAATGGGCACTGACGTGGACCTACAACGACCACATCATTGCACAACTACGCTGGTGCGGAGGTCGTCCACCACATCACGTCAGTTCGGTCGCGCGCGGTTTGCGCCATTCGTGTCAGCGGACCGGACATGGCAATCGAGGGTTGAACTTCCGCCGCGTCGCCCAGCTTCTTGCCGCCGAGCTTCGACAGGTCGGCCGGCTGGTAGAGGACATAGTCTGGGAACGCGGGAGCGGTGCGCTTGACGGCGGGGTAGGGGCCGGTGCCTGCGGTGTCGGGCATCGCCTCATAGGCTTGCTGCGAGGTTTGCATGGCATCGGCGCCCGCCATGCCCAGCGATCCCATGAAGAGGAGCGTCGCCATCGTTGCTGCCAGCATCATCGCACTTCCCCTCCGAACGATTGATTTTGTCCTATTGTTATACGCGACAACTATCTCGGCGTCACGACCAGAAGCGAGACGCCCTGCCGCGGCAATTGGAATCGCGTCGTTGAACCCGCCAGGGCCGTCGGCGCCGGGTCGATCGTCGCCAGTGCCGCGGCCTTTATCAGCGCCGTGCGCTGGGCATCGCTGGGAGCGATCGGTGATCCCATGGCGCGCCACGCGGCGAACGCGTTTGAATGCACTTGGTCGATCCGATAATGCATCACCCGCGCCCCCCGCGCGAACGCTGCCGACAGGCCGCTAAGCTTCAGCGTCACTTCGGCTTCCGGCCCCGGTACGTCGTCGTCAAGATAGTGCCAGACGAGGATCGACAGCGTGTCGCCTTCCAGGCTCGCGATACTGCCGACGTCGGGGACGCCGCGCACACCCTCTTGCAACACGATATCGAGCGGCACCTGATGGTCCGATGCGGCGTGGACATAATGGCCGCGCATCTTCGCGAGCAGTTTGAACAGGTTCATCACCGGCAGGTCGATGCCGGCGGAGGTGAGCTGGCGGAAGCCGGCGAAGGGCGGCTGGTCCTCGAACTCGAACGCCCAGGACAGCACGCCTTCCAGCGTCAGGCCTCGCCGGGCGGCGAGCGCCTGGAGGCGCGGGAGTGTCGCGGCGGTGTAGCTCGAATACATCGTGCCGTTGCGATAGGCATTCGCCGGGCCCTGGCAGGCAGCGCAGCCTTCGGGATCGGACTCGCCGATGATGATCGGCTTGGTCCGGCCCACCGGATCCGCGGCGATCGTGGCGAATTCATGGTCGGCAGCGCGAAGATGCGTGTCGAGACCCATACGGACATAGCTGCCCAGCGCACCCGTCACCACCACCGGCTGCCCCTTGGCATGGAAGGAGAGAAAGTCGGTGGGCGTGCCGGCGGCCTTCACATGGCCAAGGAAAGCGGCGAGAAAGTCGTCGCCGGCACCTGCGCTGTCCGGGCCGCCAACGCGCGCCTCGGGCAGCGCCCGCCGCACGCCGCGGATCGCGCTGTCGTGCAGCCGAAAGAACTCCTCGCGCGTGCCGCCCCAATAATATTGCGGGAGATTGGCCTCGTTCCACGTCTGAAAATACCAGCTGGCGACTTCGGTGCGGCCATAGCGCGCGACGCAGTGGCGCACCCACTGGAACACCAGTTCTTCCCATTTGGCATAGTCGCGGGGCGGATAGGCCCAGCCGGTGCGAAGGGTGCCGCTGCCGGGACGCCAGTCGTGCTGGTAAGGTTGGGGCTTCGTAGACATTGCCTCGGGCATGAAGCCCAGCTCCACATAGGGCTTCACACCGCGCGCCCGATACGTATCGAAGATGCGGTCGACGATCATCCGGTCGTAGATCGGGCGGCCTTGCGCATCCTCACGGTAGATGCCGGTCGAGCCCCATTTGAGGGCCGGCGTGCCGTCGCCTGAGGTGAACAGGTTGTGCGTGCGAAAATAGACCTGGTTCGGCAGCAGGGCGCCGAGGGTGGCGAGCGTGGTGCGCCCGTCCTTCATTGTCGCGTAATTCGGTTCGTCGGCACCGAAAAAGCGCCAGACCGGCCGCACCGGGCCTTCGTCACGCGCAGCGTCGACTTGGATGGTGACGGCGATCGGCTCTGGATCGGCAGCGGCCGCGCCAGGCAAAACGACTGCCGCTGCGGCGAGCGATAGGAGCAGCGGCTTCACTTGGCCTGCTCCAGCCGCACGATCTTGCCGCCCTTCATCACGAAGCGCACCGCGCGCACCGTCTGAATGTCGCGCGTTGGATCGCCGGCGACGGCAACGAGATCGGCGAGCAGGCCCGGCCTTACGCTGCCAAGCCTCGCGGCCTCCCGGGCCCAGCGCGCGTTACCCGACGTCGCCGCCATCAGCACGTCCGACGGGCGCATGCCCGCAGCCGCGAGCAGCACCATCTCCCGGGCATTGTCGCCGTGCGCATAGACGCCGACGTCGCCGCCCATGCAGATCGGTACCCCGGCCCGGAGTGCGAGCCTAAAACTGTTGCGGTTGACGCGGACTGCAGCGGGCGCGGGCTCCGCGCCATTCCAGCCGCGATAGCGCGAGGTTGCGTCCGAGGCGGCAAGCGTTGGGCAGAGCGCGATTTTCTTCGCGGCCATCGCGGCAAAGATCTGGAGGGTGCCGCCATAGCCATGCTCGATCGTATCGACCCCCGCTTCGACCGCACGACGCATCCCTTCGGCCGTCGCGGCGTGCACCGCGACCGGTCGCCCGGCGTCGTGCGCGGCGGCGACGGCGGCCTTGATTTCTTCGAGGCTCAGCGTGGGGCGACTCTCTTCGCCCGCGCGCCAGCGATAATCGGCATAGAGCTTGATCCAGTCGGCGCCCGCGGCAATCTGTCGGCGTACGGCGGCGACCATCTGATCGGGACCGGAGACTTCCTCCGCCCCTTGAGGCACCGCGACGCCTGGCTCAAACCCTTTGGGCCCATAAGCGCCGAGAGCGACGATCGCGCGTGTCGCCACCTGCAACCGCGGCCCCTCGACGATTCCTTGGTCGATCGCCGTCTTGAGCCCCACATCGGCATAACCGGCGCCCTCGGTCCCGAGGTCGCGCAGGCTGGTGAAGCCGGCGAGCAGTGTCGCGCGTGCCTGTGCCACGGCACGCGCAGTGCGTAGCGCCAGCGGCTCGTGCAGGACCTGATCGTCCCCGTTCGCCTCGTTGTACGGGTGAAGGAAGAGATGGGCGTGGCCTTCGATCATGCCGGGCATCAGCGTGTCGCCATCGAGCGCGACCACGACGGCATCCGACGGCACGGCGAGGTCCGGCCCGACCGCGACGATGCGTTCCCCGCGCACCAGCACCTCCCAACCGGGATGCGCCTGGCCGTCGACCGCGTCGAACACCGCCATGGGCTTGAGCAGAATGGGAGGTGCCTCGGCCTGCTGCGCGCCTGCCGCGCTGCCCAGGGCGAATGCCGCCAGAACCGCAAACCAGTGCTTGGCCATTCGCTCCCCCCATTCTAGTCTCCCGTCATGGATACGCTGATCCGGCGCACGCGCAATCCGTTGCTTATATTGGGTTTGCTCGGCGCTATCGCCGCTGCGCCCGATCCCGAGCGGGCGCGCTGGCAGACCCAGGCCGGTCGGGTGACGATCACCCGCGACGACTGGGGCATTCCGCATATCCGGGGGCGAAGCGACGCCGACGCGGTTTTCGGCATGATCTATGCGCAGGCTGAAGATGATTTTCCGCGGATCGAGGCAAACTATCTGACCGCACTCGGTCGCACTGCCGAGGCTGACGGCGAAGGGGCCTTGTGGGCCGATCTGCGGCAGCGGCTGTTCGTCGATCCTGTGGCGCTGCGGCAGGACTATGCGCGCAGCCCCGCCTGGCTGCGCGCGCTGATGCAGGCCTGGGCTGATGGCCTGAACTATTATCTTGCGACCCACCCGCAGGTGAAGGCGAAGGTGCTGACGCGGTTCGAGCCCTGGATGGCGTTGAGCTTCACCGAAGGCAGCATCGGCGGCGACATCGAGCGGATTTCACTGAGCGGGCTCAAGACCTTCTATGGCAGCCCCACGCCGCCCACGCCCGAGGAGCGGGGTATCGTCCCGCGCGAACCCTCGGGCTCGAACGGCATCGCGATCGCGCCCAAGCTGACGGCGGACAAGCGCGCGCTGCTGCTGATCAACCCGCATACCAGCTTCTACTTCCGCTCCGAAGCACAGGTGACCAGTGACACCGGGCTGAACGCATATGGGGCGAGCACCTGGGGGCAGTTCTTCGTCTATCAGGGCTTCAACGAACAGGCGGGGTGGATGCACACCTCTGCGACGGTCGACAATGTCGATGAATTTGCCGAGCGGGTCGTGCGCAACGGCGAGACCTGGGCCTATCGCTACGGCAAAGAGACGCGGGCGGTGCAGGCGCGAGTGGTGACACTGCGCTATCGCAAGCCCGACGGGTCAATGGGAGAGCGGCGCTTCACCACCTGGCGGACGCATCACGGGCCGATCGTGGCAGCAAAAGACGGGCGCTGGATCGCGGTGGCGCTGATGTGGCGCCCGGTCCCTGCGCTCGAGCAGAGCTTCCTGCGGACCAAGGCAACCGACCTTGCGAGCTATCTCAAGGTAGCCGAGCGCAAGGCCAATTCCTCCAACGACACCCTGTTCGCCGATGCCAAGGGCGAGATCGCGTTCCTGATGCCGCAGTTCATGCCCGTGCGCGACGATCGCTTCGACTACACCAGGCCTGTCGACGGCAGCGACCCGGCAACCGACTGGAAGGGCCTGCATAGCCTGTCGAGCCTGCCCAGCGTGCTGAACCCGAGAACGGGCTGGGCGTACAATACCAACGACTCGCCCTGGCAGGCGGCGGCGTCCGACAGCCCGAGGGCAAAGGACTATCCGCGCTATATGGACCAGGTGGGCAGTAATGCTCGCAGCGTGCATGCCGAACTCTTGCTCGCCGGCAAAAACGGCTGGACCGCCGAGGCGCTGCGCGCGACGGCGTTCGATCCCTATCTGCCCGCCTTCGCCCGATTGGTGCCCGATCTTGTGACGGCATGGCAGGCGCTGCCGGTGGCCGATCCGCGGCGTGCAGCACTGGCCGCGCCGATCGCGGCGCTGGCGGCGTGGGACTATCGCTGGAGCGCGGAATCGGTCGCGACCAGCCTCGCGGTGTTCTGGGGCGACCAGCTTTGGCGCGACGTCGGCAGCTTCGCACAGGCAGAGCGAATAAACGTGCCCGATTACATCGCCGCCAAGGTCGACGCGCCGACCCGCCTCGCAGCGCTGTCCGCCGCGGTCGATCGGCTGACGCGCGACTTTGGATCGTGGCGTACGCCTTGGGGAAAGATCAACCGCTTTCAACGTCTCGACGACGCGCTGCAGCCGCATTTCGACGATGCACGGCCATCCTCGCCGGTGCCGTTCACCTCCGCGCAATGGGGCAGCCTCGCATCGTTCGGTGCCAAGGCATGGCCGGGTACAAAGCGCTACTACGGCACCAGCGGAAACAGCTTCGTCGCGGTGGTGTCGTTCGGCCGGAGGGTCGAGGCGGCGGCAGTGATGGCAGGCGGGCAGAGCGGCGATCCAACCTCGCCGCACTTTGCCGACCAGATCGACCGCTACGCGACGGGTGCACTGCGAAAGGTGTATTTCTATCCGGACGAGCTGGCCGGACATGTCGAGCGCCGCTACCGGCCCGGCGATCCGCACGAGCCGGCGCGTTGACGCAGCCGGGGTGAGGGCAGCAGCAGGTCCGCATATCCGTGTGTCGGGGATTGGCCCCCGGTACGGCGGCAGCTTCTGGCGTTGATTGCTTGTTCCGCCAGCATCGGTCTGTTTGGATCACATCGCCCGGCTTGGCCGCATCAACGCACAAGAACGCATCTCGCACCTCTTGCTCGAACTCCACGAGCGTTTGAGCTTGGTGGGACTGACGAGCGGCGGATCCTTCGATGTGCCGATTACGTAGGAGCAATTTGGCCGATGCTCTCGGCCTAACGTCGGTCCACGTCAACCGCATGCTCCAGCGAGCGCGGCGGGAATCTGGATTAGTCTGGTCCGGCGAGCGCGCGACGATCGACGTGCTCGATATCTTGGCGAAGCGCATCTCCACGATAGGGTGACTTGGGCTGGCGGGACGACCAGTTAGAGTGTCGTGTCGCCGCCGGCGCCGGTCGAGCAGCCAGCAAAAGCCGTCTCCATCGAGCTTTGCTCGAGCTGTCTGTCCGCTTGTCATCCCGTCACCAACTTGTAACAGGGATCCATCGTCCCGGAGCTGAACCCCATTCGCCAGATTGCTGCCCTTCCCTATCGTACCCGTGGCGCAGGTGCCGACGCAGCTACACAGGTTCTGCTTGTAACCTCACGCGGAAGCGGGCGCTGGGTGATTCCGAAGGGCAATCCGAGTTCCGGCCTTAGCAGCCATGCAGCTGCGGTATTGGAGGCGGAGGAGGAAGCGGGCTTGCAAGGGATGATTTGCCCATTCCCTCTCGGCTCTTATCGCTATCGTAAAAAGCGCGGTAATGGCGCCTCGCTGATGGTCGATGTGGAGGTTTTTCCTTTCGCCGTCACCCGCGAACTCGAGACGTGGAAGGAACAGCCTCAGCGCCAGCGTCAATGGTTCAGTCTTGCGGAAGCGGCTGACGCGGTCGATGAGCCCGATCTGCGAGACCTGATCCGCTCCTTCGGCCCCGAGGAGTTCCGAGCGGCAACCCGGCGCACGGGGAGGCTCGGTACCGTGGTCCAGAAATCAAAGGTCAATCACATGTTCTCGTGGTTCCAACGCCTGTTGCCGAAATCGGGCAACTTCTTTGAAATGTTCGAGGCGCATGCCGCGACCGTGGTTGCCGGCGCCGATGCGCTGGCGCGGTTACTGCAGGATGGCGAGCCCGATCATATCCGAGAAGTGATTGAGCGCGAGCACGACGCCGACGAGATCATTCGCCAAGTGCTCCAGACGGTGCGCGTCACATTCCTGACGCCGTTCGATAGGGGCGCAATCACCGCGCTGATCGGATCGATGGACGATGCTATCGACGAGATGCAGGCGACAGTCCGTGCGATCGATCTTTACGAAATCCGGCATTTCGAGCGCGAGATGAAGGACATGGCGGGCATCGTCGTCGATGCTGCCCGGCTCACGCTGGAGGCGATGCCGCTGCTGCGCGACATCGCCAAGAACGGAACCCGCCTGCACGAGCTAACCGAGCGGCTGGTGCGGATGGAAAGCCATGCCGACGATATCCACGCCGCCGGCCTCAAACGTGCTTTCAAGGAAATCGGGCCGCAGGATGCGCTGCAGTTCGCAGTGCAGCGCGAGTTGTACAAACATCTCGAGCGTATCGTTGATGCATTCGAGGACGTCGCCAACGAGATCGACGGCATCGTCATCGATCACGCCTGATCCATTATGTACGACCTAGCCCTGCCGCTGCTGATCGGGTTGATCCTCGTTGCACTGGCGTTCGATTTTCTGAACGGCCTGCACGATGCCGCCAACGCGATCGCCACCGTTGTCGCGACGCGGTTGCTGAAGCCCGTCCATGCCGTGGCCTTTGCGGCCTTCTTCAACTTCGCCGCCTATTTCGTGACGATTGCGGTGCCAAGCCTGCACAAGGTGGCGGAGACGATCGGCCAGGGCCTGATCGACAAGGACCTGATCACGCCCGGCGTCGTGTTCGGCGCGTTGGTAGGCGCCATGTTCTGGAACGTGGTGACTTGGCTGAAGGGCATTCCCTCTTCGTCGAGTCATGCGTTGGTCGGCGGGATGATCGGTGCCGGGGTGACGCATGCCGGTATAGAGGGCATTCAGTGGACCGGGCTAACCAAGACCCTGCTGGCGATCGTGCTGTCGCCGACGCTCGGCATGATCGTGGCGATGCTGATCATGCTGGTAACGAGTTGGCTACTCCGACGGGCAACCGCGAGCCGGGCGGAACGGTCCTTCCGGATGCTGCACCTTATTTCTTCCGGTGCCTATTCGCTGAGTCATGGGTTGAACGATGCGCAGAAGACAATGGGCATCATCACCGTGCTGCTCTATTCGACCGGTTACTTGCACGGGAAGTTTGAGGTTCCGCACTGGGTGGCCATCAGCTGCTATGTCGCGATCGCGCTGGGCACGATGACGGGCGGCTGGAAGATCATCGAAACGATGGGCTCGCGCATCACGAAATTGTCGCAGCACCAGGGCTTCAGCGCCTCGCTGGGTGGATCCATCATCCTGTTCGCTGCGTCCTGGCTAGGGGTTCCGGTATCCACCACGCATACGATCACCGGCGCGGTGATCGGCGCGGGAACCGCGAGGCGCGCATCCGCGGTGCGTTGGAGTGTGGCAAGCAACGTCGTCGTCGCGTGGGTCATCACGTTACCCGCTTCGGCCGCAGTGGGAGCGCTGTTCTACGCACTGACCCGGCTATTCTGAGGGCTGCAGTTGGAACTAATCTTCGCCCTCGCTCTAATGCTTCTCGGAGCGCTCTTCTGGGCCCTGGTCTTGCGGTATTGGGAAGGCGCATTTGGGTGCATCCTGGCGCTCACCGGTTCTCTCCCGCTGCTGTTCCTGCTTATGGGTGGCGCATTCCGATGGGGTGCGGCGTTGCTCTGTGCTTTGACGCTATTGGGTGGCGGCATCATTGCGCGACATGGCCAGCGCGAGCGCTGAAGCGGGCAGATTCACTTTGCCGGTCTGGAGTGAACCGCCGAGACCGGTTGCGTCGCCATACGATCAGATCCTCGCCGATTTGCGCGAGCGGACCGGGCGCGACATTTTTCGAACCGCTCACCGGAAACTTGTGGACGGTGGTCTGAGCCCCGACCTTCCTCCACCTATGAGTAGAGCCGACGGTCCGATTGATGCCGATGCTTGGGCGTGATGACACTGGGTTGGGGGTTAACCCCCGACCCGGTTTGCCGCCGATGGATTTGGCCGCCATCTCGACCGGGGTCAGGTTGCCCAGGCTCGAGTGGAGCCGGTAGTGATTGTAGTCGTGCCGCCAGGCGGCCAGCACCGAACGGGCCTGGGTCAGGCTGGTGAAGATCGTCTCATTCAGGCACTCGTCCCGCAGGCGAGCATTGAAGCTCTCGATGAACCCGTTCTGCTGCGGCTTACCCGGTGCGATGTAGTGCCATTCGACCTCGCGCTCCTTGGACCAGCGCAGGATCGCCATGCTGGTCAGTTCAGTGCCGTTGTCGCTGACGATCAGCGCTGGGCGGGACCGTTCGGCAATCGCCCAGTCCAGTTCCCGGGCGACCCGCAGGCCAGCGGCGTTCCGCCAGCATCTACGGCCTGATCGCGACCGTCCGCTTTTGACAGTGCCGCCAATTTCGGCGATCGGGCGTACATCCGGCGAAACGGCTCAATAGGCTGTCGTGATCCGGATTGGCGTAGCATTTCCGCTCTTTCCGGTCGGGGCCGTTCGGGTACAGAGACAATCCAATCGGCGATCGCGGCAAATCGTCCTTCGCTATCAGGGTGACATGCTTCGATGGCGCCTGGCTCGATCACCCCGCCTTCAAGCAAAAGCCGCCTGTTCTGACGGCGCAGCGCTCGGGCCCACCTTTCTGATCATCCCAACGGTCAAGTTTCTTTGTTCGGTGGGCGGAATTAACCTTTGGCGAGAAAATCAAGCCTTTGGCGTGTCTGTCCCAAATTGAGAACGGGCGCTGTAAAACGCGATTGTTTCGAGGGGGTCATAATCACTATTGGCGACACCTGATTTCGAATCGAATTTTGATGCTTCGTGATGAAGCTTGCGATTGATTGATTACGGAGGGGGTTCTCATGCGCCATTTGTTCCTTGCTGCGGCTGCTACCGCGCTCGCATCGTCACCCGCGATCGCCGCGCCTGATCCTGCTGCCGGGCTCCAGGCACTGCGCGAACTGAACCTCGTGGTGTTCGACACGCTGACCACCAGCGGCCAGGAGATTGAGGGGCGCACGTTCGTCGGCTCTCTCGTGGCCTCCAATTTCACCAATTTCGGCATTGGCAATCCGAACCAGGGTTCGGCGGCCTCGGCCTTTGATGTGCTAAGCGTCGTTGGCGATGCGACCGGTTCCTTTCGCCTCAAGGCGGGCTATCCGAACGGATCGAACGGCATTGTCGGTACCACCGCGCGTGTGGGCGGCAATGTGGGCTATGTCGATTTCAACACCAGCGGCGGCGCGATCGGCACGCTGATCGCGGGCGGTGACCTTACCACCTCGTTCAACATCAACAACAATGTCGTCCGCTATGGTGGCAACGCCGTTGGCGGCCTGAACGGTGCGGTGAAGGACAGCAGCCTCGCGGCGGGCGGTGCCAATGATGTTGCGGCAGGTCTGCAGCTTCAGATGAGCGAATTGCAGGCAAATCTCACCGGCTTGTCGGACTTTCTCACGACGCTGCCTTCGCTTGATACCATCGGAACGATCAGCACAGCGCTGGATTATTCCGGTGCCACGAACGGCTATGCCGTGTTCACGATGACCGAGGCCGCGTTCGAAGGGCAGAACGCGAATTTCGACGTGCTGTTCGGCAACATGCCGACCGGCATCACCACCATCATCAACGTGCTGGGCACCGACCTGGTCCAGCAAGGCAATTTCAACCTGTCCTCGCTCAACCAGTCGGTGATCTGGAACTTCAACGATGCGCAGAGCCTCTCGCTGAAGGGCTTTCATGGCACCATCCTGGCTGCCGCGGCGATGGTGACGAACAGCAGTGCGCTGGAAGGCAGCATCGTCGCGCGCAATTTCCAGCTGAACGGCGAAATCCACCTCGGCACCTATGCCGGCACCGACGAATTCCTGACGCCGCCGGGTGTTCCCGAGCCGGCCACATGGGCGATGTTGATGATCGGCTTCGGCTCGCTGGGCTTCGTCTCGCGTCGCCGTCGCGACCGGGCGCTTGCGGCCGCCTGAGGCAAGCGGGACAGCGGCTATGCTGTTGCCCCTGCTTGCGATAGCAGGATGGCGAGGCGCGCTCTAACGCGCCTCCGCTGTCATTCAGAGCAGGATCAGGTTAAGGCGCCATCAAGCCCGCCTACGGTCGATCTCGCTTCAGCCGGTGCCGTCGTTACCGATTGGCGAAAGGTTGACCCGGCGGTTCTTGCGAGAAGCCGGGTGGATGGCCGATCAAAGGGTCTCCAGAACTTTTGCTTACCCATTTCGCGAGACTCTGAGCTCTTTCGCGAAGGCGGATGGCGATCGAACGCCGTCGCAGTCGAACGCAAGGCGATCGACCAGGGCGGACATGCAGCGCCAGCCCGCAGCGCCGCGCGTTCCCTTGTCCCATCATCGCAAATGAGCCTGCGTTGCGCAGCGGCGCGGATAGGGCTGCGCTGGTTGCGTACTTCGCGGCGATGCCCAACTCGATCAGGCAGACGAAAGGCATCATCAGTGCCTACCTGAACGACCGTGCCCTGTCTGCTCCATTGCTACGAACGCGACAAGCATTGCTCCGTGCTGATCCGGCAGAAGGCATCCCGTCTCGCGGCCCGCATCCGTTAGCCTGGAGAGCAGAATCCGACAGCGATGTGATCGAACCTCACATCGGCAAACAGGTGCGCCGATGTGATTTGCTGCGAACGATTTGCTGCTATGGCCGTCGCCTCAATCTTGGAAGTACGCGATGTCCGACCGTCTTGCCGTCCTATTGCAACATGCCCTGCCGAAGCGGCAACTGACGCTTCTGGCCGGTCATATCGCCCGGGCACAGGGCGGAGCGGTGAGCCGCTGGCTGATCCGCCGGTTCGTCGCCCGATACGGGGTTGATATGGCTGAGGCGGCGAATCCCGATCTCGCAAGCTATGCCAGCTTCAACGATTTTTTCACCCGGCCATTGCGCGATGGCGCCCGGCCACTCGCCCGGGCGGATTTCGTCTGCCCGGTCGATGGTGCGATCAGCCAATTCGGCGCGATCGAGGATCATCATATCCTGCAGGCCAAGGGGCATCGGTTCACCACGACGGCGCTGCTTGGCGGTGACCCCGCGCTCGCGCTCGAGTTCCGGCACGGCAGCTTCGCCAATCTCTATCTGTCGCCGCGCGACTATCACCGGCTGCACATGCCGTGCACCGGGCGGCTGATGCGGATGATCCACATCCCTGGCAGCCTGTTTTCCGTCAATCCTGTCACAGCGCGCGGTGTGCCAGGTCTGTTTGCGCGCAATGAGCGTGTCGTTTGCCTGTTCGAGAGTCCGGATCACGGACCGTTCGCGATGGTTCTGGTGGGCGCCACCATCGTCGGCAGCATCGCCACCGTGTGGCACGGCGTAGTCAACATGAAGCGCACCGGCATGCCTGGCGAATGGCATTATGCGGACCAGAACATCGTGTTGGGGCAGGGGGCGGAGATGGGCCGTTTTCTGCTCGGCTCAACGATCGTAATGCTGTTCCGCCCGGGGGCGATCGCATTTTACGACCATTGGGCGCCGGGCGCCGCTGTGCGCTTGGGCGAGCGAATGGGCGACCGCCCAGCCTGAGCGCCGCTATCGAATTTCGCTGATCAAACCGTCTTTCAGCCACCGGCCAAGCCATTCGCCGGCAGTCATCGATCCGGTGTCTGCGCCGTGCGCTGCCACCAGGTCGGTACAGAGTGAACCGAACGTCGCCCCGGCTTGCAGGCGGCGTAACGCGTTGGCTTCGGGCGCTTCGACGGTGCGGAAGGCCGGATCTAAGCCGTCTCGCCATACCAGTACCGCGGCACCGGAGGGTAGATGCTCGACGACCGGGACGATCGCATCGTCTGCCAGGGCGCGCCAGATGGCAGCAGCATTTGTCTTTACCGGAACGAGCGACACGGAGGGCGCGAACCGGAATTCCGCTGCGTCCCAATCGACGTCGCGGATGGCCGCGGCTGTCAGTGGCGCGACATCCGCGACGATGAACGCTTCGGCCAGCGCCCGTTCGATCTGCGCCAGCTCCGCAAACGCAGGATTGTCGGGGAACCGCTCTACAACGCTATTGGAAAAGGACGCGCCATAGGCATCCAGTGTCCATTCGTGCGGCGGCGTTGTATCGATGTGTATAGCAGCGGCCGACAGAAATGCCGCTTCGCCGATCCAGCGACGCAGGTTCGGAAATCCCGCTTCCAGCGCGTCGATCAACTGGCAGCGATAATTGTTGAGGTAAACGTCGAGGCCGGGGGCGTGCGCCAGCCGTGCTGCCGCGCGGGGGCATTCCTCGCGAAGCCAGCGGCCAAAGTCTGCCTGCAATTCGCCAAGTGTCATGCAGCGATGCCCGGTGCGGCGATCGATCGTGCTCGCCCCAGCTCTGTAAGCAGATCGGCAAGAGGCGGAATCGCGTCGTCCCGCTCGATCATGGTCGCGACAGCCCCGATCTGTTGCGATGCGGCAGCATAGAGGTCCCAGACTGCATCCTGCACTGCGCGGTCGTGCGTATCGATCAACATCGTCTCGCCCTCGCTGTGTCCGGCGAGGTGTATCTGACGCACGCGAGCGGTCGGGAGGCCAGCGAGATAGTCTTGCGGGTCGAAGCCGTGGTTCATCGCGCTCACGAACATGTTGTTGACGTCGAGAAGCAATTCGCAGTCGGTGCGGGCGCACAGCGCGTCGAGAAACGCCCATTCAGACATTTCAGCGCCGGCAAAAGCCAAATAGCTCGACGGATTCTCGATCAGGATCGTTCGGCCGAGCGCGTTCTGCGCGGCATCGACATTGTCGCACACGACCCGCAGTGCCTCTTCGGTATAGGGCAGGGGCAACAGATCGTGCGACTGGAAGCCGCCGAAGCGCGTCCAGCAGAGATGATCCGACACGAACATCGGCTCCACCGCGTCCACCAGCGCCCGGAGCCGGCCGAGATAGTCTCGATCGATGCCGTCGGCGGAGCCGACCGACATCGACACACCATGTAGCGCCACAGGATAGCGCTCGCGAACGCGGCGCAGAACGTCGCGGGGGCGGCCACCGGGCAACATGAAATTTTCAGAGATCACCTCGACGAAGTCGACCGGGACCTGCGTTTCGAGGAACTCGGCATAATGAGGCTTGCGTAAACCAAGGCCGAAGCGGCGATGTTGAGGCATTATTGTCATCCTCGAATTCGCGGCGGCGCGACCAAGCGGACGCGCCGCCGGTCACATCATTTCGGCTCGGTCAGGCTGCCGCCCTGCGCCTTGCAGGCCTTGGCGGTAATCGCCTTGAAACCCTGGCCCTTGCAGCTGTTCTGGCCCTTGCAGTCATTGTTCGCGGTCTTGCAGTCAGACGTGCCCTTGCAGCTGTTGATACCGTAGCAGTGCACGACCTTCTCGCCGGCCGCGGCAGGGGCGGCAACGCTGGCGCCGGACAGCGCAACAAGGGCGGCGGTGGCGGCGATGCTGGCGCCGGTCTGGATCGTGATCATGTCGAGGCTCCCTGAAAGGATGGTGCCGGTTCGGCTTTCCTTCTACGGGCCCCATCCGCGTCCGGTTACAGTTACCACCGCAATACGCGCGGGCCGAGCAGTGCACCCAAAGCCGCCGTCAGCAAGATGCCCAGGCTGTACCAGGTGAGCACGAACACGGCGGCAAACTCATCGCAGTGCAGGCAATAAATTGTCGCGGCCCAGGCGCCGGCAGCAAGCCCTGCTGCCGCACCCGCGGCCCGAAGGTCTGTCGGGGCGAGCTTTCGGAAAGACCAGAGCAGGCCGATGAAGATCGGGATCGCCAGCAACAGCACGCGCCAGGGGCATTCGTCCCAGCTGCCGCCTAGCCAAATCGAAAGCCAATCGCGCGTTGGCGTACGGGACAATTCGATAACGCCCATCGCGGCGAGCAGCAGCACCGGCAGCGCAAGCGGCCACAGCATTCGCAGTGACCCGCCGGCAGGACGCGCCAGACGCGTTGTGGCGACAACGGCGATGAGCCCCAACGCGACCGTGTAGCCCCATTTCATCCAAAAATCGAAGCCGGACATCGCCCTCGGCAAATCGGGCCTCATGCCAAACAACGCGAAGACAAGGCCTAGGCTCACAACACCGCCACTTGCGATGCCAAACGCAATGCGACGACCGATGAACAGCGCCGGCACCGGCCGCAGGTCGGTTGCCAGTGCATCGATCAGGTGGTCGGTGCCGCGTTCGGTTTCCAGATGGGGTATCATCAAGATTCCCCGCGCAGCCGTGCCGCAAGCGCCTTGAGGCCGCGATGCACCGAAACCTTCACGTCTGAATGGCCGATCCGCGCCCCGTCCGCCGCCTCGGCAACGCTGAGTCCGTCGATATGCGTGTCGCGAATCGCCCGCGCCTGCTTGCCGGGTAAGCCCGCTAGAAGCCGATCGACGTCCAGTCGCGCCGTCAGAGCATCTTCGAATCCTTCGATCATCAAAATGGCTTCGATCTCCTCGATCGGCAAAGCGACGCGACGGCGGCGGAGATGGTCGATCAGCCGATAGCGCGCAATTGCGTACATCCACGCCGTGAACGGGCGATCGCGATCATATGTGCCGCGCTTGGTGTGAATGGCGATCAACGTTTCCTGCACCAAGTCCTCGATATCCTCATCACCGCCCATCCGACGACGGAAAAAGCCACGGAGCAACGGCACCAGCGCGCGGAGCAACGCCGCGTGCGCCGCGGCATCGCCATCCATTCCCGCCGTCATCCATGCTCGTAGCGCTGCTTCGCTGTGCCGCATTCCCACTCCCCGACCGGGTGTACGCAGGCGCGCGCCGACAAGTTACAGCAAATGCTGCTGAGCGCTATCGCCCCGCTGCGGGCGAGGCTGTAACCGCGGTACGTCCAGCGGCGTATGGCGGTAGGTGACCCGGCAACAACGCCTCCCTCAGGGTCACCGCGCGGCGGCGTTCTCCCCTGGATTGTCGCCGCGCGAGAGGCAACGAAGGAGATACTCCATGATCCAGACGTCTGCCGCGATTGCCGCCACCCTTGCGCTTAGCCTCGCCGCTCATTCCCCTCAGCAGCCCCAGATGGAAAAATGCTATGGCGTCGCACTCGCCGGCAAGAATGACTGCAAGGCGGGCGCAGGTACCAGTTGCGCCGGCACCTCCACCAAGGACTATCAGGGCAACGCGTGGAAGCTGGTAAAGGCAGGTACTTGCACGTCGATCAAGACCCCCAAGGGCAACGGCTCGCTCACTCCCAAGGCATGACATTCTGCCTGGTCGGCTGGTCGCGCGGCCGGGCATCCCCTCACTTGCTGCGGAGTTCGTGATGCACGCCCTTTTCCCGCTCTACACCCGCGCCGGTGGCATTGCCGCTCGTCTGCTACCGGCATCGCTGACGCTGCTCGTGGCGCGTCTGGGCGTTGCCGCCATCTTCTTTCTGTCCGGGCGGACCAAGGTTGAAGGGTGGCTGACGATCACCGAATCCACCTATGAGTTGTTCCGCACCGAATATGCGTTGCCGCTGCTCCCACCCGCCATCGCGGCGCACATCGCGACCTATTCAGAGCATCTGTTCTCGATTCTGCTTGCGATTGGACTCTTGACACGGCCTTCGGCCTTCGCGTTGCTCGGGATGACCGCTGTTATCCAGTTATTCGTCTATCCCGACGCCTGGCCAACTCATCTCAGCTGGGCGGGGCTTTTGCTGCCGCTAATTGCCGGGGGGCCGGGCGCCTGGTCGCTAGACCGGGCGATTGCGCTCGAACCGCCTCGCTAATCGCCCGAACGGCCGCATTGTCGGCGCGCCGATCCGCGCCTATGCAGGGCGGCGAGGGGCGAACGATGCGCTATGATCTGATCCTGGTCGGCGGCGGACTGGCGAACGGCCTGCTCGCGATTCGACTGGCGCAGCGCCGGCCCGAACTTTCGGTGGCGATCGTCGAGGCTGGGGCGGCGATCGGGCGCGACCATATCTGGTCCTCGTTCGATCACGACGTCGAGTCCGCGCAGCGCGACTGGACCGATCCGTTCGTCGCCCACCATTGGGACGAATACAGCGTCCGCTTTCCGGGCGGCGAGCGGCGGTTTGATGCCGGCTATCGCACCGTCAGCAGTGCCGATCTCGCCGCGGCAGTGCACGCCGCGCTGCCCGGGGAGCGCATTCTGCGCGGCACGCCCGTTGTTGAACTGGATGCGGGATCGGTGACGCTGGCGGGCGGCCGTGTCCTGACTGCCGGCGCGGTGATCGACGGGCGCGGACTTGACCGCGATCACCCGCTCGATCTGCGCTGGCAGAAGTTCGTCGGCCTCGAATGCGAGCTGGAGGCGGAGCACGGCCTTGCCGGACCGATCGTCATGGATGCGACGGTGACGCAGGCGGACGGCTATCGCTTCGTCTACACGCTGCCCTTTGCGCCGCGCCGCCTGCTGATCGAGGACACCTATTTCAGCGACGATCACGTGCTGGAGAACGACGTCGTGCGGGAACGAGCACTCCGTTATGCCGAAGGCCAGGGCTGGCGCATCGCCCGGGTGGTGCGCAGCGAGGCGGGCGTGCTGCCGATGGCGCTGGGCGGCGACGCGGCCGATCTTTGGTCCGCATCGCCCCCCGGTGTCGCGCTGGTCGGGCTTCGCGCCGGCCTGTTCCAGCCGGCGACCGGCTACAGCTTCCCGGATGCGGTGCGCACCGCCGATCTGATCGCCGGCCTCGATGACCTGTCCGGCGCCAGCATCTATCGGGCACAGCGGCACCACAGCATCTCCGTATGGCGAGCGCGGCGCTTTTACCGCTACCTCAACGCACTGATGTTTTTGGGCGCGAAGCCGGACGAGCGCTACCGGGTGATCGAGCGCTTCTATCGCCTGCCGCCCGGGCTGGTGCACCGCTTCTATGCCGGGCAATCGACCGCACTCGACAAGGCACGCATCCTGATCGGCAAGCCCCCGATCCCCATCGGCCGCGCGGTGGCGATCACCGCGACGCGGCTGGCAGGCGCAGGACGGCGCTGAGCGTTATTTTGTCCGACTATAGATGGTCGGCGCTCGCCAATGTTTCGAATGATTGCTGATGCGAAGGCGTCAGCGCCCGCGCGGGTGTCGAAACGACTTGTCCTACAAAATGGCATCGATAAACGTCATGTGGACCGCTGGCGCGCAGGACTCGATTCGAGAGCCGCCGGTGCGCCGACCGAAAAGACGACAAAGGGGAGACAGGATGAAGAGCGTTGTTGGACTGGCCATCGCGGCCCTGCTGCTGGGGGCGCCCGCCCGCGCGCAGGAAGCGGGCGACACCGCCACCGTGCATGGCGATCGTCCGGGGCCGGTTTATGACAAGCGCCTGTTCGGGCAGTTCGCCGAGCATCTCGGCGCCGGCGTCTATTCGGGCATCTGGGTCGGCCCGAGCAGCAAGATCCCGAACGTCAATGGCTATCGGACCGACGTGATCGATGCGCTGAAGGCGATCCGCGTGCCGGTGATCCGCTGGCCGGGCGGTTGCTTCGCCGACGAATATCACTGGCGCGAGGGCATCGGCCCGCGCGACAAGCGTCCGGTGAAGGTCAACACCCATTGGGGCGGCGTGACCGAGGACAATGCCGTCGGCACGCACGAGTTCATGAACTATGCCGAACTGGTCGGCGCCGAGGCCTATGTCTCGGGCAATGTCGGTTCGGCCCCGCCGCGCGACATGGCCGAATGGGTCGAATATATGACGTCGCCCACCAACTCGACGATTGCGCAGGAGCGCCGCGCCAATGGCCGCAAGGAACCGTGGAAGCTGCCGATGTTCGGTCTCGGCAACGAACTCTGGGGCTGCGGCGGCAACATGCTGCCCGACTATGCCGCCGACGTCACCCGGCGCTACGCCACCTTCCTGAAGGTGCCGAACGGCCAGAAACTGATGAAGATCGCCAGCGGCGCCAACAGCGGCGATTACAACTGGACCGAAGTGATGATGCGCAAGGCCGGCGACCTGATCGACGGCATCGGCGCGCATTACTACACCATCCCCTATAGCTGGGGGAAAAAGGGCGCCGCGACCGGCTTTGACGAGGACCAGTGGGCGCGGACGCTCGTCAAGACGATGAAGATGGAGGAATTCATCATCGGCCATTCGCGGGTGATGGACAAATATGATCCGGCCAAGCGGGTGGCGCTGCTGATCGACGAATGGGGCACCTGGTACGATGTCGAACCGGGCACCAATCCGGGCTTCCTCTATCAGCAGAACAGCCTGCGCGACGCGATGGTCGCCAGCCTGAATCTCGACATCTTCTCCCGCCACGCCGATCGTGTGCGCGGCGCGAACATCGCGCAGATGGTCAACGTGCTCCAGGCGATGCTGCTCACCGACGGCGCCCGCATGGTGAAGACGCCCACTTACTGGGTGTTCGACATGTACAAGGACTATCAGGACGCGACCGTGCTGCCGATCGACGTCCAGTCGCATTGGTACAACAAGAACGAATGGACGATGAAGGCCGTGAGCGCGAGCGCGGTGCGCGGGAGCGACGGTGTGGTGCATATCGGCATCACCAATGTCGATCCGAACCGCGCGACGACGCTCACCGTCAAGCTGGAAGGCGTGAGCGGTACCGCCGTTTCCGGCCGGGTGCTGACCGCGGCGGCGATCGACGCGCACAACACTTTCGACGCGCCGGATGCCGTGAAGCCTGCACCGTTCACGGGCGCGACGCTGGCGAACGGTGTCCTGACCGTGGCGATGCCGGCCAAGTCGATCGTCATGCTCGACGTGAAGTAAGCAGCGAGACGCCGTGTCGCCGAAGGGCTGGCGGTGCGCGGGGCGGGGCAGAACCCGCACCCCACCGCGCATCGCCGGCCCTTCTGCCATCGGCGCTCGACAGCCGGTGCGCGCCTGCGCCATTACCGGCGCCGATACGGCGCCGGGAGCAGGCATGAACCAAGACGATACACCGCCGATCCGTCCGGCTGTGGCGGCGGACCGCGCAGCGGTCATCGCACTTTGGGAAGCGTGCGGGTTGACCCGCCCGTGGAACGATCCCCGCGCCGATTTCGACCGGGCGGTATCGGCCGACGCGGCGTTGATCCTCGTGATCGAACGTGCCGGTGGCTCGATCGACGGCAGCGTGATGATCGGGGACGACGGGCATCGGGGTTGGGTCTATTATCTGGCGGTTGCCGACGCCGCGCGCCGGCAGGGACTCGGGCTCGCGCTGATGGCGGCAGCCGAGCGCTGGTTGCGCGATCGTGGTTGCCCGAAGCTCCAATTGATGGTCCGCGACGGCAACGATGCGGCGACCGGTTTCTATCGTGCGCTGGGTCTAACCCCCCAACCGGTTGTGACGCTCGGCCGTTTCCTTAAGTAAGGACGGCATGACCATAACGCTGCACGGCATTCCGAATTGCGACACGATGAAAAAGGCGCGGGCATGGCTCGACGAGCACGCCATCCCCTATGTGTTTCACGACTATAAACGCGAAGGGATCGATCCGGCTCGACTGGCGCAGTGGGTCGATGCGGTCGGCTGGGAAGTCCTGCTGAACCGCGCGGGCACCACCTTTCGCAAGCTGCCCGAAAGCGAAAAGGCAGCGATCGACGCCGACAAGGCAAGCCGTCTGATGATCGCGCAGCCGTCGATGATCAAGCGCCCGGTGCTGCAATATCCCTCCGGTCTGATCGTGGGTTTCGCACCGGACCGATACGCCCACGCATTGCTCTGAACTGCGGTGTTTACGTAGGTAACTGGTCAGGTTGCCGAAATTATAATATGTTATCATCGAAACACCCGGGAAAGGGGGTCGCATGGCGTCTTATATTCGACAGAAGCCGGCGCGTTGGTTTGGCACCGCGGCGATGATGCTGTTCCTCTGGGCCGTGCTCGGCTGCGTTGCGCTTTATTTTCATGCGACATTCGATCCTGCGGCGTCGAGCGGGATCAGCGACTGGGATCGCGACTATTATCGCGATCTGCCGCTGTGGTTCGTCTATGATTATGCGATCGCAGTGGGGGCGTCGCTTCTCGGATCCATCGCGATGCTTCGCAGGTCGCGATCGGCGAACATCCTATACATCATTTCATTCGCCGCTGTGGTGGTTCAATTCGGCTATGTCTTCATCTTTACGGGGATCGTCGCCAGCAAGGGCGTGGTGCAGACGCTGCCATTTCCGCTGATCATCCTTGGTATCGCGATCTTGCAGATCTGGCTCGCTGGCCTCGCCACCCGGCGCGGCTGGATTCTCTAGGGCTCTCCACGCCGAGCGACGAACGCAGCGGTGCGAAGAACCTACGGAATCCCGCCGCCGCAGGCTCGCGCGTGCCTCGATTCCTACCCGCCACTGCCAAACCGCTTGCCCGGCGCCGCGGACGGATGGTAGCGCTACCGAAAGGCAGCAAAAGCTGCACGGGACCATGACGAGAGGATAGACTGTTGCGTCATTCGCTGAAACTTTCGACGGCTGCGGCCGCCATCGCGCTCCTCGCCGGCTGCTCGGGCGGCAATTCGGCGCAGAACGAGGCTTCGGCCAACGCCGCCGCCCCGGCCAATGCATCGGACGAGGCGCGCAGCCCGGACGGCAAGCGCTATCTCGCCCAGCCGCTGGTCAACGATCTCTATTTCGCCGATCCCTCCGCGCACGTCTTCAACGGCAAGATCTATGTCTATCCCAGCCATGACGTCGATATGGGCATCCCCGATGACGATCTCGGCAGCCAGTACGCGATGCACGACTATCAGGTGCTGAGCATGGACCGCCCCGGCGGCCCCGTGACGGTGCATCCGGTGGCGCTCGACCTGAAGCAGGTTCCCTGGGCCTCCGAAAAGGCCTGGGCGCCCGACGCGGCGTTCAAGAACGGCACCTATTACCTCTATTTCCCCGCCAAGGATAAGCAGGGCGTGTTCCGCATCGGCGTCGCCACGTCGGATTCGCCGGTCGGCCCGTTCAAGGCCGAGCCGCAGCCGATCCAGGGCACCTATTCGATGGACCCCGCCGTCTTCACCGACGATGACGGCCAGAGTTATCTCTATCTCGGCGGCATCTGGGGCGGTCAGCTCCAGCGCTGGGCGACGGGCAAATATGATCCCAATGCCGGCGACACCGATCTCAAGCAGGACGACAAACCCGCCCTGTCCGGCAAGGTCGCGCGCCTCGCCCCCGACATGAAGAGCCTCGCCGAGCCGCTGCGCGACGCGGTGATCCTCGACGAAAAGGGCAAGCCCGTGCTCGGCGGCGACCATGACCGCCGCTTCTTCGAGGCGGCGTGGATGTTCAAGCGCGGCGGCAAATATTACTACATGTACTCGACCGGGGACACGCACTTCCTCGCCTATGCGATCGGCGACAATCCCTATGGTCCGTTCAAATATACCGGGCGCATTCTGGAGCCGGTGCAGGGGTGGACCAGCCACGGTTCGGTCTTCGAATTCCAGGGCAAATGGTATCTGGCCTATCACGATACGCAGCTGACGAATAAGAACCATCTGCGCTCGGCCAAGATCACCGAACTCACCTTCCGCCCGGACGGTACGATCGAAACGCTGAGGCCGTTCAAGGACTGAGGCGCTGCGGCGACTTTCGGGTCGCCCACGTCCGCGCGGGGCTCCGCCGCTGTCACGGTGACGGAGCGGCCGCGCGCACCGGCCGCTGAAATGGTGGCGGCTTCGCGACGGACGCGCTAGAGCGCAACCCATGTCGCATCTCACACTCGATACCGCCACCAGCCGCGCCAATCCCACGCCGGCACCGATGAAGCGCGTGACCGCGCCCGCGATCCGCGCGCGCAAGGGCGGCGAGCCGCTGGTGATGCTCACCGCGTACACCGTCCGCATGGCGCAGCTGATGGACCCACATTGCGACATGCTGCTCGTCGGCGACAGCCTGGGGCAGGTGATCTATGGCCTGCCGTCGACGGTGCCGGTGTCGCTGGAGATGATGGCGGCGCACGGCGCGGCGGTGGTGCGCGGCAGCTATCACGCGATGGTCATCATCGACATGCCGTTCGGCAGCTATGAAGGTTCGCCCGAACAGGCATTCGCCAGCGCCGCCCGGCTGCTCAAGGAAACCGGCGCGGCCGGCGTCAAGCTGGAGGGCGGGGCGGCGATGGCGCCGACGGTCCGGTTTCTGAGCGAGCGTGGCATTCCGGTCGTGGGCCATGTCGGCCTGACTCCCCAGGCGATCAATGTGCTTGGCGGCTATGGGGCGCGCGGCCGCAGTGATGCCGAGCGGGCGAAGCTGATCGACGACGCGGCGGCCATCGACGCTGCCGGCGCACTGGCGATCGTCGTCGAAGGCGTGGTCGAGCCGATCGCGGCGGAGATCACCCGCTCGATCGCGTGCCCGACGATCGGCATCGGCGCCTCGGCGGCGTGCGACGGCCAGGTGCTGGTCGCGGAGGACATGCTCGGCCTGTTCGAGCGGACGCCGCGCTTCGTCAAACGTTATGAGGATATTGCCGGCCGTATTTCCGCCGCGGTTGAAACCTATGCGGCCGAGGTAAGGTCCAGGGCCTTTCCCGGATCGGAACAGGTCTATCCGCCGCGCGACTGACCGGCTAACGCCGCTTTCCCTTGCGGGGGCGCGCCGCTAAGGTCCGCGCCCGAACCAGACCCATGGAGTAGATTTTGGCGCTTCCCCCCGGAACCACCGATCAGGCCTTTCTTCGCGAGGTTGACGAGGAATATCGCCGCGACCAGCTGATGGCGGCGGGGCGTCGCTATGGCGTGTGGGTCGCGGGTGTCGTGGTGGTGGCGCTGATCGCCCTGGCCGCCTGGCTGTACATCGATCATCGTCGCGAAACGGCGGCGGCGGCGCGCGGCGAGGACTATGATGCGGCGCTGCGGCTGGTCGCGCAGAACCAGGCCGCACAGGCCGAGCCGGCGCTCGACAAGATCGCGCAGACCGGTGACGACGGCTATGCCGCGATGGCGCGCATCACGCTAGGCAACCTGCTGCTCGCGCGTGGCGACAAGGCTGGTGCGGCGACCAAATTCTCGCAGGTCGCCGGCGATTCCCGCGTCGATCAGGCGTTCCGCGATCTCGCGCTGGTCCGCCAGACCGAAGCCGAATTCGATACGTTGAAGCCCGACGCGGTGATCCAGCGTCTCGGCACGCTCGCCAACCCGGATTCGCCGTGGTTCGGCACCGCCGGCGAGATGGTTGCGGCCGCCTATCTCAAGTCTGGCAAGCGCGCCGAAGCGGCCAAGCTTTACGCCTCGCTGGGCGACGCGGGGGACCGCGTGCCCGATTCGATCCGCCAGCGCGCGAGCGAGCTCGCCAAGACGCTGTCGGTTGCCCCGACGACCGACAAGACCCAGGAAAAGACGGCTAAATGAACAACAAGGTTCGTGTTGTTACCGCAGTGGCGGCACTGGCGCTGGTAAGCGGCTGTGGCGTGTTCAAGGGCGGCGGCGCGCGCAAGACGCCGGTGCTCGGCGAACGCGTGCCGATCCTCGTCACCGAAAACGACATCAGCGCTGACAAGACGCTGGCCGATGTCGAGGTGCTGCTGCCGGAGCCGGTGGTCAACGACGCCTGGACGCAGCCTGGCGGCAGCGCGTCCAAGGCGATGGGCCATCTCGCGCTGGGCCAGTCGCTGTCGCAGGCCTGGTCGAAGCAGGTGGCCAAGCCGTCGAAGCGCGAGCGGCTTGCCGCGTCGCCGGTGGTTCAGGGCAACCATCTGTTCGTCGTCGATACCGAGGGGCGGGTGCACGCGCTTGCCGCCGATACCGGCGCGACCATGTGGACGACGGCGACGCATGAGGGCAAGCGCAATCGCGACGCGCTGTTCGGCGGCGGCGTCAGCGTCAGCGGCGACCGGGTGTTCGCCACCAATGGTCTGGGCGACGTGGTGGCGCTGAACGTAAGCGACGGCAAGGAATTGTGGCGCAAGCGCCCGGGTGGCCCGCTGCGCGGTGCGCCGACGATCGCGAACGGCAACGTCTATGTCGTGACGCAGGACAACCAGCTGTTCGCCCTGTCCGAGGACAAGGGCGAGGTGGTGTGGACCGCCACCGGCAGCATCGAATCGCAGGGCGTGTTCGGCGTCGCCGCACCGGCCTCTGCGCAGGGCACGGTGATCGCTGGCTTCTCGTCGGGCGAACTCAACGCTTATCGCTATGAGAACGGCCTGTCGCTGTGGGCGGACGTGCTGACGCGCAACACGATGTCGACCTCGGTATCGTCGCTGTCCGACATCGACGCCGAGCCGGTGATCGATCAGGGCCGCGTCTATGCGCTTGGCGAGGGCGGCCGCATGGTCGCGATCGACATCACCAGTGGCAGCACCCTGTGGGAACAGTCGATCGCGGGCATTTCCTCGCCTTGGGCGGTTGGCGAATGGCTGTTCGTCGTCACCGACGACGCGCGGTTGATGTGCCTTTCGCGCAGCAGCGGCAAGGCGCGTTGGATCGTCCAGCTGAAGCACTACAAGAACCCGAAGAAGCCGAAGAACCCGATCAGTTGGCGTGGGCCGGTGGTGGCGGGCGGACGACTGCTGCTGGTGAACAGCCGCGGTGAACTCGCCTCGGTGTCGCCGAAGGACGGCAGCGTGATCTCGACGATGGAAACCAACGCGCCGGTCACGCTTCAGCCGGTGGTGGCGAACAACACGCTGTATCTGCTCGACAGCAAGGGGCGCCTGACCGCCTATCGCTGATACGGATCGGGTGCGGTGCGCACCCGCTTTCCGCCAATACAAGGGCCGGGGCGCGTGCTCCGGCCCTTGTTGTATTTCCCGGCGGTGCCGCGACGCTTTGCGTGAGCGGCCCGCGCGACTAAGAGATCGATCATGCCTTTGCCAACCGTCGCCATCATCGGACGCCCGAATGTGGGCAAATCGACGCTCTTCAACCGGCTCGTCGGAAAGCGGCTTGCGCTGGTCGACGATCAGCCCGGCGTGACGCGCGATCGCCGTGAGGGCGATGCGAAGCTGCTCGGCATGGAGTTCCGCGTCATCGATACCGCCGGCTATGAGGACGAAGACGCCGCGACGCTGCCCGGCCGGATGCGCGCGCAGACCGAGGCGGCGGTGGCCGATTCCGATGTCGCGCTGTTCCTGGTCGATGCGCGCGCCGGCGTCACGCCCCTCGACGAGGAAATCGCCCGCTGGCTGCGCAGCACCGATCGGCCGGTCGTGCTGATGGCCAACAAGGCCGAGGGGCGCGCCGGCGAAGCGGGCGTGCTGGAGGCGATGGCGCTGGGGCTGGGCAACCCGATCCCTTTTTCGGCCGAGCATGGCGAGGGGGTGGTCGACCTGTTCGAGGCGTTGCGTCCTTATATCGAACGCGACGAGGAAGAGCTGGAGGACGAGGATCCAGAGTCGCCCAATGCAATCCTGAAGCTGGCGATCGTCGGGCGGCCCAATGCGGGCAAGTCGACGCTGGTCAACCGGCTGCTCGGCGAGGACCGCATGATCACCGGCCCCGAAGCCGGCATCACGCGCGATTCGATCGCCATCGAATGGCACTGGACCGACAATGAGGGCCAGGCGCGTCCGGTCAAGCTGATCGACACGGCCGGCCTGCGAAAGCGCGCTCGTGTCGAGGAAAAGCTGGAGAAGCTGTCGGTCGCCGATACGCTCCGCTCGATCGATTTCGCCGAGGTGGTCGTCCTGCTGCTCGACGCGACGCGCGGGCTGGAGGTCCAGGATCTGAAGATCGCCGATCGCGTGCTTCAGGAGGGACGCGCGCTCATCATCGTCCTCAATAAATGGGACGTCGCCGAGAATGCCTCGAGCTTGTTCAACGGCGTCAAGGGCGCGTTGGACGAGGGGCTGGCGCAGGTGAAGGGTGTGCCGTTGCTCACCGTCTCGGCGATGACCGGCAAGGGGCTGGATACGATGATGCGCGTCGCGTTCGAAACGCGCGAATCTTGGTCGCGGCGCGTCTCGACCGGGCAGCTCAACCGCTGGTTCGAGCGCGCGATCGAGGCCAACCCGCCGCCGGCACCCGGCGGCAAGCGCATCAAGCCGCGCTACATCACGCAGAACAAGACACGCCCGCCCAGCTTCGTGCTGTTCGGCACGCGCGTCGATCTGTTGCCGACCAGCTATCAGCGCTATCTGGTCAACGGCCTGCGCCGCGAGTTCGATTTCGGTGCGGTACCGGTGCGGCTGAACCTGCGCGCGCCGAAGAACCCGTTCGATCGCGATCCGAGCTGACATCGCCGCGTTGGCAAGAAGCTGTTTACCGTCGCTGCGCTAGACCCGGTGCCTCCACCGGCGCAGGTTGAAGACCATGAACGCAGCAACGATCGGCAACGAACAACTGGTCGACTGGACCGCGTTTGCGCAGACCCGCAGCGAACTGGGCGTCAATTTCATCCGCATCCTCGGCTATTTCCGCGAGGACGGAGTGAAGTCTGTGGCGCGGATCGAGGAAGCGATGCGCGCGAACAATGCGGCGTCCATGGTGATCCCGGCGCATACGCTGAAAGGCGAGGCGCGCCAGTTTGGCGCCGATCCGCTCGCCGATCTGGCCGAACTGATCGAGATGACCGCGCGCGCGTGCGTCGAGCGGCACGACACGCCGAGCGACGCGCTGGAGCATGTCGTCCGTCTGCGGCCGATGTTCGAGACGACGCTGGCGATGCTGGAGCGTGAGAGCAATCCACTGGCCGTGCGGCGCCCCGCCGCCTTCGGCAAGCGCGCGATCGCCGACTGATCGACGCCCGGACGCGCAGTTCGCGGTTGCTCTTATGGCCGGGGTCTGGCCCCGGCCATTCTGGCGTCACTCGTCGCCAGCGGGAACGCTGTTGAGCTGGACATAATTTTCGATGCCCATCCGGCTGATCATGTCGAACTGCTTTTCCAGCGTGTCGACATGCTCTTCCTCGCTCTCGAGGATCTCGACGAACAATTCGCGGCTGACGAAATCGCGCACGCTTTCGCAATATTGCACCGCGTCGCGCAGCATCGTGATCGCTTCCATCTCGAGCGCCAGATCGGCGCGCAGGATTTCCTCGACCGTCTCGCCGATGCGCAAGCGGCCGAGCAGCTGGAAATTAGGAAGGCCGTCGAGAAAGAGAATCCGCTCCGCAAGCTTGTCCGCGTGCTTCATCTCGTCGATCGATTCGTGGCGCTCGAACTTGGCGAGCTTGTGGACGCCCCAATTGTCGAGCATCCGATAATGCAGCCAATATTGGTTGACTGCGGTCAGTTCGTTCTTGAGCGCTTCGTTGAGCAGCTCGATGACTTTGGTATCGCCCTTCATCGCCTGAAATCCTTTCGTTCAGGCGATATCTAGCGCGAAATGAAGGAAAGAAAAACCGCGGATTTCCGCGATTTCTTACCTGCAATCGTCACGCAGCCGCACGTTCCTCGGCGATGATGGCGCGGGCATAGGGGACGCATTGGCCGCATTTCGCCTGGCATCCGAGGGCTCGATATGCCTGGCAGGCGCTTGCTGCCCCGTCGCGGGCCGCGGCGCGGACATCGCGCTCGCGAATTGCATTGCAAACACAGACGACCATGAACCCTCTCGCGGTTGACATGGTCTAGGTAGAGCTACTGCGAGCGATTCGCAAGGGTATTGCGAATGAGTTGCACGCGGCCGCGTGCGAGGCTGCGCCACAGCCACTCCATCGGCCCATAGCGAAAATGCCGGAGCCAGGGGAGCGACCAGAGCAGGATCAGCGCCCAGACGATGAAAACCACGGGATAGAGCTGCCAGCGCGAAAGGCTGCCATACCAGCCGAGCCCGAACCCCTCGAACAGCAGGACGCAGAGGACGCTCGTCGCCAGATAGTTGGTGAAGGCCATTCGCCCTGCCGCGGCAAGGCGCTCGCTCAGCCAGCCGCCACGGCGCGCGAGCAGCAGGATCAGGCAGGCCCAGCCGAGGATCGCGGGCGGGCGGAGCGGGGCGGCAAGCGCAAACGCGCCGATCGCGACCGCCGGCATGTCGAATTGCGCGGCGACCATATAGGCGGCGATGAGCGCGAAGCCGGGGATCGAGATTGCCCAGCAGATCAGCCAGAGACTTCGGTAACGCGCCGCGGGCCAAGCGCCAGACAGCAAGCCGCTGCGCAGCGCGGCCATGCCGAACAGCATATAGGCCAGCGTCTCCCAGCCATAGAGCAGCAGCATCCGCAGCGGCGCGGTCGCCAGGGTGTCGATCCGATGCCGGAGCAGCGACAGATAATCGCCACGATGCAGCGCGATGTCGGTAGCGATCCAGTCGGGCGGCGGCGTGCCGAATCCGGTGGTGAGCTGGGCGAGCGCTCGGGGATGGGCCGGATCGGGATGATGGCCGAGCATCCAGGCCGAATGGGCGACGACGGCAAACTGGTAGCTGGCGATCAGCACGAGCACGCAACCCAGGCCGACCAGTTGCTCGGTCCGCAACCGGCGGAACGCGAACGCGATCATGCCGACCAGCGCGTAATGCGCCAATATGTCGCCGTCCCACACCAGCCAAAGATGCGCGAGGCCGAATGCCAGCAGCCAGGCCATCCGCATGAAGTGCACCTGCGGGGCCGACTGGTCATTCGCCTCGGCCGAATCGCACACGATCAGCAGCGATGCACCGAACAGGAAGGAAAACAGCCCCCGCATCCGCCCGTCGAACAGGATGAAGTTGACTAGATAGACCGCCAGATCGGCGCCGTGCCACCCGCCAAAGGCGCGCGGATTGAAATAGGCGGGCTCCGGCATCGCAAAGCCGACGATGTTCAGCAGCAGGATGCCGAGCACCGCGGTGCCGCGGACGATATCGAGCGATAGGAGCCGCTGGCTGGGCGGATGCGTCACGCCGGGGGGCTTACAGCCAGCTGGCGATCTGCTCCAGCGGCTTTTTGTCGAGCGCTGCCGCCGGCACCGTCGCGTCGTCGGCGGCGTGGCCGGCGACGATCAGCATCACCGGCTTTTCCCAGGCCGGGCGGCGGCAGATCCGGGTCAGAAAGCCGGCGGGGTCGGGGGTGTGGACGAGCGTCGCCAGCCCGGCGCGATGGAGCGATGCGAGCAGCAGCCCACAGGCGATGCCGACGCTTTCGTTCACATGCACGTTCGGGATCAGCTCGTCGGCGCTTTCCCGAATCCGGCCAAAGGCGACGATGATCCAGGGGGCGGATTCGAGATATGCCTTGTCGGCGCCCCCGCTATACTCGCGCACCGTGCCGAGCCATTCGGCACTGCCCGCGTCGCCATAGAGCCGACGTTCCTCTTCCTCGATCGCCACGCGCAGGGCGACCTTCGCGCCCGCCGATGCGATCGCGCAGAAATGCCAGGGCTGCCGATTGGCGCCGCTCGGGGCGCCGCCCGCAGTGGCGATCGCGGCTTCGATCACCCGGCGCGGCACGGCACGCGTGGAGAAGGCCCGGCAGCTGCGGCGGCTCGACATGTCGTCGCGAAAGTCCTCGGCGCGCGCGAGCCGTTCGCCCTCCGACAGGTCGGGATAGGGGCGCCAGGGGAGGAAAGAGGCCGTGGACATGCTAGTTTGTGATATGTCGGAGCAATCGGTGTCCGGTCGAGTCTGGGCTTTCCCGTACCCGTCTGTCGACGCCCTGTTCAATCTTGTGCCGGACGACGCACGACCATCTTAACGCCGCGCCATTCGGCATTGATATCGCGCGCATCGGTGTCGCTCAGTCCGGCGTGACGGGCGGCCTCGCGGATGAGCGGTTCGTTCAGATCCTCCGCCGACTCCGCCGGCCAGCACGCCCACAAAAAGCCGCATGGCGCCAGCAGCGGGACAAGCGCATGGAGTTCGCGTTCCAGCGGCGCCAGCGCCGTGACGAAGAGGCACGCGCCCTGCATGCCGTCCGTCGCACAGGCCTGTTCGTCGATGCCGTTACGTTCGGGGTCGATCGCCCGGCGGATCGAGGCGGGCATGTTGTGGAACCAGACGCGAATCCCGCGCCTGAAGCCCAGTGTTTCGGCAAGCTGCGGCGCTGAAATGGCTGGAGTCATGCGATCCTCCCTCGGCAAGGATATCGGATAGCCGGGTGAAGCGCCAGCGCGCCTTGATCGCGATCAGCCGGGATCAGGGCCGTTCGCCGGCATCGTCGGCCGGTTCGCCGGGATCGGTGCGGCGCAACGCCGCGATGTCCACACCGGTCAGCCGCATGATCGTCCCAGGCTGTCGGGGCACGATTTCGAGGGTCGCGCCAAGCCGCTGCGACAGGTTCCGCGCGATCCGGAGACCGAGGCTGTCGACCCGATCGACGTTGAAATCCGCCGCAACGCCAGCGCCGTCGTCCTCGATCGTCAGCGACAGCATCTCACCCTCGCGGGTCAATGCAACGGTGATCGTGCCTTCGGAGCGGCCGGCAAAGCCATGTTCGATCGCATTCGCCACGCCCTCGGCAAGGATCAGCGCGATCGGGATCGCGCCGTCGGGCGGCAGCATCAATCCGGTCTGTGCCTTCACCTGGTGGCGGATGCCGATCTGGCCGGCGGCGGTTGCCAGATCGCCGATCAGTTCAGTGACGAACTGGTCGAGCGGCAACTGCTCGCCCCGCGTGCCGTAAAGCTGCCGCTGGATCCGGCCGATCAGTTGCAGCTTGTCGGCCGCGTCGGCGAGGGCGCGGCGGGCGTCGCCTTCGGGGAGCGCCCGCTTCTGCAGCGTCAGCATCGCGGCGACCATCTGGAGATTGTTGGACACACGGTGCTGCAATTCGTTGAACAGCAGCTCGGTATGCTCGGCCAGCGCGCGGCTGCGCTCGCGTTCGTGCGTCAGCCGCGCATTGGCCCGCTGCATCCAGTGGATCAGCAGAATGTCGACCGCGACGACGCCGATATAGAAGAGCAGCGCGATTGGGGTGCCGTGACCCAGCGCGAAGCTGTGAACCGGCGGAATGAAGAAGAACCAGGCCAGCAGCCCGCACAGGACCGCTGCGATGATGCCCGGTCCCCGGCCGAACAGGAACGAAGAGAGGATGACGGCCGGGAAAAAGGTGAGATAGGGGAAGCCCGGCGGGAAGAGCGGATCGAGCACGAGCCGGAGCCACCAGGCGCAACCGCACAGGACGAGCGTTATCGAATAGGCGACCAGCCGCCGCTCGGCCATGATCGGCAGTCGTTCAAGCTGCCGTTCGAACCGTTTCATGCGGTGGAAATCCCCATCTCCCCGGTTGTCGCGACAATGCCTCCGGATGTGCAGGGTTGCATTAGCACGCAGAAACGCGCCGGACGCAACCCCGCAACGTCCAATCAGCGTGCCAAGCCGCTCAGCCTGCCTCAGAATCGCCCATCAGCGCGGGGAAGAAGCCTTCATGCGCCTTGCGCAGATCGTCGAGGCTTACGCAGAAATCGCCTTCCTCCATCTCGAAGATGATGCGGTTGGCGATGGTGCGGCCGATCGGATCGGCGGCGAGCCCGGCCTTGTCGGCGGCGACCAGGAAGTCGGCCAGCGCCTCGTCCTTCACCGTCACCACATAGAGGCCCTGGTCCTCGCCGAACCAGCTGCCGGCGATGCCGAACGGCTGGGGCTGGTCAAGGATCGCGCCGATGTTCGAGGCCAGCGCCATTTCCGCGACTGCGACCGCCAGGCCGCCGTCCGAAACGTCATGGCAGGCGCTGACCGCGCCGCCGGCGATCGCCGCGCGGATGAAGGCGCCGGTGCGGCGCTCCATCATCAGGTCGACGGGCGGGGGCGGGCCTTCCTCGCGGCCGCAGATCTCGCGCAGCCAGATCGACTGGCCGAGATGGCCGCCGCGCTCGCCGACCGCGATGATCACGTCGCCGGTGCCCTTGAAGGCGATGGTGCAGTTCTTCTGCCAGTCCTTGAGCAGGCCGATCGCGCCGATCGCTGGCGTCGGCAGGATCGCCGAGCCGCCGCCGGTCGCCTTGCTCTCGTTGTACAGGCTGACATTGCCCGAGACGATCGGGAAGTCGAGCGCGCGGCAGGCGTCGCTCATGCCTTCGAGGCAGCCGACGATCTGGCCCATGATCTCGGGGCGCTGCGGGTTGGCGAAGTTGAGGCAGTTGGTCACCGCGAGCGGGGTCGCGCCCACCGCGGAGAGGTTGCGCCACGCCTCGGCAATCGCCTGCTTGCCACCCTCGACGGGGTCCGCGAAGCAATAGCGCGGGGTGCAGTCGGTGGTGATCGCCAGGCCCTTGTCGGTGCCGTGGACGCGCACGACCGCGGCGTCGCCGCCCGGGCGCTGCACGGTGTCCCCGCCGACCATGTGGTCATACTGCTCCCAGATCCAGCGGCGGCTGGCGATGTCCGGCGAGCCCATCAGCTTGACGAGATCGGCGGCGGGATCGGTGCATTCGGGCACGTTCTGCAGCTCGGGCTGCTTGGGCGTCGGCACATGCGGGCGATCGTAGAGCGGCGCTTCGTCGGCCAGCGGGGCGAGCGGGATGTCGCACACCACATCACCCTTCCACTTGAGCACCATGCGGCCAGTATCGGTGACATGGCCGATGACGGCGAAATCGAGCTCCCATTTGCGGAAGATCGCCTCGGCGAAATCCTCGCGGCCGGGCTTGAGCACCATCAGCATGCGCTCCTGGGACTCGGAGAGCATCATCTCATAGGGCGTCATGCCGGTTTCGCGCTGGGGCACGTCGTCCATGATCAGCTCGATGCCGACGCCGCCCTTGGACGCCATCTCGACGCTCGACGAGGTGAGGCCGGCGGCGCCCATGTCCTGGATGGCGACGATCGCGTCCGATGCCATCAGTTCGAGGCAGGCTTCGATCAGCAGCTTCTCGGTGAAGGGATCGCCGACCTGGACGGTGGGGCGCTTCTCTTCCGAATCCTCGCCGAAATCCGCGCTCGCCATCGTCGCACCGTGGATGCCGTCGCGGCCGGTCTTGGAGCCGACATAGACGATCGGATTGCCGACGCCGGATGCTGCCGAATAGAAGATCTTGTCGGTATCGGCGATGCCCACGGTCATCGCGTTGACCAGGATGTTGCCGTCATAGGCCGGGTGGAAGTTCACCTCGCCGCCCACGGTCGGCACGCCGACGCAATTGCCATAGCCGCCGATGCCGTGGACCACGCCGGCGATCAGGTGCTTCATCTTGGGATGGTCGGGCCGGCCGAAGCGCAGCGCGTTCATGTTGGCGATCGGGCGCGCGCCCATGGTGAACACGTCGCGCAGGATGCCGCCCACGCCGGTCGCCGCACCCTGATAGGGCTCGATATAGCTCGGGTGGTTGTGGCTCTCCATCTTGAAGATCGCCGCCTGGCCGTCGCCGATATCGACGACGCCGGCATTCTCGCCGGGGCCGCAGATCACCTGCGGGCCGGTGGTGGGCAGCTTCTTCAGGTGGATGCGGCTGGACTTGTAGCTGCAATGCTCGGACCACATCACCGAGAAGATGCCGAGCTCGGTCAGGTTCGGCTCGCGACCGAGCGCCTTGAGGACGCGGTCATATTCTTCGGGCGAAAGGCCGTGCTCGGCCACGATCTCGGGCGTGATCTGGGTCATGGCCGGACCCCTTAGCGGGGTCGTGCGCGCGCGTCACCCCGGCAGTTGCGGGGGAGGGACAAACCTTGTGTTAACGCGAGGCGGGCTAGTCACCCGCGATGCCCATCCTGCTGCTCCCCGGCCAAGGAATGCGCGTCAGCGACCCGCTGTTTCCGCTGCCGGCCGCATGGGAGTGCGATCTTGCGACCAATGCATTGCGGTGGTCCGTCGGCGTCTATGAATTGTTCGGCTTTCCGGCGGGCGCTACGGTGACGCGCGACGAGGTGGTGGCCATGTACACCCCCGAATCGGCCACGCTGCTGGAGGCGGTCCGCAGCCGCGCGGTGGCAGAGGGCGGCAGCTTTACCATCGAGGTTTCCATTCGCCGCCGCGACGGCGAACTCCGCCGGGTGCGGCTTACGGCAGACGTGGAATTCGAAGGCGGCCGCCCGGTGCGCCTCTATGGCACCAAACAGGATGTGACGAACGAAACCATTACTTAAATGGCTTCTGATTACATCCAAAGTTGCCTCGATTCATTGAGGCTTCAAGCTTTCATCGACTGCAATGTTAATGCGCTTCGACAAGGCGGCGTCGGCATCCTCGTTGTTGCGGCGGTTGAATGTGGTCCATTCGGTTTTGGTGAGGCAAAAGCGCCGGGGAAGCATTGACCCTGTCGGGACGATTCTTCGGCAAATCTTCTTCTCCGCAACATCGGCGTTAACAGCCGTCTCGATTTGAGTTTGTGCTGCCTGTTCGGCCTGCAACGTCCCGAAAGAAAGCGATGCCAAAGCGGTCGAGATTAGGACGATCATCATGATTCCCCTTTCATGCCGCCAAAGCGTAACATTTCATGGCCGGGGGAAAAATTCTTTTTTTGTAGGATTATCGTCCAGAAACCTGCTGTAAAATGCTGGAGCATGTATCCTGAAAGAACAGCCGGCGTGGCGGTGGGGACTTTGCACTAAAGGCCCGATTGGGCGGTCGCTGACGCCGGCATCAGCGCGCCGATATTGGCCTGGATCCACTCGACCAGATCCTCGACCTTGGCCGCGGCTTCATCGCCCAGCGGGGTCAGGCTGTATTCGACGTGCGGCGGCACCACCGGGAAGCTGCGGCGCTCGACCAGCTGATGCGCTTCCAGCTGCTGGAGCGTCTGGGCGAGCATGCGTTCGCTCACCCCGTTCACCCGGCGGCGCAGTTCGCTGAAGCGGCGGGTGCCGCCCTGCAGCGCGACCAGCACGAGCAAACCCCAGCTGCTGGTGATCCGCTTGAGCACCGCGCGCGACGGGCAATCGGGGACGAACACGTCGCCGCGGTCCATCATCGCGGCGAGGGTGCGCGAGGGGGTGCGGGGCGCGTCGTCCGACATTTTTAATACTTACCTTTGTGTGCGTACTTACGATTCGTAAGTGGGGCGCTAGATCGCGCTGGTCAATCTACGATCGGAAGGAAATGCCATGTACGCCGTTACCGGAGCCTCGGGCCAGCTGGGCCGCCTTGTCCTCGAATCGCTGCTCGGCAAGGTCGCGCCGAGCGAGATCGTCGCGCTCGCGCGCACGCCCGAGCGCGTCGCCGACCTTGCCGCCAAGGGCGTGACCGTGCGTGCGTTCGACTATGATGCGGCTGAAACGCTGGCCCCGGGGCTGGCGGGCGTGACTCGGCTGCTGCTGATATCGGGCAACGCCATCGGCAGCCGGGTGCCCCAGCACCGGGCGGTGATCGAGGCGGCGAAGGCGGCGGGCGTGCAACTGATCGCCTATACCAGCCTGCTCCGCGCCCAGACCTCGCCGATGCAGATGGCGGCCGAGCACAAGGCGACCGAGGATCTGCTCGCCGCCAGCGGCGTGCCCACCGCGCTGCTCCGCAACGGCTGGTATACCGAGAACTACCTGATGAGCGCCGGTCCCGCGATCCAGCACGGCGTTCTGATCGGCAGCGCGGGCGAAGGCGTGGTGTCCGGTGCGGCGCGTGCGGACTATGCCGAGGCGGCGGCGGTGGTGCTGGCGCGTGGGCAGGCGGGAACGTTCGAACTGGCCGGCGATGCCGGCTTCACCCATGCCGAACTGGCGGCGGCGCTGGCCGATGCCTCGGGCAAGCCGGTCGCCTATCAGGATCTGCCGCAGGCGGACTATGCCAAGGCGCTGGAAGGAGCGGGGCTGCCGGCTCCGTTCGCGGCGATTTTGGCGGACAGCGATGCGCGGGTGGCCGATGGCGCGCTGTTCGACAATTCCCGCACGCTCTCCGGGCTGATCGACCGGCCGACCACGCCGTGGCGCGAGACGATTGTGGCGGGGGTGAAGGGCTGAGCATCCAAAATCCTCCCCGGGCGAAGCTCGGGGAGGGGGACCGCGCCCGCAGGGCGTGGTGGAGGGGCGGCCGCGTCAGCGGCGGTTTCCCGCGGCCGTCGCGGAATACCGCGCCTTCGGCGCGGCCCCTCCACCATTCGCTGCGCGAATGGTCCCCCTCCCCCAGCAAGCTGGGGGAGGACTTGATGTTACAGGATTTCTCGCACCTTTTCCGGCGGGCGACCCAGCCGAACGCCGCGCTCCGTCACCACCAGCGGGCGTTCGATCAGGATCGGGTTGGCCGCCATCGCATCGAGGATGGTGTCATCGTCCGCGCCTTTCAGCGGCTTGGCGGCGTCCTCGGCGATGCGCAGGCCTTCGCGCGCGGTCATGCCGGCGCGCTTGTACAGCTCCGCCAGCGTTTCGCGGGTCGGCGGCGTCTTCAGATATTCGATCACCTCAACCTCGGCGCCGGCGTCCTTGAGGATCGCCAGCGCCTCGCGCGACTTGGAGCAGCGCGGGTTGTGGTAGATGGTCGCCTTCACGCCGAAGCTGCCTCGTCCTGGCGCGCCAGCCATTCCTCGAGCCACTTGATCGTGTACTCGCCCTTCTGGAACTCGGGGTCGTCGAGCAGGGCCTGGTGGAGCGGGATGGTCGTCTTGATGCCGTCGACCACGAACTCTTCCAATGCACGCTTCAATCGCAGGATGCAGCCCTCGCGGGTGCGGCCATAGACGATCAGCTTGGCGATCATCGAGTCGTAGTAAGGCGGGATCCGGTAGCCCGAATAGATGCCGCTATCGACGCGAACATGCATGCCGCCCGGCGCGTGGAAGTGCGTGATCGTGCCCGGCGAGGGCGCGAAGGTGCGCGGATCCTCGGCGTTGATGCGGCATTCGATCGCGTGGCCGCGAAACTCCAGATCCTCCTGGCGCACCGACAGGCCATGCCCTTCGGCGACGCGGATCTGCTCGCGGACCAGGTCCATGCCGGTGATCATCTCGGTCACCGGATGCTCGACCTGGAGGCGGGTGTTCATCTCGATGAAGTAGAACTCGCCATTTTCCCACAGGAACTCGATCGTGCCGGCGCCGCGATAGCCCATGTCGGACATCGCCTTGGCGACGATCGCCCCCATCCGTTCGCGCTCTTCCGGGGTGATAACCGGCGAGAGGGCCTCTTCGAGCACCTTCTGGTGGCGGCGCTGGAGCGAGCAGTCGCGCTCGCCCAAGTGGATCGCGTTGCCGTTGCCGTCGCCGAACACCTGGAACTCGATGTGGCGCGGATTGCCGAGATATTTTTCGAGATAGACGGTGGCGTCGCCGAACGCGGCCTTAGCCTCGCTGCCCGCCTGCTGCATCAGCGTCTCGAGCTGGTCCTCGCTGGTGCATACCTTCATGCCGCGACCACCGCCGCCGGAGGCGGCCTTGATGATCACCGGATAGCCGGCCTTGGCGGCGATCGCCTTGGCCTCTTCCAGGTCGCTGATCGGGCCGTCCGAGCCCGGCACCAGCGGCAGGCCGAGCGCGCCGGCGGTGCGCTTCGCCTCGATCTTGTCGCCCATGGTGCGGATATGCTCGGGCTTGGGCCCGACGAAGATCAGCCCGTGCGCCTCGACGATTTCGGCGAACTGGGCGTTCTCGGACAGGAAGCCATAGCCCGGGTGGATCGCATCCGCGCCCGAGATCTCGGCAGCCGAGATGATGTTCGGGATGTTGAGATAGCTCTCCGCCGCGGCCGGCGGGCCGATGCAGATCGCCTCGTCCGCCAGGCGCACATGCATCGCATCGGCATCGGCGGTGGAGTGCACCGCCACCGTCTTGATGCCCATTTCGTGGCAGGCGCGGTGGATACGCAGCGCGATCTCGCCGCGATTGGCGATCAGCAGCTTCTTGATCTCGGGCATGGTCGTTCCGTTACTCGACCACGACGAGCGGCTGGTCGAACTCGACCGGCTGGCCGTTGTCGACCAGGATCGCCTTGACCGTGCCGGCGCTGGGCGCGTGGATCGGGTTCATCACCTTCATCGCCTCGATGATCAGCAGCGTATCGCCGGCGGCGACCTGCTGGCCGACCGCGACGAAGGGCTTCGCCTCAGGGTTGGGCTTGAGGTAAGCGGTGCCGACCATCGGCGACTTGACCGCATTGGCAGCCGGCTGCGGCGCGGCAACGATTTCGGCCGGCGCAGCGGCGGCGGCGACCGGGGCGGGCGCGGCGTATTGCGGTGCTGCCACCTGCACGGCGGCAGGCGCCGCCGTCACCTTGCGGGCAACGCGGACGCGGCGTTCGCCGTCCTCGACCTCGATCTCGGTCAGCTGGGTGTCGTCAAGCACGGCGGCGAGCTGACGGACCAGTTCGATGTCGACCTGAATTGCACCCGATTTGGATTCTTCGGCCATACGACCCTTCTTCTGAATTCTTAAATGAAACGGCGCCCTCTGTCAGAGACGCGCGGCGGCTTCAAGCGCGAGTATATAGGAAAGCGAACCGAATCCGGCCACGGTGCCTTTCGCTGCCCGGCCTACATAGCTGATACGGCGAAAGGATTCGCGCGCGTGCGGATTGGAAAGATGCACCTCGATCACCGGCGTGCGGATGCTTTTGATCGCATCGTGGAGCGCCACCGAGGTATGGGTGTAGCCACCCGGATTGAGGATCACCGCCCGCGCGCCCGTCGCCTGCGCCTCGTGCAGCCAGTCGATCAGATGGCCCTCATGATTGGACTGTCGCATCTCGATCTCCAGACCGAGGTCGCGCGCGCGGTCTTCCAGGATGCCGGCAATGTCGTCCAGCGTGTCCGATCCATAGATTTCCGGCTCGCGCAGCCCCAGCAGATTGAGGTTGGGGCCATTCAAGACGAAGATCGTATCGGCCAATGCAGGCGCCTTTCGGTTGCGGGCGGGATGCCGCCCTCCCTATATGAGCCAGCGTCTCCAATCAAATCCAAGGCAGCTCATGCACAGCGACGGCACCGTCTCCATCCGGGTCAACGGCGAACACAAGCGCATCACTGCGGGGCTCACGCTCGCGCAGCTGGCCGAGGAGTTGGGGCTGGTGCCCGAAAAGGTGGCGGTCGAACGCAATCTGGAGGTCGTGCCGCGCTCGACCTTGGGCGAGGTGCGGGTCGAGGATGGCGACGAGCTTGAAATTGTCCATTTCGTGGGCGGCGGCGATCATGCCGGCCCCCGTGCCGACGACAACTGGACCGTGGCGGGCAAGACCTTTCGCTCGCGCCTGATCGTCGGCACCGGCAAGTACAAGGATTTCGAGCAGAACGCGGCGGCCGTTGCCGCCTCGGGCGCCGAGATCGTCACCGTGGCGGTGCGCCGGGTGAACGTGAGCGACCCCAAGGCGCCGATGCTCACCGACTATATCGACCCGAAGAAGATCACCTATCTGCCCAACACCGCAGGCTGCTTCGATGCCGATTCGGCGATCCGCACGCTGCGGCTGGCGCGCGAGGCCGGCGGCTGGGAGCTGGTGAAGCTGGAAGTGCTGGGCGAGGCGCGGACGCTCTATCCGGACATGGTCGAGACGCTGCGCGCGACCGAGGTGCTGGCCAAGGAAGGCTTTAAGCCGATGGTCTATTGCGTCGACGATCCCATCGCCGCCAAGCGGCTGGAGGATGCGGGCGCCGTCGCGATCATGCCGCTCGGCGCGCCGATCGGATCGGGGCTCGGCATCCAGAACCAGGTGACGATCCGGCTGATCGTCGAGGGCGCCAAGGTGCCGGTGCTGGTCGATGCTGGCGTCGGCTCGGCCTCCGACGCGGCGGTGGCGATGGAACTGGGCTGCGACGGCGTGCTGATGAACACCGCGATCGCCGAGGCCAAGGATCCCATTTTGATGGCGGCGGCGATGAAGGCGGCCGTGGAGGCCGGACGGCTTTCCTATCGCGCCGGCCGCATGGCCAAGCGGCGCTACGCCGATCCGTCGAGCCCGCTGGCGGGGCTGATCTGATGCGGGGCGCGCTCGCCGCACTGGCGCTGGTTGCGCTCGCCGGCTGCCACCCGCGCCCGCAATCCGATCCTTCGGTCAACGCCGGCCCGATTTCGGCAGAGGGCGTGACGCTGACCGCGGCCGATGGCGTCAAGATCGCCGGCGTCTATACGCAGGCGACCAATCCCAAGGCGCTGATCCTGCTGTTTCATCAGGCGAATTCGGGCAAGGACGAATATGCGCTGCTCGCGCCGCAACTGGCGCAACTCGGCTATTCGTCGCTTCGGATCGATCAGCGGGCCGGCGGCGAGATGTTCGGCGTCAACGAAACGGTGAAGGCGCTCGGCAAGTCGGCCGACGCGCTCGATGCCAAGCAGGACATGGATGCGGCATTCGCCTGGGCGGAAAAGCAGAAGCTGCCGGTGATCCTGTGGGGCAGCAGCTATTCGGCCTCGCTTGCCTTCGTGCTCGCGGCCGAAAATCCCGGCGCGGTCAAGGCGCTGCTCGCCTTTTCGCCGGGCGAGTATTTCGATACCGAGCCGAACATGGTCGAGCGGGCAGCGGCGAAGCTTCGTATTCCCGTGTTCGTCACATCGGCGCAGGACGGCAAGGAGATCGACGCCGCGCGGGCGATCGTCGCGGCGCTGCCGGCGGGATCGGCGACGCAGTTCGTGCCGAAACAGGGCGGGGTGCATGGCTCGTCGACGCTGCTGCGCACGCACAACCCCGATGGTGCCGAGCCGGCATGGCAGGCGGTGAAGGCGTTCCTCGCGCGGGTGACGGCGACGGACTAATCGCGCCGGGCGAGCCAGACGCTGCGCCCGCCCGAGCCCGCGTCGGCAGGAACGAACGCAACCTCGCTCAAACCGTGGGCGGCGAAGATCGACCGGTAGTCGGCGGGGGCGAGGCTGGCATGATAGAGCGGCTCGCCGAACTGTTCGCCGCACGCCTCGCCCGCAGCAGGGCCGGCGTTGAACAGCAGCGCACCGCCCGGCGCCAGCAACGCCGCCAGCCGGGCGAGCAGCGGGGCGTGATCCTCCGCCGGCAGATGAAACAGGCTGTCCCAGGCGATGATGCCGTCGAACGGCCCGTCCACCGCCACGGTTCGCATATCGCCCTGCAACCACCGATGCCGGCCAAAGCGGGCGCGGGCCAGCGTGACCATCGGCGGGGCGATGTCGACGCCCGTCATCGCCGCACCGCGATCGATCAGGTAACGCGCGATCGGCTCGCCGCCGCCGCATCCCAGATCGAGGATGCGTGGACCGGGTGGCAACCCGAGCAGAAACCGATCGAGCCAGCCACGCTCGACGAATTGCCGCCGCCGTGCCGTGTCGAAGGCATGAGCGTTGCGCGTGTAATGATCGGCAATGTCACCGGGCATCGGGGAACCGCAAAGCGGGGGCAGACGTTATCTCAAACAAGTCGCAACAGTGCAATCGGGCACGTTCGCGCCGGGATAGGAGATTGATATCATGGGCGAACTTACGGACAAGATCAAGGGCAACGTCAACGAGGCGGTCGGCAAGATCAAGCAGCAGAGCAACGATCCGGAGACCCGCGACGAGGGCGCGGCCCAGGAACTGAAGGGCAAGGCGCAACAGGGCGTCGGCAAGGTCAAGGGCGCGCTCGGCGACGATATCTGATCCTTTCCCTCAGAAGAAACGGGCCGTATCGCGAAAGGCGGTGCGGCCCGTTTCGCTTCGGCGGGCCTGCGCCCGTCAATCGGGGGTGTAGAAGGCCCAAATGTCCGGTTCGATCTGCGCTGCGGCAAAGCGGATGGGCTCGTTTCGGCTTCCGACCTCGCAAACCATGAACGAGAATGTCTCGCTCGTCTTGAGCGGGTGGGGCAGGCGGACGGTGCGCCGGTCGATCCAGCGCCAGTCGCGCTGCCAGATCGGTACGCCGCCGATCTTCATGCGATCGTGCGGCGCGCCGATATGCGCTGTGCGCCAGTGGGTGGCGAACTGGGTGCCCATCTTCTTCATATAGACGGACGGTGCGGCGAGCGGACGCAGGATCGGTCCGCTCGCGCAACGGTTCAGCCCGCTCGAATGGCGGATACCGTGGTCGCAGGGGTGATGAACTCGATCTCGGTCTTCAGGTGAAGCAGCCTGACGCCCGTTTCGGCGAGCGCACGATCGAGCGCGGGCGCGAAATCCGCGGTCTGCGTCACCGCCTCGGCCCAGCCGCCATAGGCGCGGGCTAGGGCCGCGAAATCCGGATTGTGAAGCGCGGTGCCGGACAGCCGCTCAGGATATTCGCGCTCCTGGTGCATGCGGATCGTGCCATAGGCGCCGTTGTCGACCAGAATGACGATCAGGTCCGCCTCATGCTGGATCGCGGTCGCCAGTTCCTGCCCGTTCATCAGGAAATCGCCGTCGCCGGCCAGCGCGACCACCTTGCGACCGGGGAAGCGCAGCGCCGCCGCTACCGCCGCGGGCACGCCATAGCCCATCGCCCCGGCCGTGGGGGCGAGCTGCGACGGGTGCGCGGCATAGGGCCAATAGCGATGCCACCAGCCGGAGAAATTGCCGGCGCCGTTGCAGATGATCGTGTCGGCCGGCATCGCCTCACGCATCGCCGCGACGCACTGGCCGAGATCGAGGGCCACTCCGTCGCGCGGCTGCGGCGTCGACCAGGCGAGCCATTCGGCATGGGCCGCGTCCGCGTCGAACCGAGGCAGATCGACCTCGTCGCCCATCGCCGCCAGCGAAACGGCGAATTCGAACGGGCGCGCGCAGATCGGCAGGTCGGCGCGATAGACGTGGTTCAGCTCGTCGGGATCGGGATGGACATGGACCAGCACCTGGCCCGGATGGTCGGGGGTGACGAGCGTGTAGCCGTCCGTCGTCGCCTCGCCCAGTCGCGCGCCGACCACCAGCAGCAGATCGGCCTGCCTGATCCGCGCGACCAGCTTCGGGTTCGGGCCATAGCCGAGATTGCCCGCCCAGACCGGCGACGTGTTCGGAATCGCATCCTGCCGGCGAAACGCGCCGGCCACCGGCAGTGCGATCCGTTCGGCGAAGCGCAGGAAATCCTCACCCGTCTCGGCGTCCCATCCGGCGCCGCCGACGATTGCGATCGGTCGCTTCGCGGCGCGCAGATGTTCGAACAGCAGATCGAGATCATAGCCGTCGGGTGACTGGATCGGCGGCGCGATTGCGGGCCGGTCCAGCGTCTCGACGACGTCGCACAGCATGTCTTCCGGCAGCGCGATCACCACCGGGCCGGGCCGGCCGCTGGTGGCGACGCTCCAGGCGCGGGCGATATATTCGGGGATGCGGGCGGCATCCTCGATTCGCGTCGCCCATTTGGCGAGCGGCCCGAACATCGCCGGGAAATCGACTTCCTGAAATCCCTCGCGGTCGCGCATGCCGCGATCGACATCGCCGATGAACAGCAGCAGCGGCTGCGAATCCTGCATCGCCACATGCACGCCGATGCTGGCATTGGTGGCGCCTGGTCCGCGCGTGACGAAACAGACGCCGGGCCGCCCGGTCATCGCGCCATCGGCACAGGCCATGAACGCCGCGCCGCCTTCCTGCCGGCAGGTGACGAGATCGATCTCGGGCGTGTCGTGCAGCGCATCGAGCACGGCGAGGAAGCTCTCGCCGGGCACATGGAAGATCCGGTCGCAGCCCTGCGCCACCAGATTGTCGACGAGGACGCGGCCCCCGGTACGTTTCGCGGTCATTGCCAAGGCATAGTCGCGGGCACGGGGGCAAGTCGAGCCGTGCCGCTCAACGCGCCCATTCATCGGCCAGTTGTTCCGCGGTGCCGCCGAACCGGTTGCGGTCGACATGCCCCGCCGCATCGCCGGGGATGCCGGGAATCGACGCCGGGCCGTCGGAAAACTGCCAGAGCCAATAGCTCGACCAGCTGGGCTGGAGGCTTGGTCTCGGCCCATATTGCGCGAGCCAGAGGCGATGCGCGCCGAAAAACGGATCGGCCGCGTCGCCGAGCGATTCCTTGATCAGGTGCCCCGAATACAGCACGCCGCGCCGGCCGAGCCGTTCGTGCAGCCGCTCCAGAAACGCGCGCGCGCCGTCGATCGACATCTGGCTGGCAGGATCGACCTCATAATCCAGCGCCACCAGCGTGGCATCGTCAGGCATCGCCGCCGCAAGAAAATTTTCCACCTGATCGGCTGGGTCGCGCCCATTTCCCCAATGATAGGCGCCCCACAACAGCCCCGCCGCGCGCGCTGCCGCGCGCCGCTCGGCATAGCGCGGATCGCGGCCGGTGGCGCCGGTGCTTGCCTTGTGGATGATGCCGCGCACGCCCGCCGCCCGGGCCTTGGCGAAATCGGTGATGCTGTTGCGGTGATACAGGTCGATCACCGGCGGCACGGCGTGGCGCGGTGAGGGCGCCGCCGCCCCGGCCTCGATCCGGCCACCGCCGCACCAGGCGAAATTGCCGTCCGGCGTGGCGATCCAGGCGGAGTCGCCGTCCACCGGATCGCCGGTCACGACCTTGCTGATCGCCAGCACCGTGCCCGGGTTCATCGTCGCCACTCGCGGCGAATCGAGGCGGGGCGCGCCGCGGCGCAGATTGAGCCGGGTGGTGACACGCAGCCGGCGCTCGCCCGCCGCCATCAGCGCGCGCCCGTCAGCCGGCTTGCGCCTCCGACGATCCCTTCGACGAAATCGGCGCCCGCATAGCCGGCGGCGATCAGCGCCAGCGCCTGTTCGGTCGCGATCCGGCTGGCGTCGCCGATGACGACCACCGCTGCGAGCGCGCCGGCAATCGCCCCGATCAGCAGGGTGACGGCGATGCGAGAGGCGTCGGCGCCGAGTTCGAGCGGTGCGCCGGGTGCTGCAAGCAGCCGCTTGTGGATGCCCAGCGCCAGCCGGATCGCCTGGCCGATCAGCCCGGCAACGCCGCCAAGTCCCAGAAGCACGAGCCAGTTGAGCGCGTCGTTCGTCGCCATGTCCGATGTTCCTCGCTGCCAGACCGGCCGAATCGCCGATCGATGAACGAAATCCGGCTGCGTCACCTACATTGCAAGATTTTTGTATCTGCTTTGTTCCAACGCAAGGCGCAAAAAAAGGGCGGCGCCGATGGTTCGGCGCCGCCCCCTTTGCTCGATCGCTGCGATCAGAAGCGATAGCCGATGCCGGCCAGCACCTGATGGCGCACCACGTCCTGCGACGCGTTGGTGTAGCGATACTCGACCTTGCCATAATAGTGGCCGAAGGTCCGCTCGACACCGGCACCGAGGCGGACGCCGTCGAGGTCTTCGGTCAGGCGGACGTCTTCGACGCGGCCGATCACGCGGCTGTTGTCATAGCCGACCTTGCCGTACAGCAGGGTGCCGGGCGCAACGACGTAACCGATGCGGGCGCCGGCGTAGAAGTCGCGGCCGCCCTTCACGTTGACGGTGCCGATCGTCTTGTCGGTGGTGGTGCCGGTGACTTCGCCGTCGATGCCGAGCACGACGTTGCCGCGCTGCAGGTCATAGCCGATCGCGCCGCCATAGACGAAGCCCGAACCGCTGAGGCCATCGGTCTTGATGTTGTCCCAACCGGCGACTGCTTCGACGCGCGGACCCTGGAAGGTCGCGTCCTGGGCGAGGGCGGGGGTTGCGACTGCCGTCAGGGCGAGCGCCGTCACTGCGAAAATACGCATGATGTTATACCTTTGGACTTGATACTTGTTATATCCGGATGGCCATCCAGGCCCCCTAGTTAGGCGTCCGGTTCGCAGGTGCAATATTACAAATGCATTACATTGGTATGTGTTGCACAAGTGCAACGGTCGGCGATTCCGCAGGGGAAGGCGATCGAGTTGAAAGTCGGTTCAGGTTCGCTTGACCCGCGCCGCCCGCCGGTACTATCGCCGCCGCAACCAGATGGAGGGAATCGCCGATGGACAAGCTCTACCCCAACGCGGAAGCAGCGCTGGAAGGGCTGCTGTTCGACGGGATGATGATCTGCGCGGGCGGTTTCGGCCTATGCGGCATTCCCGAACGGCTGATCGATGCGATCCAGGCTTCGGGCGTCAAGGACCTCACCATCGCCTCGAACAATGCCGGCATCGATAACGAGGGCCTGGGCAAGCTGCTGCGCACGCGCCAGGTCAAGAAGATGATCTCCTCGTACGTCGGCGAGAACAAGGAATTCGAGCGGCAGTATCTCTCCGGCGAGCTGGAGGTGGAGTTCTGCCCGCAGGGCACGCTCGCCGAGCGCTGCCGGGCAGGGGGCGCGGGCATCCCCGGCTTCTACACCAAGACCGGCGTCGGCACGAAGGTGGCCGAGGGCAAGGAAGTGAAGCTGTTCGACGGCGAGGAATATGTCCTCGAGCGCGGCATCCGCGCCGATATCTCGATCATCAAGGGCTGGAAGGCCGACGAGGCGGGGAATCTCATCTTCCGCAAGACCGCGCGCAACTTCAACCAGCCGATGGCCACCGCCAGCCACCTGTGCGTGGCCGAGGTGGAGGAAGTGGTGCCGGTCGGCAGCCTCGACCCCGACCAGATCCACCTGCCGGGCATCTATGTGAAGCGGCTGGTGGTCGGCGCGCCCTACGACAAGAAGATCGAGTTCCGCACCGTGCGTCCGCGCGAGGCGGCGTGATCCGGGCCGCGCTGCTGCTGGCGGCGTCGGGTCTGGCGCTGTCGGGCTGCGTCGTCGACGCGAGCGTGACGCAGGCGCCGCCTGCGCCGGCGCCCGCTGCTTCGGGCGGGGTCCCGGCCGGGATGCAATATCTCTATGGCTCGGGCGAGGCGGCGGCGCTGAGCGTGCAGGCCTATAACGCGCTGGTCGACCAGGTCCGCGCGCGCATGGCGAAGGACGATCCGAACGGCCCGCACCCCCGCAACTCGGTGGTGCTGACGCCCGACTCCACGCTGGCCACCCCGCGCTTCCAGTCCTGCGGCAACAAGCCGGCGGCGGCGGTATTCGACGTCGACGAGACGATGCTGCTCAACCTCGGCTATGAGGGGGACGATGCGAAGCGTTCGGGCGGCTGGGATTCCGCGCGCTGGGATCGCTGGGAAAAGACCGGCGCGATGAAGGTCGCCGCCGTCCCCGGTGCGCTCGACGCGGTGCGCGCGCTCCGGGCGATGGGCGTCACGGTGATCTTCAACACCAATCGCGCCGCCGCCAATGCCGAGGAAACCGAGGCGGCGCTGAACTTCGCGGGGCTGGGCCCGGCGAAGCATGGCGAGACGCTCTTCCTCAAGGGCGATGTCGGCGGCAAGTCGGGCAAGGATGCCCGCCGCAACGCGATCGCCCAGCGCTGGTGCGTGGTGGCGATGGGCGGCGACCAACTCGGCGACTTCACCGACCTGTTCGCGGGTCTTACCCCGCCCGAGCGGCGCGCGGCCGCCGCGAGCCCGGCGATCGCCGCGCTATGGGGCCGCGGCTGGTTCGTGCTGCCCAACCCCGTCTACGGAACCGGGCTCGGTTCCACCTATGACCAAACCTTCCCGCCGGCGACGCGCTGGGCGGATCCGCAGGAGAAGCACTGATGGCCTGGACCCGCGACGACATGGCGGCGCGCGCCGCGAAGGAACTGCAGGACGGCTTCTACGTCAATCTCGGCATCGGCATCCCGACGCTGGTGGCGAACCACATTCCCGAGGGGGTGGAGGTGACGCTCCAGTCCGAGAACGGCATGCTCGGCATCGGCCCGTTCCCGCTCGAGGGCGATGAGGATCCCGACCTTATCAACGCCGGCAAGCAGACGATCAGCGAACTGCCCAGCTCGGTCTATTTCAGCTCGGCCGACAGCTTCGCGATGATCCGCGGCGGGCATATCGACCTGACCGTGCTCGGCGCGATGGAAGTGAGCCAGGCCGGCGACATCGCCAACTGGATGATCCCGGGCAAGATGATCAAGGGCATGGGCGGCGCGATGGACCTGGTCGCCGGCGTGAAGAAGATCATCGTGGTGATGGAGCACAACGCCAAGGACGGCAGCCCCAAGTTCATCCCCGAGTGCACGCTGCCGCTGACGGGGAAGAACGTGGTCGACATGATCATCACCGATCTCGCGGTGTTCCAGCGCGTGGACCATGCCTCGCCGTTCCGGCTGGTCGAACTGGCGCCGGGCGTGACCGCGGAGGAAGTCGCCGCCAAGACGACGGCGCACTATGAGGTCGCGTTGGCGACGGCCTGATCCGCCGGCGCGCGGTCGTGCGCCTGTCGTCAAGCTGGATGGCGCCTGCGCCGCTTGCAGCCCGGCACGCGGGGCGCCATTGCGGCGCACACCCATTGTATCGCGAGTGTCTGCATGGCCGCCCTTCGCCGCTGGATCGACCCCTATCTGTTGCTGCTGATCGCGACCGTGGCATTGGCCGCTGTGTTGCCGGCGCGGGGGATATGGGCGCCGGTGGCGGACCAGGCGGTGTCGATTGCGGTCGCGCTGCTGTTCTTCCTCTATGGCGCGCGGCTGGCGCCCGCCGCCATCTGGGCAGGGCTTACCCACTGGCGGCTGCAACTGACGGTGTTTCTCAGCACCTTCCTGTTCTTTCCGCTGATCGGCATGGGCGCGTTCGCACTGGCGGGAAAACTGCTGCCGCCCGGCATCGCCACCGGTATCCTGTTCCTGTGCCTGCTGCCGTCGACGGTGCAATCCTCGATCGCCTTCACCTCGATCGCGCGGGGCAATGTTCCCGCAGCCCTGTGCAGCGCATCGCTTTCCAATCTTGTCGGCGTGCTGATCACGCCGCTGCTCGTCGCGCTCTTGCTGCCGCACGCGAGCGGGGCGGGTTTCTCGCTGTCCTCGCTCGAATCGATCGCGATGCAGATCCTGCTGCCCTTCGCGGCGGGGCAGGCGGCGCGACCGCTGATCGGCACGTTCATCCTGAAGCACCGCACGCTGACCATGGTGGTGGATCGCGGATCGATCCTGCTCGTCGTCTACGCGGCCTTCAGCGAAGGCATGGTGGCGGGGGTGTGGAGCCGGGTGTCGCTGGCCGATCTGGCGCTGGTGCTGGCGTTCAACGCGGTGATCCTGGCCATCGTGATCGTCGCGACCACGATCGGCAGCCGCCAGATGGGGTTCAGCAAGGAGGATGAAATCGCGATCGTCTTCTGCGGATCGAAGAAGAGCATGGCGAGTGGCATCCCGATGGCGACGATTCTGTTCGCCGGCGGTACCGTAAGCCTGATCGTGCTGCCGCTGATGATCTTCCACCAATTGCAGCTGTTTGTCTGCGCGGTGCTGGCGCGGAAATATGGGGCGCGGGATTGATGTGTGACTCGCGGCACAGCGTGTGTATTTGCGGGGACGGCGCCGGTTGGAATTGATGGATCACAATTGGGTTGGAAGTAGTGATTTTTGTGTCTAGCTTGCGACGACAGAGTTAGGGGGAATTGATCGTGGCATGTCGCGTTGCCGTGCTGTTAGCATCGGGCTTCTTGTTGGTTTCAATGCCCAGTTTGGCGAATGACTGGAAAATCGCGGCCCCTAGCAGTGGCCACGGCGAGACACTCTCCGTGGAAATCGATCCGCAGCGATCCTACACGTTCGAGTGCACGCCGGACGCTGTTGCCATTACCTACGCTGGCGCAACCGATCTGCTTAACATCCGCGGTGAGGGCAAAGTCGGCGATGCGCCCGGATCCGCTATGCCAGAGGGGGCCGCAATGATGGCCCTTTACACCGGCAAGGACGAACCTCAGTTCATGCCTGCCGAGTATAAGCCCAGTGCGGGGCAAGGCTGGGATTTGACGATCCGGCTGGCGAAGAATGACAAAGCGCTGAAAGGCTTGGAGCGGGCCGACATGCTTTCGCTCTTCACAACGGGCTATACGGCTGCGCGTCCGCTGGATGCGGACGCGCGCGCGCAGATCAAAGGTTTTCTGGCGCGCTGCCGGGGCTGATGGGAAACTTGCGACCTATCCTCCCTCCGTGAGTGAGGTAGGCAGAAAATGTCCCTCAACCTTGCATCTGCGCACGATTCGATTAAAGCGCGGCCATGTCGCGTGAACCTCGCACCCTGTATGAAAAGATCTGGACCGACCATGTCGTCGAGCGCCGGGACGATGGCACCTGCCTGATCTATATCGATCGGCACCTCGTCCACGAAGTCACCAGCCCGCAGGCCTTTGCCGGGCTTCGCGCGGCGGGCCGCAAGGTGCGCCGTACCGATCTTACCCTCGCGGTGCCCGATCACAATCTGCCGACCACCCCGCGCGTCGATGCCGCCGGCAACCCGCTGCCGATCGCCGACCCCGCCAGCGCGGGCCAACTCTCCGCCCTGCGCAGCAATGTCGCCGAGTTCGGCGTGCCCTATATCGACGCGCTCGATGCGCGGCAGGGGATCGTCCATGTCGTCGGGCCGGAACAGGGCTTTACCGTACCGGGCGCGACGCTGGTGTGTGGTGACAGCCACACCTCGGCGCATGGCGCGCTGGGCGCACTGGCGTTCGGCATCGGCACCAGCGAGGTCGAGCATGTGCTCGCCACCCAGACGCTGCTGCTCAAGCAATCCAAGACTATGGAAATCCGCGTCGACGGCAAACTCGGCCACGGCGTCAGCGCCAAGGATGTGGTGCTGGCGATCATCGGCAAGATCGGCGCGGCGGGCGGCACCGGCTATGTCATCGAATTCACCGGTGAGGTGATACGCGACCTTTCGATCGAGGGGCGGCTCACCATCTCCAACATGTCGATCGAGGGCGGGGCGCGCTCGGGCCTGATCGCGCCGGACGAGAAGACCTTTGCCTATCTCAAGGGCCGGCCGCTGGCGCCGACCGGCGAGGCATGGGATCGCGCTATCGCCTATTGGCAGACGCTGCCGACCGATGCCGGCGCCCGCTATGACGCAGTGGTGAAGCTCGACGCGACCGACATCGCACCGTCGCTGACCTGGGGCACCAGCCCCGAGGACGTGGTGCCGATCACCGGCGTCGTGCCCGATCCGGAAAGCTTTGCCGATCCCTCGAAGCGCGCCGCCGCGCAGCGCTCGCTCGACTATATGGGGCTCACCCCCGGCACCGCGATGCAGGATATTCCGGTCGAGCACATCTTCATCGGGTCGTGCACCAACAGCCGGATCGAGGATCTGCGCGCCGCCGCCGCGGTGGTGCAGGGCCGCAAGGTTGCCGACCGCATCCGCCAGGCGCTGATCGTGCCGGGCTCGGGGCTGGTCAAGCGCCAGGCCGAGGAAGAAGGGCTCGATCGCATCTTCCTGGAGGCGGGCTTCCAGTGGCGCGAGCCTGGCTGCTCGATGTGCCTGGCGATGAATCCGGACAAGGTTCCCGCCGGAGAACGTTGTGCTTCCACTTCGAATCGCAATTTCGTAGGACGCCAGGGTCCCGGTGCCCGCACGCACCTCGTCTCGCCCGCAATGGCGGCGGCGGCGGCGGTGACCGGGCACCTGACGGACGTTCGCGAGTTGATGGCGAACCAGGCGTAAGACGTAAGGGGATAGACGCCATGAAAAAGGCGCTGGTCGCATTGATTGCCGGAACGATCCTGAGCGGTGTCGCCGCTGCCTATGCGGGTGCCTATCCGCGGCCCGAGACGCCGATCAAAACTACCCCGGCGCTCGAGCGGGTGGTCGTCGCACCGCGCTGACGCGGGCGGCGGATTGCCGAAGAATTGGGGTGGCCTCCGCCACTCGTTAGGAAAGCTGTGTCCATGCATCTGAACACCGTATCGGCGGAGCGCCGCTGATGGAGCCGATCCAGCAGGTTTCGGGTCGCGCCTATCCTTGGGGCGCCAAGAACATCGATACGGATATCATCATCCCCGCGCACTGGCTGAAGACCACGACGCGCGAGGGGCTGGGCAAGGGCGCGTTCGAAAGCGTCCGCGCGGAGCCGGGCAATCTGTTCGACGATCCCCGCTATGCCGGCGCGCCGATCCTGGTGGCGGGCGAGAATTTCGGCTGCGGCTCCAGCCGCGAGCACGCCGCCTGGGCGCTGGCCGACATGGGCATCAAGGCGGTGATCGCGCCGAGCTTCTCGGACATCTTCTCGGGCAACGCCTTCAAGAACGGCATCGTCACCGTGGTGCTGCCGCAGGAGGCGATCGACCGGCTGGTGCAGGTGGCGACCGCCAACGAGATCACCGTCGACCTGGAGACGATGACGGTCACGACCGACTTCCAGGACCGCTTCGCCTTCGCGCTCGACCCGTTCCGCCGCGACTGCCTGATGCAGGGGCTGGACGAGATCGGCATGACGCTGGCACAAGATACCGCGATTTCGAAATTCGAATCCGCGGTTGCGCACGAACGCCCGTGGATCGCTGTAGGAGGCGGACATGAAGGCGTTGCTGTCGAAGGCATCGGGCGGACCTGATACTCTAAGCCTGGAAGAGGTGGCTGACCCGCAAGTCGGGAAAGGCCAGGTGCTGGTTGGCGTGCAAGCCTGCGCGATCAACTATCCCGACGTGCTGATCATCGAGGATCGCTACCAGTTCAAGCCGCCCCGGCCGTTCGCGCCGGGCGGCGAGATCGCCGGCGTGGTCGAAGCCGTGGGCGAGGGTGTCACCGACTGGGCGCCGGGCGACCGGGTGATCGCCGTGCCGGGCCATGGTGGGCTGGTCGAGAAGCTGGTGCTGAGCCCGGCGCAGCTCTACCGGCTGCCCGAGGGCCGCAGCTTCGAGGACGGCGCGGCGCTGCTGCTCACCTATGCGACGACGATCCATGCGCTGCTCGATCGGGGCAGGCTGAGCGCCGGCCAGACGCTGCTCGTGCTGGGGGCGGCGGGCGGCGTCGGGCTCGCGGCGATCGAGCTGGGCAAGGCGTACGGCGCGACGGTGGTGGCGGCGGTCTCCTCCGAGGAAAAGGCCGAGGCAGCGCGGGCGGCGGGGGCGGATGCGACGCTGGTCTATCCGCGCGGGCCGCTCGACAAGGAGGCCTCGAAGGCGCTGGCCGAGGCGTTCAAGGCGGCGGTCGGCCCCAAGGGCGCGGACGTGATCTACGATCCGGTCGGTGGCGACTATGCCGAGCCGGCGCTGCGCGCGATCGGCTGGGAGGGGCGCTATCTGGTGGTCGGCTTCCCGGCGGGCATCCCCAAGCTGCCGCTCAACCTCACCCTGCTCAAAAGCTGCGACGTGTGCGGCGTGTTCTGGGGCGCCTTCGCCGCGCGCGATCCCCAGGCCAACCGCGCGCATGTCGACACGCTGTTCCGGCTGTGGAGCGAAGGCAAGATCGCGCCGCGGGTGACGGAGGTGTTTCCGTTCGCCGAGGGCGGCGCTGCGATCGCCAAGATGGCGGCGCGGGCGGTGATCGGGAAGGTGGTGGTGCGGGTGGCGGGTTAGGTCCCGAGGCCTCGCGATTGCGCCGGCAGACCGACGCTTGCGTCACGTTGGCCTCAAATGTCTCGCCGGATTATAGTGGAGCGAGACGCGGGAGATTTCGCTTGTTCGGCTGGCTTACGAGAAAGCGTGCTCGGATCGTTGATCGGCCCGTGTTTGCTGCGTTCCGCTTCGACAAGATCGATACGGTCAAGCGGTCGGCTCAATATGGCAACACGGGGCCGCAAGGTTGGGGGTTCACGCTTTGGGGATCTTCCGATGGCGACGAGTTCATGTATCGCCATCTCCTCGAGACGTTTGCGGCACAAAATCGAGATGCCCTGCTCACCCTCCCGGAATGGACCGAATACGAGGACCTCATTGAGGGTGCGCTTCTTTGGCGCTCACACACCATCTGGGTTTGGTACGAAACCGTGCTGACCCACATCTGGCTGTGGTCGACCGACAAGCAGGTTATGGAAGACCTGCGGGTCGAATTGATGAAGCTGGTAAAAGCGAGCTGATCGTCAGCCGATGAGTCTCTCTGCGCTTGGCGGATGCCTTGTAACCGTATCGCCAACCCCCGCCATCCGGAACCTCCCCCGTTGCCAGCGCGGCCCCGCCCTCCTATCTCGGGCCCGAGTTTAGCTAAGGGGCATATGATGACCGCATTCGACGATCGCGAACGGGCGTTCGAGGCGAAGTTCGCGCGCGACGAGGATATGGCGTTCCGCATCACCGCGCGCCGCAACAAGCTGCTCGGCCAGTGGGCCGCCGCCAGGATGGGCCTCACACCCGAAGAGACCGACGCCTATGCCAAGGCGGTCGTCCAGGCCGATTTCGAGGAAGCCGGCGACGAGGACGTGATCCGCAAGCTGCTCGGCGACATGCTCGCGGCGAATGTCGAGATCGACGACGCCACCGTGCGCCGCGCGATCGAGGAAAAGACCGTCGAGGCCCGCCGCCAGCTGATGGAATCCCAGTAACATGCCGATGCCCGCTGCCGAGATCGAGGCGCTGATCCGCGCCGGCATCCCCGACGCCCAGATCGAGATCACCGATCTGGCCGGCGACGGCGACCACTATGCAGCGCGGGTTGTCGCCCCCATGTTCCGGGGCATGCCGCGCGTGCGGCAACACCAGGCCGTCTATGCGGCGCTGGGTGGACGGATGGGCGGCGTGCTCCACGCGCTCCAGCTGACCACCGAAGCGACGCCCGAGGAGTAAGCAATGACCGACGATACCCAGGCCCGCATCCAGCAGCTGGTCGACGGCAGCGACGTGCTGCTGTTCATGAAGGGCAGCCCCCTGTTCCCCCAGTGCGGCTTTTCCAGCCGCGCGGTGGCGATCCTCAACCATCTCGGCGTCGAGTTCGAGAGCGTCGATGTGCTGCAGGACCAGGCCGTCCGCCAGGGCATCAAGGCCTTTTCCGACTGGCCGACTATCCCCCAGCTCTATGTGAAGGGTGAGTTCGTCGGCGGTTCGGACATCATGATGGAAATGTACGAAAGCGGCGAGCTGACCCAGCTGATGGCCGACAAGGGCGTCGCGGCTTCGGCCTGACTTCGCGCCCGGTACGGCCGACGACAGAAAAAGGCCCTCGCGCTGCGGGGGCCTTTTTTCGTGTCATGGCTGCGTGCTGCCCGGTGCGGGCGGGTCGATGCGAGACCGGTTGAGCATCGACCCGCCCGGAAGCGTCAGGGAACGCTTGGGGTGTCTTCCTTCTAGCAGGGTGCGTGCCAAAATCACGAAAGCCCGGGTTTGCGCCCACACGATGGTTAATTCGCGAACCGGACGGCACGCAGGTGTAAGACATTCCGACAACGCTGCTCCGCTCGGGCGCCTGACCGAGCGGAGGCTGGTTGCGGTGCTTAGGCGTAGGTAACCTTCACCCGTGCGCGGTGACGGACCGCCGAGCCTGCGAGCGCAAAGCCGCCGATCAGCATGCCCCACGCGGCCGGTTCCGGCACGCCCGCGGGCTCCAGCGCGGTGACCGCGATCGTGCCATCGGGATAGCCGTCCGGAATCGTCAGGATCTGGAACGACAGCGTGTCGCCTGCCTGCAGATAGATCAGCCCGCGCGTGAACTTGCCGGAATCATAGGCCGCGTCGGGGTCGGTCAGATAGGTACCGTCGTCGATCGGCGACAGGGCAGAGGCGAAAATGACGCCGTTGATGAAGATGTTATACTCGTCGCCGATCACGTAAAGATCGGTGAACTTCGCCGTGATGGCGACGGGCGCGTAATAGGTGTTCTCGAAAAAATCGCCCGGTTCGCCGAAATAGTCCTGAATGTCCCAGGATCCGATCAAGGTCGTCAGGTCGATCGGGTCGGCCATTGCCGGAACGGGTGCCAGCGCCAGCGCCGGGATTGCAATGCTCAATAGCTTGGTCATGCGCATGATGTACCCCCATCACTACGAATCGCTGCTGCGGTGCAGCAAGCCAAAAATCACGAAAATCAGCAATGGAGTCAATTTGAATATTCATTGTATAAAAACGACAATAGCATCCTATTTTGACGAAAATATTTTCGTTACGTTCTCGTAATACACCAAAGATAGTAATTTACGTCGCAATTCAATTGCTTTGGCGCCGTATTTGGTGTGCGCTGCATCGTGTGTTTAGGCGGTGCGGCTTGCCCCTCATGCCGCACTGCAACCTGAAATGGTGCGATGCGGGCGGCGAAGCGGATTGTTTTCGCCACGAACCGAGTGGCGGCGAGGGGCACGGCACCGCTTGACTACATGCGTAATCAATGCGACTACGGGTGTAGTCATGAGAGGGTGGTATGAGCGAGCGTATCAGTGAAGCCGAACATGCAGTGATGGAAGTGCTGTGGGAGGAGTCGCCGCTCACCGCGCAGGAAGTCGCCGAGCGCGTACCCGCCGAGCGGGCGTGGAGCGCCAACACGGTCAAGACACTGCTCGGCCGGCTGCTGGCCAAGAACGTCATCGCGCATGAGGAGGAGGGGCGCCGCTATCGCTATCGGCCGCTCGTCGCGCGCGGCGATTATGTTGTCGGTGAATCGCGGCGGCTGATCGATCGGCTGTTCGACGGCAAGCTGACGCCGCTGGTGGCGCATCTGGCGGAGCGCGACGCCATCACCGATCAGGACATCGCCGAGATCGAGGCGCTGCTCAAGGCGCTCAAGCAATGATCGGCTGGTGGATCGAAACCCTCGCGGCAAGCACGTTGCTGATGCTGCTCGCGCTTGCCCTGCGCGGTCCGGTCCGCCGCGCCTTCGGGCCGCAGCTTGCCTATGCGCTGTGGCTGCTGCCCGCTGCCAGGATGGTGCTGCCGCCGATGCCGGGCCAGTGGCAGCTGAGCCATTGGCTCGCGCCGCTGACGCGCTCGGCCGAACAGGGGCAGGGCGTGGTGATGGGCGTGCTGAACCCCGCCACCTTGCCGCCGACGGCCGACCAGGGGGCGGTGCTGGAGATCGACCTCAGCGCGCTGGGCCATCATCAGCCCGCCGCGCTGGTCGCGCCGACGCATGTCGCTGGCGGGCCGAGCGTGGCGATATTGCTGCTCGGGCTGTGGGCGATCGGCGCGCTGCTGTTCCTCGGCTATCACCTGATCGCGCATCGCCGCTTCTGCCGGCACCTGCTCTCTCGCGCGCGCGTCGACCGCACGGTCGCGCAGGGCCGGGTGAAGGTAATCGAAACCGATGCCGCGCACGGGCCGCTGGCCTTTGGCATCTTCCGCAAGTTCGTCGCGTTCCCGCGCGACTTTTCGGAGCGCTATGACGAGGTCGAACGCGATCTCGCGCTGGCGCACGAACTCGGCCACCATCTGCGCGGCGATCTGATCGCCAACTGGGTCGCGCTGATCGTGCTGGCCGCCCATTGGTTCAATCCAGTCGCATGGCGGGCGTTCCGCGCCTTCCGTGCCGATCAGGAAATGGCCTGCGACGCCCTGGTGCTCGCCGGCCGCGCCCAGGCACTGCGCCATGCCTATGGCCGTGCGATCGTCAAGTCCGCGCATGGGGGCGCGGTCTCGGCGGCATGTCATCTGCACACGATCAACGACGTCAAAGGGAGGTTACGCATGCTCTCGATCCACCGGAAGCTTTCCCCCATCCGCATCGGCGTGGGGCTGGCCGGAATTGCCACGGTTTCGCTCGCCGCGCTGGCGCTGACCGCATCGGGCAGCGAGGCGGCCGAGCGGCTGCGCGACGGCGTGGCTGCCGCCGGGCAGGAACAGGCGGTGCCGGCGCCCCCGGCGCCGCCCGCCGCGCCTGCGGCCCCGGCCCGACCCGCAGTGCCAGCGGCACCCGCAGTGCCGGCAGCGCCCGCCGCGTCCGCTGCACCGGCAGCGCCGGCCGCACCGGCTGCGCCCGAAGCGCCGAGCGTCCGGCACCAGATGGTGCGTGTCGATCGCACCGTGACTGATGGCCGCGCGATCGAGAAAATGGTGATCGTGCGGCGCGACGGAAAGCGGCAGGAAATCACCATGCCCGACATGGCGGCGATCCAGGCGAGCATCCCGGAGATCCGCGACGGCAATTGCGGCAAGGGGGACTGGGCCACGGTCGAGCACCGCACCGAAGGCACCAGGAAGATCATGATCATTTGCCAGGATCGGATTGCCGCAATGACCGCCGAAGCCACGCGGATGTCGATGCACGACAAGCAGATGGCGATGCGCAGCGCGCAGGCGAGCCTGGCGTTCGCGCGCCGCACCGTGGAGGCGCAGTCGGGCCTCACCGCCGAACAGCGCGCCGACGCGCTGAAGGGCATCGACGAGGCACTGGCCGAACTGCGCGACGACGCGAACGACGACGGAGATTGACCACAGGGCGCCGCCGCGCAACCGGGCGGCGGCAACCCTGGCGGGGCCGGCCTGTTCCTTCGGGGCCGGCCCCGCTCCCCACCGGCTTGCCTCGGCGCGCGGAATGCCCAAATGCGCTTGCATGACCGATGATGCGCCCACGGGCCTTGCGATCGCGCTCGAGCCGCTGGTGACGCGGGTCCTCGCGAACAATCCCTCGCCCTTCACCAACACCGGCACCCAGACCTATCTGGTGGGGGTCGACGATCTGGCGGTGATCGATCCCGGCCCCGACGACGCGGCGCACCTGGCCGCGCTGCTCGCGGCGATCGGCGGACGGCCGGTGCGGGCGATCCTGTGTACCCATACGCACCGCGATCACAGCCCCGCCGCGCCCGCGCTCAAGGCGGCGACGGCGGCACCGGTCATCGGCTGCGCCCCTCTGGCACTCGCCGATGACGGCCCGCGTGCCGATGCCTCGTTCGATACCGGCTATGCGCCCGATCGGGTGCTGGCGGATGGCGAGCAGGTTGCGGGGCAGGGCTGGACGCTGACCGCCGTCGCGACGCCGGGGCACACGTCGAACCATCTTTGCTTTGCGCTGGAGGAGCGCGGCGCGCTGTTCACCGGCGATCATGTGATGGGCTGGTCGACGACGGTGGTGGCGCCGCCGGACGGGAACATGGCGGACTATATGGCAAGCCTCGACCGGCTGATGGCGCGCGAGCAGGATCGCATCTATTATCCCGCGCACGGTGATCCGATCGAAAAGCCGCGCCGGTTCGTGCGCGGGCTGGCGGGGCATCGCAAGCAGCGCGAGGGGCAGATCGTTCGGCTGCTGGCGCAGGGCGTGACGGCCGTTCCGGCGATGGTCGAGCGCATGTATGTCGGGCTGGACCCGCGGCTGACCGGTGCGGCCGGGCGTTCGGTGCTGGCGCATCTGATCGAACTCGAAGCGCGGGGGCGCGCGGTGCGCGACGCCGATGGCTGGCGGGCAGGGCGCGTCGCGGACTGATCGCTTGGTCGCAGGCCCGTCGCACGGGCATGAAACGAATCTTAATTATGCACTAATGCGCCGGCATCGAAACTGTAACGGACGATGTCATGGCAACGGTTCTGCGACCTTTTTCTCAGGATCATGCGGACGATACGCGATTCTTCACGATCATGGCCTGCATCATGTCGGGATGGCTGGTGCTCGGCTTCTCGACGAGCCTCGTGCTCGGCCGGTCGAGCTTCGCGCTGCCGCTGATCTTTCATATTCACGCCTTTGTATTCTTCGGCTGGGTGGCACTTTATCTTCTCCAGAACGTGCTGGTGGCGAACGGCAATGTGCGCCTCCACCGGCGGCTGGGCTGGCTCGCGCTGCTCTGGCTGCCGATGATGCTCTCGCTCGGGATCGCGATGACGGTCACGTCGGTGCGCCGGGGCGCGCCGTTCTTCTTCGACGTCAACCAGTTCCTCATCAGCAATCCGCTGCATCTCACCATATTCACGGGGCTCGTCCTCGTCGCGATCCGGCTGCGGCGGCAGACCGACTGGCATCGCCGGCTCATGTTCTGCGCCTTTGCGCTGCTCACCGGCCCGGCCTGGGGCCGGCTGCTGCCGATGCCGCTGATGATCCCGTTCGCCTGGTGGGGGTGCCTCGCCGCGACGATGATCTGGCCCGCGATCGGCGCGATTGCCGATGTCCGGCGGCGCGGCCGGGTTCATCCTGCCTTCGCCTATGGCGTCGCCGCGATCCTCGCCTCGCAGGTGCTTGCCGACGTCATCGCCTATAGCCCGGCCGGCTATGCGATCACGCGGCAGGTCGTGGCGGGCACGCCGGGCGCCGATCGGCCGATACGCGCTTATCTGCCCTGATCCGCAGCGGCCGATGGTTTTTGACGGAGACTGACCAACAAAGGGGATTGTCATGGGGTTCACACGGATCGGACTGGCCTTGGCGGCGAGCCTGTTCGCCTTGCCGGCCGCAGCGCAGACATTTTCGTTCGAGTTCGCCTTTCCCTATTCGGGGCTCCCGGAGATCCCTGGTTCGGAGCTGCTGGCGTCGAACGAATATGTGACGACCGAGGTGACGGTTTACAGCCCCACCCGGCTGTCGCTCTATCGCCTCCGCCAGTCGGATTCGGACAGTCTCCTGAACTTCCTGCCGCCCGGCTCCGACGTCGATCTCGTCATCGGCGGGAACCGGTTCGAGGTGGACGATCGCGCCTTTGATCTCACCGGCGATCTGCTCGGCACCTTCTGGTTCAGCGGCGGCATGAAGAACAATCTGGGCCTGACGTTCGAAGACGGCGGCGAGGTTACGCTCTACTATGCCGATCTGCCGTTCGAATTCTATATCGACGCCAGCGCCACCTATGACGGTATCGGCCCCTTTGTCGGCCATTCGGATGTCATCTACTTCACGATGCCCGGCGATAGCGGCCTGTATCGCCTTCAGACGGCGGTGCCCGAGCCGGCCGCATGGGGAATGCTGATCGGCGGCGTCGCGCTGGCCGGCGGCATGCTTCGCCGGCGCCGCGTGCCGCCACGCGGCCAAAAGCCTGCGCCTGCCGCCTGAACGATTGGCGCGCGTCCATCGGCTCTTGATCCGTCCGGCCCGGCGGGCCACATGCCGGCTCGACAGTGGAGGATCGGATGGACGCGCGTAACGGTATCGGTGGCAGCCTGACGGGGCTGGATCTTCGCGCGGAAATCGATCGGCTCCGCAACGAGCGCAACGCCGTCATCCTCGCGCATTATTATCAGAAGCCCGAGCTTCAGGACCTGGCCGACTTTGTCGGCGACAGCCTCGATCTCAGCCGCAAGGCGGCGGAGACCGACGCCGATGTCATCGCATTCTGCGGCGTGCGCTTCATGGCGGAAACGGCCAAGATCCTGTCGCCGGACAAGATCGTCGTGCTGCCGGACATGGATGCCGGCTGCAGCCTCGAAGACAGCTGCCCGCCCGACCAGTTCGCGGCGTTCCGCGCCGCGCACCCCGATCACATCGCGCTGACCTATATCAACTGCTCGACCGAGGTGAAGGCGCTCAGCGACATCATCGTCACCAGCTCATCGGCCGAGAAGATCCTCGCGCAGATTCCGCCCGAACAGAAGATCATTTTCGGCCCCGACCGCAATCTCGGCGGCTATCTCCAGCGCAAGGTCGGCCGAGAGCTGCTGCTTTGGCCCGGCGTGTGCATCGTCCACGAAGCGTTCAGCGAAACCGAACTGCTCAAGCTGAAGGCACAGCATCCCGGCGCGCCGATCGCCGCGCATCCCGAATGCCCGGCCTATATCCTCGATCACGCCGATTATGTCGGGTCGACCAAGGGTATCCTCGATTTCTCCAAGTCGATCCCCGGCGACACGCTGATCGTCGCCACCGAGCCGCACATCATCCACCAGATGGAAAAGGCGATGCCTGACAAGCGCTTCATCGGCGCGCCGGGCGCGGACGGCAACTGCAACTGCAATATCTGCCCCTATATGGCGCTCAACACGCTTGAAAAACTGTATCTGGCGCTGCGCGACCTGACGCCGCGCATCGAGATCGAGGAGGGGCTGCGGCTGCGCGCGAAGACCAGCCTCGATCGCATGCTCGATATGGCCGGGGCCACGGTGGGGCAGGGCGATCTCGGCCCGGTGTCGTTCAGCGGATCATGATCGCGGGCGCGGCGCGCGCCTGAACATGCTTGCCGCGACACCGATCTCGCGGAGCGCCGAACGGCGCGGTGCCGGCGCCGGTTCGATCGATGCGGGCTGGCGGCCGGCCAGCCCCGCCTTCACGCCTTGCGCCACCGTCAGCTCGGGCACGCCAAGCGTACGCGCAACCGATCGGGCAAAGCCGAGCGCGTAGATCGGTGCGCCGCACCGATCGAACCGGGCCGCTTCGATCGCAATGAGATGATGATGCGAAATGCGCGTCCGCTCGGCGAGCGTCTCGAGCGACAGCCCGGCCGTTTCGCGGGCGGAGCGAAGCGTTGCCGCGGTGGTGGCCCATTCTTCAGGCAGTTGCTGGGATACCATAATTGGACAGCCGGCCTCGATGTATCGTTCCGTGTTAGTCGATAATGTGTTAAGCAATCGCAAACGTTCGCATGCTGGTCACGGGTGGGGAGGTATGCTGACGAACTGGAACCGCTCCGCCTCGGGTGCGCCGCTGTCCATGCAGGATACGGTTCGAACGTCCTTGCCGAACGACGGCGCCTCGCCATCCTTTGCGCAGGGCAGGCTGGTCGTCCGGCTGATCTCGGAGCTGCAGACGGCGATGGTCGCGGCCGGCATTCAGGCGCTGGATGGTGATCTCGATCGCGCGATCATCTTCATGGTCGTCGCCCGCGCCAGCGAGATGCGGCTGCCGGGGTCGCCGGGCACGCCGGACGATGGCCGGCCGCCAAAGGCGATCAGCATCAATGCGTTGGCGGCGTCGCTCAGCCGGCCGTTCGAAACCATGCGCCGGCATATCCACGCGCTTTGCGGGCAGGGGCTGTGCCTGCGCACCGCCGCCGGCGTGATCGTCCCCCCCGAGGTGCATGACCGTCCCGCGATCGCCGCGCTGTTCAACGCGCATCACGATGCGATGGTGCGCTTCACCGAGGATCTCGCCGGCTTCGGCGTGACGTTGCCGGAGACGCGCGGGCATGTTGTCTATGACTGGGCGGCGGGGCTCGCGGCGGCGCATGATGTCCTGCTCACCGGCATCGAATTCCACGCGCATCGCTTTCAGTCCTGGACCGACATGATCCTCGTCAACGCGATCATGTGCGCCAATGCCCGTCCGTTCACCCATGATCCCGAAATCGCGCGCCTTTATGCCGATTTCGACTCGGTTCCGCCGGAGGCGCTGCGCAAGCCGGTCTCGACCGGCGCCGTCGCGCGTGCGCTCGGCCTGCCGGCATCCACCACGCATCGTCGCGTCGCGGCGATGGTGGATGCCGGCGTGCTCACGCGCCGCTCGCGTGGCGTGATGCTTGCCGAATCGACGCTCAGCGATCCCGCCCGGATCGAGGACAGCCGCACCGGCATGGTCCATACCCGCCAAATCCTGATCCGGCTGGCGGCGGCCGGCTTCCGCTTCGATGCGCCGGCAAGCTGCTATCTCGCCGGACGACCGCCGCTGGTGCAGTTCGAATAGACGCGCGTGCGCTGCGCTTCTACAGCCCCGGCATGACCTTCGCGCTCGACCGCTTCGATCTCGACCAGTTCGTCCGCACCACGCTTGCTGAGGATCTCGGCGACGGCGGCGACATCACCTCCGCCGCCGTCATCCCGGCCGATGCGCTTTTCGAAGGCGTCATGGCATGCCGCGAGCCGATCGCGGTGGCGGGCCTGCCGATTGCCGAAGCGTTTTTCCGCGCGCTCGACCCGGATGTCGAGATCGAGCGTCTTGCGGGCGAGGGCGAGCGTGTCGCGGCGGGCGGCGTGCTGTTGCGGCTGCGCGGCCGCGCCCGCGCCATGCTGACGGCGGAGCGATCGGCGCTCAACACCGTCCAGCATCTCAGCGGCATCGCCACGATGACGCGCAGCTATGTCGACGCCATCGACGGCACCGGCGCCACCCTGCTCGACACGCGCAAGACGCTGCCTGGCCTGCGGATCCTCGAAAAATACGCGACGCGCATGGGCGGCGCGACCAATCACCGGATGGGGCTGTGGGATGCGGCGATGATCAAGGACAATCACGTCGCGGTCGCCGGATCGGTGCAGGCGGCCACCGCCCGTGCGCTGGCTGCCGGGATCGAGCGCATCATCGTCGAGGTCGATCGGATCGAGCAGATCGAACCCGCGCTCGCCGCCGGCGCCACGCATCTGCTGCTCGACAACATGGCGTCGCCGATGCTGCGCACGGCGGTGGCGCTGGTCGCCGGGCGCGTGCCGACCGAGGCGTCGGGCGGCGTGCGGCTCGATACGATCCGCGCGATCGCCGAATCCGGTGTCACCCACATCAGCGTCGGCCGCCTCACCCAGTCGGCGCCCGCCGTTGACATCGGCCTCGATTTTCGCGCCTTGTAACCTTACGGAGGGGGATATGATCAGACGGACGATCGGAATGCTGGCCGGCTTGGCCACGCTGCTGCCCGGCGCGGCGCTGGCGCAGGCGGCGATGTGCGTGACTCCGTCGCGCGTAGAGCGACCCCGGCCCGATCTGCCCAGCGCACGCGAGCCGCGACGCATTTTGCCGATCGGTGGCTACACGCTCGCGCTCACCTGGAGCCCCGGCTATTGCCGCGCGCACCGCGATGATCCGCGCAGTGCCTTTCAATGCGGCGGCGATAATCGCTTCGGCTTTACGCTGCACGGGCTGTGGCCCGATGGGCGGGGCAAGCAATGGCCGCAATATTGCGCCCCTACGACGATCCTGTCGCCGTCGCTGATCCGCAAGACGCTGTGCGCCACGCCGTCGGCCCAGCTGATCCAGCATGAATGGGCCAAGCATGGCACCTGCATGCGCGGCACCGCGGCCGAGTATTTCGATCGCTCGACCCGGCTGTATCGTGCGCTTCGCTATCCGGACATGGATCGCCTGTCGCGCGGGCGGACGACCGTCGGCGATTTCAAGCGCGCCTTTGCCGCGCGCAATCGCGGCATTCCCGCCCAGGCGATTCGCGTGACGACGACGCGCGACGGCTGGCTCGACGAGCTTTGGCTCTGCCTCGACACCCGCTTCCGCTACACCCGCTGCAAGCCGAGCAGCGGCGGCGTTGCGGATAATACGCCGCTCGCGATCTGGCGCGGCGCGCGGTGACCGCCCGCTGATCTCTCAGGGTTGCTCGATGACGCGGCTCGCCGGGTGGTGCTTGTCGAGATAGCGTTTGATCAGCCGTACGTTGCGCGTGTTCGATCGGAAGAAGAAATCGGGGATCGCGCCGACGAACGGAATCATCCCGAGCGCCCAGTCGACACCGATATTGCCGGCCATCCGCGCGATAGTGCGCTTCGGCATGCCCAGGTTGCGCGCCTCCCAGGCCAGGTAGGCGCCCATCGCCGCCGCGACGCTGGGGCCGATGCCGGGGACGAAATCGAGTACCACGTCGAGCCCCAGTTTCTGGCTGGTGCCGGGAATCGTCAGGCTGCGTTCGAGCAGATGCTCCATCGCCTCGATGCGCTGGCGCACCGCGGCGGCGTCCCGGCCGAGCGGAAGCCGATCGGTAAAGCCTTGTTCCATCCGTCGTGCGCGGGTCATGCGGTTCACTCCTTGCGGAGATGGTTCAACGGGTGCACCGCGCGGGCGTTCCCCTGCCAGGCACTCAGCCGAAGCGCGACGATCGACCATCGCAGCGGCTGGGCGATCGGAATGAAACTGTTCTCGGCGGTCAGCAGCGCGTCCGCCTCGGCGATACGGTGCTGGCGGTTGTAGAGATCGGGTGCATCGCGCGCGGCCGCGATCAGCGTCGCGGCATCCTCCGAACAGCGCTGGCACGCGGTGGCGAGATACCAGCGCGCACTGTCATAGGGGGCCACCGCGTCGATCAGCTTCAGCGCGGCCCCGGGATCGTCGATCGCGACGCGTCGCGGATCGAGCCCGACGCGAATGAGCGAGGCGGCGAGATAGCCCCATAGTCTCGTGGCGCCGGGCCCCGCCGGCAGCGCGATCGCAATCTCGATACGTCCGGGATTCGCCTTGCGCCAGGCGGCGACGCGCTCGCGGGCGGTCTTCAGCCGGGCGTCGGCGTCCAGCTCGGCCCAGGCGGGGCGGGCGGGCGGGGCCGCCGAATCGAGCTGCGCGGGCAACAGCGTCTCCGTCGCGCTCCACTTCGGCGCCAACGCGCCCGTCAGCGCGGCCCGATCGATCGCCATCGCGATCGCGGCACGATTGTCGGCGCTCGCCAGAAAGCCTTCGGGGCGCGTCACGGCTAGGCCGAACAGGCCCGTTGCTGGATCGAAGTGGATATTCTCGGCCGCGATCCCCGCCTGGCCCACCAGCGGCCAGTCGGCGATCGTGCCGCCGAGCACCAGATCCGATGCCGCCTTGCGAAACCGCGCCACCGCCCGGGCCGCGCGTTCGCCGTGCAGGCGCACCATCGTCTCGGGCGGTGGTTTCGGATCGCCTTCTTCCTCGGGCAGGCGGGCGGGTTCGAGCAACAGCCCCGCCCGTTTCCCGTCGACCACCCGGAACGGGCCAGTGCCGGTAAAGCTGCGCGGGCGGAACACCGCCATTTCGGGCTGGGCGAACAGATTGAGCAGATCGGGCCGCGGATGTTTCAGCCGAACCTCGATCACCTGCGGCGTCATCTCGACGATCTCGTCGATCACCGCCAGATGTTCGGCCAGCCGGCTTCGCGACGCCTGCGCGGTTGCCCGCCGCAGCGCGCGCACCACTTCGCCGGCGGTGACCGGTTCGCCGTCCGGCCAGGTGGCATCGCCCAGCCGGAAGATATAGCTGCGCGCGTCGTCGATGACATTCCAGCGCTCGGCAAGCGCCGGCTCGATCTGGCCATTGGCGTCGAAGCGCACCAGCCCCTGCGCCGTCGCGGTGAGCGCCACGTCCTGCGCCGGCGTCAGCGGGCCGGCATTGGGATCGGCAAACAGGCGGGGGCCGCCGATCGCACTGACTACCACCGGCATGTCATCGGGGCGCTGCCCCTCCGGCCCGCACGCCGCCACGGCGAGGACTAGGGCGATCAGGGGCAGGGGGGTGCGGGGCATGGCGGCTCCGGGTGGCGAGGACAGGCCGAGGTCTATGGGCGCGGGCTCGCGCTGCCAACCCCCTGCGGCGCGGCCACGGTTGATGACGGGGGGCCGCACCGGCTAGGGCGGCGCGATGGACAAGGGGCGCATCAGACGGGCACCACGTGCCGCCGGACCGATCGGCATGGCCCTGCGCGCCTATCTGCTGGTTCGGACGATCGGCTGGTTCTTCACGCGCCCCGCCACCGGCGGCGTCCGCGCGATCGCGGTGACGCCGGAAGGGCGCGTCGTGCTGGTGCGCCACAGCTATCTCCGCGGCTGGCACCTGCCGGGGGGCGGGCAGAATGCGAAGGAAACGCCGCACGATGCGCTGCTGCGCGAGTTGCGCGAAGAGATCGGGATGATCGGGCACGGTGATGTCCGGCTGCTCGGCACCTTGCGCCACCAGCCCAATTTTCGGCGCGATACGGTAACGCTCGCCGTGGTCGAATCGGTCCGTTACGCCTTTCGGCCGTCGCTCGAGATTATCGATGCATCGGCATTCGATCCGCGGGCGCTGCCGGCCGATACCGGCCCTGCCACGCGCAGGCGGATCGAGGACTGGTTGGCCGACCGGCGGCCGCCCGCCGACTGGTAGGGCAAGGCCGCTGGTGCGGACGGCGGGACTCGAACCCGCACGCCCCGAGGGGCAGAAGATTTTAAGTCTCCGGCGTCTACCGATTCCGCCACGTCCGCGTTGCCCGCACGCATGACGAAGCGAGCCGCCCCGTCAAGTGGCACCCTCACATGTTGAGGCGCGCGCGCATCTCTTTGCCGGGTTTGAAATAGGGAACACGCTTGGCCTCGACGGCCACCGATTCGCCGGTGCGCGGATTACGCCCGACGCGCGCATCGCGCGACCGGGTGGAAAAGGCGCCGAAGCCGCGTAGCTCGACCCGACCGTCCGCGCTCAACCGTTGCACGATTTCGTCGAAGAAGATGGAAACGATTGTCTCCACCTCGGCGGTCGAAAGCCCCGGGTTATCCTGCGCCAGCAACTGCACCAACTCAGAACGGATCATCCGCTCCCCTCCCTTGGGGTACGCGAGCCCCAAGGCCCATGTACCGCTATCCCCAAGGAAACCCTAGCGCTGTTGTGCAATCTTCATCAACCCGAAGATTTAAAAAATATTGCAATTCTTGTAAGATAAAGGGGCATTGAAGGGTGCGGGGGCGGCCGATGCCGCCCCCGCGACCGATCAGTTGCGCTCGTTGCGCGCCTTCAGCGCCTCGCCGAGGATGTCGCCCAGCGACGCACCCGAATCGGACGAGCCATACTGCTGAACGGCCTGCTTCTCTTCGGCGATCTGCATCGCCTTGATCGAGAAGGTCGGCTTCTTCGAACGATCGAAGCCGGTGACCATCGCATCGAACTTCTGGCCGACCTGGAAACGCTCCGGACGCTGCTCGTCGCGGTCGCGGCCGAGATCGGTGCGCTTGATGAAGCCGGTCGCGCCGTCCTCGCCAACCTGCACTTCGAGGCCCGCGTCGCGAACTTCGAGCACGGTGACGGTGACGATCTGGTTCTTGCCCAGGCGATCCGCACCGCCGGTCGAACCGGCAGCGGCAACGCCGCCACGCTCGAGCTGCTTCATGCCGAGCGAGATGCGCTCCTTGTCGGCTTCGACGGCCAGAACGATCGCGGTGACGGTCTCGCCCTTGCGGTGCAGGTTGAGCGCGTCTTCACCCGAAATGCCCCAGGCGATGTCGGACATGTGGACCATGCCGTCGACGTCGTTGTCCAGGCCGATGAACAGGCCGAACTCGGTGGCGTTCTTGACTTCGCCCTCGACGGTCGAGCCCACGGGATGTTCTTCGGCGAACTTTTCCCACGGATTCTGCTGGGCCTGCTTGAGGCCGAGCGAGATGCGGCGCTTTTCCTGATCGACTTCGAGGACGACGACTTCGACTTCCTGGCTGGTCGAAACGATCTTGCCCGGATGGACGTTCTTCTTGGTCCAGCTCATTTCGGAGACGTGGACCAGGCCTTCGATGCCCGGCTCCAGCTCGACGAACGCGCCATATTCGGTGATGTTCGTGACGCGGCCCGACAGCTTCGCGCCGACCGGATACTTCACGCCCGCGCCATCCCACGGATCGCTCTCGAGCTGCTTCATGCCCAGCGAGATGCGCTGCGTGTCGCGGTTGATGCGGATGATCTGAACGCGAACGGTGTCGCCGATGTTCAGCACTTCCGACGGGTGGTTGACGCGCTTGTAGCTCAGGTCGGTGACGTGCAGCAGGCCGTCGATGCCGCCCAGGTCGACGAACGCACCGTAATCGGTGATGTTCTTGACGACGCCGTCGATCACCTGGCCTTCGGCGAGGCTCTGGATCAGGCCCGAACGCTGCTCGGCGCGGGTTTCCTCGAGCACCGCGCGACGCGACACGACGATGTTGCCGCGCTTGCGGTCCATCTTCAGGATCTGAAAGGGCTGCGGAATGTCCATCAGCGGGGTGACGTCGCGCACCGGGCGGATATCAACCTGCGAACCGGGCAGGAAGGCCACGGCGCCCGACAGGTCGACCGTGAAGCCGCCCTTGACGCGGCCGAAGATGACGCCTTCGACGCGGGCCGACTTGGCGAATTCGGTTTCCAGCTTGTCCCAGGCGGCTTCGCGGCGGGCGCGGTCGCGGCTGAGCATCGCTTCGCCGTTCGCATTCTCGACGCGGTCGACATAGACTTCGACTTCGTCGCCGACCTTCAGGTCAGCCTTCTGGCCTGGCGCGGCGAATTCGCGCAGCGGCACGCGGCCTTCGGACTTGAGGCCGACGTCGATGACCGCCAGGTCGTTCTCGATGCCGGTGACGGTGCCGATCACGACGCGGCCTTCAAAGCCGTCCGCCTGACCGAGCGTCTGGTCGAGCATTGCCGCGAAATCGTCGCGGGAGGGATTTGCCACAGTGGCCATAAAAGTTTGTTTCCTAATTCGTTTTTTCCGGCCAACCGGTTGGATCCGGCGGTCTTGAGGGCCAGAAACGCCGCGGCGGCCCCATGCCGGTCGCGGCATCGCACGGGCGAGGGCGTGTTGAGGATGGCCGGACGCGCATAAACGCGAAACGGGCGCATGGAGTCGCACTCCAGCACCGAACCTCCGCAAGCGCCCGCTCGCAGGACGCGCGCGCCTTAGCGCCATTTGCCCGGGATCGCAAGGTTTCCCTGGCGCTGCCGCCCCGGACGGCCGGCCTACTGCTCGGTCGCGCCCCGGCGCTGCTCGACGATCTCGATCGCGCGCTGCACGGCGGCATCGATCGACAGGAAGCTCGTGTCGAGCGTCGCCGCGCCTTCGGCCTGCGTCAGCGGCGCCGCGCTGCGGCCGGAGTCGCGCTCGTCGCGGGCGCGGATGTCTGCCAGCACCTTGTCCAGGCTCGCCGCGATGCCGGCCTTGCGCAATTCGGCGTGGCGGCGTTGGGCACGGATCGTCGGCGTCGCCTTGACGAACAGCTTCACATCGGCGTCCGGCGCGATCACCGTGCCGATGTCGCGCCCGTCGAGCACGGCGCCGCCGGCCTGCTGCGCGAATTTCTTCTGCCGGGTCATCAGCGCCGAACGGACCAGCGGATGCGCCGAGACCACCGATGCGATCTGGCCGACCTCATCGCTGCGCAGCCACGGATCGGCCAGCAGCGCATCGTCGAATCCGCACGCGGCAACGGCATCGGCTTCCTTTTCCGGGTCGAGTTCCTCGCGCAGCACCGTTGCCGCCACCGCACGATAGAGCAGGCCGGTATCGAGATGCGGCAGGCGGTAATGGCGGGCCAGGGCGCGGGCGATGGTGCCCTTGCCCGACGCGGCGGGTCCGTCGACGGCGATAATCATGCGTTCCCCTCGCCACTGCGCATGGCGACGTCAAGGGAGTCGGGGTGAAACGGCACCGCTCAGCCGGCGGTCAGCGCGTCCAGCGTCGCAAAGAAGTCGGGATAACTGGTCGCCACCGGCGCAACGTCGTCGATCGCGATCGGCTTGGCAGCGGCGAGCGCCGCCACCGTCATGCTCATCGCGATCCGGTGGTCGAGCTTGGTCGCCACCGATCCGCCGCCGGGCAGGGCGGCACCCGCCGAACCCTCGATGGCCAAGCCGTCCTCATATTCCTCGGTCACCACGCCGCACGCTTCCAGCGCGGTGCGCATCGTGGCGATCCGATCCGATTCCTTCACGCGCAGCTCATGCGCCCCGCGCGCCACCGTGCGGCCCTTGGCGAGCGACGCGGCGACGAACAGCACCGGATATTCGTCGATCATGCTGGGCGCCAGCTCGGCGGGCACCTCGATCGCGTTCAGCGGCGCGTGGCGCACCACCAGATCGGCGACCGGCTCGCCGCCGACGGTCCGCGCATTGGTTTCGGCGATGTCGGCACCCATCATGCGCAGCGCAGTGATCAGGCCGGTGCGCGTGGGGTTCATGCAGACATTCGCGATCGTGATCTCCGATCCCGGCACGATCGACGCCGCGACCATCCAGAAGCCGGCCGAGGAGGGGTCGCCGGGCACCACGATATGCTGCGGCTTCAACTCGGCCTCGCCGGTGATCGAGATGATCTTGCCCTCGGGCGAGTCCTCGACGGTCAGCTCGGCGCCGAACCCGCGCAGCATGCGTTCGCTATGGTCGCGCGTCGGCACGGGTTCGATCACGCGGGTGATTCCCGGCGTGTTGAGGCCCGCGAGCAGGATCGCCGACTTCACCTGTGCAGAGGCGACCGGCAGCACATATTCGATAGGCACTGCCGGGCAGAGCCCACGCACCATCAGCGGCAGGCGGCCGCCCGGCGTCGCGGTGATCTCCGCGCCCATCTGGGCAAGCGGCTCGATCACCCGCCCCATCGGCCGGCCCGAGAGCGATGCGTCGCCGATGAAGGTCGCGGTGATCGGATGGCTGGAGACCAGGCCCATCAGCAGCCGGGTCGACGTGCCCGAATTGCCCATGTCGAGCGCCTGGGCGGGCTGCATCAGTCCGCCGACGCCCACGCCGTTCACCCGCCAGACGCGATCGTCGCCGCGTTCCACCTTCGCGCCCATCGCCCGCATCGCCGCGGCGGTGGCGAGCACGTCCTCGCCCTCCAGCAGCCCCTCGATCCGGCTTTCGCCCACCGCCAGCGCCGAAAACATGATCGCGCGGTGGCTGATCGACTTGTCCCCGGGAACGGTGACAATGCCCTTGAGCGGGCCGCGGGCGGAAAGGGTGAGGGGGGAGGCTTCTGCGTGCGACATGGGCGCGGCTTTGACAGGCGGCTTGCAGCATGGCAAGGCGCGCCCCACTTTCCGGGATCACAACCCGAAACTCCGAATAATCGAAAGGCTAAAGAGGCACACTATGGTGAAGCCGGAATGGGGCACCAAGCGCACTTGCCCGAAATGCGGTACGCGCTTCTACGATCTGCAGAAGGACGATCCGGTGACCTGCATCAATTGCGGCGTCACCTGGGAGCCGGAACCGATCCTGAAGTCGAAGCAGCCGCTGCCGTTCGAAGCGGCCAAGGCTGACAACGAAAAGGCCGAGAACGCTGATTCGGATCTGGGTGACGAGGATCTGGACATCGGCGCCGATGACGAGGAACCCTCGGCGGATGACGATGTCGATCTCGGCGGCGACGACGATCTCGGCGTCGAGGCCGTTTCGGACGACGACGAACAATAATTTCGGAAAAATGGCGAGGATGGAAAAACCATCCTTGCCAACCCGGCGAAGCCCTTCTAAAGGGCTCGCCTCCCAAGGGAATGGGGCCGTAGCTCAGCTGGGAGAGCGTCGCAATGGCATTGCGAAGGTCAGGGGTTCGATCCCCCTCGGCTCCACCATTCCCTCCCCCGAACAGAAGCAGCGATGAACGCTGAGGATCGCGGATCGCTCGATCGATTCGTCGATGCGCAGGACGCCGTCTATCGGGCTGCCCTCGCCGAAATCCGGCACGGGCGAAAACGCTCCCACTGGATGTGGTTCATCTTTCCCCAGCTTGCCGGGCTCGGCCGCAGCGACACGGCGCGGTTCTACGCCATTCGCGATCTCGCCGAGGCGCGCGCCTATCTCGCGCATCCATTGCTCGGCGCCCGCTATGTCGAATGCGTGGAAGCGCTCCAGGATCTCGAAACGGCCGATCCGGTCGCCGTGTTCGGCGGGATCGATGCGATCAAGCTGCGCTCGTCGCTCACGCTGTTTGAAATCGCGGAGCCGACGCCGCTTCTGGCCGCCGCGCTCGGGCGGTGGTTCGGCGGCGTCGGCGATCCCGAAACGTTACGCCTTCTGGGGGCGGCCGGTCATTCCGGCTGGTCGGCAAGCGAATAGATGCGCTCGGTCGGCACCCATTTGGTGTCGGCGGGGGCAAAGGCGATGCGGCGCTGAAATCCGTCCATCAGCCGCTCCCATGCCTGCACATCGGGATCGGCGGCATCCCGCGCGGCCTTGGCGGCCGGATCGAACGCGTCGCTGGTCTCCATCACCATCACCAGCCGGTCGCCGGCGTGCCAGATTTCCATGTTGCTGATGCCGCTCTCGCGAATCGACCGGTTCACGGCGGCAGGCGGGCCGCCCGGGCGGTGCCAGTGCCGATAGGCCTCGATCGCCTCCGGTTCGTCCTTCAGGTCCAGTATCAATATGTGGCGCATCCATCGCTCCCCTAATGATCGTGTGGGAGGTAGCGCGGATGACGGCGATGTTCGAGCCGCATTCAGCGCCGGTTCCATCGCCGGCCAACGAGCGTGAAGGTGGCAAACGGGCGCTTAACGCCATTTCATAAGCAGGCGGTAACGGCCAGCGAGCGATCATTCCGCATTGGAGTTGAGCCATGATCGCCGCCAACGTCGCCTATACCGGATTGCAGGCCAGCGTCGCCCGACTGAATGTCAGCGCGCAGAATCTGGCCAACGCCAACACGACCGGCGAGACCGTCAAGGCGGTTCCGGCCGTCGCCGCGGCAGGGCGCGTCGAAAACAGCGCCTACCGGCCGGTCGCGCTGTATCAGGCGGCCGCTGCGGCTGGCGGCGTCACCTCGCGCGTCGTGACGAGCGACCCTGGCACCGTCCAGCGCTATGACCCGGACTCGGCCGACGCCGATGAGGACGGGATGATCGAGGCGCCCGATGTCGACGAAGGGGCCGAGGCGGGCGAGCAGGTAAAGGCCTTGTCGGCCTATCGTGCGAACCTGTCAGTCATTCGCGCCGACGATCAGATGCAGGGCACGCTGCTCGACATGGTCGCGTAACCGAGCACGCCTGCGGCGCCGTACCGCAGGCGTGCCCGGGCGCCGAGTGACGTCAGGCCAGTGTCAGGCCGACATCGACATTGTTGCGGGTCGCATTCGAATAGGGGCAGACCTGGTGCGCGGCATCGACCAGTTTCTGCGCCTCCGCACGATCCAGGCCGGGCAGATCGACCAGCAGATCGGCCGTGATGCCGAAGCCGCCTTCGGAACGCGGGCCGATGCCCACGGTCGCGGTGACCTTTGTCTCGGCCGGCACCTTGATCTTCAGCTGTGCACCCACCGCCTTCAGCGCGCCGATGAAGCATGCCGAATAGCCCGCAGCGAACAGCTGCTCGGGATTGGTGCCGTCGCCGCCGGCGCCGCCCAGTTCCTTCGGGGTGGAGAGTTTGACGTCGAGCACGCCATCGGCCGAACGCGCGCTGCCGTCGCGACCGCCGGTTGCAGTTGCCTGGGTGCTGTACTTCACATCGACCGACATGGGTATCTCCTTGCTGTACGATAATGATTATCGCGATAATGTTTAGATAATGCGGCACGTCGCCCTTGTCCAGCCGATTCGTTATCGCGATATAGGATTTGTCCCGCCAAGGTCGGCGGGCAGGAGTGTTTTGAAGATGCCAGCCCCGCTTCCGCTCGACGGTCAGCTCTGCTTCTCGCTGTACAGCGCCAGCATGGCGATCACGCGCGTCTACAAGCCGATCCTCGACCGGCTGGGGATCACCTATCCGCAATATCTGGTGCTGCATGCGCTGTGGGAAGCGGATGGCCGTACGGTCGGCGCGATCGGCGAGCGGCTGTCGCTCGAATCGAGCACGATCACGCCGCTGGTCAAGCGGCTGGAAGCGGCCGGCCTGGTGACGCGCAAGCGCAGCCCGGCGGATGAACGCCGGGTGCAGGTGTTCCTCACCGAGGCCGGCCGCGCGATCCGCGAAGAATGCGGCTGTCTTGGCGAAGCGGTGCTCGAAAAGACCGATCTGTCGCTCGATCGCCTGGCGACGCTCAACCGCGAGGCGCAGGCGCTGCGCGATTCGCTTTCCGGCGACTGAGAGAGCATTTGGAAATTCGATCGGGTCGGCCGCCGAATTCCCAAACGGTCTCTGAGCGCCGTCACTCGACGGTGAAGGTCAGCCCCGCATGGGCCTCCAGCCGCTTCCGGAGTTCGCCCGGCATCAGCGCGCCTGCGGTCCAGATGCCGCCATCGCCCGCCACGTCGCGCACCAGGCACAGCGCGCTTTCGGCGATCATCTTGCTGGTCGATCCGTAGCCGGGATCGCGATCGCCCTTCACGCTCAGCCGCACCGATTGTCCGTCGGTCGCCTCGGCGATGAACAGGATGTCGTAATGGCCGCTCTCGCGCTCTTCCTTGCTCGGGCCTTCGCCGGGCGCGGGGCCCTTGTCTGCGGCCATCGGGTTCAGCTTGGCGAGCGCCTCGGCCGCCGCCTTGCCGATCTCGCCCAGTCCCGGCACGACCATCATCTCGTCATAGCGAAAGTCGCGGCCATAGGGGAAATCGCCAAGGAAGTTGGTGCGGTGGACGTTCTTGGTGTTGATCACCGCCATCATGAACGGCGCCACCCAGGCATCGACCGCCTCGTCGTGATGCGGCACCATCCCGTTCGGCTGATGCGGCCCTTCAAAGCCGGGGGCGAGCGCAAAGGGATCGATCATCAGCTTCATGATCGATGGATCCTTCGCGGCGGCCGCCATCGTCGCCTTGCCGCTGGCGAAGGTGCCGCCGGACATCGTGCCTTTCATCGCGCGGATGCGGCACTTCACGCGGGGTGCCGGCTTGCCGAAGCGCCGGATCGCCTCCTGCTGGACGGCATGGACGCCCAGATCGAACGGGATCGAATCGAACCCGCAGGAAAACACGATCCGCGCGCCGCTCGCTTTCGCTGTGCCCTCATATTTGTCGATCATCTGGCGCATCCAGGCGGGTTCGCCGCACAGGTCGACATAGGCCGTGCCGGTCTTCGCGCAGGCGGCGAGCAGTGCCTCGCCGTGCAGCTGATAGGGGCCGACCGTGGTGATCACGACGCGGGCGCGCGCGACCAGCGCCTCCAGCGCCGCCGGGTCGGCGGCATCCGCCATCAGCAGCGGGGTATCGGCCGGCGCGCCGATCTCGTCGCGCACCTGCTGGAGCCGGGTGAGCGAACGTCCCGCCATCGCCCAGGCCAGATCGGGATAGGTGGCGGCGACATAGTCGGCCACGAGCCGGCCGGTAAAGCCGGTGGCGCCATAGACGATCAGGTCGAACTCCGCCATTTTCCTCTCCTTTGCGATACCCGATGTTCCAACTTCGCGTGTCATCGGTGTGGTGGTGCCATACCCTTACCGCGATTGTCGCGCATGTGCCAGCGCCTGGCGGCCGGCCCTTGCCGCCCGCGCGCTTGCGGCTACATGGAGGGTTCGCCCCTATCGCCGGACCCGCACCCCATGCTTCGCCTTTCTGGACTATCGTTGCCGCTCGATCATCCCGCCGACGCGCTGCCCGGCGCGATCGCGGCGCGGCTCGGCGTGGCACCGGCGGCGGTGCGCGGTTTCACCGTGTTCAAGCGCGGCAACGACGCGCGGCGGCGCAACGCGATCCAGCTCGTCTATACCGTCGATGTCGATCTGGCGGACGAGGCCGAGGTGCTGGCGCGGCTGGCCGGCGACAAGGATGTGCGCCCCACGCCGGACATGGTCTATCGCCCGCCGGTGCACGCGCCCGAGGGCTGGCAGGGCCTGCGCCCCGTGGTGATCGGCGCCGGGCCATGCGGCCTGTTCGCCGGGCTGATCCTCGCGCAGATGGGCTTTCGCCCGATCATCCTCGATCGCGGCAAGATCGTGCGCGAGCGGACCAAGGACACCTGGGGCCTGTGGCGCCGTTCGGAGCTCAACCCCGATTCCAACGTCCAGTTCGGCGAGGGCGGGGCGGGCACCTTCTCCGACGGCAAGCTCTATTGCCGGGTAAAGGACCCGCGCTTCCTCGGCCGCAAGGTGCTCGAGGAGTTCGTGAAGGCGGGCGCCCCCGACGACATCCTCTGGCAGGCGCACCCGCATATCGGCACCTTCCGCCTCGTCACGATGGTGGAAAGCATGCGCCGCACCATCGAGGAACTGGGCGGCGAATATCGCTGGCAGACCCGCGTCGACGGCGTCGAGCTGGACGCGCAGCGCAACGTGCGCGGCCTGCACCTGCACGACGGCAGCTTTCTCGAGGCGGATCATGTCGTCCTCGCGGTCGGCCACAGCGCGCGCCCGACCTTCGAGATGCTCTACGGCCGCGGCATTCATATCGAGGCCAAGCCCTTCTCGATCGGCGTGCGGATCGAACATCCGCAAAGCTGGATCGATCAGGCGCGCTTCGGCAATTGCGCCCGGCATCCCGATCTCGGCGCGGCGGCCTATGCGCTGTCGCACCACTGCGCGAACGGGCGGACGGTCTACAGCTTCTGCATGTGCCCCGGCGGCCGGGTGGTCGCAGCAACCTCGGAAGAAGGCCGCGTCGTCACCAACGGCATGAGCCAATATTCGCGCGCCGAATTCAACGCCAATTCCGGCCTCGTCGTCGCGATCGATCCGGCGCGCGACTATCCCGGCGGCCCGCTCGCCGGCATCGAACTGCAGCGCAAGTGGGAGGATGCCGCCTTCGTCGCGGGCGGTTCCAACTACAACGCGCCGGGCCAACTGGTCGGCGACCTCCTCGCCGGACGCCCCTCGACCGCGCTCGGACAGGTCGTGCCCAGCTACAAACCCGGCGTCACGCCCACCGATCTCGGCCAGTGCCTGCCCGGCTTCGTGATCGAGGCGTTCCGCGAGGCGCTGCCCGTGTTCGGCCGCCAGATCGCGCGCTACGACCATCCAGAAGCGGTGATGACGGGCGTCGAGACGCGCACCTCCTCGCCGATCCGCATCACGCGCGGCGCCGATTTCCAAAGCATCAACACGCCGCATCTGTTCCCGGCGGGCGAGGGCGCCGGCTATGCCGGTGGCATCCTTTCGGCCGCGATCGACGGAATCAAGGTCGCCGAGGCGGTGGCACGGAGCATCACAACGGCCTGATCGGCGGCTTAACCACGATCTTGCCGCCCGGCGGAACACCGGTGTCCTATAATGGACGCGAAGGGATGGTCTGTGCGGCACTACAGTGAAGAGGCGCGGCTCGACGCGCTAAATCAGCTCAAGCTTCTAGACACGCCGCCCAGCGAGACGTTCGATCGCATCACCCGTATGGCGAGCCAGATCTTCGCGCTGCCGATCGCAGCGGTTTCTTTGACCGATCACGATCGCCAATGGTTCAAGTCGCGGGTCGGCGTCGAGCATGACTCGATCCCCCGTGAAAAGGCGCCCTGCGCCGAAGTGGCGGAAACCTGCGCGTCGCTGGTGATCGAGGATTTCGCCGCGGACCCGGTGTACGCCGACAGCCTGTTGGCGCGCATGGGCACCCGTTTCTATGCCGGCGCGCCGCTGATCACCACCGAAGGCTATGGCCTCGGCTCGCTCTGCGTGCTCGGCACCGAACCGCGTCGCGCGAGCCAGGCGGAGCTGGCGGCGCTCACCGATCTCGCGGCGATGGTGATGGCGCAGATCGAGTTGCAGCATGCGTTCGGCCGGGTCGATCCGGTCAGCGGCCTGCCGACGCGCACGCAGTTCCGCGACGATCTGCTCGACCTTGCCCGCGATCATGCAGGCGAATCCCGCTATGCCGTCCTCGTCGATCTGGCGCGCGACGATCAGGTCAGCCGCATCCTCCGCGCGATGGGGAGCGCCCGGCTCGACGAGATGCTGCGCGAAGCGGCGTCCTCGCTCCAGGCCCTGCTCGGGCCGGAGCGCCCGGTCTATCATGTCGGCAACGTCCAGTTCGCGTTCGTGTCGCCGCCCGGGATCGAGCAATCCGCCTATCTCGCCAAGATCCAGACCGGCTTCGATATCTTGCGCGCAACCTCGTCGGCGCGGTTCGTCACCAGCGTGGCAATCGGCGTGCGGCCGTTCCGCGTCGGAGAGGTGGGGGCCGACGATCTGCTGCGCGGTGCGGCCAGCGCGGCGCAGGATGCACGAAAGGCCGATGGTGCGATCGCGCTCTACTGCGCGTCGAGCGATATCGCGCATCGCCGCAAGTACCAGCTACTGCAAGATTTCGGCGCCGCACTTGAGGCGAGCGATCAGTTGAGTCTCGTCTTTCAGCCGCGGGTCGAACTGGCAACCGGCCGTTGCGTCGGCGCCGAGGCGTTGCTGCGCTGGCGCCACCCCCTGTTTGGCGACGTGTCGCCCGCCGAGTTCGTGCCGATCGTCGAGCAGACCGCGCTGGCCCGGCCGACGACGCAATGGGTGATCCAGACCGCGCTCGATCAGCTGGCACGCTGGCGCGATGCCGGGTTCGATCTCGCAATGTCGATCAACATCTCGGCCGCCAATCTGATGGAGCCCGATCTGGTCGAGCGCATCCAGCTCGGCCTGATGGCGCGCGCGCTGCGGCCCGACCGGCTCGAGATCGAGATCACCGAAAGCGCGATGATGGAAAATCCCGACGCGGCGCTCGCGATGCTGCGCGAGCTGGCCGACGCCGGTATTCCGCTGGCGGTCGACGATTTCGGCACCGGCCACAGCAGCCTCGCCTATCTCCAGAAGCTGCCGGTGCAGGTGGTCAAGATCGACCAGGCCTTTGTCCGCGACCTCAGCGATGCAGCCGGGCCCGACTTTCTCCTCGTCGAGGCGATGGTGGGGCTCAGCCACAAGCTCGGCTACCGGGTGGTGGCAGAGGGGATCGAGACGGCCCAGGCAGCGGCGGTGCTCACCGCGATGGGGTGCGAGGAGGCGCAAGGCTATCTGTTCGGCGCCCCGATGGACGTAACGGCGTTCGCAGGCTGGCTGGCGCGCGGAGACGCGCGGGAGAGCGCGGCCTGACTTGTCCGGGCGGGCGCCCCCCATCTGATCCTCCCCCGGAGGGGGGGACCGGCGAAGCCGGTGGAGGGGTAGTCTCCGCGAGCGATAACGACAATGTGGCGGATCACGCACCACTTTCGGCCGTTCGCAAGGTCGGCTACCGCTCGACCCTCAACTTGGAGGTTGTATGTCGGGGTTTGCGAATAGCGGGGATATACCTTTCTTGTTGGGCTTCTTTGTAGTGATCGCCGCGATCACGGCTGCTATCACGATTTCCGCACAGCGCTTTCGACCGAACGCCAGTAGTGCTGCCGTCGCCATCGCTTCGGCATTGGTACTCCCAGCTTTCGTCTTTGCCTTGGGTTTCGTAGCATTCGTGTTGATGAGCACCGAAAACTCGCCAGATGCAGCTGGCATGCTTTTGGCTGGAGTAATCGGTATGACGATCGTTGCCTTGCCAGTCAGCTTACTGACTTCCGTCGTGGTGGTTTCCATGTATCGACGGTGAACGTCCGTTCTCGACCAACGTCCGCCCCTTACCCCGCCTCCTGAAACTGCAACGCCGAAAGCCGCGCATAGAGCCCGCCCTTGGCGACCAGTTCGGCATGGGTGCCCGTCTCGACGATCCGGCCCTCGTCCATCACCACGATGCGCCCTGCCGCGCGGACGGTGGCGAGGCGGTGGGCGATCACCAGCGTCGTGCGGTTCGCCATCAGCCGGTCGAGCGCATCCTGCACCAGCCGCTCGCTTTCGGCGTCAAGCGCGCTCGTCGCCTCGTCGAGCAGCAGGATCGGCGCGTCGCGCAGCAGCGCGCGGGCGATGGCGAGCCGCTGGCGCTGCCCGCCGGACAGGCGCGCGCCGCCTTCGCCCAGGAACGTCTCCAGCCCCTGCGGCAGATCGCGCAGGAAATCGGCCGCATTCGCCGCCTCCGCCGCGGCCCAGATCGCCTCGTCCGATGCGTCCCATTTGCCGTAGCGCAGATTGTCCCGCGCGCTGGCGGCGAAGATCACCGTTTCCTGCGGCACCATCGCCATGCGGGCACGCACATCGGCGGGGTCGGCGCGCGGGACCGGCACGCCGTCGATGCGGATTTGGCCGGCTTCCGGATCGTAGAATCGCTGGAGCAGCTGGAACAGCGTCGACTTGCCCGCGCCCGACGGGCCGACCACCGCCACCGTCTCGCCCGGCGCGACGAACAGCGAGAAATCGCTGAGCGCCGAGACTTCGGGCCGGGTGGGGTAGCGGAAGGTGACGCAATCGAACGCGATCGCGCCTTCCGCCGGGCGGGGCAGGGGCAGCGGCTCCGCCGGCGGCGCGATCTCGGGCTCGGCGACGAGCAGTTCGGCGAGCCGGCTCGCCGCGCCCGACGCGCGCAGCAGGTCGCCATAAACCTCGGTGAGCGCGCCGAACGATCCGGTGACGAGCCCGGCGGTGATCACGAACGCGGTGATCGAGCCGCCCGAAATCGTGCCGGCCGCGACGCCCGACACCGCATCCCACATGATCAGCGTCACTGCGGTGAACAACAGCCCGATGATCAGCGCCGTCATCACCGCACGCAGGCCGAAGCGCTTCTTGGCGGCGGCGAAGCTGCGTTCGACGGCCAGCTCGAATCGCTGGCCCTCGCGCGGCTCCTGGCCGAACGCCTGGACGATGCGCATCGCGCCCAGCGCCTCGGATGCGATCGCGCCGATATCGGCCACCCGGTCCTGGCTCGATCGCGACAGCTGGCGGATGCGGCCGCCCAGCCAGACGATCGGCAGCACCGTGATCGGGATGCCGACGATCAGGAACGCGGCGATCTTCGGCGCCAGCGCAAACAGATAGATGACGCCGCCGACGCCGGTCAGGAAATTGCGCAGCGCGATCGAGACGGTCGATCCCACCACTTGCTCGACGATCGCGGTGTCAGACGTGAGGCGCGAGGCGATCTCGGACGGCCGGTTCTCCTCGAACCAGCTTGGCGACAGGCGCAGCAGGTTGCGATGGACCGCGACGCGCAGGTCGGCGACGGTGCGTTCGGCCACCCAGGAGACGAAGAAGAAGCGCACGGCGGTGGCGACCGAAAGCACCGCGACGACCGCGAGCAGACCCTGGAAATAGACGCCGATCCGGCTGGTGTCGGCGCCCGCCGCGAAACCGTTGTCGACGATCTGCTTGAACGTGCGCGGAATCCACAGCGTCGCCGCCGAGGAGGTGAACAGCGCCAGGATGCCGATCGCCAGTTGCAGCGGATAGCGGCGGGTGAAACGCCAGATGACGAGGAGGTTGCTCAGCTTGCGGCGCGGCTGCGCTGGCGGGGTCGGTTCGGCCATGCGCGATCGAGTAGCGCGGTTCGCGGGCAAGGGGAACACCTACGCACTGTCCCGTTTCAGTAGGGGCCCGGCGTTGCGGCGCACAACGCGGACGCCTATACTGTATAACAAGGCCCCCGCCGTTCGAGATCGGGGCGTGGGGAAGGGACGCGATGCTGTACGACGCTTATGAGATTCAACGCTCGATGCTTGCAGGGGCCAGCGCACTGGCCAATTTCAGCGCCGGGCTGCTGAACAACCCCGCCAACCCGTTCGCCTATTTCGGCGGTGGCCCGGTCCTCGCCTCCGCGCTGGAGGTCTTCGCCCACGCCTCGGCGCCCCGCGGCAAGCCTGCGTTCGGGCTCGATCACACGATGATCGACGGCCGCCGGGTCGAGATTGTCGAGGAAGTGGTGTTGCGCAAGCCGTTCGGCCAGCTCAAGCGATTCGCTCGCCAGGGTGTCGAGGGCGGGCCGAAGCTGCTGATCGTAGCGCCGATGTCCGGCCATTATGCCACGCTGCTGCGCGGCACGGTCGAGCGGATGCTGCCGGTCGCCGATGTCTATATCACCGACTGGCGCGATGCGAAGCTGGTGCCGACGTCCGAGGGCCGCTTCGATCTCGACGACTATATCGATTACATCATCGCCTTTCTCGAGCAGATCGGGGCAGAGGGCGATCCCCGCCCGCACATGCTCGCCGTCTGCCAGCCTTCGGTGCCCTGCTATGCCGCCGCGGCAGTGATGAACGCTGACAGCCATCCCAATCGCCCGCGCACGCTGACGATGATGGGCGGTCCGATCGACACGCGCGAGGCGCCGACGGCGGTGAACACGCTCGCCACCGAACGGCCGTTCAGCTGGTTCGAGCAGAATGTGATCGCCACCGTGCCGATGACCTATTCGGGCGCCGGCCGCCGCGTCTATCCGGGCTTCCTCCAGCTTGCCGGCTTCATGACGATGAACCTCGGCAATCACCTGATCTCGCACTGGGAGATGTTCAAGCATCTCGTCCAGGGCGATGAGGACAGCGCCGATGCGACGATGAAATTCTATGAGGAATATCGTTCGGTCTGCGACATGACCGCCGAATTCTACCTCCAGACGATCGACGTCGTGTTCCAGTCGCACGCGCTGCCCAAGGGCGAGATGATGCATCGCGGCCGGCGCGTCGATCCGGCGGCGATCACCGATGTCGCCATCCTCGCGATCGAGGGCGAGCGCGACGATATTTCGGGCATCGGCCAGACCAAGGCCGCGCTCACCATCGCCACCAACCTGCCCGAAACCCACAAGCAGTATCACCTCGCCGAGGGCGTGGGGCATTACGGCATCTTCAACGGATCGAAGTGGCGGACGCGGATCGCACCGGTGCTCGAACAGTGGATGGCAACGCACGGCGGCTGATGCCGTCGCCCGCGATGCCGCGCCCGCTCAGTCGTAGCGGGTCACCAGCCAGCCCCATACCAGCCAGGCGGTGAGCGCCCACACGCCCAGCACGATCGCGATCCCGCCCCAACTCACCGGCCGCTTGCTCGCTTCCTCGGCGGCGGCACGGTGCTCGGCGAACTGATCGGCGGGAATCAGCCGCTCGAACAGCCAGACGCCGAGCGGGATCAGGATCGCATCGTCGATCAGCCCGAGGATCGGCACGAAATCGGGGATCAGGTCGATCGGCGACAGCGCATAGGCGGCCACCAGCAGCCCGACGATCCGCGCCGCCAAAGGCGTGCGCGGATCGCGGATTGCCAGCCATACGGCGTGCGCCTCGGTGCGGACGCGGTGCGCGAGGGAAGGGCCCATGCGCGCTGGATCGCCGAACGCGCCGGCCGGGTCAATCGCGCGTTTCGCCCTCGGCCGTGGTCGCCACCTTCGCGTGGCTGCCGCTTTCGTCCGAGCGGATCTGGCCGCCGAACAGCATCTTCACCTTGCCGGTGATCGAAACGTCGCTTTCCCACAGTTCGGCATCGTCGATGTCGAAGCGCAGCAGCGCGAGGTTGGGGTCGTTCTTGCCGCCCGGAAACCAGGCCTCGACCTGGTTGTTCCATAGCTTGTCGATCATCGCGAAATCATTGTCGATGCGCGCGATCCCGGCCAGGCAGGCGAACAGGTCGTGCCCCTTGGAAACGAATTGCGCCATCGCCGGACCGCCGGCGGCGAGGCGATTGTCCTTGCCGATGAAGAAATAGAGCGTGTCGACCTGATCCTCGTCGAGCTGCGCGGTCAGCGGCTCGCTGTGCTGCCCGTCCTGCAGCCCCACCATCATGAAGGGGCTCGACGACAATTTCGACCAGAAGTGCTTTTTCAGTTCGGCGGTGTCGGCCATGTGCTGCTCCCGTATTGGTTCGTCCGGGTAACGTGCAGGGCCGCTCAGCCGTTCCGCAGCGCGGCCGCGCCGATCAGTTCCAGGTCGTTGCGATTGACCAGCGCCACCGGCACCTCGGCCAGCTGGCGGCGAAACGCCATCCGCGCCTCCATCCGCCGGCGCACGCCGGGATCGGTCAGCTGCGGGTGGAGCGCGCGGACGATCGCGCCGGTCAGGAACACGCCGTCCCACGCACCGAAGCTGAGGACGAGGTCGCCGATGAACGCACCGAGATATTCGGCGAACAGCCGCACTACCGCGGTCGCGGCCGGATCGCGGCCGATATTGCGCGTCACGTCCTCCGGCGCCGGCACGCGCTTTCCGCCCGACAGCGCCTCATAGGCGAGCATCAGCCCCCCGGCGCTGAGCAGCGTCTCGGCCTCGACCAGCATGCCGCGCGCCCGGCAAAAGCTGGCGAACGTCGTCTCCTCGGCGGTTTGCGGTGCGAAGCCGATATGGCCCGCCTCGCTCTGCACCGGGATCAGCCGGTCCTCCGCGCTGACCAGCGCCGCGACGCCCAGCCCGGTGCCGATCCCGATGACCGCAAAGCAGCCGCCGGGCTGCACCGGCCTGGGCGCGGGGCCGGACAGCGGCGTGAACGCGGCGGGCGGCAACCGGGTCAGCGCCAGCGCGTTGGCGGCACATTCGTTGAGCGCGCGCGGCGGCACCCGCAGCACCGCCTCGACGCCGGAGAGCGAGATGTACCAGCGGCTGCCGGTCAGGTTGATCATGTCGCCGCGCGCCGTACCCGCCACCGCCAGCACGCTCGGCAGCCGCGCGTCGCGAAGTCCCTGTGCGGTGAGATAGGCGACGAGCGCGCTGGTGAAGGTCGGGTGATCGGTGTTGCAAAATCGCTGCACGTCGCGCGGTTCGGCCCCCGCCTCGCCACCCGCCAGCCCGAAGCGCACCGATTGGCGGCCGATATCGGCCACCAGCGTCAGTTCGTCCACCATGTCACCCCTCCACGCCGGCTCCGTTTTCGGAGCTCGGTCGCTGATATCGCTAACAATGGTTTGCGAAGCAAGAAGTCGTTTCGACCCCGGGCGTTAGCCGCGCGGATCGGGGCCGCATCGGTTGGCCCCGCGCGCCGGGCTCCACAGCAGCGCCACCGCCAGGATCAGCGTGCTCACCGCGCCCGCCGGCGGCAGCATCGGGATGCCGGGGTGCAGCCCCACGGCAACCTGCAGCTGCTCGATCCGCGCCATCACCGCGATTCCCGCCAGCAAAAGCCCGGGCATCGCCGGCAACCCCACATCGTGCAGCCGCCGCACGATCAGCGCGGGGAGCGGCGCCAGCAGCGCGATCGAAACCGCCTGCTCGAACGCCAGATGGCGCCACAGCGTCTCGATCCCCGTCGCCGTCGGCGGATGGAAGAAATGCGTCACCAGCCGCCACAGCAGCTCGGCAAGGCCGATCAGAATCAGCGCGCTCACCAGTTCGGTGCGGGTCGATCGCCCGCGAAACACCAGGCTGCGCGCGATCGCGCCGATCCCGGTGCGGATCGAAACGCCGTCGCGATACGAAAGGGCCGTCGTCATCCGCTCAGCCTGCCGTCACCCCCGGCCGCTGGTCAAGCGCGAACCGGGGGTGATGTGACGGGCCGCTGGCCGATTTCGGTACGCGGGTTACAGCACCTCGAACAGGCCGGCCGCGCCCTGGCCACCGCCGATGCACATCGTCACGACGACATATTTCGCGCCACGGCGCTTGCCCTCGATCAGCGCATGGCCGGTCATCCGCGCGCCCGACATGCCATAGGGATGGCCGATCGAGATCGCGCCGCCGTTGACGTTGAGCAGTTCGTTGGGAATGCCCAGCTTGTCGCGGCAATAAAGCACCTGCACCGCGAACGCCTCGTTCAGTTCCCACAGGCCGATATCGTCCATCTTCAGGTTGAAGCGTTCGAGCAGCTTGGGGATCGCGAACACAGGGCCGATGCCCATTTCGTCGGGCTTGGTGCCCGCCACCGCCATGCCGACATAGCGGCCGAGCGGGGTGAGGCCGCGCTGCGACGCCAGCTTCTCCTCCATCAGCACGCAGGCCGAGGAGCCGTCGGACAGCTGGCTGGCATTGCCGGCGGTGACGGTGCCGTTCGGCAGCACCGGCTGCAGCGCCTGAAGCCCTTCCAGCGTCGTTTCCGGCCGGTTCCCCTCGTCCCTGGCAACCGTCACGTCCTTCTGCGTGACTTCCTTGGTCTCCTTGTTGACGAGGTTCATCGTCGCGTTCACCGAAACGATCTCGTCGTCGAACTTGCCGGCGGCCTGCGCGGCGGCGGTGCGCTGCTGCGACTGGAGCGCATAGGCGTCGCACGCCTCGCGGCCGATGCCATAGCGCGCGGCGACCACTTCGGCGGTCTGGAGCATCGGCATATAGGTGTCGGCGTGCAGTTCGATCAGCGAACGATCGGGCTCGACGCGCATCGCCGGCGTCTGCACCGTGCTGATCGATTCGAGCCCCCCGCCCAGCGTGATGTCCATCTGGTCGACCACGATCTGCTTCGCCGCAGTGGCGATCGCCATCAGGCCCGAGGCGCACTGGCGATCGACCGACATGCCTGGCACGCTCACGGGCAGGCCGGCGCGGAGCAGCGCGAGGCGGGCAATGTTGGGGGCCTGCCCTCCTTGCGGAAGCGCGGCGCCGAACACCACGTCGTCGACCTGGCCCGGCTCGATGCCGGCGCGCTCGACGGCGGCCTTGATCGCATGGCTGCCCAGCGTCGCCGCCGGCGTCGCGTTGAAGCCGCCGCGATAGGCGCGGCCGATGCCCGTGCGGGCGGTGGAAACGATGACTGCGGAGCGCATTTCCTTCTATCCTCCAACGCGTTACCCCAGCGGAAGCCGAGGTGGTTCAATATTCTGCCCCGCCGTGATGCCGGTGTTCGCCGGCGTCGCGGCCTTGGCTAGGCGTAGATCAGCGCGATCCACTCGGCGATCAGCGCCGGCTTTTCCTCGCCTTCGATCTCGAGCACATAGTCCTGCACCTGTTCCCAGACGCCCGGCTGGCGCTCGATGAATTTTTTGAGCGTGAAGCGCCCGCGCACCCGCTTGCCCGAGCGGACCGGCGTGAGGAACCGGACCTTGTTGCCCCCGTAATTCACGCCCATCCGCGCGCCTTCGATTCCCGGCGCATCGGTGTGCGCGGCGAGCATCGGCATCAGCGAAAGCGACAGGAAACCATGCGCGATCGTGCCGCCGAACGGCGTCTGCGCGGCGCGGGCGGGATCGACATGGATGAACTGGCGGTCGCCGGTCGCCTCGGCGAACTGGTCGATCATCGCCTGCGTGACCTCAACCCAGTCCGAGACGCGCTCGGTGCCGATCATTCCGGCCATCTCTTGCGGCGTCACGGTCGCTGCCAAGACTATCCTCTCGCGCAATTATCTTTCATAGGCCCGCATCATCTACTGAATGCACGGGGCTCCCCGCAAGCCTTGGCCGACCGGAAATTGGAAAATGTCGACTGCCGTACCGTCACGTCACCGCAAATTGATGGCCGATCTGCACCGAAAGGCCGAACCCGATGTTCTAAAACCGCTTCTGGAGCGGGCGCGACTCACCCCTGAGTCGCGCGAACGGGTGATGGGCCATGCCCTTGCGCTGCTGGCGGACCTGCGCGCGGCGCAGAACCGAGGCTGGGTGAACCAGTTTCTCCAGGAATATCGGCTCAATTCGTCCGAGGGTGTCGCGCTGCTCAGCCTGGCCGAGGCGTTCCTGCGCGTGCCGGATCCCGAAACCGCCGACCTGCTGATCGCCGACAAGATCGGCGATGCCGACTGGAAGGCGCATTCGGGCAAGTCCAACTCGGTGCTGGTCAATTCGGCCACCTGGGGCCTGATGCTGGGCCGCGCGCTGGTCGGCGACGAGAAGACCGGGGCGCTGCGCCGCCTGATCTCGCGCGCCGGCGAGCCGTTCGTGCGCCAGGCGGTGGGCGCGGCGATGAAGCGGATGGGCGAGGTCTTCGTGATGGGCCGCACCATCGACGAGGCGATGAAGCGGATGAAAAAGCCCGAGAACAAGGGCTTCACCGCCAGCTTCGACATGCTGGGCGAGGCCGCGCGCACCAAGGCCGATGCCGAACGCTATTTCCAGGCCTATTTCGAGGCGATCCGCGCAGTCGGCCGCGATCCCAAGGCGGGCCATTCGATTTCGGTGAAGCTCTCCGCGCTCCACCCGCGCTACGAAGTCGCGCAGTACGACCGCTGCGTGCCCGAGCTGACCGACATGCTCGCGCAGCTTGCGTCGGAATCGGCGGCGCAGGGCATCCCGCTCACCGTCGACGCCGAGGAGAGCGAGCGGCTGGACATGAGCCTCGACATCATCGGCGCGGTCGCCCGCCGGCCCGAGCTGAAGGGCTGGGCCGGCTTCGGCATGGCGGTGCAGGCCTATGGCAAGCGCGCCCGCGCGGTGATCGGCTGGGCAGACGATCTCGGCCGTCCGATGCATGTCCGGCTGGTCAAGGGCGCCTATTGGGACAGCGAGATCAAGCGCACGCAGGTGGAGGGCCTGCCCGACTATCCGCTGTTCACGCGCAAGGCGGCGACCGACGTGTCGTACCTCGCCTGCGCGCGCGACATGCTGGCGGCGAAGAACATCGTGCCTGCCTTTGCCAGCCACAATGCGCTGACCGTTGCAACGATCCTCGACTGGGCCGGTGACAGCCGTGACTTCGAATTCCAGCGGCTGCACGGCATGGGCGAGGGGCTGTACGAGCGCCTCGTCAACGAACAGGGCTATCACTGCCGTATCTACGCGCCGGTGGGCGGGCATCGCGACCTGCTCGCCTATCTCGTCCGCCGCCTGCTCGAAAATGGCGCGAATTCCAGCTTCGTCCACCAGCTTGCCGACGAGCAACTGAGCGAGGCCGAGCTGCTCGCCGATCCGGTCGAGAAGATCGCAGCCGTGAGCGGCACGCGGCACCCGAGCATCCCGCTGCCGGTCGATCTGTTCGGCGCGTGGAAGAATTCGGGCGGTATCGATCTCGCCGAGCGGACCATCCTGGCGGAGACGGCAGCAGCGATTGCAGCCAAGCCGCTGCCCAGTGTCACCCCCAACGCGGCACCCGATGTAAGGGCGGCCATCGACCGCGCCTCGGCCGCCTTCCCGGCATGGTCCGCGACGCCGCTCGCCACCCGTGCGGCGGTCCTCGAACGCCTGGCCGACCTGCTCGAGGAGAATCGCATCGAGCTGATGGCGCTAGCGGTGAAGGAAGCCTTCAAGACCATCCCCGATGCGCTCGGCGAGGTCCGCGAGGCCGCCGATTTCTGCCGCTACTATGCGCTCCAGGCCCGCACCGGCCTCGCGCCGATCGCCCTTCCAGGGCCGACGGGCGAGCGCAACGAACTTCGCATGGAAGGCCGCGGCGTCTGGGCGACGATCGCGCCGTGGAACTTCCCGCTCGCGATCTTCCTCGGCCAGACTGCCGCGGCGCTGGTCGCGGGCAACGCGGTGGTTGCCAAGCCCGCCCCGCAGACCCCGGAGATCGCCCGCGCCGCCGTGCGCCTCGCCCATCAGGCAGGCGTTCCCGAGGACGCGCTGGTGCTGGTGACGGGCGGCCCGGAGGTGGGCGCCGCGCTCACCGCCGATCACCGCATCGCCGGCGTCGCCTTCACCGGTTCGACCCCCACCGCCAGGAAGATTGCCGCGTCACTGCTCGAAGGCGAAGATCGCCCGCTCGTCCCGCTGATCGCCGAAACTGGCGGCATCAACGCGATGATCGTCGATTCGACTGCGTTGCCCGAACAGGTGGTGGCCGACGTGCTCACCTCGGCCTTCCGCTCGGCCGGCCAGCGCTGCTCGGCGCTGCGCCTGCTGCTGCTGCAGGAGGAGATCGCCGAAGGCGTGATCGAGATGCTGCGCGGCGCGATGGAGCTGCTGGTCCTCGGCGATCCCGCCGATCCGCGCACCGATATCGGCCCGGTGATCGACCAGGCGGCCTATGACAAGCTGATGGCCTATCGCGACAGCGCCAAGGCCAATTGGATCAAGACCGTCCCGGTCCCCGCCACCGGCCTGTTCGTGCCGCCCACGATGATCCGCATCGACCGGCCGGAAGTCCTGACCCGCGAATGGTTCGGCCCGATCCTCCACATCGCCACCTGGAAGGCCGGCACGCTCGCCGAGACGGTGGCGCGGGTCAACGCCAAGGGCTTCGGCCTGACGATGGGCCTGCACAGCCGCATCGCCCGCTCGGCCGAGCTGGTCGAGGCGGAGGCGCGCGTCGGCAATCTCTACATCAACCGCTCGATGATCGGCGCGGTAGTGGGCTCGCAGCCCTTCGGGGGCGAGGGCCTGTCGGGTACCGGCCCCAAGGCCGGCGGACCGCACTATCTGCACCGTTTCTGCGCCGAGCGGGCGGTGTCGGTCGATACCACCAGCGCCGGCGGCAATGCGACGCTGCTCAGCCTCGACGAAGGGGGGATTTGACCGGCGCGGATACGCCCTGCCGGCTTGCAAAGTAGGATTATGCCGGCTCAGCTGGCGTGGGCGGGGTTGTGGCCCGCCCACGCTCTTTGAACGCGCTGGTCGGATCACTGTCTTCACGCCGCTCGTCTCGCGCGCGAGTCAGTGTGAACTTTGTGAACTTTGGGCGGGTGCCGGATCGGTCCCGCCGCGAACGCGCTGGTCGGATCACTGTCTTCACGCCGCTCGTCTCGCGCGCGAGTGAGTGTGAACTTTGTGAACTTTGGGCAGGTGCCGGACCGGCCCCGCCGCGAACGAGCAGGATCGGCTGACGGCCTTCACGCCGCTCGTCCCGCACGCGAGTGAGTGTGAACTTTGTGAACTTTGAGCAGGTGCCGGGCCTGTATTGGGGCCGCTGCCGGGGCGGCGCCGCCACGGCTATCGCTCGCCGGCGTCCTTGTCGACGCGCATCACCGGCTGCACCTGCGGATAGGGCAGGATCAGCTTGCCATCCGGCCCGGCGGTGTATGTCGTCTGAGTGGGGAAGGGGATTGTCAGCTCTTCTTCGGCGAATTTGCGGACGATGCCGATGATCACCTGGTCGCGGGCCTTGTGTGCGCTTGGCCAGTCGTCGCCGGGAACGTCAAACCACAGCTTGAAGTCGATCGAGCTGGCGCCGAACCCCTCGAAGCTGGCGCGGGCAACCGTCATGCCGGTTTCCTCGACGATCTTGGTCAGCATCTCGGGCAGCGCTTCCAGCTTTTCGGGCGGCGTTTCATAGGCGACGCCGACGTCGAGCTGGATGCGGACATGCTCCCGGTCCGAAATGTTCTGGATTTCCTTGTCGAGCAAGTTGCGGTTGGAGATGATCCGCTGCTCGCCGGTGAAGGCGCGGATGCGCGTCGATTTCAGGCCGATCGTTTCGATGATGCCGATCGTGTTGTCGTACGACACCTTGTCGCCGCGGCGGAACGGCCGGTCGAAGATGATCGACAGCGCGGCGAACAGGTCGGCGAAGATGCCCTGCGCGGCAAGACCGATGGCGATGCCGCCGACGCCGAGACCGGCGACCAGGCCGGTGACGTTGACCCCCAGATTGCTCAGCACCACCACCAGCGCAATCGCGAACAGCGCGAAGGTGACGAGGACGCGGATCAGTCCCAGCGCATTGAGCAGCGATTCGCCGTGATAGCCCTCGGACTGGGTGCGATACTCGATTGCGCCCAGGATCAGCTCGCGGGCCCAGATCGCCGCCTGGAACGCCGCCGCGATGGTGAACAGGAATCGGACCGTCGTCTCCACCACGTCGGGGGCATAGGCATAGCCGGAGACGAGCTTGGCCGATGTCATCAGGATGAAGAAGTTGCCGGTGCGGGCGATGGCGCGTCCGATGATCGCGCCCCATCCCGCCACGCCCGGCGTGCGGTTGCACAGCTTCATGCCCCAGCGGCGCACGGCGTGCAGCAGCATGAAGATCAGCAGGCCGACGCCCGCCGCGATCAGCACCTGCAGCCAGTGATCCTCGATCCAGACGCTGCTTTCGCTGACGAAGGTCTGCGCCTGCAGCTGGAGGCGTTCGCCCGAGAAATTGTGGGTCGGCGACGGGGTGGGCGTGGGCATGGAATCCTTTCGGTCAGGCGGCGGCAGCGTCGGGCTGCGCACCGGCGTTCAAGTAGGCGATCAGGCCGCGTTCGTGCCGGTCGAGGTACCGGGTGGTGCGGGGCAGGCGCAACCCCGCCCGGAACGCGGTCTGCGCCTCGCGGTCGCGGGCAAGCGCGATCAGGTTGGGGTGGACATAGGATTTGCGTGCGATCGCCGGCGTGTTGCCGAGCGCTTCGGTCACCGGGGCGAGCAACGCCTTGATGCCGATTGGCTCGGCGGCATCGGCGATCGTGCGGAACGCGATGACGCTCGCGCCCCAGGTGCGGAAATGCTTGGCGGTGAAGTCGCAGCCCATCGCCTCGCGGATATATTCGTTGACGCAGGTGGACGTCACCGGATGCGTATCGCCATCGGGATCGACCCAGCGGAACAGGTGCTGGCCCGGCAGGTCCTGGCAGCGCTTGACAAAGCGGCTGAGCGAGCCGTCGGTGACGATCATCGTCCGCAGCTTGCCCGATTTAGCGCGAAACTGGAGCCGCAGCGTCTGGCCCTTCACCCGCGCGTGCCGCTTGCGCAGCGTGGTCGCGCCGAAACTCTTGTTGCTCTGGGCATAGGCTTCGTTGCCGATCCGGATCGAGCCCATGTCGAGCAGCCGGACGACGGCGGCGATCGCCTTGTCCTTGCACAGCCCGCGCAGCCTCAGATCGGCCTCCACCCGGGCGCGCAGCCGCGGCAGATGCTCGCCGAAGCTCACGCAGCGATCATATTTCGCCGCCTCCTGCGCCTCGCGGAAGCCGGTGTGATAGCGATATTGCTTGCGCCCCTTCGCGTCATAGCCGGTCGCCTGGATGTGCCCCCCGGGATCCGGGCAGAACCAGGCGTCGCGATAGGCCGGCGGCAGGCCGATCGCATTGAGCCGGTCGATCTCGTCGCGGTCGGTGATGCGGGCGCCCTCGGCATCGAAATAGCCCCAGCCATGCCGCATCTTGCGTCGGGTGATGCCGGGTAGATGATCGTCGACATAGACGATGCCGGGACTGTTCATCGTGGTTCCTTGCACGGTGGCGGGGAAATGCGCCGGGCATCGATTTCGTTCCGGAACCCGCCGGCCGAGGCGTGGGTTGGCTGTTCATCACCCCATTTCAAAAAGGATCTGATGATGGCCCAGCTGACCAATGCCCGCGTGCTGATGATGGCGACCGACGGTTTCGAGGAATCGGAACTGTTTGAGCCGCGTCAGGCGCTGCTCGATGCCGGCGCGGAGGTAACGCTCGCCTCGCTCGAAACCGACCCGATCACCGGCGAAAGCGGCGGTGAGAAGGGCAAGAGCATCACGCCGGACAAGGCCATCGATGCCGTCGATCTCGACGAATTCGACGCGCTTGTCCTTCCCGGCGGCGTCGGCAACCCAGACAAGCTCCGCATGAACGCCCGTGCGGTCGAGATCGCGCGCACGTTCATGGACAGCAACCGGCTGGTCGCTGCGATCTGCCACGCACCGTGGCTGCTGGCGGAAGCCGATGTGATCGCCGGCCGCCGCCTGACCGGATGGCCGTCGATCCGCACCGATCTCGCCAATGCTGGCGCCGATGTGGTCGACGAGGAAGTGGTGGTGGACCGCAACCTGATCACCAGCCGCAAGCCGGATGACATCCCCGCCTTCAACCGCGCGGTGATCGCCGCACTCGAGGATGTCACCGCATCGGCCTGATCGCTGCGTCACTGGCCCGCCCCGCCAAATGCCCGTTTCGGCCGCCGCCGAGCGGGCGGCGGGGCGGGGTTCTCCCACGGCCTGGTTCAGTTCCTGCGCGCCTTGTGGTATGGAGGGGCAAGTTCGAGCATGTTGGCGCGTCACCGCCCCGTCGGCGTTGCGATCGCGGAATAAAACGCGCCCAGTATGAGTCTGTTTACCAAAAGCTTGCCATAAATGCAGGCATGAACACGACTGGGTCGCAATCGCTGGTGAAGCAATGAGACTGCCGCTCGCACCTGTCATAGCCGTGCCGCTCGGCGCCCTTGCCGCGTTGGGCGTGGTCGCGATGCCGGCGGCGATGCTCCAGTCGCTCGTTGCGCCCAGCGGCCTTACTGACCTTCTCCCGGTTCTGGTGCCGCCCCTCGGCCTGGCCGGGCGCATGTTGCTGAGCGTTGCCGCAGGCGCTGCCGTTACCGCCATTTCGGGTCTCTTCACCTATATGCTGGTAGGCCGCAGTGCCATTGGCGGCGGGCATGATGCCATGCCCGACTGGGACGCCGACCCCGACTCGCTGGCAATGCCGGTGTTGCGGCGCGCCGACGCGCATCCCGACGCACCGGCGCGGCCGCCACTGCTCGCCACCCGCGATCTCGGCACGCCATTTGCGGCGGAAATCGCCGAAACCGCCGCAATCCGTGCGGAACGTTTCCAGGTCGTGTCCGCGATCGAGGCTGTCGAGATCGACGAGGAGCGCCCGCTGCCCACCGATCTCGATCAGGTGCTCGCCGCCTATGATCCGGGCGCCATTCCCGATGTGCCGATCGCACCGCCGACCTCGCCTTACCGCGCCGCCGCCCCCGAAACCGCGCGCCCGGCCGACGAACCGCTCGAACGCCTCGATCGTCGCGCACCGGCACCAGCGGCGCCGTACGCCTTCCCCGAAGAACCGATCGCGCATCCCGCAACCGAAGCAACCGTTCACGCGCTGCTAGAGCGGCTGGAACGGGGCGTATCGCGCCGCGCGGCGGCGCAGGCGAAGTCGTCGCCTGCCACTGCGTCCCGCCGCCCGCAACAGGGGCTGGAGGATGCGCTCGCCACGCTTCGCAACCTCGCCCGTCAGGCCTGAACGTTATCGATCGTCGACGGTCAGCACCTCCAGGTCGATCCGCACCGACTCGCGATCCCGACTGACCCCCGCCACCACCAGGTCGGCAACCAGATGCCCCGCCATCGCCAGCTCGGTTTCCGGCAGATCGCCGAGCCACACGTCGAGCGCGCTGCTCTGCTGACCGATCAGAACCAACCGGTGCCGTGCGCCCTCGAAACATGCGCTGGCCCAACTCGTCCAGCTCGAATCGCCGACCCGAATCCAGCAGGCCGAGGCTCGCGCTGAATCGATCAATGCGCGCGAGAGCCGACGCCCGACATCGCCGCGCCCGCTCATCGCGAAGCCCTCCCGTCGCCTGAAGAGGCAGCTTGCCGTGCGAGGAACGCCCGCAGCCGGGCCGATAGACGCGGACCGACTTCACGGCCCCGGCGCAGATCCTGGACGAGGCGCGGATCCCCCGCAGCCAGCCGTCCGAAGGTCGAAGGCGGCATATCCGTCCGCCGCAGGAATTTCTCGATTTCGCGATGAACCGACACGCGTTCCTCCCGTGAGTCGCAAATAATGATCCTGGTTTGTTCTAATTCTCCTACTTGTCTAGGAAAATTCCTACTGCTATGGAGCAAGCATGAAGCCGGATGCGCAACGCTCGGCGCTGCTCGCCGCAATGGCCGCCCAGGGCGCGACCCTGGCGGAGCTGTCACGCGTCATCGGGCGAAATCCGGCCTATCTTCAGCAATATGTGACGCGTGGATCGCCGCGCGAACTTGCCGAACGCGATCGGCATCGGCTTGCCGCCTATCTTGGCATCGACGATGCTGCGCTCGGTGGCCCAACCCCCGCAGAGCCGAAGGCGATATCGCGGCTCGATATCGGGGCATCGGCCGGGCCTGGCGCGCTCGCGGGAGACGGTGCGCAGCGTCCCGCCCTTCGCTTCCCGACCGCCTTGTTGCGGCAGATCGGCGTGCGGGCGGAGTCGGCGTCAATGATCCGCGTGACCGGCGATTCGATGATGCCGACGCTTGCGGATGGCGACGAGATACTGGTCGATGGCGATCGTCGCCGTGTCGATGCGCGGGGCGGGATCTTCGTCGTGCGCCTCGGCGACGAACTGGTGGTCAAGCGATTGCGGGCCGCGGTGGGCGGCGTCGAACTGGTCAGCGACAATCCCGCCTATCCGCCTCGCTTCGTCCGCGCAGGGGCGTTCGAGGTAATCGGGCGCGTTGCGTGGCTGGGGCGGGCGATATGACCGGGACACCCGATGGCGACGAGGCGGTGGCGGCGTTCATCCGGGGGCGGCTGCCGGTGGTGCCCGTGCCCGATGTCGCGGGAATCGTGATGCACAAGGCCGAGCCGGGCACCGGCGTCGGGCGCTGGGCGGCGCGTGGCGCGCCACCCTATTGGGCTTATTGGTGGGCGGGCGGCCTGGCGCTTGCGCGGCATCTGGCCGCTGAACCGGGCTCCGTTGCCGGTGTCCGGGTGCTGGACCTAGGCGCCGGGGGTGGGCTGATCGCGATCGCCGCCGCTCGCGCGGGTGCCAGCCATGTCACCGCGTCCGAATGCGATCCCGACGCGCAGGTCGCGATTGCGCTCAACGCCGGTCTGAACGGCGTGCGAATCGATGCGATCGAGGGCGATCTTTTGGCGGACAGCGTTCCGGCGGTGGATGTCGTGCTGGTGGGCGACCTCTTTTATGACGCGGTGCTCACGGGTCCGGTGCTGGCGTTTCTGGACCGGTGCCTCGCGGCGGACGTGGCGGTGCTGGTCGGCGATCCCGGCCGCGCACCGCTGCCGACCGCCCGGTTGCGGCGCATCGCCGACTATCCGGTTCGGGAAACCGGCACGGCGCGGGCGGCGACGGTGTTCGAGCTTATTCCCTGAGATGGCGCACCGCGCGGGCGGCTGAATGAGAAAGGGCGCCCGGATCGCGCCGGACGCCCTTTTCGCCGATCGGAAGAACGATCAGCCGCTATAGTACATGTCGTATTCGACCGGGCTCGGGGTCATCTCCCAACGGGCGACCTCGGCACGCTTGATCTCGATATAGGCTTCGACCTGGTCGCGGGTGAACACGTCGCCCTTCAGCAGGAAGTCCATATCGGCTTCGAGCGCATCGAGCGCCTCGCGCAGCGAACCGGCGACGGTCGGCACCTGCTCCAGCTCTGCCGGCGGCAGGTCGTACAGGTTCTTGTCCATCGGGTCACCCGGGTGGATCTTGTTCTGGATGCCGTCCAGGCCCGCCATCAGCAGCGATGCGTAGCAGAGATACGGATTGGCCAGCGCGTCCGGGAAGCGGAATTCGACGCGCTTCGCCTTGGTGCCTGCGCCATAGGGGATGCGGCACGATGCCGAACGGTTGCGCGACGAATAGGCGAGCAGCACCGGCGCCTCATAGCCCGGGACCAGGCGCTTGTAGCTGTTGGTCGACGGGTTGGTGAAGGCATTGAGCGCCTTGGCGTGCTTGATGACGCCGCCGATGAAGTAGAGGCACATGTCGCTCAGGCCGGCATAGCCATTGCCCGCGAACAGCGGCTCCTTGCCGTTCCAGATCGACATGTGGGTGTGCATGCCCGAACCGTTATCTTCCTTGATCGGCTTCGGCATGAAGGTCGCGGTCTTGCCATACGCCTGGGCGACCTGATGCACGACGTACTTGTAGATCTGCATGCGATCGGCGGTGGTCACCAGCGTGCCGAAGGTCAGGCCCAGCTCGTGCTGCGCGGCGGCGACTTCGTGGTGGTGCTTGTCGCAGGGCAGGCCCATTTCGAGCATGGTCGACACCATCTCGCCGCGGATGTCGACGGCGCTGTCGACCGGCGCGACGGGGAAGTAACCGCCCTTGGCGCGCGGACGGTGGCCAAGGTTGCCGGCTTCATATTCCTTGCCCGAATTGCCGGGCAGCTCGACATCGTCGATCGCGTAATAGCTGGTCGAGTAGCTGTTCTCGAACCGCACGTCGTCGAACATGAAGAATTCGGCTTCGGGGCCGACATAGACGGTGTCGCCGATGCCCAGCGACTTGAGATAGGCTTCCGAACGCTTGGCGGTCGAGCGCGGGTCACGGCTGTAGAGCTCACCGGTCGACGGCTCGACGATGTCGCACACCAGGATCAGCATCGGGGTTGCCGAGAACGGATCGATCCACACCGCGTCCAGATCCGGCTTCAGGATCATGTCGGACTCGTTGATCGCCTTCCAGCCCTCGATCGAGGAGCCGTCGAACATCAGACCGTCGGTCAGCTCGTCTTCACCGACGACGCTGGCCACCATCGTCAGGTGCTGCCACTTGCCCTTGGGATCGGTGAAACGCAGGTCGATCCACTCGATCTCCTGGTCCTTCACCATCTTCAGGATGTCACTGGCCGTATTCGCCATCGTATATGCCCTTTCGCTCTTGTTCGTATGCCCGACGAATCGGGTAATAAAATTGCGCTTGCATCCGCACCATCGGGTGCGCGCTGCGCTGCGTCAAATGGCGCTTTCGTTGCGCTCGCCCGTGCGAATGCGCAGGGCGGTTTCGACGGGAATGACAAAGATCTTGCCGTCGCCGATGCGGCCCGTCTGCGCGGCCGCCGCAATAGCCTCGACGACGCGCTCGGCCAGATCGTCCTCGACGACGACTTCCAGTTTCACCTTGGGCAGAAAATCGACGACATATTCCGCACCGCGATACAGCTCGGTATGTCCTTTCTGTCGACCGAAACCTTTGGCTTCGGTGACGGTGATTCCCGATACGCCGACTTCGTGCAGCGCTTCTTTGACTTCATCGAGCTTGAAGGGCTTGATGATCGCTTCGATCTTTTTCACGTCTTCCCCCAGGGTAAGCGGGTGATCAGCCGCCGCGCGTCCGATTCTCCTCCGTTTAGCAACCAGCGTGCCAGAACGGGAGTGCCGAGGGAACAAGGCGTTTTGCCCATGCCAAATCGTTAAGAATTGCCTATCAAATGGGCAGAGGCGCGGGCGTTGCCCGTTCGCGCGGCACGTTACGCCGCTCGAACCTCCATCAGAAAGCGCTCGACGCCATCCAGCAGCGTGGCGGCGCCCTTGTGCAGCCCATCGGCCATGCCGGCGATCGCCTTGGCGCTCGACGACGCGGTTTCCGACGTCATTCCAATCGCTTCGATATCGTGCCGAACGCTCAGCGTGCCCCCCACGCTTTCGGCAACGTTGCGGGCGATGGCTTGCGTGGCCGATTGCTGCGCCCGCACCGCTTCCTCGATGTCCGACGAAAGCCCGGCGATCGAGACGATCGCGTCCGCGACCTTTTCATGGTTGGCGGTAACCCGGTCCACCGCGCCGCGAATGTCCGCCACCTGCGTGCCGACGCTGTCGGCGGCAAGGCTCACCTGACCGGCAAGCGCCTTCACCTCATTGGCCACCACGGTGAACCCGCGTCCGGCATCGCCTGCGCGGGCAGCCTCGATCGCAGCATTGAGCGCGAGCAGATTCACCTGCGCGGCGATTTCGCCGATCATCGTCGTGACCTTGCCCACCGTGCGCGCGAAGGCGCCGAGGTCGGCCGTGTGGCGGCGGCTGTCTTCCACCAGCGCAACCGCGTTCGCCGCCGTTGTGCGCGCCGTTGCTGTGCTGCGGCCGATGCCTTCGAGCGTCGCCGACAGTGCATCGGTTTCGGCGGCGATCGCCGCGAGATTGTCGTGGCTCTGGGCCACAGCGGCTGCCAGTGCAGTGGCGGACTGGCTGTTGCTCGCCGCCCGCTCGGCGGTGCCGGACGCGCTTTCGCCCAGCGTTTGCGCCAGGCCGGTGAGGCGCGCCGCCAGCGATCCGATCTCGGCCTCGATCCGGTCGCTCGCGGCTTCGATCCGGCAGGCGCGCCGGGTCCGCGCCTCCGCCTCGCGCAGTTGCTGGTGCGCGGCGAGCTGGACGAGACGGCGATTGGTGAGGGTGGCAAAGAGCATGCCACCATGCGTCAGGATCATGCCCTCCTGGCCATCGGCTTCGGCATAGGCATCAAGCAGTGCGGCCGGTGCGGTGTTGATCTCGGCCATCGGGCAGGGGCGGACGAGTGCGCCTAGGCTGCCGCCATAAGCGGGGTTTCGCAGCAGCGCATGGCCGAAGGGGTTCAGGAGCATTCGGCGGACGTCCTTTTCGAATACCGCGCCTTGCGGGAACATCCGGTGATCGAGCACGGGTAGAACGCGCAGCAGCGGATCATCCTGAAAGGCGGCGATGGCAGCGCCGATCGCGGCGTCGCTACGCAGCCAGGGCGGCGACCGCTCGGCCGGGGTGAGCCATTGCAGGAGAAAGCTGGCATCGGGTGTCGACGTGTGAAGCATCGCGTTCCGGCTAATCCGGCGCGGTAAACGCCGCGTTAGGATTTGATGACAGATCCAAGACATCGCCGCCGCGCCAATCCGGGACGGGTTTAGGTGCGGCAAGCGCTACTTTCTGGACGGACGCTGCTTGCAGTGGCAGATGGCTGCGATCATGTCCCCGGGACCGCGGCGCCGTGCGCGCGCGACGCCGCACCGTCCCGCCCAGTCGTTTGAACGAGGATCCTTTCCCAGATGACCGTCGCTACGCGCCAGCCAGCGCTTCTTCCCGAACACCCCGCATTCGCCACCGCCAAGGTGCTGTGGGTCCGCCACTGGAACGAGCATCTGTTCAGCTTCGCGATCGAACGGCCGGCCAGCTTCCGCTTCCGCTCGGGCGAATTCGTGATGATCGGGCTGGAAGGCGAAGGCGGCAAGCCGCTGATGCGCGCCTATTCGGTCGCCAGCCCGTCATGGGCCGAAGAGCTCGAATTCCTGTCGATCAAGGTGCAGGACGGTCCGCTGACCTCAAAGCTGCAGCAGATCGTGCCGGGCGACGACATCTATCTCGGCAAGAAGTCGACCGGCACGCTGGTCGCCGACGCGCTGCTGCCGGGGCGCCGGCTGTTCCTGCTTTCCACCGGCACGGGCCTTGCGCCGTTCCTGAGCGTTGCGCGCGATCCCGAGATCTACGAGCGCTTCGAGCAGGTGGTGACGGTGCACAGCGTCCGCCGGGTCAGCGATCTCGCCTATCATGACGAGCTCGCCGCCAAGCTGGCCGATGATCCGCTGATTGGCGAACAGGCTGCTGCGCAGTTCCATTATGTGCCCACGGTCACGCGCGAGCCGTTCCACACCAGCGATCGGATCGGCAAGCTGATCGAGAATGGCAAGCTGTTCGAAGGCGTGCCGGGCGATCCGGTGCTGAACCCGGAGACCGACCGGGTGATGCTGTGCGGATCGATGGACATGATCCGCGATTTCGCGGCGCTGCTGGAAGGCAAGGGCTTCAAGGAAGGTTCGAACAACGCGCCGGGCGATTTCGTGATCGAACGCGCCTTCGTCGGCTGAGGTGTAGACGTCCCGGTTAGCGTCTCCTCCACCGCGAAGCGGGGGAGGGGGACCGCCGCCGAAGGCGGTGGTGGAGGGGTAACTCCCCTTCCACCACGACAAGCCCCCTCCACCATTTGCTGCGCAAATGGTCCCCCCCCCGGAGCTGCGCTCCGAGGGAGGAAACACTCAGGCGGCGAGCGCCTTCGCCCCGCTGACCGCGCGGATGTCCGCCGCAAGCTGGTCCACCCGCGCCGGATCGGCGTCCCAGGCGAACATGAACCGCGCACCGCCGCCAATGAACGTATAGAAGCGCCAGCCCCGCGCGCGCAGGCCTTCCAGCACCGATTCCGGCGCGCGAACGAATACGCCGTTCGCTTCCACCGGGAACATCAGCTCGATCCCCGGCAGTCCATCGATCTGCCCCGCCAGTTGCTGCGCGCAGGCATTGGCGTGGCGCGCGTTGCGCAGCCAGGCGCCATTCTCCAGCATGCCCACCCAGGGCGCGGCAAGGAAGCGCATCTTCGACGCGAGTTGCCCCGCCTGCTTGCAGCGATAGTCGAAATCCTGTGCCAGTGCACGATCGAAGAACAGCACCGCCTCGCCGACGGCCATGCCGTTCTTGGTGCCGCCAAAGCAGAGCACGTCGACCCCGGCGCGCCAGGTGATGTCCGCCGGATCGCAGCCCAGCGTCGCGCAGGCATGGGCAAAGCGGGCGCCGTCCATGTGCAGCTTCAGGCCCAGTTCGCGGCACACGGCGGAAAGCGCCTTCACCTCGTCGATGCTGTAGACCTGACCCGTTTCTGTCGGCTGGGTGATCGTCACCACACGCGGCTTCGGGAAATGGATGTCGGAACGGCTCGTTGCGACTGCGCGCACCGAATCCGGCGTCAGCTTGCCGTCCTCGCTCTGGGCGACGAGCAGTTTCGATCCGTTCGAGAAAAACTCAGGCGCGCCGCATTCGTCGGTCTCGACATGCGCGGCGGCGGAACAGATCACGCCGTGATAGGACTGGCACAGCGCGGCGAGCGCCAGCGAATTTGCCGCCGTGCCGTTGAACGCGAAAAAGACTTCGCATTCGATGTCGAACAGCGAGCGGAAGGCGTCGGCGGCAGCCTGGGTCCAGCTGTCATCACCATAAGCGGGGGCATGGCTCCGATTGGCCGCCTCCATCGCCGCCCACGCTTCCGGGCAGATTCCGGCATAATTGTCGCTGGCGAATTGCTGAACGTCGGTCATTACGCGGGTCGAACCTCTTTACTGTTGCACAGCAAAAAGCGGGACGACGCGTGCGTGGCTGGAACACCGTGTTGCCGGTCTCGGCCACATCCCTCCAAATATCGTTGGAGGCACCACCTTGCACGGGGCAGGTTGGTGCCGGGCGTCGGCCCGACTCTTGATGCTGGCGCAGCGGATAGCGGAAGTTGCGAGGGGGCGCAAGATTGTTGCGAGGCGTCTTGGCAGTTAGCGGCGCCCGCGTCACCCTTCACCGTCATCCCCTCGGAGGCGGGAATCCATTGGCGCTGAATCGACGGTTCTTGCCCCAGCGCACAGGCGGAAGGATTCCCGCCTTCGCGGGATTGACGAGGATTTGGTGTCGGCCCGACACCTCAGTATGGCGGCTGGTGCAGACCCCTGGGGCTGAGCGTGAAAATCTCGCAGCCGGTTTCGGTGATGCCGATCGAATGTTCGAACTGGGCCGAAAGCGAGCGATCGCGCGTCACCGCCGTCCAGCCATCGTCGAGCAGCTTCACGTCGGGCCGGCCGATGTTAATCATCGGCTCGATCGTGAAGAACATGCCGGGCCGCAATTCCGGGCCGGTGCCCGGACGGCCGACATGTACCACCTCTGGCGCATCGTGGAAGACCTGGCCCAGGCCGTGCCCGCAGAAATCGCGAACGACGCCATAGCGATGCTTTTCGGCATAACGCTGGATCGCGTGGCTGATATCGCCCAGATGGTTGCCGGGCTTTGCCTGTTCGATGCCAAGCATCAGGCATTCATAGGTCACGTCGACCAGCCGGCGTGCCTTGATCGGCACGTCGCCGACCAGGAACATGCGGCTGGTGTCGCCATGCCAGCCGCCGAGCATCGGCGTGACGTCGATATTGACGATGTCACCGTCCTTCAGCGGTCGATCGCCGGGGATGCCGTGGCAGACGACATGATTGATCGAGATGCAGCAGCTGTGCGTATAGCCCCGATAGCCGAGCGTCGCGGGCACACCGCCGCCCGCGATGGTCATCTTGCGGACGATATCGTCGAGTTCCTGCGTCGTGACGCCGGGAACCACGTGCGGCACCAGCGCGTCCAGGATTTCCGCGGCCAGCCTGCCCGCCTTGCGCATCCCCTCAAAGCCTTCCGGGCCATGAAGCTTGATTGCGTGGCTGCGCGCCTGCGGCATATCCGCCGTCACGTTCACATATTCGGTCATGCTTGCGATATAGGCGCCCGAGGCGCAAAGGGCGAGGGGGCTTGGGAGAATTGCGGATGCCGGAATCGGGCGCGGAGTGGCTGGAAGGCGGATGTGCCTGCGGTTCGGCTCGCTACCGGGTGGCGGCCGACCCGATTTTCGTCAACAATTGTTATTGCACGCTTTGCCAGCGACAAACCGGCGCCACCAGCGTCCTCAACCTGTTCATCGAAGGCGAGAAGCTGGAACTTCTGGCGGGCGAGACGACCAGCCATTTCGTCGCAGCAGGATCGGGCGGACCGCACGAGATCGTCCGGTGCGCCGTCTGCGGCACCGCCCTGTGGAGTTTCTATCCGCGGCTCGGCCGGTTAGGCGCCGGGGTGCGTGCCACAACGTTGGACGAACCGGGGCGTATGCGACCGGATGCCGCCATCTACACGGCAAATCGCATGCCGTGGGTGACGTTGCCCGAGGGCATTCCGCAGTTCGAGGAAACCTATGATCCCGCGGCGCTTCTCTCGTCGGATCGGCTGGCGCGATTGCGTGCGCTCGCTGCGCGCCGGAAAGCGGCGATCGACAAATGACCGATCGTGTGTGGACGGCGGCCCTGGTGGTGATCGGCGACGAGATCCTGTCGGGCCGCACTCAGGACAAGAATATCGCGCAGCTTGCCACCTGGCTCAACGTCCAGGGCATCCGGCTGAGCGAAGTGCGGGTAGTGCCCGATCGGCAGGCGGCGATCGTCGAGTCCGTGAACGCGCTGCGCATCCGCAACGATTATCTCTTCACCACCGGCGGCATCGGCCCGACGCATGACGACATCACGGTCGACGCGATCGCGGCGGCGCTGGGCGTGCCGGTGATCGTCCATCCGGCGGCGCGTGCCAGCCTCGAATCCTATTATGCGAACAAGGGCGGATTGACCGAGGCGCGGCTGCGCATGGCGCGCGTGCCCGAGGGCGCCGATCTGATCGTCAACCGCATGTCCGGTGCGCCCGGCATTCGATGGGGCAATATCTTCATCCTGGCCGGGGTGCCGCATATCGCAGCGGGCATGCTCGATGCCCTCACCGGCACGCTGGAAGGCGGCCTGCCACTGGTCTCACGCTCGATCGGCTGCTGGGTGGCGGAAAGCGAGATTGCCGACCTGCTCGTCGACGCCGAGCACGCGCATCCGGGGGTCGCGATCGGCAGCTATCCCTTTTTCCGCGAAGGTCGCGTGGGCGCCAATTTCGTGGTGCGGGCGACGGATCCGGCGCTGGTCGACCGCTGCGTCGCGTTGCTGGCGAGCTGGCTCGAAGCGCGTGGCTTCGCCGTTGTGGTCGGCGGAGTCTAGCCGCGCTCGGGTGCTATCAGCTTGCGGTGGCCGTGACTTCCGCTTCGCTGTCGGACAGCAGCGTGCGCGCGCGCAGCGAGCCGCCATCGGGCCCGGTCAGCGAGAACAGGTATTCGCCCTCGGCCGGTGGCGTGAACTGGATCGCGCCTGCATCGTCGGTCACATATCCGAGGTCGATCATTTCGTCTGGGGCGCCCGTGATCGCCACCACGGCACCGCGAACCGGCCTGCCGTTCGTATCGTGAAACGAAACCTTTGCCATGCGTGCTCCTTCCTAAATTGATGCGGCCCACCACGTGGCACCCGGTAAAGGGTGGTGCCACGCGGTGGGCTCCCGTCAAGCGTCCGACTCGGAAATGCGACGGCCGCCGCGGCGCATCGTCACGCGCCCAGCGCTTTCCACGCCAGCAGGTTATCGAACACCGCCTTCACGATCCGGGTCGCCGAGTTGCCCGAAGCCGCGCCATTGGTGTGAATGCCCACGGCATAACGCTGGTTGTTCTGCAGGATCCAGACCGGCGCGCCGCTCTGCCCGCCCGCGGTGTCGATGTCATAGGTCAGGACGCGGCTGGAGACCGACTTGGCCTTCTGCGCCATGAACCATTGCTGGTTTCCGCCCTTGTCGCCCGGATAGCCGCTGAGATTGAGCATCGCGTTCTTCAGGAACGCATCGTCGCGGGTGGCGAAACCGAAGGTGCCGGTCTGCGCGCCTGGGCGGCTGTTGGCGGGCAGAATGATCGCGCCATAGTCATTCTCGCGCTTCTTGCCCTGCGTCCAGCCCGTCACCGAGCGGAGCGCCGTGCCGACATGGCTGCCAAAGGGTCGGCTGGCGTCGTTCAGCCCGGGGACCACCTCGATCGAGCTGGCCCAACCACCTGCGCCGTGCAGGAACACGCAATGCCCCGCGGTAATCACGGTGCGCGGCGAAATCAACCAGCCGGTGCCGATGAAGCGCTGGCCATTGGCGGCCTGGATCTTCAGCCCGCAAATCGCTCGCCACGGATAGCTGCTGGTCGCCTGGACCCGCACGCGATTGTCCACGCCGATCACGACTTCCTGGCGCATTTGTTCCAGCAGCTCCGGATAGCTGCCGTAGATTGCGTCGAGCGCGGACGTTTCGTCGAATTCGGTGCCGAACGACGCGCCGGTGTTGCCGAGCTCCCAGCCGGTTTCATTGCCGAGCACGCGGATCGCCGTGTTCGACGCTTCGGTGTCGGGCTCCTTGATGTTCTGATCGATCCCGGAGACGACTTCATATTCGGTATCGAACTGGAATGCGGAGCGATTGTCGGACTGGCTGGGTGCCTGATCTGACGTCGGGGGACCGGCATTCGGCTCTTCCGACTGGTCCATCACATTGGCGTTCGGATCCTTCAGCGACTTGGTCATCAATACCTCCATCAACCTCAAAGCAATTCGAGGAACTGCGGATTTGCGACCCTTCCCACCGGTTCTTTATCGTTATGGCCTAAACATCGGCATGATCACCTATTCTTCCGGTCGTTGCACGGCCAGTCGGGATCGCTGCAGCGGCAAGCTGTGGCAATCGCATGTGCATCGGAAGTCGCGATGATGTCTAAAATTTACAATCTAATTCAGTATATATTGATAGCGTTTGATATGCTGCGATGCAAAAAAATCTGGCAAGCGGCGCATCGAGCAGAAACGTTGCGTAACACTATTAGGTATATTCGACGATTTCACGAGTCGTCCATATTCTAATAGCTTATAATATCCGTTTCAATTCGAATCTTCGAGGTGTGGAAGGAGCGCTTTCGTCGCAATCTCGTCACACTCAGCCGATTATTGACAACGTGGCCATGGTTTGACCTGAATTGACAGGCGCATTTTCTATAATCGACTCGGCTTTTTCATGCGAATCCGCCGGCGCCACGCTGTCGTCGATCGATCAGCCCCGTGCGAGCAATGCGCGGGCGCGGCTCACGTCCAGGTCCATCTGCGCGACCAGTGGGTCGAGACTATCGAACTTTGCTTCGGGGCGAAGATAGTCGATCAGTTCGATCTCGATCCGCTGCCCGTAAAGATCGCCCTCGAAATCGAAGAAGAACGTCTCGAGCAGCTCGACCGGTGGATCGAAACTGGGCCGGATGCCGAGATTGGCGACCCCGTCGAGCCGGCGCCCATCGGCCAGCTGCCCGCGGACGGCATAGATGCCATAGGCGGGACGAAGATAGTTGCCGAGCCGCATGTTGGCAGTCGGGTAACCGAGCTGGCGGCCGAGCTTTGCGCCGCCTTCAACCTCGCCGGTGATCGTGAACGGGCGGGTGAGAAGCGCCGCGGCGGCGCGGGGGGCGCCATCCTTCAGAAAGGCGCGGATGCGGCTGGAGGACACGATCGCGCCGTCCAGCGTGACGGCAGGCACCGTTTCCGCCGTGAACCCCAGTTCGGCCCCAAGCGTGGCGAGCACCCGCACATCGCCTTCGCGGCCCTTGCCGAAGGTAAAATCCTCCCCGGTGACGACGCCGGCGGCACGGATCCGATGGGCCAGCAGCTCGGCGAACTGGTGCGCGGTGAGCCGGGCGAGATCGGCATCGAAATGGAAGACCAGCATCGCCGCAGCGCCCGCCGCAGCGAACAGCTGCTCGCGCTGATCGAGCGTCGTCAGGCGAAAGGGGGGCGCATCCGGCTGAAAATGGCGGCGCGGGTGCGGGTCGAATGTGGCGACCAGTGCCGGCCGCCCTGCCGTCCGCGCGCGCTCTACGGCCCGGCCGACAACGGCCTGATGTCCGATATGGAACCCGTCGAAATTGCCCAGCGCGACGATCGCGCCTCGCAAGGAGGGCGGAACCGCCGAGCCGCCGTCCAGCCGCTGCATGCGCCGGCTATAGGCATCGGGCGGGCGGATGCCAATGGGGTGGCAGCGGCTCAGGAATTTGGTCTTGCGGGGATGATGCCGGCGCGCAGCACCCGCAGGACATTGCCGCCCATCACCTTGGTGATCTCCCCCTCCGAGAAGCCCCGATTCACGAGCGCCTGCGTGACCTCGATCAGCTGAGAGGAATCGAAGCCTGTGGTGACGGCGCCGTCAAAATCGGAACCGAGCCCGACATGATCGATGCCGACTAGATCGCGGACATGCGCGATCGCCGACGCGATTGCTGCAGGCGCGGTCGAACAGATCGCGGCATCCCAATAGCCGATGCCGATTACGCCGCCCGTGCGGGCGACGCCGCGAATCTCGTCATTGGTGAGGTTGCGGTTGACTTTGCAGGTGGCCTGCACGCCGCCATGACTGGAAACGACCGGACGGCGGGCCATTGCCAGGATGTCGGCAACGGCGGCGTGGCTGGCATGGGCGATGTCGACGATCATGCCCTTGGCCTCCATCCGGCGAAGCACCTGCCGTCCGAGCGGGGTCAGGCCGCCCTTGGCAATGCCATGCATCGATCCCGCGACCTGATTGTCAAAGAAATGCGCGAAACCCGCCATGCGGAAACCGGCATCGTAGAGTCGATCGAGATTGGCCGGATCGCCCTCAATGTCCTGCAACCCCTCGATCGAAAGCATGCCGCCGACCACCTGCCGGCCCGCTGCGCGATCGACGAGCAGACGATCGAGATCGGCGGGTGTCGCAATCACGCGCAGCCGGCCATCCGAGCGCTCTGCCGCGCGACGAAGTTTCTCGGCGTGCCACAGCGACCGTTGCAGCAACGAGCCCCAGGTGCGGATCGGCTGCAACTGGGCGACCGCGAGCAGCGTGATGTTGTCGCTTTCGTCGCTGTTCGAGTAATAATTCTGGTGCCGGGGCGTCTTGGTGACCGACGAAAACACCTGCAGCGCGACATTCCCGTCGATCAGTCGCTGCAGGTCCACCTGGCCGCGCCCTGCCGGATCGAGCAGATCGCGCCGCCACATCAGCGTATCGGCGTGGAGATCCGCAATCTGCAGCCGCTGATGCAGCGCGCGCGTCTGGGCGGTGACGCGAGGCAGGGGGGCAGGGACCACCCGGTTCATGCTCGAATCGACGATCGTGGGCGCGATACCGAACACTCCGATCGCGGCAACGGCGACGATCCCGGTCGCGATCGCTGCCAGCCGCCGCTTTATCACCGACGTTCCAGCGTCACGAAGCTGTAGGCCGGGCGTTCCCCCTCGGCCGCGTGATCCTCCCGCACGGTTTCGCGCCATACCGCCGGGTCGAAGGCGGGAACGGCTGCGTCGCCGGGCAGGGCCAGATGGACCTCGGTAAGCTCGATCCGGTCCGCGCGGTCGAGGAACAGCGCGAAGATCTCGGCGCCGCCAATGATCGCGACATTCGGCCCGGCCAGCGCGAGCGCGGCATCGGGATCATGAACAACCTCCGCACCATCGGCGCGCCACTGCTGATCGCGGGTCAGGACGATATGGCGACGGCCGGGCAGCGGCGCGGGAAAGGAATCGAACGTCTTGCGACCCATCACCATCGGCCGCCCCACCGTCTGCGCCTTGAAGCGCTTGAGGTCGGCCGGCAGGCGCCAGGGCAGTTGTCCGTCGCGGCCGATCACGCCGTTGTCGGCACGGGCCAGATGGAACGAGATCATATCGCCACCGCCGCCTTGATGTGCGGCTGGGCGACATAGTCGTGGATCACGAAATCCTCATATTCATAGGCGTCGATCGATGGCGCGTGGCGCAGGATTTCGAGTCGCGGCAAGGGGCCCGGTGTGCGGGTCAGCTGTTCTCGCGCCTGATCGAGATGGTTGCTGTAGAGATGGCAGTCGCCGCCGGTCCAGATGAACTCCCCGACGTCCAGCCCCGCCTGCTGCGCCAGCAAATGGGTCAGCAGCGCATAGCTCGCGATGTTGAAGGGGACGCCCAGGAAGATGTCGGCTGAGCGTTGATAAAGCTGGAGGCTGAGTCGGCCGTTCGCGACATGGCACTGGAACAGGCAATGGCACGGCGCCAGCGCCATCGCGCCCAGTTCCCCCGGATTCCATGCGGAAACGACCATCCGGCGCGAGGCGGGGTTGACCTTCAGCGTTTCGATCAGCTCGGCGATCTGGTCGATATGGCGACCGTCGGGCGCCTCCCAGTCGCGCCACTGCTTGCCATAGACGGGGCCGAGATCGCCACTTTCGTCCGCCCATTCGTCCCAGATGCTTACCTTCCGCCCCTGCAACCAGCGAACATTGGTGTCGCCGCGCAGGAACCACAGCAGTTCGATCAGGATCGAGCGGATGTGCAGCTTCTTCGTAGTCAGCAGTGGAAAGCCCTTGGCGAGATCGAAGCGCATCTGATGCCCGAACACGCTGAGCGTGCCGGTGCCGGTACGGTCCATCGTCGCCGCGCCGTGTTCGAGTGCGCGCGCCATGAGGTCGAGATATTGCTGCATGGCGCCACCCTAGCCACAGCCGGCGGGCGAGTCATCCCGGCTTGGTCGGGTCCATTTCGGATGTCCGAAGCCGAGCGGCTTCCGCTTCGGCGCACGACGACGGCATGGCAAGGCGAGGGCGATGCCGAGCCTCGACCAGCCCTTGCGGATCAACGACGCGGCCAGCGCGGCGGCGCTGTTCGCACCGCTGGCTGCGGGCGAATGCGAAGCGGGGGCCATCGCCTATCTGGCGCGCGATTGCCGCTTGCTGGGGTTGCGCCATATCGGCGGCGGCGCGCATGCTTGGATCGACGTGCCGGTGCGCGCAGTCGTCGCCGACGCGCTGAGTTTCGATGCGGCGGCGGTGGTGATGGCGCATCACCATCCGAGCGGCGACGCCACTCCCAGCCGCGCCGATGGCGAAACGACACGAATGCTTGCGCGTGCGCTGGAGCCGCTGGGCATCCGGCTGGTCGATCACCTCGTCCTGACGCGCGCGGGAAGCACCAGCTTTCAGGCGCTCGGGCTGTTGTGAAGCCCCGTTTCGACTATCGCTTCGGCGTGACCCACACGGAGACCGGCGACGCGAACTTGCCCGGCGCCGGCTTGCCGACGTCGACTCGGTCTGCCTTGACGAGTTCGCCCGTCTCGAGCGTGAAGGAGGCCCAGGGCTTGGGCATCCGGCCAAAGCTCATCTTCTGGATCGGCTGGCCGGTGGTGCTGTTCATGATGGTTGCGATGATTGCCATCGCGCAGCCGGTACCGGCGCCGGCCGGCCGATGTCCAGCCTGACCGGCAGGCTATCCACAGCCTTTCCTTGCCTCAATCGCGCGTTCGGATGATCGCGCGGGTCACGTCGCCCATCAGCCGCATCCGCACCGGGATCGGCTGGCGGGTGCTGGCGATCATCACCGCCACCGCGTAGCGATGGCCGTCGGGCGCGACGAGCAGGCCGACATCGTTATACCCGGTCGAAAGGCTGCCCAGATCCTGGCCGGTGCCGGTCTTGTGCGCGAGCGACCAGCCCGGGCGCAATCCGGATTTCAGGCGCAGCGGCCCGGTCTTGCTGGCATGGATGATCGCGATCAGCCGATCGGTCGAGGCACGCCTGAGCAGCTTGCCCTCGGCGAGCAGGGCGATGCCGAGCGTGACGCCATTGGCCGAGGCGCCATCATAGGGGGCAGCAAGATAGCGATCGAGCGCCTTGCGACGCACCTCCGCGCTCAGCGCTGCGCGCGCCTTCAGGAAGCCCCAGCCGCCGGCCCATTCCGGGCGCCAGCTGAGCCCGGCGGTACGCGCCTGAAGCTCGCGCTCGCCGGGGCCGAAGCCGACACCCTCGACGCCCTTTTCCGCAAGCATCCGGCGAATCGCCTTGGGGCCGCCGACCTTCCACAGCAGCACGTCGTTACAGGTGTTGTCGCTGCGGGTGAGGGCGCATTGCAGCAGCCCGCCGACCGTCGTTCGATAGCCGTTCTTGCCGACAAGCGGCCTGATCGGCTGGTGAAACACGGTGAGGTCGGCGCGGGTGACGGTGACGGGCGTGGCCAGCGAAAGGCGCTTGTGATCGATCGCGTCGAACACCGCGATCGCAACCCATAATTTGCTGACGCTCTGTTGCGGCTGGGGGCGATCGCCGTTCCAGGCCACTGTCCAGCCCTGGTCGACATCGCGGACCGAGATCGCCACCTCGCCCTTGAAGCCGGTGCCCAGCGCCTGGACGGCGTTCAGCAGTGCCGCCGGCGGCTCGGCGCGCTTCGCCGCCCGCGCAGGTGCGGGAGCGGGGACCGAAACGGAGGTGGCGGTAGCCGGCGGCGGGGCAAGGGGGCGCACCGGTCGTGGCGGCGGACTGGTATTGCTGACGGTGGCGGGGGGAACGCAAGCCGTGATCGTGGCGCTCAGCGCCAGCATGACAGCTGAACGGGACGCAAACTGGAATTGTGGCAATCGATCCTCCTTTCCCAGTGGCTTACAGGCGAAAGATGAGGAGAAAAGGGCGGACGGATTCGGTTGGTCCTGCGCTTGCGTCGACTGGTCGGCGTCGGGCGAGCACCGCGTAAAACCCGTAAGTGTAATCCACAATAGTGCGGATTTCCCTCGCTTCGTATCGGCGAATACGAACGGGAGGGAAGCGTGCAGCATGATTCAGGAAAGATAGAGGCAGGGGACCGCTCGCCCCGCAGGCACGGCGCGGTGAAGCGCGCCTTCTCGCCGCCGTCTGCGGTCGCCAGACGGCGATAGTCGCCGAACGATCCCCGGACCTGTCAACACCCACCCCTCCCGGATGGCCCGAACGAGGCCGGCCGCTCAGTGGAGCCAAACATGCAAGACGACATTCTCTTACGCAGCGGCGGCTGGTTTCTGGTCGCGGTGGCCGCGATCTTCGCGGCGGTTGCCGCTGCCGATACGCCCTTTGCCATCCATATGGGAATTGCGGCCGCAGCGGCGATCCTGACGGCCTTTGTGACGTTGCGCGGGATCAGCCTGTTGCCGACGCGCGCCGCCGCCGCCCGCGCCGCCGAGCGTTATGAAGACGAAGTCATCCGCTGGGGGCTGATCGCCACGGTGTTCTGGGGCGTGGTCGGTTTTCTGGTGGGCATCGTCATTGCCGCGCAGCTAAGCTTTCCGCTGCTCAACCTGCCGACCGAATATACCACCTTCGGGCGGCTGCGCCCGCTCCACACCTCGGCGGTGATCTTCGCGTTCGGTGGCAATGCGCTGATCGCGACGAGCTTTTATGTCGTCCAGCGCACCTGCCGGGCACGGCTGGCGCTGCCCGGCCTCGCGAAGTTCGTGTTCTGGGGATACCAGCTGTTCATCGTGCTCGCCGCGACCGGCTATATCCTCGGCGTCACCGAAGGTCGCGAATATGCCGAGCCCGAATGGTATGTCGACATCTGGCTGACGATCGTCTGGGTCGCCTACCTCGCCGTGTTCGTCGGCACGATCCTCAAGCGGTCTGAACCGCATATCTACGTCGCCAACTGGTTCTATCTCGGCTTCATCATCACCGTGGCGATGCTGCACATCGTCAATAATCTGTCGCTGCCGGTCTCCTGGGTCGGCTCTAAATCCTATTCGCTCTTCTCGGGCGTGCAGGATGCACTGACGCAGTGGTGGTACGGCCATAATGCCGTGGGCTTCTTCCTCACCGCCGGCTTTCTGGGCATGATGTATTACTTCGTGCCGAAACAGGCGGAACGGCCGATCTACAGCTATCGCCTGTCGATCATCCACTTCTGGTCGCTGATTTTCCTGTATATCTGGGCCGGCCCGCACCATCTTCACTATACTGCGCTGCCCGATTGGGCGCAGACGCTGGGCATGGTCTTTTCGATCATGCTGTGGATGCCGAGCTGGGGCGGCATGATCAACGGCCTGATGACGCTCAACGGCGCGTGGGACAAGGTCCGCACCGATCCGATCATCCGCATGATGGTGTTCGCGCTCGCCTTTTACGGCATGAGCACGTTCGAGGGCCCGATGATGTCGGTGAAGAGCGTCAATTCGCTGTCGCACTACACCAACTGGACGATCGGCCATGTCCATTCGGGCGCGCTCGGCTGGAACGGCATGATCACCTTCGCCGCGATCTATTACATGACGCCGCGTCTGTGGGGCCGCGCCCGGCTCTATTCGCTGCGCATGGTCAACTGGCACTTCTGGTGCGCGACGCTGGGGATCGTTCTCTACGCCTCCGCAATGTGGGTGGCGGGGATCACGCAAGGGCTGATGTGGCGCGAATATGGGGACGACGGCTACCTCGTCTACTCGTTCGCCGAGGTCGTCCAGGCGATGCATCCCTATTACGTGATCCGCGTCGGCGGGGGCCTGCTCTACTTCATCGGCTCGCTGTTCATGGTGTGGAACGTCTGGATGACGATCGCCGGTAAGCTGCGCGACGAGGCGCCGATGACCGACACTCCGTTCGATCCGGCGCGCGACCACCCGCTGCCCGCCCGCGCTCCGGCCGCCGAATAAGGAACGCCAACGATGTTCAACTTCGTCCAAGGCCACAAGAAGATCGAGCGCAACGTGACGCTGCTGGCGGCACTCGCGCTGGTCACCGTCGCGATCGGCGGCATCGTCGAGATCGCGCCGCTGTTCTGGATACAGTCGACGGTGGAAAAGGTGGACGGCGTTCGCCCCTATACCCCGCTCGAGCTGGCCGGCCGGAACATCTATATCCGCGAAGGCTGCTATAACTGCCATAGCCAGATGATCCGGCCGTTCCGTGACGAAACCGAGCGCTACGGCCATTACAGCCTGGCCGCCGAAAGCATGTTCGATCACCCGTTCCAATGGGGATCGGAACGCACGGGGCCGGACCTCGCGCGCGTCGGCAACCGTTATTCGGACGAGTGGCATGTCCAGCACCTGAAGGATCCGCGTGCCGTGGTGCCGGAATCGATCATGCCGCCCTATGCCTTCCTCGCCGACCGCGAGCTGAAGGCGGCGGACATGGCCGCGCACCTCAAGGCGCTGCGCGCCGAAGGCGTCCCCTATACCGACGAGGACGTCGCCAAGGCGGTGCAGGACGTGCAGACGCAAGGGTTTGGCGATGGCGACACGGCCGATCTCGCCCGCCGCTATCCGGGCGCGCAATCGCGCGACTTCGACGGCAATCGCGGCCGGCTGACCGAAATGGATGCGATCGTCGCCTATCTCCAGGGGCTCGGCACCCAGGTCGACTTCGCGGCCGCCGCCGCGCGGGAGAAGGCGAAATGAGCTACGACGCGCTTCGTCATTTCGCGGACAGCTGGGGGCTGATCGTAATGACGTTGGTCTTTTTGACCCTTGCCGCCTGGCCGTTCCTGCCCGGCTCCGCGCGTGGCAATGCCCGCGCCGCCACCAGCATCTTTGAAGACGAGGATCCTATCGATGGCTGAGAACAAGCGCATCGACGAGAAGACCGGCACGAGCACGGTCGGCCATGAATGGGACGGCATCGAGGAACTCGACACGCCGATGCCGCGCTGGTGGTTGTGGATCTTCTATGGAACGATCCTGTTCGCGATCGGCTATTGCATCGCCTATCCGGCATGGCCGCTGCTGAACGGTGCCACGCGCGGCGTGCTCGGTTGGTCGAGCCATGCCGATCTGGACCGCGATCTTGCCGCCGAACGCGATCGCCGCGCCCCGGTGATGCGCGCGCTCGCCGCGACGCCGATCGAGCGGCTGGGCGACAATCCCGCGTTGATGGCCGCAGCGGTGGAAGGTGGCCGTTCGGTGTTCAAGGTGCATTGCGCCGCCTGTCACGGTGCCGGTGCCGCCGGGAGCAAGGGCTATCCCAACCTCAATGACGACGACTGGCTGTGGGGCGGTGACATTGCCGCGATCCAGCAGACGATCGCCCACGGCATCCGCCAGCCGGGTGACGACGCCACCCATATGTCGCAGATGCCGGCCTTTGGGCGCGACCAGATCCTGAAGCCTGCGGATGTCGAAGACGTCGTCTCCTATGTCCGGCTGGTATCGAAGCAGGAGCCGGCCAGCGCCTCGGCGAGCCGCGGCGCGGCGGTGTTCGCGAACAACTGCGCGATGTGCCACGGCGACAACGCACGTGGGAACCGCGCGTTCGGCGCCCCCAATCTCACCGATCACATCTGGCTCTATGGGGGTGATCGTGCGTCGCTGACGGACACCATTACCAATGCGCATGCCGGGATCATGCCGGCTTGGGAAAAGCAGCTCGATCCGCTGGCGATCAAGATGGTTGCCGCCTATGTCCATTCGCTTGGTGGTGGCGAGGCGAACCCGCCGGCGGCGCAGGTCGCCACCGCGCCTGCCGCAGCGCCGCCCCGGTGATCCGACGATGAACGCGCCCTCTGGCCTCAGTCCTTCGTCGCATCTGTTCGAGGCGCGGCGAAAGGTGCTGCCAAAAGCGGTCAAGGGGCCGTTCCGCCGCTTCAAATGGGTGGTGATGGCGCTCACCCTGTTGGTCTATTACGTCACGCCGTGGCTGCGCTGGCATCGCGGCCCGTTCGCGCCCGACCAGGCGGTGCTCGTCGATCTTGCGCATCGCCGCTTCTATTTCTTCTCGATCGAAATCTGGCCGCACGAATTCTATTATGTCGCCGGTTTGCTGGTGATGGCAGCGATCGGCCTGTTCCTCGTCACCTCCGCCGTCGGCCGTGCCTGGTGCGGCTATGCCTGTCCGCAGACGGTGTGGACCGATCTGTTCCAGCATGTCGAGCGGATGATCGACGGCGACCGCAACGCCCAGCTGCGCCTGCTGGCCGCGCCCTGGGGGCCGGGCAAGATCGCGCGGCGCGTGGCGAAGCATGTCAGCTGGATCGTGATCGGCGTGCTCACCGGCGGCGCCTGGATCTTCTATTTCGCCGATGCGCCGACGCTGGCCCGCCAGTTGATGCAGGGACAGGCGCCGCTCGTCGCCTATAGCACGGTCGCGATCCTGGCGGCGACGACCTATGCGCTCGGCGGACTGATGCGCGAACAGGTCTGCCAGTTCATGTGCCCCTGGCCGCGCATCCAGACCGCGATGATGGACGAGCGTTCGCTGACCATCACCTATAAATTCTGGCGCGGCGAGCCGCGCAGCCACGGCCTCAAGCGCAGCAAGGCCGCCGAGGCGCAGCCGGTCGCGCCAATTCCCGCCGGCGACTGTATCGATTGCAACGCCTGTGTCGCGGTGTGCCCGACCGGGATCGACATTCGCGAAGGGCCGCAGATCGGCTGCATCACCTGTGGTCTGTGCATCGACGCCTGTGACGACATGATGATCCGCATCGGCCGTGCGCCCAAGCTGATTGCCTATACCACCGAACTCGATGCCCGCGCCGAACAGGCAGGCGAGGCACCGGCGCCGACCCTCAAGCGCCTGCTGCGCGTGCGAACACTCGTCTATTTCGCAGTCTGGTGCGCGATCGGGCTTGGCATGCTCGCGATGCTGGGCGGCCGCACGCGGCTCGAACTCAGCGTGCTCCAGACGCGCAACCCGCTCTGGGTGCGGCTGAGCGACGGATCGATCCGTAACAGCTATGCGCTCAAGATCCGCAATCTCGAGGCGCGGCCGCGCGACGTGGAGGTCAGCATCGACGGCGTGCCCGGCGTGATCTGGGCCGAGAGCGGCAGCCGGGCGGATGCGGGCAGGAGCGTGCGATTCCGCATCGAGGCCGACAAGGTGGCGAAGGAACATCTGTTCGTTGCCGCCCCCGAGGCGGGGCCGCAGCGCGCGGACCTGCGCTTTACGGTTCGCTCGCTCGATCCGCAGGGCGAGACGGCCGCCACCACCAGCTATTTCGAGCGCCCGGAGAACCGGCCATGACACGTCCTTTCACAGGCTGGCACATGGCCGCCATCCTGATCGGCTTTTTCGGTGTGGTGATCGCGGTCAACCTGGTGATGGCCACGAACGCGGTGCGCACATTCGGCGGCGTCGTGGTCGACAACAGCTATGTCGCCAGCCAGTATTTCAATCGCTGGCTGGCCGAGGGGCGCGAACAGGCGGCGCAGGGCTGGCGGGCGGAGGCGCATGGTACGCCGGACGGCGCGCTTGTGGTGGCATTGCGCGACGCACGCGGCCCGATCCGGCAGGCGATCGTCACCGTCGAGGCCGAGCATCCGCTGGGCCGCGTGCCTGGTCGCAGCATTGCGCTGACGACGCTGGGCGACGGGCGCTATGCCGCGCCGCACGCGCTTTCCGCAGGGCGCTGGCGCGTCCGCATTCATGCGCGCGCGGGGCAGCGCGACGCCGAGTTCGTCCAGGATCTGCGGCTGTGAACGCGCCCGTCACGTTCCGTGCCACCGGCCAAATCGCCGACACCGACCTGGTGGTGGAGGGGCTGCGCTGTGCCGGCTGCATCGCAAAGCTGGAACACGGCCTGCTGGCAATGACCGGCGTGTCCGAAGCGCGCGTCAATTTCACCACCAAGCGGCTCCATGTCGTCCATGACGTGACGCTGGATGCCGACACGCTGATCGCCGGTATCGGCACGCTCGGTTTCGAAGCGCACGCACTGGCCGAAGCCGCCCCCCCCGATCGCGAGAGCAAGCGGCTGGCGCGGGCGCTGGCGGTCGCCGCCTTTGCGGCGATGAACGTCATGCTGTTGTCGGTCTCGGTCTGGTCCGGCGCCGATGGCGCGACACGGGCGATGTTTCACTGGCTGTCGGCGCTGATCGCGCTTCCTGCCATCGCCTATTCGGGGCGCCCCTTCTTCACGAGCGCCTGGCGCGCCCTGCGGCGGGGCCGCACCAACATGGACGTGCCGATCAGCATCGGCATCTCACTTACCTGTGCGATGAGCCTTTACGAAACGGTGGTGCAGGGGCCGCACGCCTATTTCGACGGGGCAGTGATGCTGATCGCCTTTCTGCTCGGCGGGCGCCTGCTCGACAGCGTGATGCGCGAGCGCGCGCAGGACGGCGTGGCGGCATTGCTCCGCAAGCTGCCGGACGAGGTGCGCGTGCTCGGCGATGACGGGCAGATCCGCACCATCGCCGTCGCCGATGTGGCGCCTGGGATGCGCGTGCTCGTCCCCGCCGGGGATCGCATCGGGGTTGACGGGACGGTCGAGGCGGGGATCAGCGATATCGACCGCAGCATCGTCACCGGCGAAAGCGCGCCCGAGCCGGTGACGGTTGGCGGCAGCGTGCTGGCCGGCACGATCAACCTGACCTCGCCGCTCACGGTGCGCGTGACTGCTGCCGCGACCGATACCGTGCTCGCCGACATCGCTCGGCTGATGGAGGCGGCGGGCCAGCACAAATCGCGCTACGTGCGCATCGCCGATCGGGCATCGCGACTCTATGCGCCGGCGGTGCATTCGCTCGCACTGCTGAGCTGCGCCGGCTGGCTGGTTGCCGGTGCGGGCTGGCATCAGGCGCTGCTGATCGCGGTGGCTGTGCTGATCATCACCTGCCCCTGCGCGCTGGGCCTGGCGGTGCCGGTGGCGCAGATCGTGGCGTCGGGCGCGCTGATGCGTCGCGGCGTGCTCGTCCGCGACGGCGCCGCGCTCGAAAAGCTGGCGGCGGTCGATACGGTGCTGCTGGACAAGACCGGCACGGTGACGCTGGGCCAGCTTCGCCCCGTTTCGGGGATGCCGAGCGACGCCGCCCAGCGGCGCGTCCTGCTCGCGCTGGCGCTTGGCACGCGCCATCCGCATGCCCGCGCCATTGCCCGCATGCTCGAAGCCGAGGGTGTTGCCCCCGCGATTCTCAGCGAGCTTCGCGAAGTTGTCGGCAGCGGTGTCGAGGCGATCGTCGACGGGCGTCGGGCCGCGCTTGGCCGGGCGCACTGGGTGTCGCCGGGCGCGAGCCTGCCTGTCGCGAGCGGCGTTCACACCTGCTTTGCCTTCGATACGTCGCCAATCGCCTGCATCGTCTTTGCCGACGCAGTGCGGGCCGATGCGGGGCCTGCGGTGGCGCGACTCAAGGCACTCGGGCTCGACGTGCAGTTCGTTTCCGGGGACGGGGCGGCGGTTGTCCGCGCGCTCGCCGACCGGCTGGGCCTGGCGGCGCGGGCAGAGATGTCACCGGCAGCCAAGCATGACGCGGTGGCGCAACTCGAAGCGGCGGGCCGCCATGTCCTGATGGTGGGCGATGGCGTCAACGACGGCCCGGCGCTTAAATGCGCCTCAGTGGGCATGGCGCCTTCGGCCGCGAGCGATGTCGGACGTCAGGCCGCCGATATCGTGTTCTTCGGCGATCGGCTGATGCCGGTGCCCGTTGCCGTTGCGGCCGGTCGCCGGACGATGGCGGTGGTGCGCCAGAATTTCGTGCTGGCGATCGGCTATAACCTGCTCGCGGTACCGCTCGCGATCGCCGGGCAGGTCACGCCGCTGGTCGCGGCGCTGGCGATGTCGGGCTCGTCGATCCTGGTGGTGGCCAATGCCTTGCGGCTGCGGGGAGCGGCGCGATGAGCATCGTCGCGGTGCTGATCCCGGTGGCGCTGCTGCTGGGCCTGCTCGGCCTCGGCGCCTTTTTCTGGGCCTCGGCGAGCGGGCAGTTCGACGATCTAGACGGGGCCGCGCTCCGCATCCTGATCGAGGATGAGGCGGCTGGCCCAGAGGATCGGCGGTGATCCGGCTGGCCGCCACCGGCATGGCGATTGCGGGGATGCTGGCGGCGGGCATGCCCCGCGCGCTCGTGCCGTCGCCGGGCATTGCCATCGGTCGTTATTGCTCCCCGGACCACCGCTCTCCGCCAGCCCCTGGGAGGGCGCCCGATCGCGACTGCCCCGATGCCTGTCATGCCGTCTGCTCGCGCGGTCTGCGGCACGAGTGCGAAGAGGAATGAGCGGATCGATGCAGGGGGACCGGCGCGCCGGGATGCCTCATTTGTCGGGTCTGCGGTATGCGTAACGCAGGAAATCGAAGGCAGGCAGCGCCTCGTGCTGTTTCAGGTCGAACCAGGCGGCGTTTTCCCAGTTCGAACCCGTTCCCCAGCGCGTCTTGCACTTCGTGGAGACCCAGGCCGGTTCCCAATAGACCACCCCGACGCCGCCGCTCGACACCACCTGCTGGGTAAGGTCGATCAGATAGCGACGCTGGCCGTCCGGGGTCGCCGGATAGCCGGGAATCAGCGTGTCCGGGCCGAGCAGATTGGGCGCGCTGTCGGCGCCGTCATTGGTGAAGGGATAGGCGGTTTCCACCACGATCACCTCCGCCTTATAGCGGTCCTTGGCGGCGGCGATCACCTTGCCGAGCCCGGCGATGCCGAGCTTTGACCATTTCCGGTAATAGCTGATCCCAATCACGTCGTAATCGAGTACCCCGGCCAGCGTTGCCTGATCGAACCAGGGCATCACATTTTCCGGCTGGGCGATGTGCAGCATCACCTTTGGCCGCGTGCCGCTGGCCTTTCCGGCGTCGCGTACCGCCTCGATCCCTGCGTTGAACAGCCGGGCATTGCGTTCCCAATTGATCGGTTCGCCGATCACGCCGCCCATCAGTTCGGGGTTGGTCTCGTTGCCGACCTGCACCATGTCCGGCATCAGGCCCTGCGCGGCGAGCTTGTCCAGGATTTCGCGGGTGTAGCCATATACCGCCTTCACCTGCGCATCGGTGTCCAGCTTGGCCCAGGCCGCCGGCGCGCGCTGCTTCTCGCCGTCCGCCCAGTCGTCCGAATAATGGAAGTCGAGCAGCACCTTCAGCCCCGCCGTATGGGCGCGGCGGATCGTTTTCAGCACGTCGTCGTAATTGCTGTAGCGGGTCCAGTCGGGATTGTTCCACAGCCGGACGCGAACGATGTTGCCGCCCTTCGCCTTCAGCAGTTCGAACGGATCGACCGGCTTGCCGTGATCGCGATAGACCGCGCCGCAATCCTCCATTTCGTTCACATAGCTGAGATCGGCGCCCAGATAGAGCGTGTCGTCCGGCGCCGCCGGCGAACCGGCGGCGAGGGCGGCGGCGGCGAGAAGATGGCCCAGCATCAGAAGCTGTAGCTCACGCCGGCGAGGAAACGGCGACCGAACCGTTCATAACGACCCTGAAGCCGGGTATCGCCATAATAGGTTTCGAACGGCTCGTCGGTCAGGTTGTTCGCCTGGAACAGCAGCTCGACGTCCTTCAGCGGCCCGGTCTGGAATTTGTACGAGGTCTGGAAGTCCAGCACGCCTTCGTCGCGGGTATAAAGGATGCGATCGGTATCGCCCAGCTCGGTCGCATAATTGCTGCGGTAGCGATAGGCGATTCGCGCCTCGAACCCGTGCTTGCTGTAATAAAGCGTGGCGTTGCCGACATGCTTTGACAGGCCGGGCAGCGCCGTGGCGCCGATCGCGTTGTCGCGCTCCTCGACGGTGATGTCGCTGTCGGTATAGGAATAGTTGAGATAGGTGCCGAAGCCGTCGAACGGCGCGGGCAGGAAGGTGAACGCCTTCTGGAAAGCAACTTCAACGCCCTTGATCGTGCCGCCTTCACCGTTGACCGGCTGGGTGAAGGTACCCTGGACAATGTTGCCGCCCGCATCGGTGAAGTTGCGGGTGGTCGTCTGGGTGGCGATGAAGGTGTCGAGATCCTTGTAGAAGCCCGAGATCGTCAGCGCGCTGTCGCGATCGAAATACCATTCGAACGTCAGGTCGAGCTGGTTGGCGCGGAACGGTTCGAGCAGCGGGTTGCCGCCGGTCGCCGATGGCGCGCCGCCGCTTGTGTACACGCCGACGCCCGCGTTGAGATCGTCGAGCGGCGCGCGCGCGATCGCCTTGCTGGCGCCGAAGCGCATTTGCAGCTGGTCGGTCAGCTTGAAATTGAGGTTCAGGTTGGGCAGCCAATCGGTGAAGGCGTTGTCGAACCGCACCGGCGTGGCGGTGGCAACCGCGCCCTGGCCGTCGATCTGGGTGCTGCGCGAGTTGGTGTCGGTATGCACCATGCGGACGCCGGCATTGCCGGTCACCGGGATGCCGAAAAGCGTGCCTTCCAGATCGGCCTGGACATAGGCCGCGACCGTCGACTCCCGTACCTCCCAGCTCGACGACTGGTCATAGAAGCTTTCCTGCGGGTCGAGCGTGCCGAAATAGCGGCTGATCGCGCCCGGAATATCGATCGACAGCGTTTGCGGCACGCCGCCGAAGCCACTGGGGAAGGTGACCACGCCGTTGATCAGGTCGGACGGGATCGCGACGCGGTCGCCCTCGGCGATGAAGCCATATTGGGTGCGCTGGGTGTAATCCTTGGCGCGATCGGTGAAGCGGCCGCCGGCGATGATGCGCCGGACAAAGCCGCTGTCCAGCTCACGCTGCAACTCACCCTTCAGCGTCCAGAGGTGATCGTTGATCAGCGGCGCGCCGCCGCCATTGGTGGGGATCTGAAATTCGGAAATGCGATTGACGTTGGGGTCGGTCAGCGAATGGTTGAAGCTGAAGCTTGCCGCCTGGCCGGGCGTGGTCAGGAAGGTGCCGGTCGAGCCGTAGCGATCCTGGAAGGTGAAGCCGTTCGCGGTCGCCGAAAATTCAGTGCGCAGCGTCAGGAACTGCTGGTTGCGGTGCGTGGTCGAATAGCCCGCGTCGAGGATGCCGGTCCAGCCGTCCTTCGACCATTTGCCGTTCAGCCCGCCGGCATAGAGATCGTCGGTGAAGAAAAAGCTTTCGTTCACGTTGCGCACGTCGAGGCCGTAATCGACGCCGGTGTTGGTGGCGGTGATGCCGGTGACGTTGCCGTCGACGACGGTCGCGTCCGAGAAGCTGTTGCCGAAGGGCAAGCCTTCGGCGCGCAGCCCGCGCTGCGTTTCGGTGAACTTGACATGGCTGTAGAAGAAATCGCCGTTCAGCTCGAACAGGCCGTGGCCCGGATTCCACTGCACCGCCGCGAGCGCGCCGTGGCGGATATCGTCGCCGCCGCGCACCAGCGCCTCATAGCCATAGGGGATATTGTCCTGCGCGCCGCTATTGCCGGCCGCGCCCTTCCCGTCGCCGTTCAGGTCGGCGAAGCTGTTGGTATAGCGGAACACGTTGGTCCGCGCGGTCGCGTTCGCCTGGCGGCGGCCCGAATAGCCGAGCGCAATGCCCAGCGTGTCATCAAAGAACTGATCGACATAGGAGATGCTGCCGATATAGCCCCAGGGCTTGGCATCAGCGATGTCGGGCGCGAGATCGTTGTAACTGGCGCGCAGGTTGATCGCAACCTTGCGTTCGCCGAAATCGAGCGGGCGCACCGTCTGCAGGTTCACCTGGCCCGCGATTGCGCCTTCCACCTGTGATGCGGTGGGCGATTTATAGACGAACGCGCCGTTGAGCAGCTCGGTCGGGTAATCGTCATAGCGGATGTTGCGGTTCGCCTCCGCCGAGACGACCTCGCGGCCGTTGAGCAGCGTATTGACGAGGTTCGGCCCCATGCCGCGGATCGAGATCTGGGTGCCGTTGCCGCGATCGCGGTTGGTGGCGAGGCCGGGCAGGCGGGCGAGCGACTCGGCGATCGACGCTTCGGGCAGCTTGCCGAGATCCTGCGCCGAGAGCGTTTCCTGGACGCGATCGGCGTCGCGCTTCGATTGCAGCGCGGTGCGCAGCGACGCGCGGTAACCCTGGACGATGATTTCGTTCTGATCCCGCTCATCGGCCGCACTGGCCTGTGCCGTTGCGTCCTCCTGCGGCTGTGCATCGGCCTGCGCCCATGCGGGCGCTGCGATCGCGATCGCAAACAGGTTTGCCGCGGCTCTGGCCGCACGGTTGGTCATCATCGGTCCCTCTCCCTAGGATTTGTTAGGGGACCAATAATATGATAAATAAGCTAGATAAAGGGGGAGTCCGCCCGCGCGCGAACATTTCTTGCATGCGTGCCAAAATTGCCGCGGTGCCAGCCTTCAGGTGGCGGACGGCCGTAACCGCGACGCATTCTGCCGCCCGGCTGTGCCTTAAGCGGAAGCGCTTTATTTTGATCTGATCCTCGTCGTCTCCGCAGAGGCGATGTCGTTATCAGGGAGCGGATCGCGCATGCCGTTGCACTTGTGGGCATCACGCAGACTTACGTCTGGGAGGGTGTCGAAACTGCTTCTGCTCGATCCCGTTTCGATCGCGTTTCATACACTAAGGGCGAGGTCGCATGCGCCACGATGGGCGCGAGGCGCAGTGCCTCAGGGAGTTCGGCGGCTTTGTCGTGGGTCTTGGTCCGGCGAATTGTGATCTCGACAAAGCCCAGGTGCAGGCCTCTCGTCGCGAGTTCCTAGTGAGTCCGAATTTAGGCCGTAAACGCACTGGCGCTTGCGCGGGACAATTCCATTAGAACGAAATTGCCCTACATCTCCGTGATTGCCAAGCTCTGCGAGATTTCGTGAGACCGGAAAATGGAGCGGTGAAGGGAAACCAATCAGCTGAAATATACTTCTTAATATAAGTATTTACCGCCCTGCAGCAAAAAGTGAGCTCCGGGGGTCACGCCCCACTCCCCTTTTCGTAAATCGGGTTCGAAGCACAAACGCGATCGCGTTGGGCAACTACGAACGTCGGAGATGTCCCGCGATCGTTCGGCAGCTGGCGACCACGACGCGCCATTCGCCATCGGAGATCAAGTGTCTGCTTCTCCTCAACCTGCCATATTAATTCGGCCACGGCCGATGCGCTTAGATACGAAAGCGTGCCGAGCTTCGTGACGATTTTTGGCGAATTGGTGGGACCGCACCCGGCGGGTACATGGCCGAACGCCACTGCGGCGCAAGTACCGGGCGGTGCGCCGCTTGACGGCCGTTGCCGCGGGAGATGACGATCAATCGCGATCGCCTTTGATGAGCGAAGTCGCAAGTCGGTACAACAGTCACTTGCTCGATAAGATCGCTTCCTGAAAGCCGGTGCTGCTTTGCCAAGCTGGCGCCGTCGTTCGGCGGACAGGCACGAGCTTTTGACTGCGCGACGTCAGATTAGCGGACCAATGGATTGAACAATCACTCGGCTGCGGCAACTGTATACTGAGCCCGCTCTTATCGGGCCCCTCCAAGATGTGCCGCCAGCCGATCGACCATTTCTTCGGGAATGCGCCGCGCGATCACCGGCATCGTCGCCTGCGACTGGCGGGCATCCACTTTCTTGCCGTCGCCGCGCATCTGCCATAGCCGCGCCGCCAGATAGGCAGGCTTCTGGCCCGCCAGCACGGGATAAGGTTTGCCCGGTGCGTGGCAGCTCGCACAAGCGGGCAGCTGGCGATCGGGCAAGCCGCGCGAGACGATGCGCTCGGCTTCGGCGTCGCTGCCCTTCGGCGAGGCCCCCAGGCCCGGCATCGCCGCGAAGCGCCCGGCCAGCGCGGCGGCATCGGCATCGCTGAGCAACGCGGCGGCGTTGGCCATGACGCCGCTGGGCCGGTGCCCGTCACGATAGGCGCGCAGCGCTGCGGCGAGATAGGCGGGGTTCTGCCCGCCGAGCACCGGGATGTCGCCCTGGCCGCGACCGCGCCCGTCGGCGCCGTGGCAGCCGGCACAGGCCTCGAACCGTGGCGCGCCCGCGATCCCCGCGACGCCGCCGGTCAGCCGCGCATAGTCCGCCGGCGTCATCGCGGGCAGGCGGCGGACGAAGGCGACCATGCGGCGGATCTCGTCGGACCGGTCGCGCGCCGGCCAGGCGGGCATGCCGCTGAACTTCACGCCATGATCGATGATCCAGTAAAGTTCGCGGTCGCTCCATTCTCCGGCCGTGCGGGCAAGGTCGGGCGCGGCCGGCGTCGCGGCCTGGAACACCGCACGCGGCCGCATGCCTGGCGCGCCGTGGCACGCGGCGCAGCTCGCGGCGAAATGGCCGGCGGCGCTGACCAGCCCGGTCGGGTCGGCGGCGGCCTTCGGACTTTCCAGCGCGCTGCGCGTGCCCACCGAGTTGCGCATCACCCAGTGCAGGAACCAGTTGGTGATCGGCCAGTGCCCGCTCGATGCAGCGACGTTGACCGCCCCCGACCAGCCGACCGCCAGCGCCAGCGCGAGGATGCCGGCCAGCGCCAGCACCACGCGCTTACAGGTGATCCGGATCGTCATGCCCGCGCCTCCCGCCGCAGCAGCGTGCCGAGCAAGCCCAGCCCGCCGAGGAAATAGGCCGCGCCGCCGATCAGCAGCATCACCGCACCCGAGAGCTGTTGATCGGCGAGCGGTGCAAGCCCCCAGGGCGCCCGATGCGCCATGGCCGGGTAGAGTAGGCGCGGTGCCAGGCCGATTAGCGCGCCGAGCAGTGTCATGTGCATCGAGGTGAGCAACAGCGCCCCGATCCCCATCGCTCGCGCCCCCGGCGCCAGCGCCGCGCTCCACAGCAGCACGCCGGCGGCGAGGAAACTCACCTGTTCGAGCGCGAGCAGCAGCGGCGCATGGGCGGCGGCGGCGCGCAGCGCGGGCAGGTGCCAGCTCCACACCACCGCCAGCTCCACCACGCTCATCGCCAGCGGCGTCACCACGCGCGGCAGTCGCAGCGCCGGATCCGCGCGCGTGCCGGCGATGCCGATCGCCACGCAGGGCGCTGCTACCGCCACCGCGAGCATGTGCGCGGCCATATGGCCGGTCATGCCCTGTCCCGCCACGATCCAGCCAGCGCCGAGCAGCGCGGCCGCCAGCGCGAGCGGCACGGCCCTCACCGGCAGTCCCGCAGGAACAGCACCGGCACGGCGGTGAAGATCACCCCCACCAGGCTTAACCCGGCGAGCAGCAGCGTCGCATAGGCAAGGAAGCGCAGCCGATCGATATCGGTGCTCGCCTCGTGCGGCGGGTGGTCGCCGGGCGTGCGCGATTGCACCCAGGCGATCCAGCCCGAGGCGACGATCACCAGCAGCGCCGCGATCGTCCCGCCCCAGAAGACTGCCGGTGCATCGACATAGCGGCCGGTCTTGGCGCAGCGCACCGCCGCCCACAGATAGGAAAACAGGAAATGCGCCGCCCAGCTGGTCGGCGGCACGATCAGCGTCCAGAGCGTGACGCGCAGCGCACGGATCCGTTGTCGCAGCGGCGAGGTCATAGCAGCTCCGGGAACAGGCCCAGCGTCGTCCAGGCGACGAGCGCGGTGAACAGCAGGAAATGCTGGTAGAGCGTGACGTTGCGAATGTCGGCGTCATGCGTCGGCGTCGCCCGTCCGGCCAGGCTGCGGGCCAGCGCATAGAGCTGGCCGATCACCCCCACCGCCGCATGGGCGACCGTCCAGCCGGCCAGCGTCCAGACGATCGCGGGGTAGCTGTGCAGCTTCGGGTCGAGCGCGGAGAGCCAGGGGCCGGCAAGCCCGGCGAAGATCGCCGCCAGCCCTGTCAGCGCGGCTGCACCGAGCAACAGCCGCGCCGCGCCCACCGCGCCGCTAGCGTTGGTCTCCCGCGCCGCCAGCGTCGCCGCCCAACTCAGCGCCATCAGCGCCAGCGCCACCATCGGCCAGAACACACCCGGGCCGGACATGCCCGGCGGCGGGAAATGCGGATGGACGGTCCAGAAGAAATAATAGCCGAACACCAGGCCCGAAAACGCGGTGGCGTCGGCCATCATGGTGATGAACATCGCCCACCAGCCCGGCGCCAGCGGGCCCGAGACGTAGAGCGGCAGTTCGATGCCATGGCCGATCGGCTTGCACGGCTTTTCGGGAATTTCCGCCGTGTGCCACAGCCAGAACAGCACCATGCCCAGCGTGACCACGCCGGCCACCAGCGCGGCCCAATAGAGATGATAGGTGGTAAGGATGAACACGCCGCCCAGCGCCACCGCCGTCGCCATCGGCACGAACGAGGGCGTCGCCAGCCGCATCACCGCGATCGGCCGCGCATCGAGCACCGAAGTGATCAGCGATTCGCGCCGCCGCTCCTCCGCATCGGGCAGGAAGAAGCGGCCCTCGTCCACCTTCTTCACGAAATCGGGCTGGTCCCAGATCGGATAGCGTGTCTCGATCAGCGGAATCGACCGGATGCCCCAATGCTCGCCCTTGGGCGTCGCCAGCCATTCGAGCGTGCCGGCGTTCCACGGGTTGCGCGGCGCCAGCGGCCGCCAGGGCGAACGCAGCAGGTCGATCACGATCAGCAGCACGCCGGAGGCGAACAGGAACGCGCCGATCGTCGAGGCGAGGTTGAGCCCGCCCAGCCCCAGCTCGGCGGGATAGGTGAACACCCGGCGCGGCATCCCCATCAGGCCGGAAAGGTGCATCGGGAAGAAGGTGAGGTTGGCGCCGGCGAACAGGATCCAGAAGGCGGTGCGGCCGATCCTGTCGCTCAGCTGCTTCCCGGTCACCAGCGGCCAGTAATAATAGAGGCCCGCGAACAGCGGCATCAGCGTGCCGCCGATCAGCACATAATGGAGGTGCGCGACGACGAAATAGGTATCGTGCGCCTGCCAGTCGAACGGCACGATCGCCACCATCACGCCGGTCAGCCCGCCGATCACGAAGATGGCGAGGCTGCCGGTGGCATAGAGCAAGGGCGTCGAGAAGATCACCCGCCCCGCCGCCAGCGTCGCGATGAAGGCGAAGATCTGGATGCCGGTGGGAATCACCACCGCCTGGCTGGCCGCCGAGAAGAAGGCGAGGCTGATCTTGGGCAGCCCGGTCGCGAACATATGGTGCACCCACAGCCCGAAGCTGAGGAACGCAGTGCCCACCGCCGCCAGCACGATATAGGGATAGCCGAGCAGGTGCCGCTGGGCGAAGGTGGGAATCAGCATCGCGAACAGCGCGATCGAGGGCAGGAAGATCACATAGACTTCGGGATGCCCGAAGATCCAGAACAGGTGCTGCCACAGCAGCGGATCGCCGCCGCGGGCGGCATCGAAGAACGGCCAGCCGAGCAGCCGCTCCATTTCGAACAGCAGGTCGCCGGCGATCAGCGGCGGAAAGGCGAACAGGATCATCACCGCGACGACCAGGATGTACCAGGCATAAAGCGGCATCAGGTTCAGCCGCATGCCCGGCGGTCGGCACTTGAGCACGCCGACGATCAGTTCCACCGCCGCCGCGACGGACGAGACTTCGATGAACGACAGGCCGAGCATCCAGATATCGGCGCCCAGACCCGACAGATCGGTGCGGGTGGTGAGCGGCGGGTACATGAACCAGCCGCCATCGGGCGCGGCGTTGAAGAAGATCGAGCCGAGCACGAACACGCCGCCGATCAGGAAGCTCCAATAGCCGAAGGCGGAGAGGCGCGGGAACGGCAGGTCGCGCGCGCCGAGCAACTGCGGCAGCAGGATGATCGAGACCGCCTCGAACATCGGCACCGCGAACAGGAACATCATCGCCGAGCCGTGCAGCGTGAACAGCTGGTTGAAGGTGTTGGCGGAGACGAGGTCGTTCTCGGGCACCGCCAGCTGGGTGCGCATGATCAGCGCGAGCACGCCGGCGAACAGCATGAAGGCGAACGCCGTCGCCGTGTACCAGGGGCCGACCGAATCGTTGTTGGTGTCGCTCCAGCGCAGGAAAATGCCCTTGGGCGGCGCCCATACGGCGCGCAGCCGCGCTTCCTGTGCCCGGCGCAGTTCCGGATCGTCTTGCGCGTGCAGGCTCATTGCAAGCTTCCCAGATAGCGCGCGATCGCGCGGGCCTCGGTTTCGGGCAAGTGCGGATAGGCCGGCATGCGCGCACCCGGCTTCACGCTGGACGGCGCGCGAATAAAGCGGAGCCGCGCCGCCTCGCTATTGGGCAGCGTGCCCGCGCCGACCGTCGTGCGGCGGGCGAGATGGGTCAGGTCCGGGCCTATCGTGCCGGTGGCGCCGGTGCCGCGGATCGTGTGGCAACCGCCACAGCCATGGCGCAGGAACAGGCCCGCCCCGGGCCCGGCACTTGCAGGCGCCGGCCCCCGTTCCGAAGCCAGCCAGCGGTCGAAATCCTCGGGCGCCATCGCCACCACGTCGAACGCCATCAGGGCATGGGAGAGGCCGCAGAACTCCGCACATTGGCCACGGAAACGCCCCGCCCGCGTGGCGCGCACCGGCAGTTCGTTGATCCGCCCTGGGATCATGTCCATCTTGCCGGCCAGGCCGGGGATCCAGAAGCTGTGGACCACATCGCCGCCCGCCAGCCGGAACAACACGGTGCGGCCGACCGGAACGCGGATCTCGTTCGCGCTCGTCACGGCTGCGCCCCCCGCCGGCCGATAGGCGACGCGCCACCAGAATTGCTCGCCGGTCACATCGATCCGCAGATCGGCGGGAGCAACCGGGCGGGGCCGCATATAGGGAAGCGCGAACAGGAGCAGCGCCGCCAGCGACAGCGCCGGCACCAGCCCGCCCGCGATCAGGATCAGCCGCTCGCCGGCGCGCAGGCTGAGCGCCCCCGGCCGCGCCCGCACCGCCCACGCCATCAATGCGGCAACCGCGGCGGCGACAATCACGCCGCCCGCCACCATTACCAGGGTGATGTGGTTGATGCCCGCCGCTTCCTCGCCGAAAGCGCCGAAAACCGATTGGCGGCGGTTACAGCCTGCCGACGCCATCGCCCAGAGGACGATCGCCAGCCTTCTTCGCCTGCTGGTCCCGGCTTGCATGCCGGCGACCTACCCCACGGGCCCCCAGCGCGTCCACCAAATGCCTAAATTTTCTTGTAATTATTTTTTGCCCCCGCCCCTGTGCGACGTGTTCCACCGGTTGAAGAGGAGCTTCGCTATGGGCTGCTCAGTGTTTGTTCTTCGGCTATAGGAGAGGCAAGGTGAAACGGTGGAGCCACGAGATTTTCTCGATGGCTCGCAACGGTTCACCCTACAAGTATCGCCAGCTTCGCTGGCGTTTGCGGTGCCGTTTGCCTCTTGGGCGAACAGCATTCGCCTATTTCTTGAGAGCATTCAGCCATTCGGCGATGGCGGATTCCCGCGACCCCATGCAGCGATTGCTGCTCCGGGTGTTCCACTTTGCGGTAGAGGGTGGAACGGGTCTGGCCGGTGCGCGTCGGTGTAACAGCAAGGGCGGAGGCGGCGAAGACCGCCTCCGCCGTAGGTTATTGGGCAAAAAGCGGTTTGCCTTCGCCCATGTAGCGGGCATATTCTTGGGCGTACCGCGTTGTAGCGCGCTCCTGGTCGGCCGCTTGCGCAGACTTCGCCAGTTTCGGGTACCAAGTGCCCTCTTCGGAATAGATGTGATGGAGCACCGCCCCTCGGATGTGCTCGAGCTTGTCGTGATAATCTTGGCTCGAGGGATCAAGCCGCTCAAGTAGGCCAAGCTCCATTTTGGCGGCCGACTGTTCTTGATAGGCAAGTTCGGCGTGACCAACCTGATGATCGGCGGCCAGAGCGGGATAGACCGAAACTTCTTCGGCAATGGAATGCGCGGTAAGGAGCAACGCCAGCTGCTTCTGCTCTGTCAGGCGGGTGTCCGGCGCAGCGCTGCGCAAGCGCTCGAACTGGGCTTCGATCTCCCGGTGGTGGCCGAGGATCCGCGATAGCCAGTCGCCGGGCCTCGCCAGGGCTTCGGCCTTCGCAGTCGCTTCGAGACGATCCTGCTCAGTTTCTGGCGGCGAGATGGCAGCAATGGCTTGGTCGAGTATTGACATGAGAGTGCTCCAGTTTTGGGTCGCTTGCGGTTAAGCGGCTGCATTTCCGCCATGTTCCAGTTGCGATTCACAATCACGTGTCGCAGAGTGTTGCTTGGCGTGTTGGGGGCTGGGTCGGCGCGAGCGTGGGACTGGCCGAGATGGCTGAGCGCTTGCTGCAGGTTGCAATCGGACGGGGTCAGCGATTCAGGCCCCAGATCGAAAGCAGCTTGGTCTATGGGCTATGTGCCAAGCCGCGGAGATCGACGCCCACGTCGACCTTTCGCGCCCCAGCCTGTCGCTTGCCGCGACTGTTGCTGAGCAGACCGACGGTACAGCGATGTTGCCCGCCTCTGGTGCTCATCGAGATTGTCGAAGATCGCCGAGCCGGCGTAGTATCAGGGGGTATGCGGCCCAACCGTGAAAGTCTCAGCCGAAAGTTGCGAACTACTGGCGCTTGCCATGCCGCGTCAGCTTGTTGCTTCGTTTTCAAAAAGCCGGACATTGCCAGACCGCCACGTCAGCACACGCGCCTCTCGAAGCGATTTCAAGGTCCGATTTACATGGACGGTGAGGCCCAGAATGTCGCCAAGTAATTCTTGGGTGATAGGCGAGCGAAAGCAGTTCGGTTGCGCCATGCCGGCCAGCAGCAAGCGGTCCCGCATCTCCAGCATCCAGTCACTGACGCGCTCGAACGCGCTCATCCGTCCGAGCCGTACCACCTGCCGGTATAGGTACGATTGATCAAGCTCCGCGGCATTTGCGTACATTTTCATGAAATCAGGATCTTCGGGCGCGGGACATAATACCACCTCGTCTACCGCAGCAACGCTGGTGGCGATCGGCAAGTCGCGCGTCGCCATTGCACATACTACGTCGCCCGGCAGGTAGAAGCCGATAATCTGCCTTCGCCCATCCCTCAAGCATTTGGATCGCGCCAACCAACCATCCAAGACGAAAAACCGGTGGCGTGCGGACGTTGTGGCATGTCCGTCGTCAGAACATTTGGCGCAGATTGCGGCTTAGATTAGCGGAGTGCGGGCCTCGTCTGGGGGTTGATGTTAGGCGGCGATCTTACGGTGTTGCAAGCGCCGATGTTCGATGGTCTGTCGCTTGATCCTTTCACGCTGTTTGATGATGGCAGGTGCCCTGCCGAAGTAATGCTAGATAAAGGGGGCGCCCGTCCGCGTGCGAACATTTCTTCCAGGCGTGCCAAAATTGCCGCGGTGCCAGACTTCCGGTGACGCACGCCATCGTTGCTCGGGGCGTGCCCCGAGCAACGATGCGGACGGTGTCTCATTTCAGCGCCAACCTTTGGTTGCGGGGGATTTGCGCCCCGACCGTGCGTTAACGGAGGCGCTTTGTCTCGATCTGGACCGCCACGTTTCGACACAGGCCGCAGTCGCCGCCGACGAACATCCGGCCAGCGGCCTCGTCACCCAGCAACTGCCAGTCCAGCCAGTTCAACGCAATCTTAGCAGCTTCCCCGCCATTGGGTTGCATGAAGGTGCCGCCATGGCCGACGGTCAGATTGACGATCGCTGCCGGCACCGCGTCGATCTGCGCGTAATCGTCCATGCCATTCGGATAGGCGACGTCCGACGGGCCGCCCATCACGTAGAGGACGGGCGTATGCAGGGCGTTCAGCATCGACTTGTCGACGGTGAGCCCAACGATCGGATTTTCGCCGTTCTTGAAGATGCCGCTGTTGTGGATGATGACGGCACCTACACGTGGGTCAGCGGCGGCGATGATCGCCTGGAGTCCGCCGCAGCTATGGCCGGACACCGCGACTCTCGACGTGTCGATTTTTCCATGAAGCGGGTTGGTCGCGTCCCGGTCTGCCGCGATCGCCTGATCGAGTCCGGCCAGGACGTCGCCAGCGGTTGTGGCGACCTGCGGGATCACCTTGCCTGGCGGCAACGGCGCGGCGGGGCGCGCAGGTGGCGCGACGGGGGCGCCTGGGCCGCTGCGGATCGTACCTGCCGCGACGACGAGATAGCCATGCGACGCGATCTCCTCCAGATGCAGCCGGGCGCTCGCGCCGTCGTCAGAACAGCCCCCATTGCCCCATAGCAGGATCGGCAGCTTGCGCGCACCAAGCGCATCAAGGTTCCGCGGGCGATAGATTGTGTGACCGGGGAAGGCGGGATCGGCGAGCTTGACCGAGGGATAGCGGCCCGATCCCGGCGTATCGGGGATCTGCGCATTGCGCTGCATTTCGGCTTCGGGACCGGAAGCGGCCGGCCCCGGTGCGGTCTGCGCCGATGCGCCGAACGCACTGGATACAAGCGCCAGCGTTGCCAGCGCGCCTGTCAGAACAGCTTTTCTCATGGGACTCTCTCCACCCTCATTTCGCAAGGATGGTTCACCCGCCGCTGCCGTGCAAGCCCTTTCATTTGCTGTTTACGCGCTTTCGCGTGCAATCACCTTGAAGCGGACGTCGATCGAGCGATGCGTCAGCGGGCGATTTTCCGCCCGGTCTTTCAGGACGCGCATCACTTCGCGGGCGATGAAGCGTCCATCGATATCCACGGACGTGATCGTCGGCCGCATATCCCCGGCGAGGCGCAGATTGCCGAAGCCGATCACGGCAAGCCGCCCCGGCACCGGTACGCCTGCGCTCTGCGCCTCGACGATGAGTCCCTGTGCAATCCAGTCGGAGCCGCAGATGACGACGTCCGGCTGCGCGGGGAGTTCCGCCAGCTCGCGAAAGGCCAGCCTCCCCTGGCCGAAATGACTGGGTGCGGGGACCTGCGTTACGGTAGCGCCCGGGTTGCCGGCAGCGGTCCAGAACGATTCGAACCCCGCCGCCCGCTCGAGCGCTCTCGGGGTCTGCGGCACCACGAGATGTGGCCGCCGATAACCCCGGTCCATCACGAATTGGCCGATGCCACGGCCAACTTCATGATGCGAAAAGCCAATGGCGATATCGATCGGATCGCTGGGCAAGGCCCAGGTCTCGATGACGGTCGCCCGCTGCCGCCTCAGCTTTTGGCGCGTATTCTCATCCGTGACCAGGCCGGTCAGGATGATGGCATCAACTCTGCGGGACAGGGCTGCATCGATCTGGCGAGTGAGCAGTTCGTTGTCGGCACCGGTGATGGACAGCATCACGCTGTTGCCGTCCCCTGCCAGTTCGTTGACCATCGCCTCGACCGTATCGTTGAAGATCGATTGCGCGATTTCCGGGACAAGCACGCTGATGAGCCGCGACCGGCTCGACGCGAGCGCGCCGGCGTTCAGGTTCGGCAGATAGCCGGTCTCCTCGATGGCCTTGCGGATGCGCTGGCCGGTCGCGGGTGCAACCATCACGGGATTGTTGAGAAACCGCGATACCGTGGCGGGCGAAACGCCAGCCAGTTCAGCGACTTCATCAAGCCGGGGCGCGCGGGGGGATGTCATCGTGACGCTATGCCGCAAGGTGAGCGCCAAAAAAAGCTATGCAAGCGCTTGCATTGGGAATATCGAGACGAGCGATGTCTCGCCGGCTGTCATGCGCGCAAGTGCAGCAGCCGGGCGGAGGATTGGCCGGGAGGCGCGGACGCCGAATGCAATGGTGCCGCCGATTAGGAGGGTAGGCGAATGAAAGGCATGCGAACGGATGGACTGAAGGCGCTGCTCGCTGGCGTGGCGACGGGGGCGCTCGTGCTCGCGGCTGGGGCGCAGGCGCAAACGCAGGCTGCAGGTCAGGATGGTGGTTCGGCTGTCGAGGATCTGGTGTCCGATGACCAGGAACAGGCGATCGTCGTCACCGGCTCTCGCATTCGCGGGGTCAATGCCACCGGCTCCAACGTCATCGCGATCGACGAAGTACGAATCGCCCAGGAGCCCGTCTCGTCGGCCGCCGATTTGCTGCGCCGCGTGCCCCAGGTCGTCTCGCTTGGCGCAAATCCGGCTGGCGGCAGCGCGCAGAACGGCGCAGCCAACGTCACGCGCAGCGCGGGCATCAACCTGCGCGGCCTGGGCAACACCGCCACGCTGCTGCTCTATGATGGCAAGCGCCTTCCGGCACAGGGCACGCAAGGACAGGTCATCGACCCGTCGGTGATCCCGACGATTGCAATCCAGCGCGTCGAGGTCGTCGCGGACGGCGCTTCGGCAATCTATGGCTCCGATGCAGTGGCGGGCGTCGTCAATTTCCTGCCGCGCCGCAATTTCAGCGGCGTCGAACTGCGCGGCCGTGCCGGCGTCACCGGCGATGGTGGGTATAACGAGCAGCAGCTCAGCGGCATCATCGGCCATCGCTGGGAGGGCGGCTGGGGGGTCGTCGCGGCCGAATATACCCGCAACAGCGCCCTGCTCGGTTCCGATTTGCCCTTTTACCAGAACGACAACCGGTCACGGGGGGGCCGTGATTTGCGAACGTCCTTTTGCAATCCGGGGACGATCTCGGTCGGCGGAAACAGTTACGCGATCCCGGCTGGCGGGGTTACTGCCGGCAATGCCGATGCGCTGATTGCCGGCACGTCGAACAAATGCTTCTACGGTGATGCCGCATCGGTGTTTCCGAGCCAGCAACGGGTCAGCGTCTCGACCTCCTGGTCGCAGCGGCTGAGTGGATCGGTGCGCCTGTTCGCCGACGGATTCTACTCGTACCGCGACGGCATCTCTACCAGCGTGCCGGAGATCACCGCGAACGTACCGAGCACGAATCCGTTCTTCGTCAGCCCCGTGCCGGGTGCGAGCGGTGTCAGTGTCACCTACTCGCCTTATCTTGAAAGCGGCGCGATCCGAAATCCGTTTCATGCATATTCTTGGAACGTGTCCGGCGGGGTGGAAGCCGATCTGTTCGGCGATATCCAGGCTACGGCCTATTATGCGCACGGCGAATCGAAGGACGTTGCGGACAATCGGCGCGGTGTGAACGGCGGCGCGGTGGCTGCCGCCCTGGCAGACACCAACCCGGCAACCGCGCTCAACGTTTTTGGCGAGGCCAACAATCCGGCGACGCTGGCGTCGATCCTGGATAATTACTTCGTCATCCGTGGCGACAGCCGCCTGGACGTGGCGAACCTTCAGTTCAGCGGATCGCTGCTCGCAATGCCGGGCGGCAGGCTGCGTTTTGCCATCGGTGGCGAATATCGCCGCGAATATACGTTCACCGACCTGACAGTGGGCAGCAGCGCCGCTCAGGCCCATATCGGCGATTCGGGTGCGCGCACGGTGAAGGCGCTGTTCGGCGAGTTGTTCGTGCCGATTTTCGGTGCCGAGAATTCGCAGGCCGGCTTGCGCGAATTCTCGCTTTCGCTTGCTGCCCGGCATGAACAATATAGCGACTTCGGATCGACGACGAACCCGAAGATCGGCATCGTCTATCGACCCGTCGAAGATATCCGGTTCCGTGCCAGCTATGGACGTTCGTTCCGCGCGCCGAGCTTCACCGAAGTGTCGCAGCGCGCCGGCGGCGCGGGGCTTTACGCCCAGACGCTGCCGAGTGCCAACGGCGCCCTTACCGGGATCGCCATCGGCGGGGGCAATCCCGATCTGGACCCGGAAACCGCCAAGACCTGGTCCGCCGGCGTGCAGATCCAGCCCTCGTTCTTGCCCGGTTTTTCGATCGAGAGCACCTATTTCAACATCCTCTATCGCAACCAGATCCAGGCCCTGTTTGGCAATCAGAGCCTGCTGACCGATCCAATCTATGCCGCTTATGTTACGCTCGATCCCACGCCGGCTCAGGTTGCCGCGCTCACCGGGTCCGGGTTGCCGATCAACGGTACGCTGCCGAGCGATCCCGCGTTCATCGTCGATGGTCGACGCCAGAATCTGGGCGCGGCCAAGGTCAGCGGCATCGATTTTCAGGCAAGCTATGCCTGGGAATGGGCGGGATGGAAGCTCAGTTCGGGCGTGGCAGGCACCTATTTCACGCGATATGACTTCCAGTCTGTTCCGGGTGGTGCTTACAGCGACGTTCTCGGCACGATCAACTTCCCGCAGCAATTCCGATTGCAGGGCGACCTCGGCGTCGAGCGGGGAGGGTTTACTGCGCGCCTGACGCTCAATCACCTGTCGGGATACAGCAATACCGCCATCAGCCCGGCGCAGCATGTCAGCGCCTATGACACGGTAGACGCCTATATCGGCACGAAGGTCGGCGATCGTCTCACGCTGGCGCTCCAGGCGCGCAATCTGTTCAACCGTTATCCGCCGTTCGTCGACATCAGCGGCGGCTATGATCCTCAGTCGGCCAATCCGCTGCCGCGCATGCTGATCGCCTCCGCAGGCGTCAGTTTCTGACAAGCCGGTCCCTTTGCAGAAACGAGCGCATATGACTTCCGATTTCGACCCCCTCGTATCCGAAACGTTCGACAGCCCCTATGCCGACTATGCGAGGTTGCGGGGGCAGTGTCCGGTCGCGCACAGCGATGCTTGGGGCGGATTCTGGGCGCTCACCCGCCATGAGGACGTCGCCAGGGCAGCGGCGGAGGCGACGACGTTCGTCACGTCCGTCCAGAACGTCGTGCCCAAGGTCGCCTTTACCGGTCGGCGGCCGCCGCTGCACCTCGACCCGCCGGAGCATACGCCCTATCGCCGGGCGCTGGCGCCGCTGTTCACCGAACGGAAGGTGGCGGCGCTGGCCCCCGCCATCCGTTCAATCTCCCGCGATCTGCTGGGCGCGATGGTGGCAAAGGGCGGCGGCGATGTCGTCGCCGAATTCTCGTCGCACCTTTCCATCGCCACCTTCGCGCACTGGATGAACCTGGATCGCAGCTCGATCGGCCGGCTGACAGAGATCGGCAGGCGCTATAACCTCGCGGTGCAGGCCAACGACGTCGCAGCCACCCAGGAGGCGAGCGCGATCCTGTACGACATGGCCCGCGCGATCGTAGCGGAGCGGCGTGCGGCACCCATGGCCGCAGACAACGATGCGACGACTGCACTGCTGTCCGCCCGCGTCGATGGCGAGCCACTGCCCGACGAGATGATCGTCGGAACGATCCGCCAGGTGCTGGTCGTCGGCATCATCGCACCGAGCGTGGTGATCGGATCGATGACCGTGCATCTCTGCCGCGATCGTGCGCTGCAGGCCCGCTTGCGGGCCGACCCTTCGCTGGTGCCAGCAGCGGTGGAGGAGTTTCTGCGGCTTTACACGCCTTATCGCGGCTTTGCCCGGACGCCCGTGCGCGACGTCGAACTGGGTGGCCGCACGATTCCGGCGGGGGAGGCGGTGGCGCTGGTCTATGCCTCGGCCAATCGCGACGGGGCGGTGTTCGACGATGCCGACACATTCCGGCTCGACCGCCCGAACATGAAGGAATCGCTGGCGTTCGGCCGCGGGGCACACAGCTGTGTCGGCGCGGCGCTGGCGCGGCTGGAACTGCAGGTCGCACTTGACGAACTGCTATGCGCCGCGCCGGGCTTTCGCCTGGCGGGCGAACCGGTGCAGACGCGGATGCCGGAAATCGGCGCGCGCTCTGTCCCGATCGAATTTGAAGGGGTTGGCTGATGGTGCGGCGGGAATTTCGCTTCGAAGGTTATGTCCTGCTCTATCTGCTCGTCTACCTTCCCAACATCGTGGTGACGAAGCTGATCACCAGCATTCCGCACCAGACGCTCGGGCGGCCTTTGACCGGGCTCGAGACGTTGCCGGCGACGCTGATGATCAGTACGGTCATCACCTATCTGTTCATCTGGCTGTCGGGCTGGCACCGCGACGCGCATTCGATCGAGGTCGCGGCCGTGCGTGTGCCCGCGCCGACGCGCTACACCTTCCTCTCTGGCGTGGGCACGGCGCTGGTGCTGTTCACCGTGCCATTGTCGTTTACGTTTAAGGGCGTAAGCATCCCGTTCATCCAGCTGCTGATGCGCGGCGACATCCTGTTGATCGCGCCGGTGGTCGATCTGCTGTTCGGCCGTCGTGTGCGGTGGTGGAGTTGGGTCGCGCTAGCGATGGTGCTGGCGGCGCTGATCGTCACGCTGCGGGATCGCGGCAGTCTCGGCCTGCCGCCCTTGGCGATTCTGACGGTGCTGCTCTACACTGGCGGCTATTTCCTGCGGCTCGCGATCATGACGAAGGTATCGAAGGGGCAGGGCCGGGCGTCGGTTCGCAAATATTTCGTGGAGGAAAAGGTCGTCGCCATGCCGCTGTCGGTGTTGCTGCTGGCGCTGATCTCCGCGTCAGGTTTCGGCAGTCAGGCCGGCGAACTGCAATTCGGATTTCTAGGCGTGTGGACCGATCCGGTGCTGCTGCCGCTGATCTTCATTGCCGTGACGATGACGGCCGTCGCCGTCCTGTCGATCCTGATCCTGCTCGATCCGCGCGAAAACAGCTATTGCGTGCCGATGGAGCGGGCCGCCGGGCTGCTGGCCGGGATTATGGCTGCGTTCGTACTCGCCTGGATCTGGGGACTGCCCGCACCACGGCCTGCCGAACTGGCTGGCGCCGTCATCCTGATCGGTGCGGTGGTCCTGCTGTCGCTCGCGCCGCGCCTGTCGCAGCGGCGAGCGGCGGCACGCGCCGAGGCGATCTGAATTATCGAAGGGAAAGGGGGCCATGAAGCGCAAAATCCTGCTTTGCCTCGGCGCATCGTTGTTGCTGACGGCGCAGACCGCCCCACCCGCCGGCGTGCTCGACGCGCAGCTACAAGGCGGCGGCCACTGGACGGCGGAGGTGCCGGCGAAATGGAACGGCACGCTCCTCCTGTGGAGCCGGGGCTATTCCCCGGTCGCCGATGGTGCGGAAGCGGCGCCGAAAGCTTATCGGGCGGCGCTGCTCGCGGCAGGCTATGCGCTGGCCGGCTCCGATTATGGCGCCGGCGGATGGGCGCTGGCCGAGGCGATCCCGGCGCAGCGGGCGACCATCGCCGCCTTTGCGGCGCGATATGGAAAGCCCAGACGCGTCATTGGATGGGGGTTTTCGATGGGCGGGCTGGTCACGACTGCGCTGGCCGAACAGCGGCCCAGCGCGCTTGACGGCGCCATCTCCTTCTGTTCGTCCATGGGCGGCGCGATCGGCATGATGAACATGGCGCTCGACGGCGCGTTCGTGTTTCGAACGCTGGTTGCGCCCGATGCGAACATCGAACTGACCAATGTCGATGATGATCGGGCAAATGGCGCGAGGGTGCAGCGCGCGGTCGAGGCGGCGATGGCGACGCCGGAGGGGCGGGCGCGGATCGCCCTGGCGGCGGTGCTGGCCGGGTTGCCCGGCTGGACGACGCACGATGCCCCGCAGCCGGCGCCCGACGATTTCGAAGCGCAAGTGCGCGAAATGGCGAAGACCTTTGCGATGGGGGTGTTCCTGCCAAGGCAGGATCAGGAGCGTCGGGCGGGCGGGGCGTTTTCGTGGAACAACGGGATCGACTATCGAAGCCAGCTTGCCCTCAGCCACCGTCGAGACCTTATCGAAGCCCTATATCGCCGCGCAGGCATATCCCTTGCCGACGATCTCGATCGGCTTGCGAAGGCGAAGCGCGTCTCAGCCCGCCCCGCTGCCGTCGCCTATATGAAGTCGCACTACACGCCGAGCGCGAAGCCGACGGTGCCGCTGCTGGCGGTTCAGGCCATTGGCGACGGCTTGACCTCGCCATCGCTGCAACAGGGCTATGCGGCAGCCGCACGGAGCCATGATGTCCGCAGCCTCTGGACGCGAAGTGCCGGCCATTGCGCGTTCGATCCTTCGGTAGTCACCGCAGCCGTCGAGCAGATGGTCGTGCGGCTCGAGACGCGTCGCTGGCCCGATCCTGGATCGACCTTTGTCGATTATACCCCACCCCCGATGCTGCGGCCCTGTTTTCGCGGCAAGTCTTGCCGATGAATCGTCGAAACGAGCGCGCTAATCGCTGATAGTAGCCTCGGCTTCCCGCAGCGAACGCCCGCGGGTCGTCCTCCCGTGGAGGAAGGTCTGCGCCGCCACCGCCCCCGGCCGTGAATAACAGAGGACTTTGAGGCTTACGAAGCTCTGTTGGATCTCGTGAAATCGGAGATTGGAGCGGGTGAAGGGAATCGAACCCTCGTCGTAAGCTTGGGAAGCTTCTGCTCTACCATTGAGCTACACCCGCGAAGCGTCGACGTTGTGGAACCATCGTCGGCCGCCAACCCAGAGCGGCGCAGGTTTCGCAACAGGCCGCTGGTTGCGGGGAAATAGCGGCGCCTTGGGCTGCTGGCAATGGTCTAGTTTCGGCGGACGGCGCACCGCGTCCGACCGATCGATTCTGACGATCATCGGCCGCTCGAATTACGCCCAGGACGCCACAGATACGACCCCAGCGACAAGGATTACCGATAGCGCGGCGGCGATGGATTCGCGTTTGGAATGGCTGTTCCACTCCCAGAAACGGTAGCCGGCAAAGACGGGCATGTTGCGTCGCAGCCCGTCGCCAAAACGCTCGATCCATTGATATTCGCGCTGCGTGATCTCGCGCGTGACGCAAACCGCGATCGCGCAGAAGGCGCCGAGCCAAAGCCCGGGCGCAAAGTCGATGCCGAACAGGCGGGCGAGCAGGACAGTGGCAAGCTGGAGCAGGAGAGCAAGCGGCAAGTGCGCGAACATGGGGTTCAGAACGCACGCTTTGCCGCCAGGTTCAGCTTATGGGGGGGGCGAGGCGCCGTCCCGGCGATCGAAAAGCCGGGTTTCCATCCTGATCGGGCATAGGCGCTGCGCCAATCCCCCAAACGGCCGGTTGGCGAGGATCACCGCGGACGATAAGGCCGTTCCTTTGGGAGACCGGGTGCGACGCGCGAATGACGACGCCGCGCGTCCCGAATCGCATGAGGAGCGCGCGTTGGAGACGTTCGACATTCTGATCGTGGGCAGCGGCCATGGCGGGGCGCAGGCGGCGATTGCGCTCCGGCAGGCGGGGTTCGGCGGCACGCTGGCGATGGTCGGCGAGGAGCCGGAACTACCCTATGAACGGCCGCCGCTCTCCAAGGACTATCTGAAGGGCGAAAAGACCTTCGAGCGTATCCTGATCCGCGCGCCCGGCTTTTGGGAAGAACGCCAGGTGACGATGCTGCGCGAGCGTCGCATCGTCGCCGTCGACCCCGCCGCGCGCATCGTCACCGACGCCGCCGGCGCGACGATCGGTTACGGATCGCTGATCTGGGCGGCGGGCGGCAGTGCGCGGCAGCTGGCGTGCAGCGGGCATGACCTTGCCGGCGTTCACACCATCCGCACGCGCCAGGATGTCGATCGGCTCCTCGCCGAGCTGGCAGATGCGCACCGCATCGTCGTGATCGGCGGCGGCTATATCGGGCTGGAGGCTGCGGCGGCGCTGACGGCGCAGGGCAAGCAGGTGCTGCTGCTCGAGGCGATGAACCGCGTGCTCGCGCGCGTGGCCGGCGAGCCGCTGTCGCGCTTCTACGAAGCCGAACATCGCGCGCATGGCGTCGAGATCCGCACCGGGGCGCGGGTCGATTGCCTGGAGGCGCGCGCCGGCCGTGTCTCCGGCGTGCGGCTGGACGACGGCGATGTCCTTCCGGCGGATATGGTGATCGTCGGGATCGGCATCGTCCCCGAAGTCGCACCGCTGATCGAGGCGGGCGCCGCGGGCGGCAATGGCGTGCGGGTCGATGCACAGTGCCGCACCAGCCTGCCGGACGTCTATGCGATCGGCGACTGCGCGCTTCACGCCAACCGCTTCGCCGACGGCGCGGAAATCCGGCTCGAATCGGTGCAGAACGCCAATGACCAGGCGAATGTGGTGGCCAGGTGCTTGACCGGCCAGCGTGCGGACTATGACGCGGTGCCCTGGTTCTGGTCGAACCAATATGATCTGAAGCTGCAGACGGTGGGACTGTCGGCCGGGCACGACGCCACCGTGCTGCGCGGCGATCCGGCGAGCCGGTCCTTTTCGGTGATCTATCTGCGGCAGGGGCGGGTGATCGCGCTCGATTGCGTCAATTCGGTCCGCGATTACGTGCAGGGGCGGCGGCTGGTGGCCGAGGGCATGACGATCGATCCCGCGCTGCTCGCCGATCCTGCGGTGGTGCTAAAGTCGCTTTAGCCTCTGGCCATGACGCGGTGGAGCGGGCACGCTGCGGCGAAAGGTCGGCGCGAACGCGGGCGAATGGAGAGGCAGAATGAGCGAGACACCGCCGGTATTGCTGGACCGCGAAGGGGATGTCGCCGTCATCCGGCTCAACCGGCCGGATCGGCTCAACGCGCTGACGCCCGATATGCTGGACCTGCTGGCGGCAACGCTGGCGCGCGCGGCCGATGATGGCGCGCGCGCGGTGTTGCTGACCGGCGAGGGACGGGCATTCTGCGCCGGCGCGGACCTGACCGCGGGAACCGGCACGCGCGATTCGGGCGATACGCTGCGGCGGCACTATAACCCGGTGATCGAGACGATGGCTGCGCTGCCGATCCCGGTGGTCAGCGCGATCAACGGCGCAGCGGCGGGCGCGGGCGTGTCGATTGCGTTGGGGGGCGACATCACGATCATGGCGAAATCGGCCTATCTGCTGCTCGCCTTCGCCAACATCGGGCTTGTGCCCGATGCGGGGGCGACGTGGCTGATCGGCAAGGCGGCGGGCCGCGCGAAGCTCCTCGAAATGGCGTTGCTTGGCGAGCGGCTGCCGGCCGAGGCGGCGCTGGATGCGGGCCTCGTCACGCGGGTGGCGGACAATGCGGCGCTGATCGACGAAGCAGGAGCGGTCGCGCGGCGGCTGGCCGCGATGCCGACGGTGGCGCTGGGGCTGATCCGCAAGCAGGTGACGGCCGCGCTGGCGTCGACGCTGTCCGAGACGATGGAGATCGAGGCCGCGCATCAGAGCATCGCGTCGCAAAGCGAGGATTGTCGGGAGGCGATCGCGGCGTTCGTGGTGAAGCGGACGCCGGTGTTCCGGGGGCGCTGACCGCCGCAAACCGGCGCTTGGTGCGATTTTGCCGTCCGTGCGTTGGGCGAGGCATGCACACCCTCTGGTTCATTACCAATCCCTCTTCCGGCACCACATCGCGCGCGAAATGCGAGGCGCTGGAGGCGGTATTTGACGAACGCGGCCTGGTGTTGGCCGGCCGCACCGAGTTTCCTGCCGACGCCTTGCCCAATGGCAGCGCGCTGGATGCGGCCGGCGTCGACACCGTCGTGCTGTTCGCAGGCGACGGGACCATCAATGCCGCGCTGAGCGCGCTCGCCGAATGGCCCGGTGCCTTTCTCATCCTGCCCGGTGGCACGATGAACCTGCTCGCCAAGGCGCTGCATGCGAGCACCGATCCGCACGCGATCATCCATGCCGCGCATGGTTGTGATCGACGCGTCGCGCTTCCCTATGTCGAGGCGGAAGGCAAACGGGCGTTCGTCGGGCTGATCCTTGGCCCGGGCGCGAGCTGGTTCCGCGCACGCGAGGCGGTCCGGCAGGGTGCATTGCGGCGGCTGTTCGCGGCCGCGCGCGGCGCGTGGCGCCGGACCTTCGGGGCGGGCGGGGTCCGCATCGTCGGGGTGCGCGGCCTGCGCAGCCGCTATCAGGCGGTGTTCGTCAATCCCGCTGCCAGGGGTCTGTCGGTCGCCGCGGTGGATGCGCGGGACTGGCGCACGATCGCCGAACTCGGCTGGGAATGGGTGACCGGCGACTGGGTGGCGGCGCGTGCGGTGACGACTGTCGAGGCGAAGTCGCTGCGGCTCCAGCGGGGGCGGCCGGCGCTGGCCCTGTTCGACGGCGAACCCGCCATGCTCGACGGCGGGACGACCATCCGCATTGGGCGAAGCCTGGAAACGTTCATCGCCACCCGGCCGGAGGTCACCGCATGATCAGGCTGTTTCACGTAAGCGACGTGCATTTCGGGCGGGAGGATGCAGCGGCGATCGAATGGTTCGATTCGGCCGTCCGCGAGGAGCGCCCTGACGCCCTGATCATGACCGGCGATCTGACGATGCGCGCGCGCGCCGCCGAGTTCTCCGCCGCCTCGCGCTGGCTGGAGAGCCTGGGCGTGCCGGTCACGGTGGAAGTGGGGAACCACGATCTGCCCTATTTCAACCTGTGGGCGCGGTTCTTCACGCCCTATAAGCGCTACCGTGCGCTCGAACGGATGATCGAGCGCCCGCTCGACATTCACGGCGTGGCGGTGGTGCCGCTGAAGACCACGGCGCGGTTCCAGTTCCGGTTCAACTGGTCGAAGGGCAATGTGAGTACCCGCGCGCTCCAGAAGTCGCTCGCCCTTGCGGAGGCCGTGCCCGGCGGTGATCTGGTGTTCGTGGCGGCGCATCATCCGCTGATCGAGGCGGGGACGCGCGCGACTTCGGCGACGCATGGCGGCGAGCGGGCGCTGGCCGCGCTCGCCAAGGCCGGTGCTCATGCTGTGCTCACCGGCCATGTCCATGATCCCTTCGACGTCGAGCACCGCGTGGGCGACAGCACCGTACGGCTGATCGGGGCGGGCACGCTGTCTGAGCGCACCCGCGATCATCCGCCTTCGTTCAACGAGATCATCATCGAAGACGGGCGCTTTTCCACCCGCGCGCGCTTTCTGGGGCAGAACAGCGTCGCGCTCTAGCCCCGCCGTCAGCTGCGGAAGAGCGGCAGGGGGCCGCGGCCGCCACTGCTCCATGTCGACCAGTTGGGGAAGACGCTGGGGAGGTCGGCGGCGGGCACGCCGTGCCACTTCGCGATCGCGCCCAGATATTCCTCCTGCGCGATGCCCGGAATGAACCGCCCCTGCGCCGTGATGTCGTCATTGCCGCCAAGAACGGGATCGGGATAGCGGCCGAAAATGCCGCCGCGCGCGACATCGCCGCCCATGACGAGGTGGTTGTTCCCCCAGGCGTGGTCGGTGCCGTTCTGCGCATTGCCCAGATAGGTGCGACCGAAATCGCTCATCGTGAAGGTGGTGACGTTGGCGGCCACGCCCAGGCCCTTCATCGCCCGGTGGAACGCGGCCATCGCCAGGGCGAGATCGCCCAGCAGCGTCGCATGCTGGCCCAGCGTCGGATTGCCGCCCTGAACCTGATTGGCATGATGGTCATAGCCGCCCTGGCTGACGAAGAAGGACTGGCGGCTGTGGCCCAGCGTCCCGCGCGCCTCGATCATCCGCGCTGCCCCGGCCAGTTGGTCCGCGATGTCGCTGGTCAGCGCCGCGCCCGTCGCGGGATCGACGAAATAGGCGTCTACGCTGCTACTGCCGGACAATATCGAATTGGCGGTCGCCGCCTGTTCGTAGCTGGCGGTCAGCGTCGCGGCGACATTGTCCATCACCGGATCGCCATTGGTGCCGTTGGCGACGGCGGCCACCGCCGCTTCCTTGGCGCCGCCGCTGCCGCTCCAGCCGAGCCGCGGCGGCAGGCCGGATGGCGGCAGCACGAACGGGGTTGTCCGCCGGCCGATGGTGGCGAGCGTCGAGCCGGACAGCGAAACCAGCGACGGCAGGCGCCCGGCCGCCATGCCATCGGCGATGCGCCCCATGAATCCGTCGCGGCTCGCCTCGCGCGCGCGCAGGCCCTGCCAGTGGTCCTGTTCGTCCGAATGGCTCATCAGGTTGGTCGGGCGCAGATCGGGCCGGGCGAGATAGGTTGACTTGCTGAGCGGTGCGAACAGCGTGCCGGCATTGAGCACCAGCGACAGCGCACCTTCGTCCCAGATCGGCCGGAGCGCGGCCATCGCCGGATGCAGCGCATAAGCCGTGTTGGTGAGCGGCGTCAGCGCGGCGCGCGGCAGGCCGACGCTGCCCCGCGCGGCCAGATAGGCGGCGTGGCGGCTGTCGGTGGGGACCACCATGTTCCAGCCGTCATTGCCGCCGAACAGGAAGATGCCGACCATCGCCCGATATCCGCCGCTGGGGGCGGCGAGCGCGGCCGAGCGGCCGAACTGGCCAAGGGCTGCCAGGGCGCCGGTACCGGCGGTGAGGCGAACGAAGTCGCGACGCGAGAGTGTCATGGATCGGATTTCCTCAACGATCGACCAGGAACATCGGGCTGGTGCCGGCGATATAGAGAAGCAGTTGCGCCCGCTTGCGCGCCTGGGCCTTGGGATCGGCGTCGGTGATCGCAAGCGCCGCTTTCTTCATCGCGGCGCGCTGGTCCTTGACGAGCGTGCGGCCGAACATCAGGCGATCGATCGCCTCGATCATCGCGTCGATGTTGTTGCCATAGGCTTCCCAGGTCGCCCAGACCGGCTTCGATCCGGAAGCGGGGCCAAGGCCCGTCGGCGGCTTGAACTCGGCACGCGACCCATCGCCTGCCACCGTCCAGTTCTGCACGAAATTGTGCAGGCGCAGCGTCGTGGAGCTGTTGAGCAGCTTGGATGCGGGGCTGAGCAGCGTCGCGCTGCCCGGCAGCGGATAGTCGATCGGATAGAAGTTGAACACGGAGGGCGCCCGCATCACCGGCTGCCCCAGGCTCGCATCCCGGTTGATAAAGGCATAGCCATCGGTCGTGAAGCCGATCGCACGCGCCAGCCCCGTCATCACCAGCACCGGCTCCTTGAGTTTGCCCGGCGTGCCGACCGGCGGGGTGCGCGCCTCGCTGTCGGTCAGGATCGCGCGGACCACCGCCTTCAGGTCGCCGCGAACGCCTTTGCCGTTATTGGCGAACACCGCCGCGACCCGGCCGACATAGGCGGGGCTGGGATTGGGCGTGACGAGATGGGCGATCAGGTGGCGCGCGACGAACGGCGCAGTCGAGGGGTTATTGAACGCCGCGCTGATGACGGCGTCGACGCTCGCCTGGGGGGAGGCGCCGCCGGGAACGACGGTGCCGAGAAAGCGCTTCTCGCCGCTGTCATACCGCGCCGGAACCGGGACCATCGGCTTCGCATAGTCGCGCGCGCGGCCATCGGTTATCGGTGCGCCGCCGACCCGCGCATAGGTCCACCCGGTAAGCGCGCGGGAGACGCCGCGAATGTCGTCGGGCCCATAATTGGGGATCGCCGCGCCGGTCGAATCGCGCTTGATCGTGCCGTCCATGTTCAACTGGTTCGGCCCCATCGAAAACAGCTGGAGCAGTTCGCGCGCATAGTTTTCCGACGGTGCGGCGGCGCTGCTGTCCGCCATGTCGAGATAGCTGCCCATATAGCCGTTCAGCGTCGCCGCAGAGAGGATGGTGCGGAAATTGCCGAACGCATTGGTCAGGAAAATCTGGTTGAGCGCTGCGAGGCCCGCCGCCGACCGGACATCCTGTTCGGACGCGACGATCATCTGACCGAGCGCGAACGCCACGCGCTGGCGAAGCTGATCAGGCGCGCTGATCGCGTCCGCGTAGAACCGCATTGCGACAAGGGTGCGGCTGAAGTGACGCAGGCTGCAATTGGAATCGCCGCTGGGGCAGACGTCGCTGCGGACGCCCTTCGCCAGATCGGCATAGGTGCTGCCGCCGGCCGCGAACTGCTCGTTCAGCCAACCGTCGACGCCTAGCTTCTCGATCCGAGCGACCAGCGCCGTCGTCGGGCCGAAGCTAGCCTGCTTGGCGAGGCGAACAGCGTCGTCCCCCGCGGTTGTAGGCGCGACCGCCATGCTGGTCGACATCGTGACGATGCCTTGCGCGCTCGCCGTTGCGTCCGCACCGGCGACGCTGCCGTCGCCGCCGTCACATCCGGCAAGCATGGTCGAAGCGGCGATCGTCGCGCCGAACGCGACCGCCCTGAACGTCGCGCCGAACGCGACAGCCCTGAATATCCGTGTCAAAGCGATTTCCCCACCGGCGCGTTTGCCGCGCTGCAACGAACCCATAGAAGCAGCGAAGCATCAGGGAAATGGCGGTGGACCTGCGTCCGATGACGTCAAAGTGCTTGGAGTCCAGCAAACGTAGGGATCGAAACGCTATAGAAACAAAAATTGGCGCGACCGGTCGTTCAAAAATTGCGGCCTATGTCTGAAGCATTCTTCCAGCGGGGTGGCCGCAAGCAACTGGTCAGCGCGAAGAAGCCCGCAAGAAAAAGGGCGGCCCGTTGCCGGACCGCCCCTTGTTCGCTGCAATTGCCGAGGCTTAGCGCTTCGAGAACTGGAAGCTGCGGCGGGCCTTCGCCTTGCCGTACTTCTTGCGCTCGACGCTGCGGCTGTCGCGGGTCAGGAAGCCTGCAGCCTTCACCGGGGCGCGCAGCACCGGCTCATATTTGGTCAGTGCCTGCGAGATGCCGTGCTTGACGGCGCCCGCCTGACCCGAAAGGCCACCGCCCTTGACGGTGCAGATCACGTCATACTGGCCCTCACGCTCGGCGACACCGAACGGCTGGTTGATGACGAGACGCAGCGTCGGACGCGCGAAATAGGTTTCCTGATCGCGACCGTTGATCGTGATCTTGCCGGTGCCCGGCTTCAGCCACACGCGGGCCACGGCGTCCTTGCGGCGACCGGTAGCATAGGCGCGGCCATATTTGTCCAGCTCCTGCGCACGCAGCGGCGTGGTCGGCGCGGCCGGCTCGACGCGAGCGGCTTCGCTCTGTCCTTCGGCTGCAGCGGGGGCCTGGGTGGCGGCGGGAGCGGCGGCCTGCGGGTTCAGCGCGGCGCCGAGATCGGAAAGCGACTGGCGGTTGTCAGACATTATGCACCCACCTTGTTCTTGCGGCTCATGCCGGCGATGTCGAGCGGCTGGGGGTTCTGGGCTTCGTGCGGATGCTCCGAACCCGAGAAGATGCGGAGGTTGCGCATCTGCTGACGGCCGAGCGGGCCGCGCGGGATCATGCGCTCAACGGCCTTCTCCAGCACGCGCTCCGGGAAGCGGCCTTCGAGAACCTTGGCAGCGGTGACGCCCTTGATGCCGCCCGCATAGCCGGTGTGCTTGTAGTACACCTTCTGCGCCAGCTTCTTGCCGGTGAAGCGGATCTTGTCCGCGTTGATGACGATGACATTGTCACCGCAATCGACATGCGGGGTGAAGCTGGTCTTGTGCTTGCCGCGAAGCACGTTGGCGATCACCACCGCCGCACGACCGACGACGAGCCCTTCGGCGTCGACGATGTGCCACTTCTTTTCCACCTCGGCCGGCTTGGCCGACTTGGTGGTCTTCATCAGCGCCTTCATGGCCTGTGACCTTTCGCGTATGAAATGCAGACGCGCCGCCGTTGCCGGCAGCGCGGTTGGTTGCTCTCTGATGATTTGGTTGCCGAAAGTCAAGCAAAAGCGCGTGTCAGCGGACGGGTAAAATAATACCTGTCTTCTAGGGGCGGGCGATCGAGGCCATGCGCGACACCCGTATCGTCGTGGTTCGCGTGGCGGTTTCGGTGCCAAGCCGGGTATGTGTCGTCTCGCTGGCAAAGCGGATCAGCCCGGTTGCGGGATCGAATTGTCGTTCGCGCTTGATCTCCACGGTCGCGCCGGCGCCGCTAGGTGCTGACGACGCCTGTGTCGTGCTTTTCACCATGCCGTCTGCGGTGGTCTCCAGCGTTCGCGTGCCCGTCATCGCAATCTCGCCGCCGCCAAGCGGCGAGCGCGCGGTGAAGCGGATCTCGGTACCACCCAGCGGTTGGCCGGCATCCTCCGCCGCCAGCGAGGCGATTAGCGAGGCGAGCAGGGATCGCTGCGTCTCTGCGGGCAACGCGCGCAACGCCGTCGTGATCGCGCTGCTCCGCGCATCCGTGGCGTTTCCGCCGACGCCGCTGCACAGTTTGTCCCACACCGCCGCCTGCGCGTCGATCGCGATCACCGCGCCCGTCGCGTCGAGGTGAAAGACGATCGGCGTGCCGATCAGCGCGGCAAAGCCGGCCTGGTAGATCGCACCTGCCGGGCCTGCCGCGGCTTCGCCCGTCGCCGCGATCAGCGTCACCTCGGCGCGATAGCCGGCCTCTTCGCGGCCATAGCGGACGCGGCGTTCGAGGCGGAATTGAAGCGGCGTCGTGCCGTTGTCGACCCGTTCGGTGACGACGAGCAGCGGTGTGTCGAGCGGCGGCGCGAACATGGCGGCGGCGGGCTGCATCAGCATGGCCGCGAACGCCCACATCAGGCGGTCTCGCCTTGGATCCAGCGCGCGACGGCTTCGCCGGCTTCCGCCGGCCAGCTTTCGATCACCGGCAGCTCATAGCTGTGCAGCGCGGCCAGCCGTTCGCGCAGGCGGCGTGCCAGCGCCGGGCGAGTCTTGAACAGCGCCGGTACCTCCTCGGCGCGCTCGATCGCTTCCTGCCAGCGGAAGATCGACGTGCAGGTCGGCAGGATGTTCACACAGGCGGCCAGCCGTTCCGCGAGAATGGTCTGGGCGACCTGCTCCGCTTCGTCGCGGCTCCCGAAGGTGACGTACAGCAGCGCGAGGTCGTTCACCGGGATCGTCCGAGCGTATGGGCGCCCCAGACGGTGGCGCAGACGAGCAGCGCGCCGGTCAGTTGATGGGCAGCAGCGAGCGCGATGTTCATGCCGCTCATCACCGTCGCGATCCCGAGTAGGATCTGCGTGCCGAATGCCGTGTGGATGGCCAGCGATGCGGGACGCGAATGGGCGGCACGCGCCTTGCGGGCGAGGACGACCAGCACCGCCACGACCACCCACGCCCACCAGCGGTGGATGAAATGGACGATCGCCGGATCGTACAGCGCCGCATGCAGCGGGCCTTCGCCGAGCTGGCTGACGCCAGGGAAGAACTGGCCGTTCATCAGTGGCCACTGGTTGGTGACGAGGCCGGCGTCGAGCCCGGCCACGAGCGCACCATAATAAAGCTGGACGGCCAGGACGAGCAGCGCGACGATACCCCAGCCTGCCAGACGCGCCGGACGCGACGCTGCGCTGGTGGCGAGCATCCGCAGGTCCAGCGCGGTCCAGATGATGCCGCCCAGCGTGAACAGCGCCGTCATCAGATGCGCGGCAAGCCAGAAATGGCTCACCGAGGTGCGGGTGTGGCTGAGGCCGGACTTGACCATCCACCAGCCGAACGCGCCCTGGAGCCCGCCGAGCGCCAGCAGCGCGACGAGCCGCCATCCATAGCCCTGGGGAATGCGCCGCCGGACCGCGAACCAGATGAGCGGCGCCGCAAAGGCCAGCCCGATCAGCCGCCCGAGCAGCCGGTGGACATATTCCCAGAAGAAGATCGCCTTGAACCCGGCGAGCGTCATGCCCTGGTTGAGCTGCTGATATTGGCCGATCTGCTTGTAGTGATCGAACTCGGCCTGCCACTGCGCGTCGTTCAGCGGCGGCAGGATGCCGGAAATCGGCTTCCACTCGGTGATCGAAAGCCCCGATTCGGTAAGCCGCGTGATGCCGCCCACCACGACCATCAGCACGATCATGGCGGCGACGACGAACAGCCAGTTGGCCAGGGCGCGCGGGCGCGCGGTCATCGGGAGGAGAGTCATCTGGAGCACCTGACCAGTCTAGGCGCTGGGCGAAGCCGGCGCTAGCCGCTTCCGCCTGGCCTTTCGGGAAGGGACGGGGGCGGGCGGCGCTTCATCGCGATGTCGATCAGAGTCTCCAGCCGGATTACCCGTTCGCGTGTCTCGATCGAATGCCGGCGTGCCTCCTCAGCGGTGCTGAGTGCCTGTTCCACCTTGTGCTGGAGAAGCGTGACCTGCTGGAGCGCACGTAACGCGTCGGTCCAGAAGCTCATGTGCGCGCCCAGCCCGACAGGGCGGTGGAAAGCGCGTCCCAGTCGATCGACAAGTCGGCCAGCAATTGTTCGCGGACTTGGGCACGATAGGCCTCCTCGTCGAACTCGGCGGCGGCGGTGCGCGCGGCTTCGAGCTGGGCAAAGGCCGTTTCGGTGCGCGCATTGGCCGCTTCGAGCTGGCCGAGCAAGTCACGCATCAGCGCCATTTCGGCAGGTGTCGGCTCGGTATAGCGCTCCGCCGCGGTGCGCATGAAATCGCTGACGGTCATGTCTGCGGCTTCCGCATTGGCGGAAATACGCCGTTTCTCCTCGGGCGATACCAGCACCACGACGCGGCTGGAGCGAGTCTCGGGAAGCTGGGTTGCCATGCACATGTACATATCATGTGCATATTGGAGGTTCAAGGTAAGGGGCGATGCAATTCCTCCCCGGAACGGGGAGGGGGACCGCCGCCAAAGGCGGTGGTGGAGGGGGCTCTCCACGCCGGACGCCGTTACCTTGCACCCCTCCGCGGAGCCACGCCCTGCTCCCGCTCCCGCACAGGTAGGGGGCCAGACGCTACGCCCGCGCCCCGTCGGCCAGCTCCGCCTCGTTGTAGCGCAGCGCCTTCAGCACCGTATCGACGATATGCGCGGCGTTCAGCCCGGCCTCGTCATACTGTTTTTCCGGCTTGTCCTGATCCTGGAACATGTCCGGCAGGCGCATCGTGCGCAGTTTGAGCCCGGCGTCGATCAGCCCGGTGTCGCTGGCCAGCGTCAGCACGTGCGCGCCGAGCCCCCCGATCGCGCCTTCCTCGATCGTCACCGCCACCTCGTGCGTGGTGAGCAGCCGGCGGATCAGCTCCTCGTCGAGCGGCTTGGCGAAGCGCAGATCGGCGACGGTGGTCGAAAGCCCCTTGGCCTCGAGCGTGTCGGCCGCCTTCAGCGCCTCGGCCAGGCGCGTGCCGAGCGACAGGATCGCCACCTTCTTGCCCTCGCGGACCACGCGGCCTTTGCCGATTTCGAGCAGCTCGGGAACCTTGGGCAGCGCCAGGCCCACGCCGTTGCCGCGCGGATAGCGGAGCGCGATCGGCCCGCTGTCGTGCATCGCGGCGGTGTGCGTCATGTGGACGAGTTCGACTTCGTCCGCCGCCGCCATCACGACGAAATTGGGCAGGCTGGCGAGATAGGTCACGTCGAAGCTGCCCGCATGCGTCGCGCCATCGGCGCCGACCAGCCCGGCGCGATCGATCGCGAAGCGCACCGGCAGGTTCTGGATCGCGACGTCATGGACCACCTGGTCATAGGCGCGCTGGAGGAAGGTCGAATAGATCGCGCAGAACGGCCGCATCCCCTGTGCCGCAAGGCCCGCAGCAAAGGTGACGGCGTGCTGCTCGGCAATGCCGACGTCGAAACAGCGTTCGGGGAACGCCGCCTGGAACTTGTCGAGCCCGGTGCCGGATGGCATCGCCGCCGTGATTGCGCACACCTTCGCATCGCGCTGCGCCTCGGCGAGCAGGGCGTCGGCGAACACCTTGGTGTAAGCGGGCGGGCCCGGCGGTGCCTTGTCCTGCGTGCCGGTGATAACGTCGAACTTCTGCACGCCGTGATATTTGTCGGCGGCGTTCTCGGCGGGGGCATAGCCCTTGCCCTTCTTGGTCACGACATGAACCAGCACCGGGCCTTCCTTCGCGTCGCGCACATTTTCGAGCACCGGGATCAGATGCTCGAGATTATGGCCGTCGATCGGCCCGACATAATAGAAGCCGAGTTCCTCGAACAACGTGCCGCCGGTCGCCATGCCGCGCGCGAATTCCTCGGCCTTGCCGGCGGCCGCCGTCAGCCGGCGCGAGACGCGGCGGGTGAGCCGCTTGGCCAGGTTGCGCAGGCCCAGATATTCGGACGAGGAGATCAGCCGCGCCAGATAGGCGGAAAGCCCGCCCACCGGCGGCGCGATCGACATGTCGTTGTCGTTCAGGATGACGACCAGGCGGTTGCCCGCCGCCTCGGCATTGTTCATCGCCTCATAGGCCATGCCGGCGCTCATCGCCCCGTCGCCGATCACCGCGATCGCCTTGCCGGGCGATCCGCTCAGCTTGTTGGCCGTCGCGAATCCGAGCGCCGCCGAGATCGAGGTGGACGAATGCGCCGCGCCGAACGGATCATATTCGCTCTCGCTCCGCTTGGTGAAGCCGGAAAGGCCGCCGCCCTGGCGAATCGTGCGGATCCGGTCGCGCCGGCCGGTCAGGATCTTGTGCGGATAGCATTGGTGGCCGACGTCCCAGATCAGCCGGTCCGCGGGCGTGTCGAACACATAATGGATCGCGACCGTAAGCTCGACCACGCCGAGCCCGGAGCCGAGATGCCCCCCCGTCACGCCGACGGCGCTGATCGTTTCCGCGCGCAGCTCGTCGGCGAGCTGGCGCAGCTGGGTGGGTTCCAGGGTGCGAAGGTCCTGCGGCGTCTCGATCGTGTCGAGCAGCGGCGTCTTGGGTAGATCGGACATAGCTTCTGTTAACGCACTGTTACGCGCAAGTCGAACGGTCAAATTCGGCCGAAGCGATGCGATCTGGGAATTCAGCCCGTCTTCACTGGCAGTTGCCGCACTTCCCGCGCACCTCGATCACCGGCCGCTCGGGCGCGAAGCCCGACTTTTCGGCAGTGAGCCGCACCGTGCGCGTGATGCTGTCGTCATCGACATGCGTCGTCTGGCCGCAGGAGTCGCAGACGAGGAAGATGCAGTCGTGCAGGCAATCGGGATGCGCGTTCGCCACATAGGCATTGGCGCTTTCGACCCGGCGGGCAAGATTGGCGCCGACGAACAGGTCGAGGATGCGGTACACGCTGTTGGCTGCAACGCGACGCCCCTCGCGCTTCGAAACGGCGTCGGCGATGTCATAGGCCGAGGCCGGCTTGTCGAACGCCGCCAGCGCCTCGAACACGCGCTCGCGCATCGCGGTCCATTGCTCGCCGGATCGTTCCAGCGTGGTCTGCGCGGCGCGGGTGAGGTCGTCACCGTGATGTTCGTGATGCGAATGCCCGGACATGTGCTGGATTTAGGCGCTGGCAGGCGTCACGGCAAGCGCCGGCCGCCCGTCGCGTTCAATGCGCGGCACGACGATTGAGGTCATGGCCGAGCGCGACCAGCGAGACGCCGACGAGCGTCCAGAAGGTCTCGAAGCTGCCATGCGGGATCGAAAGCGCCCCGGCCATGATCCCCAGCCCGAACGCCCCGACGATCGCCGGCGCCATATAGCCATGAACCAGAATGCCGCGCCCGAGCGCGAACACGCCGAACCCGATCGCGAGCGCGAGGCCGACTTCGTGGATGTGCGGATCGAGCAGGCCGCCGGCAGTCGATACCAGCGCCAGCAGCACCGTCGTCGCGATGCAGTGTACCAGGCACAGGCCGCTGATCCCGATCGCGATGCGATCGAAATAGCTGTCGACACCTGCCCAGTAACGGCTCCACGAAAGACTCAGCGCCATCGCCGGCATATAAGCGCATCTTCGGGCTGGTACAACATATCATCGCAGGTCTTCGTACCGTCAGAGACCCCTTGAGAATTCGGCGGCCCAATCGAATTTCCAAACGGTCTCTCAGCGCGGCCATGCGATTCGCAACAGGGCGAGGCCGCGGAGGACATCGGTGCATCACGCCAAAATGGGGGAAAGCATTCGCCGGCAAGGCGCGAGTTGGGGCGTAGGCCGGATGACGCTCTAGGGCACGTCACCCGGCCACGCCCACCGATAATAATATAGGCGACAGCGCCCTATTTTACCAGCGGACTTACGGCGATTCCTGCGTTTCTCGCGCCTCATTCGGTCGTTTCGCTTGCAGATAGCGCGCCTGTGCTGCGTCGGTGGCGCTGATCGCCAGCAATGATCTTGCCTCTGCCGTCGAATGGATGCCGCCGTTCCGGTGCGAAGCGGCGTCGAGCACGCGATTGAGCAGGCGCTGCCCGTCCTTCCACCACCCGATGTCGCTCGCCGCGTTCAGATGGCCTTGCGGGCCTGCGTCAATGAACAGGCTGCCCCAGCCTCGGGCGAGTTCGGCGGCGCGCGCGATCCCGATCCACGGGTCGTCGCTGCTGGCCACCAGGATCGAGGGGAACGGCAGCTGTGCCATCGGCGTCGGGCGAAACGCCTGGAGTTCGGCGGTAACGCCGCTGCGGTCGACATCGGGCGGCGCGACGAGCAGCGCCCCCGCCACTGGCGCGCCGAACGGCTGTCCCGACAATGCCGCCCACCATGCCACGGCAAGGCAGCCCAGGCTGTGCGCGGCAAGCACCACCGGCGCCTGCACGCCGCGAATCGCCTGATCGAGCCTTGTCACCCAGGCGTTGCGATGCGGCGCATCCCACATGCCGAGTTCGACGCGGCGCGTGTCGGGCCGCGCTTCCTCCCACAGGGTTTGCCAGTGCGACGGGCCAGAGCCGCCAAGGCCGGGAACCGTCAGGATGACTGGCGAGCGATCGTCGATCGGCGAAAACATCGTCATGGAGACACTCCATGCAAGGCCTGTTGGTGCTTCTGATTTAATCTATATCTCATGAGTATGAAATAGTCCTGCGATCAGGCGAGGGGCGGTTGCGCCGGGCCGAACGCCGCGCCTAAAGGGGGCGCATGGCAAAGCTGCGCGCCGATCAGTTGCTCGTCGAACGGGGTCTGGCCGAAAGCCGTACCCGGGCGCAGGCGCTTATCATGGCGGGCCTGGTGTTCGTGGGCGAGCGCAAGGTCGACAAGCCGGGGCAAAGCGTGGCCGAAGACGCGGCGATGATCGTGCGGGGGCGCGATCACCCCTGGGTGTCGCGCGGCGGCATCAAGCTGGCGCATGCGCTCGATCATTTCGAATGGGACATCGCCGGGGCGGTGGCGATCGACGTCGGCTCGTCAACCGGCGGCTTCACCGACGTGATGCTCAGCCGCGGTGCCGCCCGCGTCTATGCGGTCGACAGCGGGACGAACCAGCTTGCCTGGAAGCTGCGGCAGGACCCGCGCGTCATCGTCCATGAACAGACCAGCGCCCGCGTGCTCACCGCCGCCCATATCCCCGAGCCGGTCGATCTGATCGTGTGCGATGCCAGCTTCATCGGGCTGGCCAAGGTGCTGGACGTGCCGCTCGGCTTCGCGGCGCTCGGCGCGCGGCTGGCAGCGCTGATCAAGCCACAGTTCGAAGCCGGTCGGGATGAGGTGGGGAAGGGCGGCGTCGTCCGCGATCCTGCGGTTCATGCGCGCGTCTGTGACGAGGTCGCCGCCTGGTTGGCGGGGCGCGGCTGGACCGTGCTCGGGATCACGCCCAGCCCGATTACCGGGCCGGAGGGCAATGTCGAATTTCTCATTGCGGGGCAGCGCGCCGACTGAGCCACTTGTCAGTGGCGTCGGCAAGGTTAGTCTGCCGCTAACCATTCGGGTTGTTCGGCATCATGCCGCACCGGAGTCGATCGGCGCGGAGGGGAGGGCGCTTGCGCCCGCCGCGTCTGTCGTGCCGGTGATTTGGGGGGGAGCATCGGCGTGAATGAAATTGCGTCCAGGGGCCAGCTTTGGCAGGCCTATCTGCGTTGGTCGTTGGTAACCGTTCCGTTCGTCCTGCTGCTCGGGCTCGCTTCTGCCCGGTTCGCGCCCGGGGGCGATGAAAATGCCTGGTTCGTCGCGCTGCAAAAGCCCGCGATCATGCCGCCGGGGATCGCCTTCCCGATCGTCTGGTCGATCCTCTATGTCCTGATGGGGCTGGCGCTGGCTACGGTGGTCAACGCGCGCGGCGCCCGCGGGCGGCCGGCGGCGCTGCTGCTCTTCTTCGTCCAACTGGCGATGAATCTCGCCTGGCCGCCGCTGTTCTTCGGCTTTCACCAGATCACGGCGGCGCTATGGCTGATCGCCGGGCTGTTCGTCATGGTGCTGCTCACCACGATCGCCTTTGCACGCATCCGCACTGCCGCCGGGGCGCTGCTGCTCCCCTATCTGCTGTGGATAGGCTTTGCCGGCGTCTTGCTATATCAGGTACATGCGCTCAATCCCGATGCCGACGCGGTTGCGTCGGGGCGGTCGAATGCCCAAATCGAGATTCATTAGCCCTTTCAGTGAGTGAGACGAAATGCAGACCGACAATCGACTGTTCGACGATTTGGTGAAAATCGTGAACGGAGCGGCCGGCACCTTCGCCGGGATGGCGCGCGAGACCGAGGCGACGGCTCGCGAGCGCGCCCGCGAATGGATCGGCGGCCTGGATTTCGTCAGCCGTGACGAGTTCGAGGCGGTGAAGGCGATGGCCGCTGCGGCGCGCGACGAGGCCGACGCGCTGAAGACCCGGCTTGCCGAACTGGAGGCCCGCCTGGCGGCGGCGCCTGCCGAGGCCAAGCCGCGCGCGAAGAAGCCGCAGGGCGACGCGTGAGGGCAGTTGTCCGCCGCTTGTCCACAGCTTTTCGACAGGGTTTCGCACCGCGCGCTTGTGCGCCGCAACCCCGATTGGCAGGAGCATGGCTTGCCAGTGGGTCGGTGGGGAGGTCTTGATGCTCGATGAGGCGGAGTTCGAGCGCGACGCTGCCGCGCCCATCGACATGCTCGAAAGCTATTATGCCGCGCATGGCTGGAGCTTTCAGCGCGAAGACGATGAAATCGTCGTCAAGGTGAAGGGCAGCTGGACGCAATATGAGCTTCGCGGCATCTGGCGCGAGGACGATGGCGTCCTTCAGTTCCTGGCGTTTCCCGACATCCGCGTGCCCGATGAACGGCGCGGCCTGCTGTACGAAACGGTCGGGCTGGTCAACGAACAGCTGTGGATCGGCCATTTCGAGCTTTGGTCGTCGAGCGGCATCCTGCTGTATCGCCACGCCACGCTGATCGATGGCGAGGAAGGCGCGGCCCTCACGCTGCCGCAGACCGAATTGCTGGTCGAAAGCGCGATCGACGAGTGCGAGCGTTTCTATCCGGTGTTCCAGTTCGTGCTGTGGGGCGGCAAGTCGCCCGCCGACGCGCTTGCCTCGGCGCTGATCGAAACCCAGGGCGAAGCCTGAACCGGTGAGCGTGCCACAAGGGCATATCTGGCTGGTCGGATGCGGCAATATGGGCGGCGCGATGCTGCGCCGCTGGGTCGCCGCCGGGATCGAGCCTGGCCGGATCACGGTGATCGATCCGGGCAATCCGGTCGTGCCCGATGACGTGCAACTGCTGGCCTCGCCGCCCGATGGGCCGGCACCGGACATCGTCGTGCTCGCGGTGAAGCCTCAGCTTCTGGATGACGTCGCCGAATTGATGGCACCCCGGATTTCCGGTGCGCCGTTGCTGGTGTCAGTGCTGGCTGGCGTCGAGGTTGCCGCGCTTGCCGCGCGCTTCCGCGTCGACGCGGTGGTCCGCGCGATGCCGAACCTGCCGGTGGCGATCGGCAAGGGCGTGGTCGCGCTGCATTCGCCGAGCGACGATGCCGCCATCCGCGGCACCGCGCAGGCGCTGATGGCGCCGCTCGGGCTGGTCGAGTGGATCGACGGCGAGCCGCTTCTCGACATCGTCACCGCGCTAGCCGGCTGCGGCCCGGGCTTCGTTTTCCGCTTCATCGATGCGATCGCCGATGCGGGCGTCGCGCTCGGGCTTTCGGCGGATCAGGCACAAAGGCTCGCCGTCGCGACGGTCGAGGGATCGGCGTTGCTGGCGGCGCAGTCGGACGAAAGCGCTGCGGTGCTCGCCGATCGGGTGGCGAGCCCCGGCGGCTCGACGCGCGAGGGGCTGAATGTGCTCGATCGCGACGACGCGTTGAAGGCGCTGCTGCGCGCAACGCTGGCCGCATCGGCGCGGCGCAATGCCGAGATGGCCGCCAACGCGCGCAAATAGCGCATTATCCTCGATCGATCGGGAACGCGGCGCACCGCCGGCGGTTCTTGCCACAACCGATGATCGATGGAGGCACCGATGGCTACCACGGCAGAACGCGACACCAAGGGTCGTTTCAAGAGCAATGGCAAGAACGGCAAGGAAAGCGGGGGCAGCAGCTTTGGCGTGATCGCCGGCGCGGCGGCCGGCGGCGCGGCGCTGGGCCTGCTGGCAATGCTCGGCCGCAAGGCTGCGGTTCAGGCGCCCAGCACCTTTGCCGGCGGCTGGGACGAAGCACTGGCGGCGGAGCACCGGATGGTGCTCAAGAGCTTCGACACGCTGGAAGCGACCGACGACAAGGCCGTCATTCGCCGCAACATGCTGCTCGCGCACATCAAGCATGCGCTGGTGAAGCACGCGATCGAGGAAGAAAATGTGATCTACCCGGCGCTCAGGGAATCGGGCCGCCAGCAGCAGGCCGACGAACTGAATGCCGAGCATGGCTATGTGAAGCAGTTCCTCTACGAGCTTGAGAACATGCCGAGCACATCGCCCGAATGGATGGCGAAGGTCCGCGAATTCCGCACCGCGCTCGAAAAGCATATCCGCGAGGAGGAGGACGAACTCTTCCCCGCGCTCCGCGCCGAACTCAGCGAAGAGAAGAACAAGGCGCTGACGCTCGCGATGAACAAGGAAGGCTTCAAGGTCGCCTGAGCCGGGCTCGGGCGCGCCGGCGCTACCGCCCCAATGCGGCGATGGTGGCGCGCTCTTCCTCGGGCACCAGCCCTTCCAGGACTGCCCAGAATCCCCCGACAGCTCCCTGGCCGGCGCTCGAATAGGCGCCGGCCATTTTTTCGCGCAACGCCTCGAACAATTCGGTCTCCAGCGCGCTGCCGGCCTCGGTGAGCCGCAAGAGGCGCTGCCGCCGATCCTGCGTGCCCGCGCGCGTTTCCACCAGGCCGCGCTCGGACAGGTCCGTCAGCACGCGGCCCAGCGACTGTTTGGTAATTGCCAGCAGCGACAGCAGGCCGCTCACCGTCAGGTCGGGTTTGCGCGCGATGAAATAGAGCGCCCGGTGATGCGCCCGCCCCAGTCCCCGCCGCGCCAGATCGGCATCGATCGATCGGGTCAGGTGCGAATAGCCGAAATAAAGCATTTCGATCCCACGCCGGATCTCGGGCTCGCGCAGGAACAGCGGGGAGGCGGGAATTGGGGCAGCCATGTTGACCGTTTCTGCCACCGCGCCTAGGTCTGCGCAACCCGATCTACCCAGCCACCGAAAGACCCGACCGATGGACGACGCGACGACCCTGGCCTTCGAATTCGACGCGCATCCCAGCCCGCGTTCGGCCGACGATCGGGGGGCGATCCTGGCCAATCTAGGGTTCGGCAAGAGCTTTACCGATCATATGGCCGTGGTGCGCTACTCGGCGGAGAAGGGCTGGCATGACGCGCGGATTCAGCCCTATGCGCCGCTCCAGATCGATCCCGCCTGCGCCGTGCTCCATTATGCGCAGGAGATTTTCGAGGGGCTGAAGGCCTATCGCCTGCCCGATGGCGGTGCCGGGCTGTTCCGGCCGGCGGAAAATGCGCGGCGCTTCCGCGAATCGGCCGAGCGGATGGCGATGCCGCCGCTGCCGGAGGCGCTGTTCCTCGAATCGATCCGCGCGCTGGTCCGTGCCGATCGCGACTGGATTCCCGAAGCTGAAGGCGCGTCGCTCTATCTGCGCCCGTTCATGTTCGCCAGCGAGACGTTTCTCGGCGTGCGGCCCGCGAACGAATATCGCTATCTCGTTATCGCATCCCCGGCCGGTGCCTATTTCAAGGGCGGCGCGCCGTCGGTCACCTTGTGGGTGTCGGATCACTATACGCGCGCGGCGCCGGGCGGCACCGGGGCGGCCAAGTGCGGCGGCAACTATGCGGCCAGCCTGATCGCCCAGGCCGAAGCGACGCGCCAGGGCTGCGACCAGGTGGTGTTCCTCGACGCGGTCGAGAACCGCTATGTCGAGGAACTGGGGGGCATGAACGTCTTCTTCGTGATGGACGACGGATCGGTGATCACCCCGCCGCTCGGCGGAACGATCCTGCCCGGCATCACGCGCGAGTCGCTGATCACGCTTGCGCGCGGCGCGGGCGTGACGGTGCGCGAGGATCGCTATTCGATCGACCAGTGGCGCGCGGATGCCGCCAGCGGTCGCCTGCGCGAGGCGTTCGCATGTGGCACCGCCGCGGTGGTCACGCCGATCGGCGCGGTGCGCGGCCAGGGCTATGCATTCCAGATCGGCAATGGCGGCCCGGGGCTTCTCACCACCCGGCTGCGCGAGCAGCTCGTCTCGATCCAGCGCGGCGAGGCGCCCGATGCAAATGGCTGGCTTGAACGTCTGTTCTGAGGCTCTATAAGCCCGCTTCCCGTTGGGGCGTCGCCAAGTGGTAAGGCAGCGGCTTTTGGTGCCGCCATTCGCAGGTTCGAATCCTGCCGCCCCAGCCAGCCTTCCCTGAGCTCCCTGTCGATGCCGTCTCGCGCGCCGGTCGCTCCTAGCGGGCGTCTGAGGGCGAACGGCTCGCGAGGCTTATTTGGCGAGGTTCAGCATTCCACGACGTTGACCGCCAGCCCGCCCAGGCTCGTCTCCTTGTATTTGGAGCGCATGTCGCGGCCGGTCTGGCGCATCGTTTCGATCACCGCGTCGAGCGAGACCTTGTGCGATCCGTCGCCGTGAAGGGCCAGCATCGCGGCGTTGATCGCCTTCACCGCGCCCATCGTGTTTCGCTCGATACAGGGAATCTGGACGAGCCCGCCGATCGGATCGCAGGTGAGGCCCAGATTATGCTCCATGCCGATCTCGGCGGCGTTCTCGATCTGCGCGTTGCTGCCGCCCAGCGCGGCGGCGAGCCCCGCTGCCGCCATCGAGCAGGCGACGCCCACTTCGCCCTGGCAGCCCATCTCGGCCGCCGAGATCGACGCCTGGCGCTTGTAGAGAATGCCGATCGCCGCAGCGGTAAGCAGCAGGCGGCGGGCGCCTTCCTTCGTCGCGCTGCCGACGAAGCATTCGTAGTAGCGCAGCACCGCCGGGATCACCCCCGCAGCACCGTTGGTGGGCGCGGTGACGACGCGGCCGCCGGCGGCATTTTCCTCGTTCACCGCCAGCGCCCACAGGCTGACCCATTCGAGCACCGAGGCGGGCTCGACACGGGGGCCGCGTGCCACCAGCTTCTGGTGCAGCTTGCGCGCGCGGCGGGGCACCTCCAGCCCACCGGGCAGAATGCCGTCCTGCGCCATGCCACGATCGATGCAGGCGTTCATCGCGGCGTGAATGTCATCGACAAAGGCGAGCGTCTCGGCATCGGCGCGCCAGCCACGTTCGTTCGCGAGCATCAGCCCGGCAATGTCTAGCCCGAGTTCGTCGCAGCGCGCCAGCATTTCGCGCGCGCTCGCGAAGGGATGGTTGGTGCCGGCGGAAAGGCCCGCCGCCGCTTCCTCGCCCTCACGCCGGATCGCGCCGCCGCCCACCGAGTAATAGACCCGCTCCAGTACTGCGCCGTCGATCAATGTCGCGCGCAGCTTCATGCCGTTGGGGTGGCCGGGCAGGAACTGGCGCTTGCGGAACTTGATATCGACGTGCGGATCGAAGCCCACCGAGGCAGTGCCGTTCAACAGGATGCGTCGCTCGGCGGCGATCGTCGCCAGCATCGGCTCGACCGCATCGGGATCGACACCCTCAGGCCGCTCACCCGCCAGCCCCAGCACCACGGCGCAATCGGTCGCGTGGCCCTTGCCGGTCAGTGCCAGCGAACCGAACAGCTCGCAGCACAGCTTGGTGACCTCCCGGCCATCGGCTGCCACCCAAAGGGCAAAGTCGCGGGCCGCGCGCATCGGCCCCACGGTATGCGAACTCGACGGTCCGATGCCGATGGTGAACACGTCGGTGATGCTGATCGGCCCTGCATTCGGCCCGACGCTAGTAGTCGCCACGGGAACCCGTCTCCTGAAACGTCGCGGGCCCCTTCTGTCCGTTTGCCTGAGATCGCTATCCCGTCGGCGGGCGCTCGGGGCGCCACTCTCCAGAATGTGGTCGTGCGGAAGGTCCTTTTGCCTGAGAGTTTCCGGGGCGGTTGCTCCTTCGGCGATCCGGCTGCCCGGATTCTCTCCCATTCCGACGCGCGGATGTTTCGCGCGGGGCGCGGGGACTGTCAAACGCTGATTGGACGGAGCGTATCGAGCGCGGGCAGCAGTTCGGCATAGGAATCGATCACGGCATCGGCGCCCAGCGCGCTCACCGGCGTGGCAGAGAAGCCGAAGCTGCACGCGATGACCGGCACGCCCGCAGCACGCGCGGCCTGCACGTCGAAGATCGAATCGCCGACGAACGCCGCCGGCCCGCCGCAGCGGCGCTGCATCTCCAGGATCATGGCAGGCGCCGGCTTCGTCGTGCCCGGACCCAGTGTGTCGCCGCCGATCACACAGGCGAAGCGGGCGCGCAGGCCGGTCGCTTCCAGCAAGGGCAGCGCCAGCGCCTCGAGCTTGTTGGTTGCCACCGCCAGCGTTGCGCCGCGCTCGGCCAGCCGATCGAGCGCGTCGAGCAGCCCGGGATAGGGGCAGCTATGATCGGCGATGTGCGCGGCATAATGGTCGATAAAGGGCGCGTGGAGGCGTTCGACCGCCGCCTCGCCACCACCGCCGGTCGCGGCGACCGCATCGGTCAGCAGCGCGCGCAGGCCGCGCCCGACCATCGGCAGGACACGCTCGATCGGCAGCGGCGAGCGGCCGTCGGCGACCAGCACATGATTGAGCGTCGCGGCAAGGTCGCCGCTGCTGTCGATCAGCGTGCCGTCGAGATCGAAGCCGATGGTGGCGAAGGGGAAGGCGGGCATGGCCGCGCCATGGCACCGCCCCACTGGCATTGGCAACCGATGCGTGGCAGGGCCGGGGGCCAACCGACCGGAGACTGCCACGTGACTGCACCCATCGCCGCGATCATCCTCGCCGCCGGCAAGGGCACGCGGATGAAATCCGATACGCACAAGGTGCTCCATCCGATCGCCGGGCGGCCGATGCTGCTGCACCTGATCGACAGCGTGAAGGCGCTGGGCGCCGCGCGCGAAGTGGTGGTGGTCGGCGCCGGCCGCGAGCAGGTCGAGGCCGCCGTCGCACCGCTCGGCGCCGAGACGGCGCACCAGGCCGAACAGCTCGGCACCGGCCATGCGGTGCTCCAGGCGGGGCAGGCGCTGGCCGGTTTCGACGGCGATGTGCTGATCCTCTATGGCGACGTGCCCTTGGTCACCAGCGCGACGATGCGCCGAATGGTCGAGCGGCTGCATGGCGCGGACCATCCGGCGGTGGTGGTGCTCGGCTTCCGCCCCGCCGATCCCGCCGCCTATGGCCGGGTGATCGCCGATCCGGGCGGGCGGATCGTCAAGATGGTCGAGTTCAAGGACGCGACTGCCGAGGAGCGGGCCGAAACGCTGTGCAATTCGGGGCTGATGGCGGTCCGCGCACGCGATCTGTTCGCGCTGCTCGCCCGCGTGACAAACGACAATGCGGCGGGCGAATATTATCTGCCCGATATCGTCATGCTGGCGGCGGCCGACGGGCGCTCATCGGCGGTGATCGAGACGGAGGCGAGCGAAGTCGCCGGCGTCAACAGTCGCGGCGAACTCGCCGCGCTGGAGGCGGAGTGGCAGAAGACCCGGCGCGCGCGGGCGATGGCGGAGGGCGCGACGCTGATCGCGCCGGATACCGTGTGGTTCGCGCACGACACGAAGCTTGGCCGCGACGTGACGATCGAGCCGAACGTCGTGTTCGGCCCCGGCGTCACCGTGGCGGACGGCGTTGTGCTGCGCGCGTTCAGCCATATCGAGGGCGCGACCATTGCCAGCGGCGCGACCGTCGGCCCCTATGCCCGGCTGCGGCCCGGCGCGGTGCTGGAGGCGGACTCCCATGTCGGCAATTTCGTCGAGCTAAAGAATGCGGTGCTCGGCAAGGGCGCCAAGGCCAACCACCTGACCTATCTGGGCGATGCCAGCGTGGGTGCCGGCGCGAACATCGGTGCGGGCACGATCACCTGCAATTACAACGGTTTCCTCAAGCAGAAGACGGTCATCGGCGAGCGCGCCTTCATCGGGTCGAACAGCGCGCTGGTCGCCCCCCTGGCCATCGGCGACGGCGCGATCATCGGCGCGGGATCGGTGATCACCCGCGATGTCGAGGCCGATGCGCTTGCCGTCGCCCGGCCGGAAACACTGAAGAAACAGGGCTGGGCGACGACCTTCCGCGCGGCCATGAAGGCGCGCAAGGAGACCGGCAAATGAGCCTGCGCTACACCCTGTTCGGTGCGATCCTGCTGGCGCTGGGCTCGCCCGCCCTCGCTCAGACGGCGATGGGTCCGGCCGAAACCATCGCCGCAGCAAAGTCCGGCGACGTCCAGGGCGTGTTCGAATTCGTGGTGGGCTCGGCGGGCGCGTCGGGGTTCAGCGTCTATCTGAACTCGGCGACCGACTATAAGGACCCGGGCAACCTGACGATCGAGCTCCATCCCGCGGTGATCAACGCGCTCAAGGCCCGTTTCGGCGTCTATCCGCAGGACAACATGACGGGCAAGCGCGTGCGGGCGAAGGGCGTGGCGCGTCGTGTGCCCGTGGGGGATCATTTTCAGACGCGGATCGTCGCCGATACCGAAGATCAGCTCGAAATCCTTCCCTGATCGCCGCCGGCGCTTCCAGCCCGGCGAACCCCCTCTCCGGCACGAAAGGCCGCAACATGACCGATCGCTATACCGACAAGCCGTTCCTCAAGCTGCTCGACGCCTATGTGCTCGATGCGATCGGCCATCTCGACGCGAACAGCGACGCCCAGCTGACGGCGCTGGAGCCGCAGCTGCACGAGGCATTCGATGCGCAGGGGCCGTGGCGCGGCATCGTGGAAACCCGCATGGGCTTTCAGGACGGGATGCAGGGCGCGATCCTGGAAGTATGGGAAAAGGGCCGGGACCGCTTCATTGAGGCGCAGGGCCATGAGCCCGATCCCGGCGAATTCACCCGGATCTTCAACGACACCAACTTCCCGCATTAAGCGGCGGGCTCCACCCCGTTACGGGGCGTCGGCTGCGGTGGCGGCGCGGTGCGCGTAGCTGAAGACGCGCGCCAGCTGCCAGCCTGTCGGCGTCCATTTCCACAACTGGACGAAGTGGGCGCTACCCGCCCGCTTCTCGGGGCCGTCTCCCTTGCGCTCGTAGAACAAATGGTCGCCCTCCTCGATGGCGCCGAAGCCGGGGACCGGATCCACCCGCAGGCTGTTCTCGACCAGCGCGCGGCGGTTGCGCCATGCGTCCGGTGCCCTTCTCGGCTCGCATAGGTTCTTGTAGGTTGCCATGAACGCGTCCTGCCCGATCAGTGCGCCGGTGCGATCATGGTACATCTCGATGTCCGGCGTGATCATCGTCGCCATTCGCGAGGGCTCGCATTGCCCGAAATAGGCGGTGAACAGGGCGGCATCGGCCGTGCGGATCTGTTGCGTCAGTTCCTCGCCGATCGGGATCGCAGCCGGTGCGGAGGCGGCGAGCGATTGAGCGAGGGCAAGAGACAACAACATCCAAATCCTCCCAGCTGTATTATTTGGATAGTGCACCTTGCTTGCGCGCCTGGCAACGCCGAATTGTTCATCCCCGCGTCACCAAGCCCCCGCTAGCGGCGGCCACCCGCCCGCGCTAGGGCTGGGGCAGGAGGGCGGATGCCATGTGCGGAATTGTTGGAATCGTCGGCAAGGAAGACGTCGCGGAGCGGCTGTTCGAAGGGCTGAAGCGGCTGGAATATCGCGGCTATGATTCGGCCGGAATCGCCACCGATTTCGACGGGCGGATCGAGCGCCGCCGCGCCTCGGGCAAGCTGGTGAACCTCGGCAAGGAACTCGCTGCCAACCCGCTGCCCGGCACCACCGGCATCGCCCACACCCGCTGGGCGACGCATGGCGGCCCGACCACCAACAACGCCCACCCGCACGCCACCGGCGAAGTCGCGCTCGTCCACAACGGCATCATCGAGAATTTCAAGACGCTGCGCGAGGAGCTGATCGCGCGTGGCCGCACCTTCACTAGCGAGACCGACACCGAAGTCGTCGCGCATCTGGTGAGCGAGAAGGTCGAGGCGGGCATGGCCCCGGCCGATGCCGTGCGCGAGGTGCTGCCGCGCCTGCACGGCGCCTTTGCGCTGGCCATCCTGTTCCGCCAGCATCCCGATCTGCTGGTCGGCGCGCGGCTCGGCTCGCCGTTGGTGGTCGGCTATGGCGAAGGCGAGACCTATCTGGGCTCGGACGCGCTGGCACTGGCGCCGCTCACCCAGCGCATCGCCTATCTGGAAGAGGGCGACTGGGTCGTCATCACCAAGGATGGCGCGGACATCTTCGACAAGGACAACAACCCTGTCGAGCGACCGATCACCATTTCCGGCGTCACCGGCGAGCTGATCTCCAAGGGCAACCATCGGCATTACATGCTGAAGGAGATTTACGAGCAGCCGATCGTCGTGGCGCAGACGCTGCGCGCCTATCTCCAGCGGATGGAGGAAAAGGTCACGCTGCCGATCCCCGACTTCGACCTGTCGGCGATTCGGCGCGTGACGATCGTCGCGTGCGGCACCAGCTTCTATGCCGGGATGGTCGCCAAATACTGGTTCGAGCAGTTCGCACGTGTGCCGGTCGACATCGATGTCGCCTCCGAATTCCGCTACCGCGCGCCGGTGATGGAGGAGGGCGGGCTGATGATCGTCATCAGCCAGTCGGGCGAGACGGCGGACACGCTCGCCGCGCTCCGCCATGCCCGCAGCGAGGGCCAGACGATCGCCGCGGTGGTCAATGTGCCGACCAGCTCAATGGCGCGTGAGGCGGACCTGCTGCTGCCCACCCATGCCGGGCCGGAGATCGGCGTCGCCTCCACCAAGGCGTTCAGCTGCCAGCTGGCGGTGCTGGCGGCGCTGGCGGCCAATCTCGCCAAGGCAAAGGGCAAGCTGGACGAATCCGAGGAACGGCGCATCGTTCGCCATCTGGCCGAGGCGCCCGCCTCGCTCAATGCCGCGCTGGCCTATGACGAATCGATCCAGGCGATGGCGGGCGTGATCGCGGCGGCGCGCGACGTGCTGTACCTCGGCCGCGGCACCGATTATCCGCTGGCGCTGGAGGGCGCGCTGAAGCTCAAGGAAATCAGCTATATCCATGCCGAGGGCTATGCCGCCGGCGAGATGAAGCACGGGCCGATCGCACTGATCGACGATGCCGTGCCGGTGATCGTGATCGCGCCGTCGGGCCCGCTGTTCGACAAGACCGTCAGCAACATGCAGGAGGTGCAGGCGCGCGGCGGCAAGGTGGTGCTGATCTCGGACTATGACGGCATCCAGGCGGCGGGCGACGGCTGTATCGCCACCATCACAATGCCCAAGGTCCACCCGCTGATCGCCCCGCTCGTCTATGCGGTGCCGGTGCAGCTGCTCGCCTATCATGTCGCGGTGGCGAAGGGCACCGACGTGGATCAGCCGCGTAACCTGGCCAAGTCCGTGACGGTGGAGTAACGATCTCCGAAATTTGGCGGCGGCACTGCCAATGTGAAGCATTCCGGGATTACCGAAGATTGTCTTTCGGGCGATTTTCATTATTGCACCGACATTAGTTCCAGTTCGTTGCGGGCAGGGGGGAATAAGGATGTTTCGATCGAAGGCGCTGGCTTGCGCCGCTGCTCTTAGTGCAATGGTCGCGGTGCCTGGCGCCGCCAGCGCCAATCCGCTGGGCGTCTACAACCTGCTCGTGTTCGGCAACGTCAATGGCTTCAACAGCGACGTCGAAGGATCGGTTGCGATCGGTGGCAGTGCGACGCTGACCAACTATTCGGTTGGCTTGAAGGCTGATGGCACTGACACCAATCTGGTTGTCGGCGGCAGCATTCAGGCGGTCAACGGCACCACCTATGGCAATTCGGTGATCGGCGGCGCGTCGAGCTACACCGGCTGGACGACGACCGGCATTCAGTATCCGGCAGGCACGGCGTCGCCGATCGATTTCGCTGCTGAGCAGACCCGCCTTACCTCGCTTTCGACCTATCTGTCGACGCTGGCCCAGTCGGGCACGGTGACGGATCAGTGGGGCACGCTGTCGCTGACGGCGATGTCGGACTTCAACGTGTTCGACATCAGCGCCGCGACCTTCTCCGGCACGAACACGCTCAACATCAACGCATCGGCGAACTCGACGGTGGTGGTCAACATCGCCGGCGCCGCGCAGGCGTTCCAGAATATGGGCATTTCGTTGTCGGGCGGCGTGACCGCGGGCAATATCGTCTACAATTTCTATGAAGCCGATCAGTTGACCATTTCCGGCGTCGGTGTGCTGGGTTCGGTGCTCGCGCCGAATGCGAGCGTGCTCGGCAGCAGCAGCCAGATCCTGGGGCAGCTGGTTGCGGCGAATTTCTCGGGTCAGAATGGTTCGACCACCCAGGTCAACCGCTTCGACTTCCGCGGAACCCTTCCGACCCCGACGGCCGTGCCCGAACCGGCCAGTTGGACGATGATGATCCTGGGTTTCGGTGCCGTCGGTGCGATGCTGCGCCGGACCGGGCGGCGCCGCGCCATCGCCTGATCGCGTTCGTCAATGCGACCGAAAAGGCGCTCCGCCATGGGCGGGGCGCCTTTTTTCGTTACGCCGGCCTCACTGACTGATATGCTATCTCATTGATATCATTGCCGGCCTGAATCGACCCCGAAGCGGCCCGCTTGCGGCCATTTTCGGCGCGCCTATATCGCTCGCACTTGCAGCAAAAGTGACGATGGTCCGGATGAGCAGCGCGAACATTGATAGCCGGTCGAGGGCCAGCCTGCTGGCCTCGATACACGATGTCGGGCCACGCTCCGAAGGTGCCGTCGACCGGCTTGCCGAGCTGTTCGCGCGCCACATGCCGGTGCCGCGCTATGCGATGCTCGTCGTCCCCGATCATTGGGGAGAAGCGCCGCTGGTGCCGGGCAGCCCGTTCGCGACGCGGCTGCGCGCCTGGGCGGATTCGGGGATCGAGATGTTCCTCCACGGCTGGTTTCACAAGGACACGACGCCGCATGGCTCCGCCGGTGCCCGGTTCAAGGCCAGGCACATGACCGCCGGCGAAGGCGAGTTTCTGGGCCTCGACTACGCCACCGCGCGCGATCGGATGGAGCGTGGCCGCGCGTTGATCGAGGATGTGATCGGCCGGCCGGTGGCGGGCTTCATCGCCCCCGCATGGCTCTATGGCGAGGGCGCTCGCGCCGCCGCCCGCGACTGCGGCTTCGCGCTCGCCGAGGATCATTTCCGCGTCTGGTCGCCCAGGCAGGACGATGCGGTGCTGGCGCGCGGCCCGGTGATCACCTGGGCGAGCCGAAGCAAGGGACGGATCGCCTCGTCGCTCGCGGTCGCCGCGCTCGCCCGCGCGCTGATGCCGCGCCGGCGCGGCATGCGGCTGGCGGTTCATCCTGGCGACATCACCGTGCCGGCATTGCTCGAAAGCATCGATCGGACGCTCGGCGCGCTGTCGCGGGGTGGGCAGTTCGGCCGGTACGCGGACCTGCTGGAGCCACGCTGATGCGGATTGTTGATGTCTGTGCGTTCTACACCCCGCATGGCGGGGGCGTGAAAACCTATGTGCGCCGCAAGATGGCGACCGGCCCCCGGCTGGGCCAGGAAATCATTATCCTTGCGCCGGGCGAGCGCGAGGAGGTCGTCGAACAGTCGGACGGCGCAGTGCTCGCAACGATTCCGGCACCGCTGCTCCCGCTCGATCGGCGCTATCGCTATTTCGACGACGAAACCGCGCTTCACCGCGCGCTCGATCGCTGGCGCCCCGATTTCGTCGAGGCATCCTCGCCGTGGCGCAGCGCATCGATGGTCGCACGCTGGCAGGGCGCGGCGCCCCGTTCGCTGGTGATGCACGCCGATCCGCTGGCGGCCTATGCCTATCGCTGGTTCGGCATGATCGCCCCGCGCGAGGCGATCGATCGCGGCTTTTCCACTTTCTGGCAGCATCTGAAACGTCTCGACCAGCAGTTCGACATGGTCGTCACCGCCGGCCAGGGCCTCGCGCAGCGGCTGACCGACGGCGGCCTGCGCAAGACGGTGACGGTGCCGATGGGCGTCGAGCCGGGGCATTTCTCGCCGTCGCTGCGCGATGAGGCGCTTCGTGCCGACCTGCTGGCCAGCTGCGGGCTTGGCCCGGACGCGACGCTGCTGATCGGCGTCGGCCGACTGGCGCCGGAAAAGCGCTGGCCAATGGTGATCGAGGCAGCCGAGGCGGCTGCGGCGCGAAACCCGATCGGGCTGATCATGCTGGGTGAGGGGAATGCCCAGTCGCGGGTGGTTGCTGCGATCGGTCGGAATCCGCACGCACAACTGTTCCAGCCGACACGCAACCGCGCACAACTTGCGCGTGTTCTCGCGAGCGCCGATGCGCTGGTCCATGGTTGCGAGGCCGAAACCTTCTGCATGGTGGCGGCGGAGGCGCGCGGAAGCGGCTTGCCGCTGATCGTTCCCGACGAAGGTGGCGCGGCCGACCAGTTCATCGAAGGGCAGGGCGAAATCTATCGCTCGGCCGATGGCGTGGCGCTGCGCGATGCGCTGACCCGCTTCGTCGAATCGGATCCGGTGTCGCATCGGCTGCGGGCGACGGCGATGGCCGGCGCCACGCGGACGATGGATGCCCATTTCGAGGAACTGTTCGCCTTTTACGGCGCCCAGACGCTGGCGCGCGCCGCCTGACCGGCGGGTCAGCGCCGCGCAGGCGCCGTCGCTGCCTCCAGACGCGCGAGGAACCGGGGCAACGGGCAGAGATGCGCCGCCCCCTCGTCGCAGCCGGCGAGGCGGAGCGGGGTCCAGACGACCTGATCGCTTGCCGCGCGGATCGCCGCCGCGCTCTGGCTGCGATACCAGAGGCGAACGGCGCGGCTGCCGTCGCTGCGACGGACGAGCGCCACCGCCAGCGCGCCGCCGGGTGAGGGATCGCCCGCCGCAAAGCCCGGTGCCTTGACCGGAACGCCGAGCAAGGCGGCAAGCGCGGCGACATTGGTGTCGTGGCCGACCAGCATGTCGACCACTGGCGCGTCGGACTGGCTGAAGTCGCGCGCGATGCGGGCTGCGGTCGGCCCCGCCTGGAACGCCGCCATATAGGGCGGGCGGCTGAACACGTCGAACAACGCGCCGTGGACGGCGCCGAGCTGTTGAAGGCGGCGGGCATCCGCGCGTCCCCAGCCCACCCGGGGCATGGCGAAGCCCTCCAGATATTCGAGCATCAGCACCTGCGCGGTTCCCGATGCGGTGCGGATCGGGCCGCGCAGATCGATGCCGCGCCCGTCCGCCCCGGCGCGGAGGGCGGAAGGATCGTCGGGGTTGCACGGTGCCGGCGGCGTGCAGCCAAGCACGGCCTCGAGCAGCGTCAGCCCGCTGCGATGGCGCTCGGCCAGCGCATCGACGCCGCCCGTATAGCGTTCGATCGATTCGACGGCGCGGCGGGCATCGAAGTCATTGTCGGGAGCGTTCAGCGGCTCGAACAGCGGATCGACCTCGTCCGCGTCGCGATGGCCGACCGCGAGCGCGCAACCGGGTGCCAGCCCCTCGGCATAGGCGGCGCCACTGGCGATCGTCCGCGGCGACGTGTTCGTCCACACCCGCACCGATGCCGGGGCGGGGCAGCCTTGTAGGGGCAACAGCCCCTCGCGCGCGAACCAGCGCCGATCGGCACGTGCCAGCGCGCGCAGGGCCGCCGCACCATGCGGCGTGATCTGCTCGTCCTTGGCCTGCCAGCGCGGCCAAGGGGCGCCGGTTCGCGTCCCGGCCGGCACCTCGCCGTGCAGTGGCGTTCGTACGCCGTGGCGCATCAGCAGCACGATACGCTCGATGTGCTGCTGGGGGGCTGGGGGCGGCGCCGCCGGCGGTGCCGAGTCGGCCCATGCGGGGGCGGTGAACGCAAGCGCGGCGGTTGCGGCGAGCTGCAAGAGGCGGGTTTTCATACCCCGAAGCATAACCAGCCAGATGAAGCCTGTATGACACCAAAAAATATGCAGGATACAGATTGGTACTATCAGCTTGATCTGGCTGATGAATCTGCTGCGATGCAGCAAAAGCGTCATTTTGCCGACCCCGAAGCGCAATCGCACTGACCCTCATTCGACGCGACCGGGGCCTAGGCGGCGCGTTGCCGGCCGAAACGATGTCGGCCCATAATCATTAGAGGGAAGATCGATGGGACATTGGAACAAGCGGGTCGCGCTGCTCGTCAGCGCGGGCGCATTCGCGCTGCTTGCGCAGAACGCCGCCTGGGCAGCGCCGGATACGGCGCCCGTGGCCACTGGCGACGAAGCGCCGGTCGCGGACGGCGCCGACACGGCGGACAGCGACGACCAGCAGAACAGCATCGTCGTCACCGGTCAGCGCGAAGCGATGAAGACGGTGCAGGAAGAGCAGATCAAGAACCCGTCGCTTGTCACGATCGTGTCGGGTGAGGAACTGCGCGCGCAGCCGCAGCAGAACCTGGCCGATCTGCTCACCCGCCTGCCGGGCCTCAGCTCGTCGGTCGATCAGTCGCGCAACGCCGCAGCCACCGGCGAGGCGCAGTATCTTTCGATCCGCGGCCTCGACACCGCGTACAACGCCTATGCGTTCGACGGTGTTCGCCTGGCGCAGACCGACGCGCGCACCCGCGCGATTTCGATGAACCTGCTGTCGCCGTTCGCGCTCGCCGAAGTACGCGTCGACAAGGCGCCCACCGCTGCGCAGGACGGTGACGCCATCGCCGGCGTGATCGATCTGCGCACGGCATCGCCCTTCGACTTCGGCAAGCATCATTTCCAGATCCGCGCGCAGGGCCAGCTGGCCGGCCGCGCCGTCGCCCGAGACCAGGACCCCTGGGGCGGCACGGTGCAGGTCGAGACCGCGCAGCAGTTCGGCAATTTCGGGATCTATGCGTCGAGCTATTACGGCAAGAAGAACATCTTCAGCGAGTCGGTGGCGATCCACAAGGACTATGTGAAGCAGGACGCCAACCTGCCCGGCGCGGTCCGCGACAATCTGGCCAATGCGGTGCCCGTCGGCGTCGAATGGAACATCTTCCAGAACAAGATCGAGCGTTTCGGCGGCACGGTGAACCTGGAATGGAAGGGCGACACCACCGATCTTTATGCGCGCACCACTTACGGCGAATATCGCCTGAAGAGCTGGATGGATCAGACGGCTGCGCGCAGCAACGGCCTCAGCGCCGGTCAGGTCAACCCGAATGCGGGCAACAAGTTCGGCTCCAACTATGACAGCGCGGGTTATCTCGCGCTCTACGGGCTCGCCGGCACCAACTATTTCCGGACCGAGCACAGCAACCAGCGGCTGTTCACCACCAAGCTGGGCGGCCAGAGCCGGCTGGGCAATCTGACGCTCGACTATAACGGCGCCTATTCGCGTGGCGAAACCAACTATCCGCTGCGCATTCAGGCGAAATGGGGGAGTCCCACCTATATCGGCTCGAACGCCACCGGCACGGCGACCTATCAGTTGATCACCAGCCTTGCCGATCGCACCAATCCACAGGTGCTGCTCAGCGACGATGCCCGCAACGCCATTACCAACTTCGATAATTTCACCCAGGCCTACACCACGGCCCAGTTCGAGGACGCGTGGGAAGCGAAGGTGGAAGGGCGGCTGGACGCCACCTGGCAGTTCGGCGATCGCGGCCTTACGTCGATCCAGGCGGGCACCAAATATGAATCGTCCAAGCGCTATTCGAACAGCCTGGGCGATGACGGCGCGCTGCAATACAGCAGTTTCACCGCGAGCGATCCGAAGCTGAGCGCGGTGCCCGGCACCCGGCTCAACAGCTTCATGAACGGCGTCCAGGTGCCGTTCTATATCCCCGATCATGATTGGATCGAGGAACAGAATGCCAGGCTGTCGCTTTCGAAGCTGGCCGATATCGATCCGGTCAAGCTCGAAGAGAACCGGCTGGACGGCAAGGAGCATCGCGCGAGCGGCTATATCCTCGCCAATTTCAGCTTCGGCAATCTCACCGTCACGCCGGGCCTGCGGTTTGAGCATAACTGGTTCTGGGGCCGTTACTGGCAGACCGACGAGGACAGCGCGGGCTTCGCGACCAGCGCCCGCAGCTACAATCAGTGGCTGCCCAGCGTGATCGCATCCTATCGGCCGGACGAGAATACGGTCTATCGCTTCTCCGTGCGCAAGAGCTATTCGCGCCCGGCGTTCGATCTGCTGCTCGGGCCGACGAGCATTTCGCGTGACGACAATGGCAAGATCGTCTCGGTGTTCGTTCCCAATCCCGATCTGAAGGCGGTCGAGGCGTGGAACGTCGATACCTCGATCGAGCACAAGGGCGCGGGAACCGATCTGTTCTCGGCCTCGCTCTACTATAAGCGCCTGAACCATGTGATGTTCTCCACCGGCACGACCAATGCCAGCGGCGACTGGAACATCTGGGGCGCCGACAGCCCGCTGCTGTCGTCGGACGGCGTCGAGGTCGAAACGCTCGACACCAGCGCCAAAGGCAGCGTCTATGGCGTCGAACTGTTCACCCGCTATAGCCTCAAGGGGCTGCCGGGGCTGCTCGACGGGCTGGGCTTCCAGGGCAACATCACGCTCCAGCGTGCCGACGCGACCGTCTTCGTGGCCGGACAAGAGCGCCGCCAGCGCATGCCGCAGGCGCCGCAGGTGATGTTCAACACCGAGCTGTTCTACGTCCACGGGGCGATCAGCGCGGCGGTGAACTATGCCTATACCGGCAACAAGCTGTACGATCTGCGCTCGTCGCAGCCGGACACCTATGTCCAGCCGGTATCGAAGATGAACGCCATGCTGAACTATGATTTCGGCAACGGCCTGACTGCGGGCGTGTCCGTCGAGAATATTCTCGATGCGCATTCCTATTGGACGACCGCGGGCGAGGGCAAGGCGCTGCTCTCGGTGGACCGCAAGGGCGGCTATGTCGAGGTTGGGCGCACCTATCTGCTCAACCTTTCCTACCGCTTCTGATCGGACCGGGCGTGTCGGCATTTCAATTGCCGGCACGCCCGTGATCGTCCGGTATCCGGTTCGATCGGACCGGCGAGGCCGGCCGGCGCAGCATGGGGATCGATAATGCTGCACCGGCCAGTCCGGTACGCGGTAACAAGCGATTCAGGCGACCCGAGGGAGAGGCCGATCGCAGGATATGTCTCTACCGCGCTTTGATCGCGCCGTTTATTCAGGCCATTTCCGCTCCGGGATTCCCCGTGCCCGGCGGGGCCGGGGCTGAAGGCACCTCAAGCGTGACAGTCGGCGACGGCGGCCAGCACTGGCGCCGCCCATTCAGGGCGGCAGATCAGCAGATCCGGAACGCTTGTGCCCGGCTGGTTATAGACGATAGGCGATCCGTCGATCCGCGACGCATGCAAACCCGCCGCCAGCGCAACGGCTACGGGCGCGCAATTGTCCCATTGATGCTGGCCGCCGGAGTGGAGGTAGATTTCCGCCTCGCCGCGCACCACCGCCATCGCCTTGGCGCCTGCCGAGCCCATGCCGACATGCACGGCGTCCAGCGTCTTGCCGACATCGGCGCAGAGTTGGCTGGCGCGGGTGCGGCTGACCAGCATGCGCGGCGGGGTCTGCGCTGCGGCGAGCGGCGGCGGCGCGTCGCTCCCCAGCGTCAGGCCCAGCCGGGGCAGGGCCACGGCACCCACGGCCGGCGCGCCGTCGATCGCCAGCGCGATATGCACCGCCCAGTCCTCGCGCCGCTCCGCGAATTCGCGCGTGCCGTCGAGCGGATCGACGACCCAAACGCGCCGCGCGGTCAGGCGGCCCTGGTCATCCGCCGATTCCTCGGACAGGATGGCGTCGTCGGGGCGTGCCGCGCGCAGCCGGGCGAGGATCAGTTCGTTCGCCTCGCGGTCACCGCGCGCACCGCCCGCGCAGTCATTCTGGATCGCGAGCAGCAGCGCACCGGCCTCGGTGGCGATGGCGCGGGCGAGTTCGGCGTCGGTCACAGCACGGGGCTCCACATGCCCATGATCGCCTCGACAATCTGTTCGGCTGCCTGTTCGGGCGAGGTTCTGGTCGTGTCGATCCGGATTTCCGGATTGACCGGCGGTTCATAAGGGCTGGAAATGCCGGTGAAATTGGCGATCTGGCCGGCGCGCGCCTTTTTGTAGAGTCCTTTCACGTCACGGCCTTCGGCGACTTCCAGCGGCGTGTCGATGAAGATTTCGAAGAACTCGCCTTCGGCCATCAGCGACCGAACCATCGCCCGCTCCGCGCGGAAGGGGGAAATGAAGGCGGTCAGCACAATCAGCCCGGCATCGGTCATCAGCTTGGCGACTTCGCCGATGCGGCGGATATTCTCCACCCGGTCCTGATCGGTGAAGCCTAGATCGCGGTTGAGCCCGTGGCGGATATTGTCGCCGTCGAGCAGGAAGCTGTGCTTGCCGAGCGCGAACAGCCGCTTTTCGACCAGATTGGCGATGGTCGACTTGCCCGATCCCGACAGGCCGGTGAACCACAGCAGGCGCGGCTGCTGGCCCTTTTGCTGGGCATGCGCCTCGCGGGTGATCTCGATCGCCTGCCAATGGACGTTCTGGGCGCGGCGCAGCGCGAATTGCAGCATGCCGGCAGCGACGGTCGCGTTGGTCAGCTTGTCGATCAGGATGAAGCCGCCAAGGTCATGGCTGTCGGCATAGGGCTCGAACACGATCGCGCGGTCGGTGGCGACTTCGGCTACGCCGATGTCGTTGAGCGCCAGCGTCTTCACCGAGGTGCGGGCGAGCGTGTTGACGTCGATCGCGCATTCGGGCGCGCGCACTACGGCGCTCACCATCTGGGTGCCGAGTTTCAGCCAATAGGCGCGGCCGGGCAGCAATTCGGCCTGGTCCATCCACACGATCGTCGCCTTGAACTGGTCGGCTGCCTCGGGCGGCGTGTCGGCGGTGGCGATCACGTCGCCGCGTGAGCAATCGACTTCGTCAGCGAGGGTGAGGGTGACGGATTCACCCGCGACCGCAACCGTCTTGTCACCGCCCATCGACACGATGCGCGCAACGGTGCTGGTCCGGCCCGAGGGAAGGATGCGGACCGGATCACCCGGCCGCACCGTGCCGCCGGCGATCAGCCCGGCAAAGCCGCGGAAATCGAGATTGGGGCGGTTGACCCATTGCACCGGCATGCGGAACGGCTTGGCGCGATCCGCCTCGGCATCGACTTCGACCGTCTCCAGATGGTCGAGCAGCACCGGCCCGGTGAACCAGGGCATCGTCTCGCTGCGGGTGGTGACATTGTCGCCCTTGAAGCCCGACATCGGGATTGGGGTGAACGCAGCGATCCCGATCGAGCGGGCGAACTCGGCATAGTCGGCGACGATGTTGTCGAACACCGCCTGGTCATAGCCGACCAGGTCCATCTTGTTCACCGCCAGCACCAGGTGCCGGATGCCGATCAGGTGCGCGAGATAGCTGTGCCGCCGCGTCTGAGTGAGCACGCCCTTGCGCGCGTCGATCAGGATCACGGCCAGATCAGCGGTCGAGGCGCCGGTGACCATGTTGCGGGTATATTGTTCGTGGCCGGGGGTGTCGGCGACGATGAACTTGCGCTTCTCGGTCGCAAAGAAGCGATAGGCCACGTCGATGGTGATGCCCTGTTCGCGCTCGGCGGCGAGGCCGTCGACCAGCAGCGCGAAGTCGATCGCCTGGCCCTGGGTGCCGACGCGCTTCGAATCATTCTCCAGCGCGGAAAGCTGGTCCTCGAAGATCTGCTTCGAATCGTAGAGCAGCCGGCCGATCAGTGTCGACTTGCCGTCATCGACCGAGCCGCAGGTGATGAACCGCAGCAGCGACTTGTTCTGGTGCAGCGCCAGATAGGCGGAAATGTCGGAGGCGATCAGCGCATCGGGGCGATAGGCGGTCATCAGAAATACCCCTCCTGCTTCTTCTTCTCCATGCTGGCGGCCTGGTCATGGTCGATCGCGCGGCCCTGGCGCTCGCTGGTGGTGGTGAGCAGCATTTCCTGGATCACCGTCTCGAGCGTGTCGGCTGTACTCTCCACCGCACCCGTGAGCGGGTAGCAGCCGAGCGTGCGGAAACGAATCGAGCGCATCTCCGGCACTTCGCCCGGGTGGAGGCGGAAGCGTTCGTCGTCGACCATCAGCAGCATGCCGTCGCGCTCCACCGTGGGGCGCGGCGCGGCGAAATAGAGCGGGACGATCTCGATCTTCTCGGCCAGGATATACTGCCAGATGTCGAGCTCGGTCCAGTTGGAGAGCGGGAAGACGCGGATGCTCTCGCCCTTTGCCTTGCGGGCATTGTAGAGCCGCCAAAGTTCCGGCCGCTGGTTCTTGGGGTCCCAGCGGTGGCTGGCGGTGCGGAAGCTGAAGATGCGTTCCTTGGCGCGGCTCTTCTCCTCGTCGCGCCGGGCGCCGCCGAACGCCGCGTCGAAGCCGTACTTGTCGAGCGCCTGCTTCAGCCCCTCGGTCTTCCACAGATCGGTGTGGAGCCCGCCATGGTCGAACGGGTTGATGCCGCGCGCCTTGGCCTCCGGGTTCTGGTGGACGAGCAGCTCCATGCCCGCCGCCTGTGCCGAGCGCTCGCGCAGCTCGTACATCGCCTTGAACTTCCACGTCGTGTCGACATGGAGCAGCGGGAAGGGCGGGGGCGCCGGGTAAAAGGCTTTGCGCGCAAGGTGCAGCATCACCGCGCTGTCCTTGCCGATCGAATAGAGCATTACCGGGCGTTCGGCCTCGGCAACGACTTCGCGCAGGATGTGGATGCTCTCGGCCTCGAGCCGCTGAAGATGCGTCAGCGACGGCGGCGAAGCGGGTGTCGTGATGTCCATGGCGCTCGTTTGCAGCATGAAGGGGCATGTAAAAAGCCCCCGAGCCCCGCGCGATCTAGATATTGTTTAGCCCGGCATACCCGCCCCCGCCAATCGATCGGCGGGGGCAGGCAGCGCGTCAGTCGCGGCTCGGCTTGCCGACGCCGGTGTACTGCAGTCCGGCGCGCTCGAGCTCGGCGGGCGGATAGATGTTGCGCAGGTCGACGAGGATCGGTGCCTTCAGGCTGTTCTTGATGCGCGTGAGA
>NZ_JBTMWM010000005.1:0-299549 GCF_054489705.1 Sphingomonas sp. RS6
CATGGCCAGCTGGAGCTGAGCCTTGGGCCTGTTGCCGGTTGCCGACGATCAGATCGCGACGGTCGTCACCTCACTTGAGATGCGCGAACGCCCGCGGCCGCGCCCCCTGCCCGCGTCGCCGCTGCGTCTGGTCCGCTGGCCCGCGCCGTCGAGCGACAACTATCGAACGCTGTTCCGCCGCGTCGGCAGCCCCTGGCTGTGGTTTTCGCGACTGGTGATGCCCGACGAACGGCTTCGCGCGATTCTCGACGATGATCGGGTTGCCGTCCACGCCGTGCTCGATCGCGCGGGTGTCGAAATCGGGTTGCTCGAACTCGATTACCGCGTCGAGGCCACCTGCGAGCTATCGTTTCTCGCGCTGGTGCCCGAACTCACCGGTCAGGGGCATGGCAACTGGCTGATGGGCCAGGCACTCGCGCTGGGCTGGCGCCCCGGCATCACGCGCATGTGGGTGCATACCTGCACGCTCGACCATCCGGGCGCGCTGGGCTTTTACCGGCGACACGGTTTCGTGCCCTATCGGCGGACGATCGAGACGTTTGCCGATCCGCGGCTCGCCAGCGTGCTGCCGGCGGACGCCGCGCCTCACATCCCCTGCCTGCGCCCCTCGTCCGATTCGGTGGCGCGATAGGCAGCGACGCGCAGCAGCGCCAGCGCCGTCCAGACCAGCATCGCCACCGCGGCCAGCACGACAAAGGTGATCGCCTCGATCGCCGCGCCGCCGCCGACGGCCGCCGAGACCAGGCCGAGCAGGAGGCTCGCCACCGCCATCGCCGCGAAGCCCGCGACGAACACCAGCGCGCAGGCGCCGAGCAGCACCAGCCAGACGGTGCCGCCGCTGCGGGCCCAGCCCTGCTTCGCCGCCGCGATCAGCCCGGCCTGCGGATTCACCGCGAATGCCGGCGCCACCAGCCACGTCCGCGCGAAGAGGAACAAGCCCGGCAGCACGAACAGCGAAAAGCCCACCGAAAACAGCAGCCCCACCGCCAGTTCGATCAGCAAGAACGGGAACAGCCAACGCAGGCTGTGCGACAGCACGCCGCCCAGCGTCCGCCCCGAACCCTGGAAATACAGGTTGAGCAGCGCGAACAGGCCATAGTCCATCGCGAAATTGGCAATCGCCAGCGGCACCAGATTGCGCTGGCTGAACTGGCGATAGAAATCGTTGAGCGTCTGGCTCAGTTGGTCCGGCGGCACATCGAGCGGCGGCGCGCTCGTCGCGATCAACAGGATGATGCCGAGCAGCGGCAGGAACAGGAACACGCTGGCGACGCGCGTGACCAGCTGGCGCTCGGCACGCCAAAGCGCGCCAGCCTCGCCGAACAGCGCGGCAAAACCGATCCTCATGCGGCGAGCACCGCGTCCGGCGGCGGCACCTTCGCCGCGAGCGCGAGGTAGAGCTTGCCCTGGAACGCCGCCATCAGCACCATGAACGCCGCCTGCACCGCCGCCGTCACAATCGAGGTCAACACGCCCGCGAGCGAAAGACCGTCGCCATCATTGCCGACGACAAGCGCAAACACGCTTCCGAACACGGTGGAGGCCGCAAGCCTCGACACCGCGGCGACGACGACGAACAGGATAAGCACGCCCAGGATTCGCAGCGCATAGCCGCGGGTCAGGCGCCAGGCACGCGGGATCGCGCCCAGCATCGCGCCCTCGCGCAGGACCACGGCGTTCACCACCGCGAGCCGCGCCGCGGCCCAGAGAAGAACCGCCAGCACGCCGAGCGAGTAGATAGCGACGGTGATGCCGACGCTGCGATCGAGCGACACCGGCATGCCGTTCGACATCTGCGCGAGATCGACGCCTGAATACGCAAGGAAGATCGGCACCGGGATGGCGAGCACGGCCATTGCGACGCCGAGCACGAGCGTCACCAGCGTTGCGGGCAAGAGGCGAAGGCGGGCGAGATGCCCGGCCGTCTCTGCACGCGACGCGCCCGTCGACAGCGCGATCACCGCCAGCGAACCCCATAGCGTGACCAGCGCAAGCAGGATCTGCGCGATGCCGAGCGCGAGGCGGACGCCGCCCGACGCACCGGCCATCACCGTTTCCAGATTGGTGCCGATCGACGCCGGCGCGAAAAAGGCGAGCAGCGCCACGGGAAGCAGCAGCCCGGCATTGTCGCCCAGAAACTCGGCCGTCCTGTCCCAGACGGTTCCCATCTTCACCATGCGCCATCAGCCCCCGTCATGTTCGCGCCTGTTAGCGGCGGCGCGGGCACTTGCCAATGCTTGCGCATCGCCGCCGAAGCGCGCAATCGGCGGCGATGCAAAACGAAATCGAATGGCGGGTCGAGCCGCGGCCGGTCGATTATGGCGAGGCGCTGGCCAGCATGGAGGCGCGCGCCGCCGCGCTGACGCGGCACGAGGCGGGCGAACTGGTCTGGCTGCTCGAACACCCGCCGGTCTACACCGCCGGCACAAGCGCCGACCCGCTCGAGATGCTGGACCCGCGCTTCCCCGTCCACCGCACCGGGCGCGGCGGACGCTACACCTATCACGGCCCCGGCCAGCGCATCGGCTACCTTGTGCTCGATCTTCGCGAGCGCCGCCGCGACGTGCGCAACTATGTCCATGCCGTCGAAGGCTGGGTGATCGCCGCGCTCGCCGAATGCGGGATCGAGGCGTTCCGCGCGCCGGGGCGGATCGGCATCTGGACGCTTGACGGCGGCGTCGAGGCGAAGATCGGCGCGATCGGCGTGCGAATCCGGCAATGGGTGACGCTGCACGGCTTCGCAGTGAATCTGAATCCCGACCTGACGCACTTTTCCGGGATCGTTCCCTGCGGAATCGCCGACTTTCCGGTCACCAGCGCCGCCAGACTGGGCCATGACATCTCGGCAGATCGTTTCGATAACGCACTCGACGCCACATTTTTGCCATTTTTGGACGCTCTGGCTGGGCGGGGGTAAATTCGAGTCTTGAGGGCGCCCCCCGAACCGTCTAATGTCCATCACGGTTTGGGTATTAACGGCGTAACCGTCGTCCAAATCCACTATCTAGGGAGCTATTAAATGCGTGCAGTCCTTTCGAAGATCGTTGCAGGTTCGATGATCGCCGGTGCGGCCCTCCTGGCCTCGGCGTGCACCAGCAACGAGAGCACGAGCGTCAACAACACCACCGAAATCGTCGCTCCGGAGAACACCACCGACGCGATGGTCACCAATGTCGATGCCGGCGCTGAGAACGGCATGATGGACAACGGTGCGATGATGGAGAACACCACCAACGCGATGTAATCATCGCACTTTGGTGTGTTTCAAGAAGCCGTCCGGGTGACCGGGCGGCTTCTTTCGTTGCGGGCCTGCCATGCGCGGGCGACGATGCGATGCAGCGCCGCGACCACGATCTGCCGCAGATTCCGGGACTTGGTAAAAAAAGGCTTGGGCCGCGAATCGAAACGCCCTAACCAGCACCCATCAGGAAAAAATGAGGGCGGGATGCTCGTACGGCGTATTGGGTTTGGCATTGCCGCCGCAGGGGCGGCCCTTTGTGTTTCGGCGCCTGCTTCGGCGCAGTTCTTCCTCAAGCCGGTCGATCTGTCCGGCGCGCCGGTGACCGGCAGCGAACCCGGCATCATCGGCCCGGCATTGCCCGGCGCGACAGCGCAGGAACTTCGCGCGGCGATGATCTGGAATCTGCGGGCGGCGCTCAACGTCGCGGCGCTGCAATGCCAGTTCGAACCGACGCTGCTGACGCTCGAAAACTATAATGCGCTGCTCGACGATCACGCAGTCGATCTGCGAAATTCGTACGATACGCTCGAGAAATATTTCATAAGACTGGCGAAGAGCAAAAAGGCCGGCCAGACCGAACTCGATCGGTTCGGCACCCGCGTCTATTCCAGCTTCTCCACCGTCTCGGGGCAGCTTTCTTTCTGCCAGACCGCCGCCTCAATCGGCCGCGACGCGGTGTTCGCGCCGCCGGGCCGGCTCGGCGACATCGCCGCCGCCCGGCTTCGGGAGCTTCGTGCCAGCCTGGCCGCCTGGGGCGAGCAGCAGTTCCGGGTCCGTGCGATCACGATCCGCCTGCCCGCCGCCCGGCCGCTGCCGCCGTTCGGCAACGACAAATGCTGGCGGAAGGGCGAATATTACGCCCGGAAATGCGGCCCGCTGAAGGGCTGACGCCCCGGCGAGGTCCGGCGTTCAGCGCAGCCCCAGCATCTTGTGGGTCTGCAAGGTCAGCCGCCAGCGCGGCCGCGCCATCGCCAGGGCGATCGCAGCCCGCACATTCTGCTCGGCCGCCGCGTCGTCCATCGGCTGGATCAGGAAATGGTCGAACGCCCAATCCTCGATCGCCTCGATATCGGTGGCCGGCTGCGGCCAGACGAGCTTGAGCTCGTCGCCGCGCCGCTGGACCACCTCGCTGCCCGCCTTGGGGCTGATGCACACCCAGTCGATCCCCGGATGCACCGGCAGCGTGCCGTTGCTCTCGATCGCGATGCGGAAGCCCACGCCGTGCAGCGCATCGACCAGCGCGTCGTCCACCTGAAGCATCGGTTCGCCGCCGGTCAGCACGACGAAGCGCGCCGCCTGCCCCGGCCCCCATTCGGCCGCCACCGCCGCCGCCAGCGCGGCCGCATCGGCGAAGCGGCCGCCGCCGGCGCCGTCGGTCCCGACGAAATCGGTGTCGCAGAACCGGCAGACCGCGCTCGCCCGGTCCTGCTCGCGGCCCGACCATAGATTGCACCCGGCAAAGCGCACGAACACCGCCCTTGCACCGGCATTGACCCCCTCGCCCTGGAGCGTGAGGAACAGTTCCTTGACGGCGTAGCTCATGGTGCCGCGGCGTAGCCGGTCGGATCGGGCAGCCGGGCCTCCTCGAAGCCGCGGGCACGCAGCCGGCAGCTGTCGCACAGCCCGCAATGCTGGCCGTCGGGCGTGGGATCATAGCAGGACCAGCTCATCCCGGCATCGAGCCCCAGTCGGGCTGCCTCGCGGACGATATCGGCCTTGGTCATGTGCTGGAGAGGCGCGCGGATGCGGAACGGCGCCCCCTCCACCCCGACCTTGGTGGCGATCTCCGCCAGATGCTCGAACCCGGCGATGAATTCCGGCCGGCAATCGGGATAGCCCGAATAATCGAGCGCATTGACGCCGATATAGATATCCCGCGCGCCCGCCGCCTCGGCCCAGCCGAGCGCCAGGCTGAGGAAGATCGTGTTGCGCGCCGGCACATAGGTGACCGGAATGTCGTCGCCGACGCCGGACTTGGGCACGGCGATGTCGTCGGTCAGCGCCGATCCGCCAAAGGCACGCAGATCGAGCGGCAGCACCACATGCCGCTCGGCGCCGAGCGCGGCGGCGATGCGGGCGGCGGCGGCGAGTTCGATCTGGTGGCGCTGGTTATAGTCGATCGACAGCGCCAGCAGGCGGTGCCCGTCCTCACGGGCACGGGCGGCGGAGACCATCGAATCGAGACCGCCCGAAATCAGGGCGACAGCTAGGCTTTGAGTCATCGCGTCGACCTAGACCGATTTGGCCCAAAGCAAAATGGGCCGTCCCGGCGGAACGGCCCAGTTTATCGGGCAGGCTCGACATGTGAGGGAACGCCATGTCGCCCGAGCAGGGCCATGATAGCTCGGAATGGTTAACGAACGGTCGACGCGATCACGGGCAATTGCCGATGCGCCGCCCCTCGAGCTGCTCCGAAAACGGCGCGCCATCGGCCACGCCTTGCGTGTCGAGCGACACCAGCCGCGGCGTTTCCAGCGAGATCGTCGTGCGGCCATGGCCGTGGCCGGGGCAGACATAGCGGACCGTGGCGCCGCGTTCGGTGCTGTCGACCAGGAACTGCTGGCACTGATCGGGGCCGTGATAGATCTGCACCAGCAACTGCGGATCGCTGATGCACATCTCGCGCGTGTTGCCCTCGGCATCGCGGAACTGCCACTTGCCCTTTTCGACGCTCGCCAGCAGCGGCAGCGCCGGCCCGCGCTTCTGCGCGACCGCATTGCCCGCCATCACCAACAGCGCCGCGCCCGCCGCGACCCGCATCGCTCCAACCACCCTCATCGACCTACCCGTCAACCCGGCCGCGCGTCGCCGCGGCGGCACCATCGTTTCCATTCCATATTGTAGAGCGCAGCCGCGGTTACAACGCAGGCGGAACAAAATCCGCCAGCGCCACCGGGAACTGCTTCGAACAGAAGGCGCAGTCGACCTTGATCACACCGCCCTCATCGGCCATCGCCGCGCGCTCTTCCTCGGGGAACTTGGCGAGCACCTGCTGGATATAGTCCGCCCCGCAGCGGCAGCCGCGCGACAGATCATGCCCGGCGAGCATCCGCACCTCGCTCTCCTCGTTGAACAGCCGCCACACCAGCCCTTCCAGCGGGATCGCCGGATCGGCGAGTTCGTCCGCGCCCATGGTGCCGCCCAGCGCCTCGACATGCTGCCATTCGGGATGGTCGAGCCGCACGTGCAGCCGCTCGCGCCCCACTTCGCCCTCCGGCAGATGCTGAAGGAACAGGCCGCCGGCGATCACCTTGCCCGTCACCTTGTCCTTCTGCACGCCGAGGCGCACCAGCGTCGGGATCTGTTCCGACTGGAAGAAATAGCTTTGCGCCGCCTCGGCGATCGAGGCGCCTTCCAGCGGCACGATGCCCTGATAGCGTTCGTTGGTGAGCGCCTGATCGAACGTCACCGCCAGATAGCCGCCGTTGAACAGCGCGCTGAGCGACGGGTTCTTGCCAAGCTGGCTCAGCCGCTTGGCATCGAACTGCACATAGCCGCGCAGCTCGCCATTCTTGTAGTCGCACACCATCAGGCTGACGATGCCACGCTGGGTCTGCGCCTGCAGCGTCATCTGCCCCTCGGCATCCTTGAGCGTGCTGCCGAGCAGCGCGGTGAGGGTCAGCGCCTCGGCCAGCAGCTTCTCGATCGGCGCGGGATAGGCATGGGCCGAGAGGATCTCGTTCAGCACCGGCCCCAGCCGCGCGACGCGGCCGCGGACATGGCGCTCGGGAATGGCGAAGCCGGTCACGCGATCGAGATCGGCGGCGGGAACGGGATGGGTCACGGCAAGTCTCCGGCATTCGTTTGCGGCCGCGAGAAGTCGGGCTGACTCCGCGCGTTCGGACGAACGCATTGTCTGGGTTCGGATGCGTAAATAGGGGCTCGGCAGCGGGAAACAATGTCGGCCGCGGCGACGCACCGCGCGGCGCAAAGTTGCCAAAGTTCACACTCGTGGCGGTTTTCGCGCGGCTAAGTTCACACTGCCCGCTGGGGGGCGCTGGCAGCGACCGAGCTTTGTCCCATGTTGAGCGGCGTCAAAGGGTGGAAAGCCGACGAAACTTGCGTCACGATACCAGGATGAAGAATGGCTTCAGAAGCGGCGTAACGACGGGTGGCATAGCCGGCGCGATTGCAGCAGCGATCTGCCTATTTCTGATGCTGCCGGCGGTCGGTTTCGTTGGGTTCGTTACTGGCGGATGTGAAGGTGCCGAGGAGCCATGCCGCTCAAACGACTGGCCCTTTCTTTTGGCTGGGCTGATTGCGCTCGGCTTATCCTTCGGCTCGTTCGTCCTCGTCCGTCGGCTAGTCGATCAACAGACTCGTCACTGACTTCGCGCGCAGGACCGACGGCAGCAGCCCGACCAGCGGAGGACCAGCAGCTTCTAGGGTGGGCGTCGCCATGGCGGAGAATGGTGGTTATCTGCCGTTCCGATCCGAGGGACATCTAAAGCCGGAGGCGCCCGGCTTCGAGCAGATTAGATATTGCCCATCCGTGTCGCGAAATAATTTCAACGGTCGCGATTGATGCTCGGCCAGTTCGGTGTGTCGGAAATACCGCACCGGAATGACGCGCGCATCCACGTGGCCTCGAAGCACACGAGAAACGTGTAGCCTGGCGTTAAACCAACCATGACCTAGAAGATCGTCAGGATCGTTATTGGGCTCGAAATCTATATTTTCCAGATGACCGCGCACCAACAATTCTTCTGAAGAGCTAATAGTCTTGGTTGTCGCGCAGCCACAAACTGCGAGCGCCAAGATAGGCAGCACGATGCCTAGAAGCCGCCTGCTTACGAGATTATTAATGCAGCGCATGAGGTGGTATCGCCTTGTTCACAGATGACCGCAACTGGAACGGAAACAGTCAGAATCCTGCCGGCGTCCCCCCGCCCCACGCGAGCAGACGTAGCGAGGTTATCGACAAAGGCAAAGAGCGAGGCCCGTAAAGGACATGAGAACATATAGCGAACATTCGCCGATTTTTCAAGTCCTGGTCCGCCCGGCGGCACGGATCGCAACGATCGGCGTGCGCATCATCCTATAGGAATGAAGATGAAGCTCTCGCTCACCTCCTTCGCGGCCTTCACCGCTGCCGCGCAGCCGCGCAGCGCCGGCGCGACGACCACCGCCGCCACCACCGCACCGTCATCGAAGCAGGCGGTGATGGCCGCGCGCAAGCTGGCGGAGGCGAAGCAGGCGGTGGCGACGCTCGCTGCGGTCAAGACCGAGAGCAGCGACGCCGAAAAGGCCCGGGCCGCGCAAAAGGTGCGCGAGTTGCGGGCGCGGCTTCAGGCGCTGAAGATGCTCTATGCGGGCGATCCCAAGGCGCTTGCCAGAGCCGCCGCGCAGATCGCGCGCGAGCTTGCCGGGGCGGTGAAAAGCTATGTGAGCGCCGGCGGCAGTGCGATGGAATTGGGTGGCCTGGGCACCGGCGACACGGGCGGCGGCGCGGCGGCGGCCTCGCCCGAGGACGCAGCCGTCGAGGGCAGCCCGCAGGACGCCACCGAAGCCAGCGGCGATGACGATGCCGACGCGGACGGCGATGAGCGGGCCGAGGGGCAGACGCCCGGCGCCGCAACCCCGCAGGAAGAGAAGCGCGCGGCCGATGCGGCACGGGCAAAGGCCGATGACGAGTTCAGGAACGATGCCCGCGCGCTCGCCCGCGAACTGAAGGCGGCGCTGCGGCGCAAAGGCGGTCAGCCGCAGGACGACCGCGACCGCGACGCCGCCGAACAGGCGCTGGCCGCCGTCGACAAGACGCTGGGGGCGCTGCCGATCGCCGACCCCGTGGCAGGTGCGCTGGCTGGCATCTGACGACCTGCCGCCGGCAGCGGCGCCGCCCGAAACCTTCCGTGACAGACCGCAACGTTGACGGCGTTTCCGGCGCACGGCACGTTGCTGGCCAACAAGGGGGAATGCGAATGATCAGAGCCATTGTCGCGTCAGCCTTATGCCTGCTGGCGCTGCCGGCATCGGCGCAGCACACCCGCTCGGCGGCAGGCGAGTCACCGCCGCCGGCGACGATCGACGATCTTGCCTGGTTGGCGGGCAGTTGGGTCGGCACGGGCATGGGCAGTGCGGTGACCGAAACCTATTCGGCGCCGCTCGGCGGGCGGATCACCGGCCATTTCGCGATGGCCGACGACAAGGGCGGCGTCGCCTTTACCGAGATCGTCGATTATGTGCCGCAGGGTCGCTCGCTCGCCTATCGCGTGCGGCACTTCAATCCTGACATGACAGGCTGGGAGGACGCGACCGGCAAGCCGGTGGTGTTCCCGCTGGTCGCCGTAGAAAGGGATCGCTGGTTCTTCGACGGGATGACGCTGGAGCGCACCGGGCCTGACAAGATCACCATCTGGGTGCGGATGACCGAGAATGGCGCGACACAGGAACTGCCGTTCCGCCTCACCCGCGCGAAGCCGCCGGTCGATCGCTGAAGCGACGCGACCGGCGAACGGTTCTGGTTAGAGCTGCCCGAAGCACCAGCGCAGGACGGATTTCTGCGCGTGGAGGCGGTTTTCCGCCTCGGGCCAGATCAGCGACTGCGGGCCGTCGATCACCGCGTCGGTCACTTCCTCGCCGCGATGCGCGGGGAGGCAGTGGAGGAACTTCGCGTCGGGCTTGGCCGACGCCATCAGCGCCTCGTCGACCTGGAAGGGCATCATCGCCTTGAGCTTGGTGTCGGCATGGGCCTGGCCCATCGAGATCCAGGTATCGGTGACGATGATGTCGGCGCCCTCCACCGCTTCGCGCGCGGTGCCGACGACGCGTGCGCGGCCCTTGCCCCGCGCCACGTCCGCATCGCTCGGCTGATAGCCCTGCGGGCAGGCGGCGACGACGTCGAACTGCATCAGCCCGGCGGCCTCCATGATCGAGGCGAGGACATTGTTGCCGTCGCCCAGCCAGGCGACCTTCAGCCCCGGCAGCGCCTTGCCGCTTTCGAGTATGGTCAGCAGATCGGCCATGATCTGGCAGGGATGCGAGGCGTCGGTGAGGCCGTTGATGACCGGCACGGACGCGTGCGCCGCCATGTCGAGCACCTTCTGGTGATCGTCGGTGCGGATCATGATCGCGTCGACATAGCCGGAGAGCACGCGCGCGGTGTCGGCGATGCTCTCGCCGCGGCCGAGTTGCATCGAGCCGGCATCCATCACGATGCTGGTGCCGCCCAACTGGCGGATCGCCATGTCGAACGAGACGCGGGTGCGCGTCGAGTTCTTCTCGAAGATCATCGCCAGCGTGCGGCCGGCGAGCGGGGCGTCGGCGTCCGGCTTACCCTTGGGCCAGCCGGCACGGGCGGCTTTGCGGGCCATCGCGTCGTTCAGCATCGCCGCGATGGCATCGGGTCCGGCATCGGTGAGATCGATAAAGTGACGGGTCATCCTGAAATCCTCCCCGGAACGGGGAGGGGGACCATGCGCAGCATGGTGGAGGGGGTCCTCCACCAACGAGTCGCTTGCGGCGCGCCCCCTCCACCATTCGCTTCGCGAACGGTCCCCCTCCCCGTACCGGGGAGGATTGAATCAATCACGCACCAACCGAAAAGCTGCGCGCGCCGGCGCTCAGCTTTTCGATGCATTCGGCGATGTGGCTTTCCTCGATCACCAGCGGCGGCAGCACGCGGAACACATTCTCGCCCGCCGCGACCGTCAACAGCCCGTGGTTGTCGCGCAGATGGGCGACGAAGTCGCGGCTGACCGCCGGCTCCTTCATCTTGATGCCGAGCATCAGGCCCTTGCCGCGGATTTCCTCGAACAGATGGTCGTGGTTCGGGATCATCTGCTCGAAGCTTGCACGCAGCCGCTCGCCCATCTTGGTGACGTGCTCCAGGAAGCCGGGTTCCTCCATCACGTCGAGCACCGCCATGCCCGCCGCCATCGCCAGCGGGTTGCCGCCATAGGTGGAGCCGTGCGTGCCGGCGACCATGCCCTTGGCCGCTTCCTCGGTGGCGAGGCAGGCGCCAAGCGGGAAGCCGCCGCCGATGCCCTTGGCCGAGGTCATGATGTCGGGCGTGATGCCATAATGCTCATAGGCCCACATCTTGCCGGTCCGGCCATAGCCGCACTGAATCTCGTCGAGGATCAGCAGCAGGCCGTGCTCGTCCGCCGCCTTGCGCAGGCCCTGGATGAATTCCGGCGTGCCGGCGGTCATGCCGCCTTCGCCCTGCACGGTTTCGACCAGGAAGCCGGCGGTCTCGTCGTCGATCAGCGCGAGGGCCGCGTCGAGATCGTTGAACTTCGCATAGGCGAAGCCCGGCAGCAGCGGCTCGAACCCGTCGCGCATCTTGCCCTGATCGGTCGCCGAGATGGCGCCGAGCGAACGGCCGTGAAAGGCGTTCTTGAAGGTGATGAGCTTGTGCCGCCCAGGGTTGCCATTGGCAAAGTGATAGCGGCGCGCGGTCTTGATCGCGCACTCGATCGCCTCGACGCCCGAATTGGTGAAGAACACCGTGTCGGCAAAGCTGTGCTCGACGATGCGCTTCGCCAGCGCCTCGCCCTGGGGCGAGCCGTACAGGTTCGACACGTGCATCAGCGTGGCGGCCTGATCCTGGATCACCTTGGTCAGGTGCGGATGGCCGTGGCCCAGCGCGTTGACGGCGATGCCCGCGGCGAAATCGAGATAGCGTTCGCCTCGTTCGCCGATCAGGTAGCAGCCCTCCCCTCGCACCGGCCGCACACCGCACCGTGGATAGACGGGCATGAGCGGGGTGATGGTCATGGGAACGGTACCTCCTGAACAAACGAAAAGGGGATGAAACTCCAGAAACGCAAAAGGGCGACCCTTGCCCGGCCGCCCGATCGCGTCTCTACGGCCGCTTGGGGCCGCAGGTCAACCATGCCGTTAGTGCATGCCCGGCCCGGTGCGGGTAACGCTGTGGTTCCACTGCCCGATCGCCCCGCGCGAGCGGCCGTAATCGGCGGTGCAGGCCATGTACCACGGATAGAATTGCATCGGCTTGGCCTTGGCGTCGATCGCCTGCCACTGCGCACAGGTCTTGCCGTTGAACATATGCGCGTCGGGCGCCTCGCCGCCGGGGATATCGGCATTGCTGAGGAACGCCATGTCGAGCCCGCCCTTGATGAGTCCCAGATCCTCGACGCTCGCGGCCGAGAAGCGATAGACCTGCGTTTCCATCAGGTTCACCGCGCGCAGACCCGCGCTGACCGCAGACCAGCGCTGCATCGGCTGGCCATCGGCGCTCCAGCTGCCCACGTCCATCGTGGTGTTGACCATCAGCCAGACGCGCGCATTGCCGTTGCTGCCCGCACCCTTCAGCGCTGCCATCACCGGCTCCAGGAACATGCCGAATCGCGCGCCGCCATCCATGTACATCTGGGTGGCCTTATCGGTCTGGAGCGTGACCGGCGGGACGCCCGGCGGCACCGATGCCGATGCCAGCAGCGCATCGACATAACAGCCCTGGATCCGTTTCTGTTCGGCGGGCGAATCGGTGGAAAGCGTCCGCGCCGCCAGCTCGGTCATGTCGATGCCATAGCCTTCGCCGTCGTCGAGGTTGCTCACGCCGACGAACAGCTGGCGCTTCTGGTCGCGCCATTCGCGGCCCACCGCCTGAAGCGTGCCGACCGTCATGATCTTGAGCAGCCGCGCGCGCAGCGGGCCGAAGCTGGCCGACGATCCCTTGAGCAGCGCGCCCATCGCGGCGCCGCCGGCGCGCACCCGCATCAGATCGCCTTCCTTGTCGATCGAATAGGCGAGCAGCAGATCGCCGATGTTCGAAACGCCCGGCTTCGCCACCAGCCCGGTCTGGCCGTCCTGGCCGGACATCGGCCCGTCCACCCAGCTGTAATCGGTGCGATCGGCGGGGACCGGCTGGTTGGCGAGGAACAGCAGCGTGCTCTGGAGCGAGCCGGTGCTGACGCCGGTGACGATGTCCCAGCTGGGCAAGCTGCCCATGCCATAGAAGAAGCCCGCGCCGAACGCGCCATGCTGGCCGCCGCCGCTCAGCGCGAGGAACTGGTCGGACGACGCAGTGCCGCTGCCGCCATTCTCGCCGCCGAGCAGCGCGCGGTGCTGCCGGCGCGCCTGCAACAGCGCGCCCAGCCGCTGGCTCGCCGAATCGGGTGTCGCGGTAGCGCCGAGGCGAACCGGCGAATGGCCGAAGCGTGGGCCGACCGTCAGCGGCACGACCTGATAGTTGCAGCCGAGGATCGGCTTCGGGCGCGGCTGGCTACAGCCGGCGAGCGCCAGTCCTGCCGCCGCCACAGCGACGATCGATCGCAACCATTTCATATTGTGCCCCCATGATGACGTTCCCGGCTCCTGCCGGATTCACCATGCCATTTTGCCCTAAAACGATCTCTATTTGGTAACGATCTGGCAGAGCGCCGCGAAACAGTCGCCGTCGATCGCCTTGTCGACCTCGCCCGCCATCACCGCCAGCGCCTGTTCGACCGGCATCGCCGCGCGATAGGGACGGTCGGCGGTGAGCGCGTCGTAGAAATCGCACACGGTGATGATCCGCGCCTCGCGCGCGATCAGCATCGCATCGAGGCCGAGCGGATAGCCGCGACCGTCGAGCCGTTCGTGATGCGCGCCGGCGATCGCCGCCATGTCGCGCAGCGGGCGGATGCGGGAGAGGATCGCCGTGGTGTGCGCGGCGTGGCTGCGCATCTCCTCCCACTCCAGATCGTCGAGCTTGCCCGGTTTCTCCAGCACACGGCTGCTCACCGCCAGCTTGCCGACATCGTGGAGCATCGCGCTGCGCCGGAGCGTCCGCAGGTCCGCACCGCCGACGCCTAGCGCCGCGCCCAGCGACTGCGCATATCGGCCGACGCGCCCCGAATGGCCGCCGGTATAGGGGCTCTTGGCGTCGATCACCGCGCCGAAGGCGGCGGCGATATCGTCGAGATAATCCTCGTCGAGCGTTACGCGCCGCTCGGCCGGCTCGAAGGCTCGCACCCGCGATTCGAGCGCGGGGTGCGTCACCTCGTCCCAGAAGGCACGATCGCGGGCGAGCGTGCCGAACAGCTGCGCCAGCGCCGGTTCGAACCAGCTGCCCGATCGCGCCGCGACTTCCTCGATCGCCGCGTCCGGCCCGGCGGCGGCGTGGAACACGTCGGCGATCTGGGCGAGCAGCGCGAGCCGTGCCGCGAGCGGGATGGCATCGCCGCGCAGGCCCAGCGGCTTGCCGCCGCCGTCCCAATGCTCGTCGAGCGCGGCGATCGCCTGCGCCACCGGCTCGGGAAAGCGGAGCTGGCGGGCGATGTCGGCGCCGCGCGTGCAGCGCGTCTGGATCAGATCGGTGACGATGTTGCTGCCGTCGCGCAGGATGCCCAGGATCGCCCGCGCCCGCGCGCCCAGCGGCTGCCCCCGGCCGGTGCGGGTGAACACGAAGCGCAGCGTCGGCCCGATGCCGGTGCCGAGCAGCTTGTGCTCGTGCTTCACCTGGCGATCATCGGCCAGATACAGCTCGGCGATGCGCGCGGCGTTGCTGCTGCAGCCCAGATCCTTGAGCAGCGTCGCGTAATAGACGGTGCGGCGTTCCTCCGCCGGCAGGCCGAGCGCCACCGCCATCCGGCTCGCGATCCAGCAGGCGCGCAGCGAATGTCCCTCGGGCTGCCCCTCGGTCAGATCCAGCGCATAGGAGAAGGCGCCGAGGATCTCCGCGAGCGAGGTGGTGCCGTCGTCGACGGTATCGAACTGGCCGGCATCGTGATGGAGCATGAGCGTGCGCTTCCCGGTTGGAAGCGCCGCACTCTAATCGCGCGCGCTTAAGGCTTGGTTGCGATCAGCCGCTCAGCTTTTGATCTTCCAGCCACGGCGAAGCAGCCCATAGCAGAACAGGCCGAGCACCACGTCGATCGCCAGGATCACGAACGACCCCATCAGGATCGGCGAATCGGCGACCCCCAGAAAGCCGTAGCGAAAGCCCGAGATGATGTAGAAGAACGGGTTGAAATGGCTGATGACCTGGAACGTCGGCGCCAGCCGGTCGACCGAATAGAAGGTGCCGGACAGCAGCGTCAGCGGCGCGACGACGAAATTGGTCACCGCCGCCGCATGATCGAACTTCTCCGCCCAGATCGACGTCAGCACGCCCATCATCGCCAGCATCAGCGCGCCGAGCAGGCCGAACCACAGCACCGCCCACAGATGCTGCGGCGTCACCGGCACGCCCCACAGCGCCATCGCCACCCACACCATGCTGCCGACGCAGATCGCGCGCGTCACCGCGCCGCCGCATAGCGCGGTCAGCATCTCGCCGGTGGAAAGCGGCGGCATCAGATAATCGACGATCGTGCCCTGGATCTTGCCGACCAGCAGCGAAAAGCTGGCATTGGCGAAGGCACTGGTCAGCATGCCCGTCGAAACGATCAGGCCGGGCGCGAGGAAATCGGCGAACGGGATCGTCTGGCCACCGATATGCACCGGCGCGCGTCCGCCCAGCGCCGTGGTGAACACCACCAGATAGAGCAGCGTCTGGATCGCCGGCGCCCAGATCGTCTGGAGGTGGACCTTGAAGAAACGCCGCACCTCCTTGATATAGAGGCTGCGCAGACCTCCCCAGTTGACGTTGCGAATCACCGGAACGCCCGGCTCGGGAAGTGCTGTACCGATTTCGGGGTGGCTGCTCATGGCGCGATCGCGTACCCGCTGACGCCGCCGCCCGCAAGACGAAGGAACCGAAGTGAGCTGGACCGACGAGCGTATCGAGACGCTGAAGAAGATGTGGGACAGCGGCCTGACCGCAACCCAGATCGCCGAGGAACTGGGCGGCGTTTCGCGCAACGCCGTGATCGGCAAGGCGCACCGCCTGGGGCTTCAGTCGCGTCCGTCGCCGGTCAAGGCGAACGAGGCCAAGTCCGCGGCGGCATCGGCGCCCGAGCCGCGCCCGGCACCCGCCGCGCCGGCAGCACCCCGCGCGCCCGCCCAGCCGGCGCCGCGCGCTGCAGCGCCCGCGCCCGCCGCGCCGCCGCCGGTTCAGGCCGCGCCGCGTCCGGCAGCACCGGCGCCTGCCGCCGACGACGATGATTCGTCCGGCGCCGAAGCGCGGCCGGCAGCACCCGTGCTCCGTTCGGTCGGCCCGGGCGGCTTCGTTCGCCAGAATCCCGGCGATCAGGCGCCGCCCGCCACCCCCGCCCCGCCCCGTCGCCTGGTTCCGGCCAAGCCCAGCGAGGCGATTGCCGGCAAGACCTCGCTGCTCGATCTGAACGACAAGATCTGCAAATGGCCGCTCGGCCATCCCGGCGAGCCCGATTTCCACTTCTGCGGCGAGAAGGTGAACCCCGGCTTCCCTTACTGCGTCGAACATTGCGGCCATGCCTATCAGGCGCAGCTGCCGCGCCGCGATCGCCGCCCGCCGCCGCCGATGCCGTTCGGCGGTCCGCGCGTGCGCTGAGCCGCGCCGCGAGCAGACAAGGGGCCGGCACCGTTGGTGCTGGCCCCTTTTCATACGGCATGGAAGAGGTTTTCGGACCGCTTTAGCGCGGCGCGAGCCGGGCGGCGAGATCGGTATTGCCCTGCGCCGCCGCCACGCTTGCCGCAGTGCGGCCTGCGGCGTCGGCAAGCGCGGGATCGGCTCCGGCCGCCAGCAGCAGTTCCACCTGCCTGGTCCGGCCGAACAGCGCCGCCATCATCAGCGCGGTCTGCCCCGCCTTGTTGCGGACATTGACGTCGCAACCGGCCTTGAGCAGCCGTGCCGCGATCGCGTCATCGCCTTTGAAGGCGACCCCCATCTGCGCGGTATTGCCCTGCCCGCCATCGGCGAGGCACGGATCGGCGCCGGCGGCGATCAGCGCCTCCAGCGCCGCCGCCTGGCCGTTATAGGCCGCAAGGATCGCCGGGGTGAAACCGCGCCCGTCACGAGCATTGGGATCGGCCCCGAGCCGAACCAGCCCCGGCACCAGATCGGCCCGGCCGGCGCGCGCCGCTTCGAACAGCAGCGCCTGGCGGCGTTCGGGGGACGGCAGTTCGGCCGCGTTCTGGGCGGCGGCGAGCGGCGCGGCGAGCAGCGCCGCGCCGGCGAAGAGAAACAACAGGGAACGCATCGCGTGCTCCGATAATGCGAATGCCCGGGCCGGGACGTGCCGGCCCGGGTTTTTCGGGGGGATCTCAGTTTGCGGCGAGCTGTTCGGCATGTGCCGCGCGATATTCGGCGACCGCCTTTTCCACCTCGGCCATCGGGACGTTCACGGCCTTGGCCAGCCGCGTGCCATAGTCCTTGTCGGCCTGGTAGAAATAGCTGACCATGATCGTCCGCGTGCGCGGCGACACAACCTTGCCCAGATCGCCCGACAGGTTCTTGATCAGATCCGCTTTCTCCGCCGCCGGCAGCGCGCGATAGAAGACGCCTGCCTGGGCGAAGTTGTTGGTCTTGGCGATGGGCTTGGCCGCGACGGCCGCGTCGATCGCATAGGCCGAGGCACCTGCTTCAGCCGGCGTGGTCTTGGGCGCCAGCGCCGCAGGGAAATAGTTCACGCGCGAGCTGCGGGCAGAGCCGTTGAGCTGGCCATCCTGGCTGTTGTTCACCACCGTCACGCGTGGGCGGTTGACCGGCAGCGCCAGCGCATTGGCCCCGATCCGGTAGCGCTGGGTATCGGCATAGCTGAACAGCCGGCCCTGCAGCATCCGATCGGGCGAAGGCTCAATGCCCGGCACCATGTTCGACGGCGCGAAGGCAGACTGTTCGGTCCATTCGAAGAAGTTGTCCGGCACCTTGTTCAGCGTCATCTCGCCGATCTTGCGGAACGGCACGCCCAGCCATTCCTTGGTGTCGTCGAACGGATTATAGTCGAGCTTGGCGAAATCCTCCGGCCGCATCACCTGCACCATCAGGTCCCAGCTGGGATAATTGCCCTTGGCGATCTCGGTGTAGAGATCATGGGTTTGGTAATCGAATGCCTGCGCGCCGGCCTGCGACGCGGTCAGGTTGTGCACGCCCTGGTGGCTGATCCACCGGAACTTGGCGAACACCGTCTCGCCCTTGGCATTGACCAGCTTGAAGGCGTGGACGCCGTTGCCGTCCATCGTCCGGTACGAAGCCGGGGTGCCCAGGTTCGAATAGAGCTGGGTCAGCATGTTGGTCGATTCGGGGGTGGCCGAGAAGAAGTCGAAGAAGCGATTCGGATCCTGCCGGTTGGTGACGGGATCGGGCTTCAGCGAGTGCACCATATCCGGGAACTGCATCGCATCGCGAATGAAGAAGATCGGCAGATTGTTACCCACCAGATCCCAGTTGCCCTGGTCAGTATAGAATTTGGTGGCGAAGCCGCGCGGATCGCGGAGCCATTCGGGGCTGTCCTTGCCGTGGATCACGCTGGAGAAGCGCACGAATACCGGGGTTTCCTTGCCCGGCTGGAACAACGACGCCTTGGTGAGATCGGAGATGTCGGCGGTGGCGCGGAACACGCCGTGCGCGCCGGTGCCGCGGGCGTGGACGACGCGCTCGGGCATGCGCTCGCGATCGAAACGGGCAAGCTTTTCGATCAGATAGGAATCCTCGAGCAGCACCGGGCCGAGATCGCCCGCCGCCTTGGAATTGCGGTTGTCGCCCACCGGCGCGCCATTGTCGCGGGTCAGCACCGGCGCGGCGCCGGATTCCGCCTGGATGGGGGTATCGGCCTGGGCGCTCACGGGCGCCGGGCCGGTGGTCATGCGGCTGGACACCTGGGTATCGGTCTGCGCGGCGGCGGCGGCGGGCACGAGCGCGCCGCCGAGCAACGCGGCCATCGCCGCGCCGCTCCGAGTGGAACGAAGCATGAGGAAACTCCCTTTTTGTCGGCGCCGGCGCGCCTCCGCGCCGCATCGCTCTTCTACATCTATGAAACCGCAATGATACGAAGGTGAAACGCAAAGACGCGTTCACAGAAATCGATCGGACCGCTCACTGCCGGCGCCCGCGCCTTGCGCGGCAGCCCCCACGCCCCCTATACGTTCCGCATGTCCGAAGACCTTTTCGCCGCACCCGGCACGCCCTCAGGCACCTATGACGCCTCGTCGATCGAGGTTCTTGAGGGCCTGGAGCCGGTGCGCCGCCGCCCGGGCATGTATATCGGCGGCACCGACGAGCGCGCGCTCCACCATCTCGCCGCCGAAATCCTCGACAATGCGATGGACGAAGCGGTCGCGGGGCACGCCAACCGCATCGAGGTGACGCTCGCCGCGCCCAACCGCATCACCATCGTCGACAATGGCCGCGGCATGCCGGTCGACCCGCACCCGCGCTTCCCCGACAAGTCGGCGCTCGAGGTGATTCTCTCGATGCTCCACTCAGGCGGCAAATTCTCGGGCAAGGCCTATGCCACCTCGGGCGGCCTGCACGGCGTCGGCATCTCGGTGGTCAACGCGCTGTCGGTGGACACGGTGGTCGAGGTGGCGCGCGACAAGCAGCTCTATCGCCAGCGCTTCAGCCAGGGCCAGACGCTCGGCCCGCTGGAGAAGATCGGCGGCACCCCCAACCGGCGCGGCACCAGCGTCGCCTTCACGCCCGACCCCGAAATCTTCGGCGAGATGCTGTTCAAGCCCGCGCGGCTGTACAAGCTCGCCCGCTCCAAGGCCTATCTGTTCGCGGGCGTCGAGATCCGCTGGAAGTGCGATCCGTCGCTGATCACCGACGATACGCCCGCCGAGGCCGTATTCCAGTTCCCCGGCGGCCTCGCCGACCATCTGAAGGAGCAGGTCGGCACGCGCGAATGCGCCACCGCCGATTTCTTCGCGGGTACCCAGGAATTCCCCGAATCGCAGGGTCGTGTCGAGTGGGCGGTCGCCTGGCCGCTGTGGAGCGACGGCAGCTATAGCTGGTACTGCAACACCATCCCGACCCCCGATGGCGGCACCCACGAGCAGGGCCTGCGCCAGGCGCTGGTGCGCAGCCTCCGCAGCTTCGCCGACCTGGTCGGCAACAAGAAGGCCAAGGATCTCAACCCCGACGACGTCGTCACCGGCTCCGAAGTGATGCTGTCGGTATTCATCCGCGAGCCGCAGTTCCAGAGCCAGACCAAGGACCGCCTGACCAGCCCCGAGGCGACCGCGCTCGTCGAAAAGGCGGTGCGCGACCATTTCGACCATTTCCTCACCGACAATATGGAGCGCGGCAAGGCGCTGCTCGGCTATGTACTCGAGCGGATGGACGACCGCCTGCGCCGCAAGCAGGAGCGCGAGGTCAAGCGCAAGTCGGCGACGAGCGGCCGCAAGCTGCGCCTGCCCGGCAAGCTGACCGACTGTTCGGCCGACAGCCCCGAGGGGACCGAGCTGTTCATCGTCGAGGGCGATTCGGCCGGTGGCTCGGCCAAGCAGGCGCGCGACCGCAAGACGCAGGCGATCCTGCCGATCCGCGGCAAGATCCTCAACGTCGCCAGCGCGACCTCGGCCAAGATCCTGGCGAACCAGGAAATCGCCGACCTGATCCAGGCGCTCGGCTGCGGCACCCGCAAGGACTGCGACGCCGCCCAGTTGCGCTACGAGCGCATCATCATCATGACCGACGCCGATGTCGACGGCGCGCACATCGCGACGCTCTTGATGACCTTCTTCTTCCAGGAGATGCCGGACTTGGTGCGCAAGGGGCATCTCTATCTCGCCCAGCCGCCGCTCTACCGCCTGACGGTGGGCTCGAAGAGTCTCTATGCCCGCGACGATGCGCACCGGGTGCAGATCGAGTCCAAGGAGTTCAAGGGCAAGAAGGTCGAGGTCAGCCGGTTCAAGGGGCTCGGCGAGATGAACCCGAACCAGCTCAAGGAAACCACCATGGACCCCGCCACCCGCAGCCTGCTGCGGGTGACGCTGCCGCAGGAATATGAGGAGCGTGCGGGGGTGAAGGACCTGGTCGACCGGCTGATGGGCAGCAACCCGGCGCACCGCTTCGCCTTCATCCAGGAAAATGCCGCGCGGCTCGACGACGAGGTGATCGACGCCTGACGCCCGCCCGTCATTTTCCTGCCCTTCGCGCGTAAGGTTTCGCGCGCGCCGCCGACTAATGGCTGGACGAAGGGAGCGGCGACGCGGATGGACCAGCCACTGAGACAGGACGCGCTGTATCGCGAGGCGGGCGCTGCACATGCGCCGGCGATCGCCCGGCTGGCGCGCGCGGTGGAGGCCGATGCCGATCTCGCGCGCGATCTGGAACAGGAAATCCACCTCGCCCTGTGGCGCAGCTTCGACAGGTTCGACGGGCGCTGCTCGATCGCCACCTGGGTCTGGCGCGTCGCGCACAATGTCGCCGCCGCCCATGCCCGCAGCGGTGCGCGCGGCGGGCGGCTGGTCGCGCTCGAAGCGGCCGAGGCGCTGCTCGATCGCGACGACCCCGAAAGCGCGGTGGGCGACGCACAGCTGATGGCGCGGCTGCGCCTGCTGATCCGCCAGCTCCAGCCGCCCGATCGCCAGGTCATCCTGCTCTATCTCGAAGGCCTGTCGAGCGCCGAGATCGGCGAGGTTACCGGCCTCGCGGTCGGCACCGTCTCGGTCAAGGTTCACCGCATCAAGGCGCTGCTTGCGCGCCGTTTCCAGCCGGAGCAACGGCCATGAACGATCGGATTTCCTCGCTGTGGCGCGACGACGCCTGCGATGCCCGGCCACCCGATCCGGCGGCGATGGCAGCGGCCGAGGCCCGGCTGCGCCGCCGCGTCCGCCGCCGCGATGCGATCGAATATGTCGCCGGCGGAATCGGCGCCGCGACATTCGTCTGGATCGGGTGGTCGGCGCCGGAACCGCTGCTGCGGCTGGCGTGCGGCATGATCGTGATCGGCACGGCGTTCACGCTGTGGAACCTGTGGCGGCGCCGACCAAAGGCGCCCGATCCGGGCCTGACCAGCGCTGCCTTCTATCGGATGCAGCTGGTTGCGCAGCGCGAGGCGCTGGCGAGCGTCTGGCGCTGGTATCTGGCGCCGGTCGTGCCCGGCATGCTGCTCTTTCTTCTCGCCACCGGCGAGGTGATCGGCCGGACGCTGCCGCTGCGCCACGTGCTCTTCGCGCTCGCCACGGCGGGGCTTCCGGCCGTCGCGGTCTTCGTCGGCATTCATTTGCTCAACCGTCGTGCCGCGCGCCGCGTGCAATCGGCGATCGACGCGCTCGACCGGAGCATGGACTGACCCGGCTGGCACCGCTGCCGCCAACGCATTACGCTGCTACCACAAATGGGGGAATCGATGATGCCGTCTCGCCGTCTGTCCGCGCTCTGCCTCGCCGCGATGATCGCCGCACTGCCCGCTGCCGCACAGACCGGTGCGCCGCCGCCGGGCACAGCCGAAGCGCCGGCCGCCGCCCAACCGCTTCTCGACCGGGCCAACGCCCTCCCCGAGATCCTGGCCGGCAAGGTCGATTATCCGCGCGTGTTCGCCGATTCGTTCATTGCGCAAATTCCCAAGGCGCAGTTCGACGAAGTGACCAGGCAACTGACCGTCGGCTATGGCCCGCCCGAGCGGATCGAGCGCGTCACCGCGACGACCGCCTGGTCGGCCATCGTCGCTGTCGAGTTCCGCGATGCGCTGCTCGAAGTCGCGCTCGCGGTCGATCCCGCCGGCGATCACCGGATTACCGGGCTGCTCGTACGCGGCGTCACCGCGCGCGAGGCTACGCTCGACGCGATCGACGCGGCGATGCGTCAGCTGAAGGGACAGGCCGGCTATGTGCTCGCGAAGCTGGGCGACGGCGCGCCGCAGATCGCGCGGCACTATCATGCCGATCAGGCCTTTGCGATCGGCTCCGAATTCAAGCTGGTGATCCTCGCCGAACTGATCCGCGCCACCAACGCGGGCGAGCGCAAATGGGACGATCTCGTCACGCTCGACGGCAAGGACTTGCCCGGCGGCGGCTATACCCAGAAACCCGCCGGCACCAAGGTGAGCTTGCGCGAACTCGCCACCCAGATGATCTCGATCAGCGACAACAGCGCAACCGATATCCTGCTGAAGACGCTGGGGCGCGAGAAGGTCGAGGCGATGATGCCCGTGCTCGGCATCGCCGATCCCGCGCGCAACCGACCGTTCCTCTCGACCGGCGAGGTGTTCAAGCTCAAGACCATCCCGGCGCTGCGCGACCGCTATCTCCCAGCCGCCACCGCCGGGCGCCGCGCGCTGCTGGCGGGCGATGTCGCCGCGACGCCGATCGCCCGTGTGGACAGCACCATGTTCGCCGCCGGCAAGCCACTGTCGATCGATACGCTCGAATGGTTCCTGTCGCCGAACGATCTGGTGCGCGTGATGGACTGGATCCGCCGCAACACCGAAGGGCCGAAGGGGGCCGAGGCGCGCGCGGTGCTGTCGAAGAATCCGGGTGTGCCGGGCAATGTCGCGTCCGAATGGGCGTGGGTAGGCTATAAGGGCGGATCGGAGCCCGGCGTGATCGCGATGACACTGCTGATGCGCAGCAAGGGCGGCGACTGGTACGCGCTGTCGGCCAGCTGGAACGACGTGGATCAGCCGGTCGATTCGGCGCGCTTCGTCGGGCTGGTGAGCAAGGCGGCGGCGCTGTCCGTGCCCGCCGCCCCGCCCCCCGCTCAATAGGCGAGCCGCAGCGTCCCGCGCACCGTGCGCGGCGCGCCGGGATAGACCCACAGGCTGCTGTACGAGCTCATCGCATAATGGGCGTCGAACAGGTTGTCCGCCTCCAGCCGCACTGACAGCCGGCGCGAAAAGGCATATTCGGCCGCGGCCTTGGCCTTGACGTAGGACGGCAGCACCAGCCCGCTGCCGTCAATCGCGCCGGTACGATCGCCGACATAGGCAATGCCGCCGCTGATCGACGGGCCGCGCCCATCGGCATCGAGGAAGCGCCCGACCACGAACAGCGTGCCGGCATGCGTCGGCACGTCGAGCACGCGATCGGTGGCGAAGCTGCTGTCGAGCGTGCGCGCGTGCGTCCAGGCATAGTTGCCGATCAGCTGCCAATGGTGGCCGAGCCGCGCCGATCCGTCGAATTCGATGCCCCGGCTCCGCAACCGCCCGACCGGCGCGTTGAAATTGGGATCGACGGGATCGTTGGTCAGGATGTTGCGCTTCTCGATATCGAACCAGCTGACCGACACGTCGATGCCCGGCAGCCGCGCCGATCCGCCGAGTTCATAGCCCTTGCCAGTCTCCGGCGCGAAGCCGGCGCCGTCGCGGCCGGTGCCCGAATTGAGCACGAAATTCTGGCCCCAGTTCGCATGGAGCGCGAACCGGCTGTCGAGCCGATATTGCGCGCCGACGCGGAAATTCACCGGATCGTCGATCGCGCGGCCCACCGTGCCGGCGCGGTTGTTGGTGATGCGCTGGCGATAGGGATCGTAGCGCACGCCGCCGCTCAGGCTCAGCCGCTCGCTCACCTGCCACAGATCCTGCACGTACAACGTCGTCGCCCAGCGCTTCTCGCGATTGTCGGTGAACGGCGCGAGCGGCAGGGCGGTGGCGCCATAGACGGGGTCGAACACGTCGATCGAATAGGGGGCCGCCGCCGTCGGATTCCGGCGCAGCAGCAGCTCGTGATAATCGAGCACATAGCCCTTCACGCCGACGCTCAGCTGGTGGTTCGATACGCGCCCGGTCAGCTCCATCCGCGCCGAGACATCGTCGACCGTGTAGCCGCGCTGCCGCCGCTGGCGCCACAGGCTGGTGCCGACCAGCCGCGACTGGTCCGCCGAAAAGCCGTTGAGCGATCCGGTGCGCCACGCCACACCACCGTTGAGTGCCCAGCCGCCGCCGAGCGACACCTCGCCGGTCAGCTGGTGGCGCTCGTTGCGGAATTTGGTGACGCCGTTCGCCGGTTCGCCGAAATAGCGGTTGCGCGGCAGTGCGTTGGCATCGCCGTCGATCGCGGGCAGGCCGCGATCGAACGGTGTGTCGAACCGGGTGATCTCGCCGACATAGGTGATCTGCGCCGAATCGGACGGGCGCCAGGTGAGCGACGGCGCGAAGGTCCGGCGCTTGAGCGTCACATGATCGCGCCAGCCGTCGCTGTCCTCCGCCGCCGCGACGAAGCGGATGGCGAGCGTGCCGTTGATCGGCTGGTTGATGTCGAGCTCGCCGCGCCGGGTATCGAACGAGCCATAGCTGAGCGTCGCGCTGCCGGTCGCGACGGCGCCGGGCGTCTTGCTGACGATGTTCACCCGCCCGCCTGGATCGGCATCGCCGAACAGCGCGCCCATCGGCCCCTTCAGCAGCTCGATCCGTTCGGCGGTGGCGGGATCGCGCGGCGGCGCCATGCCGCGATTGGCGAGAAAGCCGTCGACATAATATTCGCCGCCACCATCGGGCGTGCCCAGAAAGCCGCGGATCGCGAAATTGTCCATCACGCCGCCGCGATTATTCTGGTTGCTGACGCCGCTGATCAGTTCCAGCGCGTCGGACAGTCGATAGGTGCCGGCGGCGGTCAGCAGGTCGCGCTCGAGCACCCGGCTCGATTGCGACATGCGCTCGGTCGCGGGGTCGGCGGAAAGCGTGCGATCGGTCTGCCGATCCCGCGTGCCGAGCACGATGATTTCCTGCCCGGCCGAATCGGCTTCGGGATCGCGCTCCTCGGCGGCGGCGGGAACAATGGCGCCCAGCGTCAGCAAGGCGGCGGTGGCGATGGTCACGCGCAAAATGGGTTGCCCTTTATGTTATGATGTATCATTGCGCTGCACAATGTTGCAGCCTTTGTCAATCGCCCCCGCGCCCGCCCCTTCGCCCGTCGCCGCCGCCCGCCGCCGCATCCGTTCGATCGATGCCCTGCGCGGGCTGGTGATGCTGCTGATGCTCGTCGATCACAGCCGCGAGTTCTTCTATACGCAGGTGCCCGTGGCCGATCCGATGGCGGCGGATACGCCGCCGGCGCTGTTCGTCACGCGACTTACCGCGCATCTCTGCGCGCCGGTCTTCGTGTTCCTGACCGGGCTCGCGGCGTGGCTCTACGCGCAGTCGCGCGGCGGGGCGGCGGCCGCGTCGGACTTTCTGTGGAAGCGTGGGCTGTTCCTGATCGTGCTCGAGCTGACGCTGGTCAATTTCGCCTGGGGCTTCGATCCGACGCCGCCGATCGTCTATCTCCAGGTGATCTGGGTGATCGGCCTGTCGATGCTTGCGCTGGCGGCGCTCGTCCACCTGCCCCGGCCGGCGCTGATCGCGCTGGGGCTGACGATCGTGCTGGGGCACAACCTGCTCGACGGCGTTCATGTGGCGGGCGAGCCGGGCCATGCGGTCTGGGCGGTGCTGCACGAACGCACGCTGTTCGATCTGCCCTGGGGCGGACGGCTGAGGGTCAGCTATCCGCTGCTGCCGTGGATCGGCGTGATCGCGCTCGGCTATGCGATCGGCCCGTGGTTCGCGAGCGATGCCGATGGTGCCGCCCGCCGCCGGACGCTCATCGCGCTCGGCATCGCCGCGCTCGCGCTGTTCGTGATGCTGCGGACGGGCAATGTCTATGGCGATCTCCACCCGTGGCGCGCGGGCGGCGACGCGCTCGCCACCGCGCTCCAGTTCTTCAACGTCACCAAATATCCGCCCTCGGCCGATTTCGTGCTGCTGACGCTGGGGATCGGGCTGATCCTGCTCGCGATGTTCGAGCGGCTGCCGGATCGTGCCGCGACGCTGCTCGCCGTGCTGGGCGGCGCGCCGCTCCTTTTCTACCTGCTCCACCTCTATCTGCTGAACGGCATCAACCGGCTGACCGCAGCCGCCCTGGGCACGACCGGGCCGGTGAGCGTGCCGAACGTCGCCTCGATCTGGCTGCTGGCGGCGGCGGTGGCGCTGCCCTGCTGGTTTGCGACGCGCGCCTTCGGGCGGCTCAAGCAGCGGCACGGCGACTGGTGGCTGCGCTACCTATAGGTCGCCGCGCATCCGCCGCTGATGATATTTCACGCGCACCGTGATGCCCAGCACCATCAGAAAGAACGCCAGCCCCAGCACCGCCACCGGCACCGCGATCGGCATCGGCCACAGCCTGGCCCGCACCGCCGCGAGCAGCGCGCCGAGCACCGCCAGCCACACCGCCCCCATGCGCAGCGGCCGCGCCACGGTGCGCAGTTCGGCCTTGTAGGCGGCGCGCTCGGCGGGGTCGCTCAGGCGCGGCGGGGTCGGCATGTCCAGTCCTCCTTCAATAATCCATACAGGGCGGTGTCGCGAATGCCGATATGGGTTTCCCATTCGGCGCGCAGCATCCCCTCCAGCCCAAAACCCAGCCGTTCGAGCAAGTTGCGCGAATGCACATTCTCCGGGTCGGTGTCTGCAAAAACCCGGCGTTGCCCCTCGGCGAACAGCTGGTCGATGATCCGCGTCAAGGCTTCCTCGGCGATGCCCCGGCCCCAATGCGCGCGGGCGAGCAGATAGCCGACTTCGCTCACATTGCGTTGCCGCTTCTCGCCCACCGCGACATAGCCGATGGCACGATCGTCCCCTGCAAGCGTGATCGCCCAGACGCGCCAGTCCGGATCGGTGCGGGCGAAACTGGCGCGGGTCTGCGCCACATGGCCATGCGGTGCGTGGCTCCACCAGTGCATCAGTGCGGCGTCGGACAGGCTGGGAAACAACGCCTCGGCATCATCGACGGTGCGCGGGCGCAGGTGCAACCGCGCGCTCGTCAGGACCGGGGTGCCGCGCGCCGCGCCGACCGGCTCAGCGATTGCCACCGATCAGATCGCCCAGCCCGCCCAGCACCGAACCCTCGCCGCGATTCTGCCCGCCGCCCATCGCCGCCGCCGCCATGCGACCGGCGAGCCGCGCGAACGGCAGCGACTGGATCCACACCTTGCCCGGCCCGCGCAGCCGCGCGAAGAACACGCCCTCGCCGCCGAAGAACATGCTGCGCACCCCGCCGACCGAGACGAGATCGAAGTCGATCGACGGCGTCAGCGCGGCGACGCAGCCGGTATCGACATGCAGTTCCTCGCCCGCCGCCAGCTCGCGCTCGACGACCGTGCCGCCCATCTGCACGAACACCCAGCCATCGCCGTCGAGCCGCTGCATGATGAAGCCTTCGCCGCCGAACAGCCCGGTCATCACCCGGCGCTGGAAGGCGATGCCGATCGACACGCCCTTGGCCGCGGCCAGAAAGGCGTCCTTCTGGCAGATCAGCGTGCCGCCATAATCGGAGAGCCGGAGCGGCAGGATCGCGCCCGGCGTTGGCGAGGCGAAGGCGACGCGCGCCTTGCCGTGGCCGTTATGGGTGAACACGGTGGTGAACAGGCTCTCGCCCGTCACCAGCCGCTTGCCCGCGCCGAGCAGCTTGTCCATGAAGCCGCCGCCCGCGCCGCCGCTGCCGTCGCCGAACACGGTGGTCATGCCGACGGGCGCATCCTTCCACACCATCGCCCCCGCTTCGGCGACCGCGCTCTCGCCCGGATCGAGCTCGATCTCGACGAACTGGAGCTCCTGCCCCTTGATCTCGAAGTCGATATCGTCGGCAATGCCTTCGCGGCGGTGATGCGACCAGGGGCTCGATGGCGGCATGGGTCTCTCCTGCGTGTGTTACAGCGACATGCTACACAAAAGCGGGTACGGCGGGAATGCCTCCCCACAAACCCGCATGCAGGCGGGCTGCACTCCCGATCGGCCGGGGTGACATCGCGCAGCTGCTGTGCCATTGCGCAATTAAATTACAACGGATGAGTCGGCGTCGAGGCCGGCCGCAGGAGAGTGTGATGCGCGTTATCGATCATGTGATCGCCGGTTCGTCGGGCGGCGGCACGGGCCGTCGGTCGGACGTTTTCGATCCCAACAATGGCAGTGTTCAGGCACAGGTGACGCTCGGCACCGCCGCCGATCTCGACCGCGCCGTCGCCGCCGCCCAGGCCGCCCAGCCCGGCTGGGCCGCGACCAACCCGCAGCGCCGCGCCCGCGTGATGTTCCGCTTCAAGGAACTGGTCGAGGCGAACATGGACGCGCTGGCGCACCTGCTCTCCTCCGAGCACGGCAAGGTGATCGCCGATTCGAAGGGCGATATCCAGCGCGGGCTCGAGGTGATCGAATTCGCCTGCGGCATCCCCCACGCGCTGAAGGGCGAATATACGCAAGGGGCAGGCCCCGGCATCGACGTCTATTCGATGCGGATGCCCATCGGCATCGGGGCGGGCATCACCCCGTTCAACTTCCCGGCGATGATCCCGATGTGGATGTTCGGCGTGGCGATCGCCTGCGGCAACGCCTTCATCCTGAAGCCGTCCGAGCGCGATCCCTCGGTCCCCGTCCGCCTCGCCGAGCTGATGCTGGAGGCCGGCGCGCCGGCGGGCATCCTGCAGGTGGTGCAGGGCGACAAGGCGATGGTCGACGCGATCCTCGATCATCCGGCGATCGGCGCGGTGAGCTTTGTCGGCTCGTCGGACATCGCCCATTATGTGTACCAGCGCGGCGTCGCGGCGGGGAAGCGCGTCCAGGCGATGGGCGGCGCCAAGAACCACGGCATCGTCATGCCCGACGCCGATCTCGACCAGGTGGTGAACGACCTGTCGGGCGCGGCGTTCGGCTCGGCGGGCGAGCGCTGTATGGCGCTCCCGGTGGTGGTGCCGGTCGGCGACAAAACGGCCGATGCGCTCCGCGAAAAGCTGATCCCGGCGATCGCGGCGCTGCGGGTGGGCGTCTCCACCGATGCCGAGGCGCAATATGGCCCGGTGGTCAACGCCGCGCACAAGGCGCGCGTCGAGAACTGGATCCAGACCGGGGTGGACGAGGGCGCCGAACTGGTGGTCGACGGCCGCGGCTTTGCGCTGCAGGGGCATGAAGAAGGCTTCTTCATCGGCCCGTCGCTGTTCGACCGCGTCACGCCCGCCATGAAGAGCTACCAGGAAGAGATTTTCGGCCCCGTCCTCCAGATCGTCCGCGCCCCCGATTTCGAGACGGCGCTGCGCCTGCCGAGCGAGCATCAGTACGGCAACGGCGTCGCGATCTTCACCCGCAACGGCCATGCCGCGCGCGAGTTCGCGGCACGGGTGAATGTGGGGATGGTCGGCATCAACGTGCCGATCCCGGTGCCGGTGGCCTATCACAGCTTTGGCGGCTGGAAGCGCTCGGCCTTTGGCGACGTCAACCAGCATGGCATGGAAGGCGTCCGCTTCTGGACCAAGGTGAAGACCGTCACCCAGCGCTGGCCCGACGGCGGCGTGGGCGACGCGGCCAATGCCTTCGTCATTCCGACCATGGGGTGATGGGGTGGCGTGTCCCGCCTCGATCCTCCCCGGCACGGGGAGGGGGACCGCGCGGCGCAGCCGCGTGGTGGAGGGGGCCCACCCCACCGGACTCGCTCGCTGCGCGCCCCCTCCACCATTCGCTGCGCGAATGGTCCCCCTCCCCGTTCCGGGGAGGATCTTCCCAGATCCAACACGGCTGAACCCATGACCCACCAGTTCGACCTCACCGACGACCAGCGCCAGATCCAGGAGATGGCGCAGAAGTTCACCGCCGATGCGATCACCCGCCAAGCCGCCGAGTGGGACGAGAAGCACCTCTTCCCGCGCGAGACGATTCGGGCCGCCGCCGAACTCGGCTTCGCGGCGATCTATGTCTCGGAGGAATCGGGCGGCATCGGGCTCGGCCGGCTGGAATCGGCGCTGATCTTCGAAGCGATGGCCTATGGCTGCCCCTCCACCAGCGCGTTCATCTCGATCCACAACATGGCCGCCTGGATGATCGACCGCTTCGGCGCGCAGGCGGTGAAGGACAAATATCTCCCGAGCCTCGTCACCATGGACCGGCTGGCCAGCTACTGCCTCACCGAACCCGGCTCGGGATCGGACGCGGCGGCGCTCAAGACGCGCGCGGTGCGGGACGGCGATCATTATGTCGTCACCGGCACCAAGCAGTTCATCTCGGGCGGCGGCGCGAACGACCTCTACCTCACCATGGTGCGCACCGGCGAGGACGGCGCCAAGGGCATTTCGTGCCTCGCGATCGAGAAGGATATGCCCGGCGTCAGCTTCGGCGCGCAGGAGCGCAAGCTCGGGTGGCACTCACAGCCGACCGCGCAGGTGATCCTCGATAACGTCCGCGTGCCGGTGGAGAACCTGATCGGTGCCGAGGGCGAGGGCTTCCGCATCGCGATGATGGGGCTGGACGGCGGCCGGCTCAACATCGGCGCCTGCTCGCTCGGCGGGGCGCAGCGCTGCCTCGACGAGGCGGTGCGCTACACGCAGGAGCGCCGCCAGTTCGGCAAGGCGATCGCCGATTTCCAGAATACCCAGTTCATGCTCGCCGACATGGCGACCGAGCTGGAGGCCGCCCGCGCGCTGCTCTACCTCGCCGCCGCCAAGGTGACCGCCGGCACGCCGGACAAGACCCGCTTCGCCGCCATGGCCAAGCGCCTTGCCACCGATACCGGCTCGTCGGTGGTCGATCGGGCGCTGCAGCTGCACGGCGGCTATGGGTACCTTATGGACTATCCGATCGAGCGCTTCTGGCGCGACCTGCGCGTGCATTCGATCCTGGAAGGCACCAATCAGGTGATGCGGATGATCGTCGGCCGCGATCTGCTGAAGGATTGAGGCGGAAAATGCTTTCCTACGACAGCATGTTTATGCTTTGTTCTGATGCGAGTGCCGAGTCTGCCAAGAAGGAAGCCGGCTTCATGTCGTTTTCCCGGAACTTTCCGAACGTTCGCCCCGCATTCCTCCCCGGCACGGGGAGGGGGACCGCGCGGCAAAGCCGCGTGGTGGAGGGGGGCCGCCACACTGGATTCCCTTGCTGTGCTCCCCCTCCACCAACCCGCTGCGCGGCTTGGTCCCCCTCCCCGTTCCGGGGAGGATTTTAAATGGAAATCCTCACCCAGATCGACGGCCCCGCCGCCCGCATCCGCCTCAACCGCCCCAAGGCCCTCCATGCGCTCAACACCGCGATGTGCCAGGCGATGCTCGACGCACTCGACGCGTGGGAACAGGACGACGCCGTCCACATCGTCCTGCTCGACCATGCCGAGGGTCGGGGCTTCTGCGCCGGCGGCGATATCCGCCTGATCGCGACCAGCGGCGCCGGTGACGGCACCGAGGCCGCGCATTTCTTCCGCACCGAATACCGCCTCAACCACCGGCTGTTCACCTATCCCAAGCCGATCGTCGCCTTTGCCGACGGCATCGTGATGGGCGGCGGCGTCGGCATCTCACAGCCCGCGCGCTTGCGCATCGCCACCGGGAACACCAAGTTCGCCATGCCCGAGACCGGTATCGGCCTGTTCCCGGACGTGGGCGGCGGCTGGTATCTGTCACGCCTGCCCGGGCGGATGGGCGAGTATCTGGCGCTGACCGGCCACCGGCTCGACGGCGCCGAATGCCTCGCGCTCGGCCTCGCCACCCATTACCTGCCAGCTGAGGCGCTGGCCTCCGCCAAGGCGCAGATCACCACCGCGCCGGACAAGGCGCTGGCGATCCTCGACGATCTGTCGATCGAACCGCCGATCGCCAGGATCCTCGCGCACTATGCCGATATCGACCGGCTGTTCGCCAGCGACAGCGTGGAAGACATCTTCGCCGCGCTGGACGCCGAGGACAGCGAATGGGCCGCCGCCACCCTCGCCACGCTGCGCACCAAGTCGCCCCAGGCCTGCAAGGTCTCGCTGCGGATCGTGCGGGAGGGCCGCGCGATGCCCGACTTCGCCGCCGAGATGGCCCAGGAATATGCCGTCGCCACCCGCGTCTGCCGCCTGCCCGATTTCGCCGAGGGCGTGCGCGCCGTGATCGTCGACAAGGACAATAGCCCGCGTTGGTCTCCCTCCACCCCGGAAGCGGTGGACAGCGCCGCGATCGATGCCATCTTCGCCCCCCTGCCGCCCGCGCAGGCCTGGGCGCCCTGAACGGAGAACAGCATGTCTTCCTACGAAACCCTCCTCGTCGAGCAGCGCGGCGCGGTGACGCTGATCACGCTCAACCGGCCCAAGGCACTGAACGCGCTCAACAGCCAGGTGCTCAGCGAGCTGCTCGACGTGATGCGTGCCTTCGATGCCGACGCGTCGCAGGGCTGCGCGGTGCTCACCGGCAGCGAGAAGGCCTTCGCCGCCGGCGCCGACATCAAGGAGATGCAGGCACAGGGCTTTGCCGACATGTACGGCCATGACTTCTTCGCCGGCTGGGACGCCTTCACCCGCACCCGCAAGCCGATCATAGCGGCGGTGGCCGGCTATGCGCTGGGCGGCGGCTGCGAAGTGGCGATGATGTGCGACTTCATCCTCGCGGCGGACACCGCCAAGTTCGGCCAGCCCGAGATCAAGCTGGGCGTCTCCCCCGGCATGGGCGGCTCGCAGCGGCTGACCCGCGCGGTCGGCAAGGCCAAGGCGATGGAAATGTGCCTCACCGGCCGTATGATGGACGCCGAAGAGGCCGAGCGCGCCGGCCTCGTCAGCCGCATCGTCCCCGCCGCCGAACTGGTGGAAGAGACGGTGAAGACCGCCGCGACCATCGCGTCGATGCCGCCGCTCGCGGTCAAGGCGAACAAGGAAATGGTCAACGTCGCGTTCGAGACGACGCTGGCCCAGGGCGTCCAGTTCGAACGCCGCCTGTTCCACGCGCTGTTCGGCACCGAGGACCAGAAGGAAGGCATGACGGCATTCGTCGAGAAGCGTCCGGGGAACTGGACGGGCAAGTAATCCATTGCTCCCGCTGGACTAGGAACGGTGACCGCGCTCGAACCCCACCAGCCGTCATCCCCGCGAAGGCGGGGATCCATTGGCGCTGATGCCCCGGTTCCTTCCCCAAGCGCACAGGGCAATGGATTCCCGCCTTCGCGGGAATGACGATGGGCAGAGCGAGCGACGACGCGCCTCCCGCAAGCGGGGCGGAAACGTAGAAAGGAAGCACATGGCACGCATCGCATTCATCGGCCTGGGCAATATGGGCGGCGGCATGGCGGCGAACCTCGCCAAGGCCGGGCACGACGTCCGCGCCTTCGACCTGTCCCCGGAAGCGCTGGAGCGCGCGAAAAAGGCCGGCTGCCTCCCCGCCAAGGACGCGGCGGACGCCGTTGCGGGCGCGGAAGCGATCCTGACGATGCTGCCCGCCGGCAGCCATGTCGAGACGCTCTACACCGAGACATTGCTCGACAAGGCCGAGGCGGGCGCGGTGCTGATCGACTGTTCGACGATCGATGTCGCCACCGCGCGCCGCGTCGCCGAAGCCGCCACCCAGCGCGGGCTGCTCGCGGTCGACGCGCCCGTGTCGGGCGGGATCGCCGCTGCCAATGCCGGCACGCTCACCTTCATGGTCGGCGGCACGGTCGCCGCATTCGAGCGCGCCAAGCCCTTCCTCGAGGAGATGGGCAAGGCGGTGATCCATGCCGGCGCCAGCGGCGCGGGCCAGGCGGCGAAGATCTGCAACAACATGATCCTCGGCGCGACGATGATCGCCACCTGCGAGGCGTTCGCGCTCGCCGAGAAGCTGGGGCTCGACCAGCAGCGCTTCTTCGACATCGCCTCGGTCTCCTCGGGCCAGAGCTGGTCGATGACGAGCTATTGCCCGGTCCCCGGCGTCGGCCCCGAAACCCCGGCTGACCGCGACTATCAGGGCGGGTTCGCCGCCCCGCTGATGCTCAAGGATCTCAAGCTCGCGGTCGAAGCGGCGGGCAGCGTCGGCGCGCAGGTGCCGATGGGCGAGCGCGCGCGGGCACTCTACGAACAGTTCGTCGCCGGCGACGGCGCAGCACTCGATTTCTCGGGGATCATCCGAATGCTGCGCGACGCCTGACCGGTTACTTGCAGGTGTCGCCGGCGCCGGCGTCGAGATCGAGGCAGCGGCCGTCGATTTCGACCGGCACCGGCACATGGATCAGCGCGGCGAGCGTCGGCGCGATGTCCACCGTCTCGACGGACAAGGGCTGCTCGAACCCGGTCATGCCCTTGCGCCAGAACAGGATCGGGACGCGGCGGTCATAGTCCCAGAAGCTGCCATGCGTCGCGACCGAGCCGTGAACCGGATCGAGAATCGGCGTGACGCGCGGCTTCAGCGCGACGATCAGGTCGCCCGAACGCTGCGGATCATAGGAGGCACGGGCCCGCTCGATCAGGCTCCACGTCTCCGGCGGGGTATGGACGATCGGCGTCGCTTCGATCTGGGCGCGGGTGAACACCGCCTGCACCTGCGGGTTGGCGGTATAGAGCTTCACCGCTTCCGCCAGCACCGCCGCCCGCTTGTCGGCCGGCACCTGCGGCGTGATATAGACGTCGCCGCCCGGCCCGCCGGCCAGCACCGGCCCGGCAAGGCCCAGCTTGGCGGCGATGGCGGCGCCCATCGCGCCGCTGGTGACGGCCGGCTCGATTCGCTGCTCGGTCGGCGCGGCATGTTCGCGGTGCCGTTCGGGCAGGTCGTGCCCGCCATGATCCGCCGTCAGCGCAACGGCATAGTCGACGCCGGTGCGATCGAGCGCCGCGAACAGCTGGCCGAGCGTCTGGTCGAGCGACAGCAGTTGGAGGCACATCTCGCTGCCCTCGGTGCCATAGGTATGGCCGACATAGTCGGTCGCCGAGGCGCCCAGGATCAGCAGGTCGGTGTGCGGTCCCTGCCCCAGCTTCATGTCGGTCGCCAGCCGGGCGCCCAGCGCGAGGACGGCATCGTCGAAATCGGGCGAGGCACGGAACGCCTTGGCGTCGCCCGCCGTCCGCTGGAACCGGCCGTCGCCCACCGTCTTGCCGCCGCCCACCGAAATGGCACGGCTGCGGGCCTGGCAGAAGCCGGGCAGGTTGAGCGGCGGCTGCGCCTCGGCGATGCGAACCTTGGTGGCGGCGTTGATCCGCCCCACCGCCGTCGGCTGCGGCCGGCCGGCGTAGGAGACGAACGCCTTGCCGTCCCACCACCAGAGCTCGTCGACCTTGTGGCCGCCCATCATCACCGCCGCGCGGTCCTTGCCCGCGACGGAGACGACCCGCGATTGCGGATCGGCGGCCTTCATCCACTCGCCCAGCGTCGGCACCTTCAGATGCTTGTCGGACACGGTGTAGTGATCGGAATCGGTGCCGGGCACCGTCTCGTCCTCGGCGCAATAGACCGTCTTATCGGCCCGCGGTGCCGCGAAATCGATCCAGTCATTGGCGATGATGCCGGTGCGGGAGGGGTGATCGCCGGTCAGGATCGTCGAATGGCCGGGGCAGGTTTCGGTCGCGGCATGGCTCTGATAGCCGGCCGGGAACACCGCGCCGGTCATCAGCCGGGCAAGCCCCTGGGTGAACTGAGCACGATATTCGGCGAACAGATCGGCGGAGAATTGATCGACCGAGATCACCACCACCAGCTTCGGCGCCTTCGCCATCGAAACGGGTGCGGGGGCCCGCGGCGTTTGCTGGGCGGCGGCAGGAACGGCGCTCGCCAAGGCAAGGGCGGCGGCAACGGGGGCAATCAATTTCATCGGGACCGGCTCCGGGCACGGAATGACAGGGAACGAACCCAGCTATTGTCGATCCGAGCGAACTGGGCAAGGACGGGCACATGGCCCAGCTTCGTTTCGCTTTGATGTCGCTCCTGTTCCTGATCGCCGCCGCGGTCTCGCCCGCGGCGGCGCAGGGCTTTGCCAAGGGGCCGCATGTCCGCAACCAGCTGGTGGCGGAAACGGCGCGTCCGGCGCCCGGCAGCAAGGTGACGCTGGCGCTGGTTTCCACGCCCGATCCCGGCTGGCACGCCTATTGGCGCAACCCCGGCGACGCCGGCCTGCCTGCCGAGGCGGACTGGACGCTGCCCGGAGGCGTTCGCGCCGACGCCTTTCGCTATCCGGTGCCGCAGCGGCTGCTGATCTCCGGGCTGATGAACTATGTCTTCGAAGACACCTTCGCCCGGCTGACCACGCTGCATATCCCCGCCGATGCCCGCGGCGTGCTGCCGGTGACGCTCAAGCTCGACTATCTCGTGTGCACCGACACGCTGTGCGTGCCGGAAAAGACCGAGCTTCAGACCAGCCTGACCATCGGCGACGGCACGATCAATCAGGCGACGCGGGCGAGGTTCGACGGCTGGCGGCGGCAGCTTCCCCGCCCGCTCGACGCCACCGCGCGGTTCGAGGTGCAGGGCGAGGCGCTGCGGCTGGCCGTCCCCTACCCGGCGGGGGCGCCGGCAAACGACCCCTACTTCTATCCGCTGACCGCCGACGCGATCGACTATGCCGCACCGCAGCGGGTGGCGCGCGACGGCGACCGGCTGGTGATCGAAACGCGCGCCAAGGGCAGCCCCGCCGCGCTCGAGGGCGTGCTGGCGATCGACGGGAAGGGACTCGAACTGCGCGCAACGCCCGGTAGCGTGCCCCCGGCCCGGGGTGGCGGCAGCGGCGGTGCGACGTGGCTGGCCGCGCTCAGCGCCTTTGCGGCGGCTGTGGTCGGCGGGCTGATCCTCAACGTGATGCCGTGCGTCTTCCCGATCCTCAGCCTCAAGGCGCTCAGCCTCGCCAAGGCGAATGACCAGGACTCGAGCCCGCGTGCGGAGGCGCTCGCCTATACCGCCGGCGTCGTGCTGGTCTGCCTTGCGCTGGGCGGCATCCTGCTCGGCCTGCGCGCGGCCGGGACGAGCGCCGGCTGGGCCTTCCAGCTTCAGGATCCGCGCGTGATCCTCGTGCTGCTGCTGTTGGTTTCGGCGATCGCCTTCAACCTGGCCGGCCTGTTCGAGATCACGGCACCGGCATTCGTCAACCGCACGGCGGGGCGCAGTCACGGCAGCGCCTTCGCGACCGGCGCGCTTGCCGCGTTCGTCGCGACGCCGTGCACCGGCCCGTTCATGGCGACCGCGCTGGGCGCGACGCTTATCCTTCCCTGGTACACCGGGCTCGCGATCTTCGCGGGACTTGGCCTCGGCATCGCCCTGCCCTTCCTGCTGCTCGGCTTCGTGCCGGCGCTGCGCCGCCGCCTACCACGCCCAGGGCCATGGATGGCGACGCTGCGCAGCATCCTTTCGGTACCGATGTTCCTCACCGCGCTCGCGCTGTGCTGGGTGCTCGGCAAGGAAGCCGGGGTGAACGGGATGGCGATCGGCCTGGGCGCCGCGCTGCTCGCGACGCTCGGGTTCTGGTGGGCGGGGCGCCGGCAGGCGCGCGGGCGGACGCGGGCTTTGCTACCGGCGCTGCCGCTGATCGCCCTGGCGCTGGCATCGGTGGCGCTGGTCGGCCCGGCACCCGCCGGCCCGGCGGCTGTCACGCGCAACGGGATCGAACCGTTCAGCGAGGCCCGTCTGGCCGAACTGCGCAAGCAGGGCCGGCCCGTCTTCGCCTATTTCACCGCCGACTGGTGCCTGACGTGCAAGGTCAACGAGAAGAGCGTGATCGAAACCGCCGCGGTCGAGCGCGCGCTGAAAGACGGCGGCGTAACGGTGCTGGTGGGGGACTGGACCAACGGCGATCCCGTGCTCGGCCGCTTCATCGAAGCGCATAACCGCGCCGGCGTGCCGCTTTATCTATGGTACGCGCCGAACGCGGCCGAACCCGAAGTGCTGCCGCAACTATTGCGACAATCGCTGCTGATCGATCTTGCAGGAAGACGCTGATCGGCTCTTGTGCAACGCATCGATGCGTTGCAGCATGCGACCAAGCCGTCACTTGGGCGTTTGGGAGCTTTGATGGGAATAAAGCGGCCGTTCGATGAAATCTGGGGGCATGGCGGTCCTGAAACGCCTCGTGCAGAATTGGCGTCGCTTTCGCAGTGGATCGCCGATACGCCGCCCGCCGAACTGCAAAGACGACAGCAATCCGCCGAGGCCGCGTTCCGCCAGCTCGGCATCACCTTTGCGGTCTATGGCGACAGCGACGCCGCCGAGCGCATCATCCCGTTCGACATCGTGCCGCGGGTCTTTCTGGCCAGCGAATGGGCCCGGCTCAGCGAAGGCCTGGTCCAGCGGGTCGAGGCGATCAACGCCTTTCTCGAGGACATTTATGGCGCGCGCCGCATCATCGATGCCGGCCTGATCCCGCCCGAGCTGATCCTGCGCAACGATCAGTTCCGCCCCGAAGTCGCCGGCATCCGCCCGCCGCATGGCGTCTGGGCGCATATCTGCGGCATCGACCTGGTCCGCACCGGACCGGACGAATTCTACGTGCTCGAGGACAATGCGCGAACACCCTCTGGCGTGTCGTACATGCTGGAGAACCGCGAGGCGATGATCCGGCTGTGCCCCGAGCTGTTCCGCGACCTCCGCGTAGCGCCGGTCGACAGCTATCCGGACATGCTGCTGGAGACGATGCATTCGGTGGCGCCGCTCGGGCGGAACAAGCCGGTTTGCGTCGTGCTGACCCCCGGCCATTTCAACTCGGCCTATTACGAACACAGCTTCCTTGCCGATTCGATGGGCATCGAACTGGTCGAGGCGGCGGACCTCGTCGTCGACGACGACATTGTCTACATGGAAACCATCGCCGGCCGGGTTCGCGTCGACGTGATCTACCGGCGGATCGACGATGATTTTCTCGATCCGCTGGTGTTCCGCCCCGATTCGATGCTGGGCGTGCCGGGGCTGATTGCCGCCTATCGCGCGGGCAATGTCGCGCTGCTCAACGCGCCGGGCAACGGCATCGCCGACGACAAGGCGATCTACAGCTACATGCCGGAGATCGTCCGCTTCTATTCGGGCGGCGAGGCCAAGCTGCCGAACGTCCAGACCTGGCGGTGCCGCGAACCGGACGCGCTCAAATATGTGCTCGATCACCTGCCCGAGCTGGTGGTGAAGCTGGTCGACGGATCGGGCGGGTACGGCATGCTGGTCGGTCCGACGGCGACCAAGGCGCAGATCGAGGCGTTCCGCGCGGCGCTGATTGCGGAGCCGCATCGCTACATCGCGCAGCCGACGCTCGCGCTGTCGACGGTGCCGACGATGTGCGACAAGGGCCTGGCCCCCCGCCATGTCGACTTTCGCCCGTTCGTCCTGACGGGGAGCGACGGAGTGCGCGTCGTTCCCGGCGGGCTGACGCGTGTCGCGCTGCGCGAGGGATCGCTGATCGTCAATTCCAGCCAGGGTGGCGGCACCAAGGACAGCTTCGTGCTGACGGGAGGCGCGGCATGAGGGGCGCCTTCGTCTTCGATCCTCCCCGGCACGGGGAGGGGGACCGCCGCCGCAGGCGGTGGTGGAGGGGGGCCTCCACACAGGCATCCCTCGCTGCAATCCCCCTCCACCATGCTTCGCATGGTCCCCCTCCCCGGCAAGGGAAGGATCTGAAGTCTTTGGTCCGGGAGCGGCTTGCATGCTGATGCTCTCGCGCACCGCCGCCGCGCTTTACTGGCTGGGCCGTTATGTCGAGCGCGCCGATTTCCTCGCCCGGCTGGTGGAGGCGACGATCCGGCTAGACGCACTGTCGGCGCGCCCGGCGGGCGAGGCCGCATGGCAGAGCGCGCTGGCGGTCAGCTATACCGACGAGACCTTCGCGGCCACCGGCCAGCCGGTCTCGCAGGCGACCGTCGCGCATTTCCTGACGCTCGACACCAGTCATGGCGGCTCGATCGCCTATTGCCTGGAGCGCGCGCGCAACAATGCCCGCGCGGTCCGCACCGCGCTGACCCGCGATGCCTGGACCGCGATCAACCGCGCCTGGTGGCTGTTCGAGCACCGCGAATCGACCGGTGGCGCGACCGCGACGCTCAACCTGGTCGAACAGGTGAAGGGTGAGACGCGCGGGTTTGAGGGGGCGGTCCACCGGATGATGCGCGCCGAGGCGACCCTGCTCATCCAGCTCGGCGCCGCGATCGAGCGGGCGGACAACACCGCCCGGCTGATCGACGTCAAATATCACCTGCTGCTGCCGGTGGGCGAGAGCGTCGGCGGCGCAGTCGACCGCGATCAATGGACGACGATCCTGCAGACGGTATCGGCGGTCACCGCCTATCGCTGGCTCTATTCGGACGGACTGCGGCCCGATCATGTCATCGATCTGCTGGTGAGCCGTGCGGAACTGCCGCGCAGCCTGGCCGCCTGCGTCGAGGAGACGGTCGGCCTGCTCAGCCAGCTGGCCAAGCGCACCGGCCTGCAAGGCGAGGCCGACCGGCTGGCGCGCGCAAGGCTGGCCAGGCTCCAGAAAACGCGGACCGCCGAGATCATCGTCGGCGGCCTGCACGAGTATCTGGAGGCCTTCATCCGGGAGAATGCGATGCTTGCCGGCGCCATCGCCCGCCAGTTCCGGTTCCTCTAATGCGGATCGCGATCGAGCACCGGTCGGTCTATCGCTTCAGCCAGCCGCAGTCGCGGCTGGTGCAGATGCTGCGGCTGACGCCGTGCGACACCCAGCACCAGACCGTCGTCAGCTGGATGATCGGTGTGGACTGCGATGCTCGCATGCGCGACGCGGTCGACGGCTACGGCAATGCGGTGACGATGCTCTACGCCGAAGGGAAGATCGAGGCGATCGAGATAAGTGTAACGGGCGAGGTGCTGACAGGGGACAATAGCGGGGTGCTGCGCGGCGCGCCCGAGCCACTCCCCGCGCCGCTGTTCTTACGCGAGACGACGCGGACCCGCGCCGGCGAGGCCCTTGCACGGTTCGCGCACGACGCGACCGCCAGCAGCGACGATCCGATCGAGCGCCTGCATCGGCTGAACCTGGCGCTGCATGGGCGTTTCCCCTGTGTCCCCGATCGGCCCGACACGGGACTGACGGCCAGCGAGGCCTTTGCCGGCCAGTCGCATACCTCGCGCGATGTCGCCCAGATGTTCGTGGCCGGGGCACGCACGCTCGGCGCGCCGGCCCGTTACGTATCAGGCTATCGGCGGTTCGAGGGATCGCAATGCGCACCGCACGGCTGGGCGGAGGCGTGGGTCGACGGGCTGGGCTGGGTCGGCTTCGATCCGGTTGCCGGGGAGTGCCCCGACGACCGCTATGTCCGGGTCGCGGTCGGGCTCGATGCGGATGGCGCGGCCGCGATCGCCGGGCGGCGTACCGGCCCCGGCGACGAGGATCTGGCGGTCGATGTGCAGGTGGATCAACTCGGCCGCGAGGAATAGCGGCCGGGTCGACGCCGCAGCTCAGGCGAGTTCGGGGACCGCCGCCGCGAACATCGGCGTTTCTTCCTCCAGCCGCGCCCAGCCATTCGGTCCCAGCGCCTCGATCGGGCGATAGCGCGTCTTATATGCCATGCGCTCGCTGCCCTTCACCCAATAGCCGAGATAGACATAGGGCAGGCCAGCCTCACGGCTGCGCAGGATGTGATCGAGGATGATGAAGGTGCCGAGGCCCGGACGGGTTTCGTCATCGGCGGCGAAGAAGCTGTAGATCATCGAAAGGCCGTCCGCCTGACGATCGGTGATGCACGCGCCCACCAGCCGCCCACGACCGCCATTGGCCGCCGGCTCGCGATATTCGATCACATAGGAGCTGACCGGCGACTGTTCGACCATGTCGGCATAGTCGCTATCGTCCATCTGCGCCATGCCGCCGCCGGGATGGCGGCTGCCGAGATAGCGCTTGAGCAGCGCGAACTGCTCCTCGGTCGCCCAGGGCTTGCACGCGGTGACTTCCAGATCGGCGTGCCGCTTGAGCAGTTTGCGCTGGGTGGCGTTGGGTTTGAATTCGTCGGCGACGACGCGAACCGAGACGCAGGCGGTGCACCCGGCACAGCTCGGGCGATAGGCGACCGACTGGCTGCGGCGGAAACCGATGCGGCCCAGCGCATCGTTCAGCTCGCCCGCCTGCGGCCCCGAAAGCTCGGTAAAGATCTTCCGTTCCTGTCGGCCCGGCAGATAGGGGCAAGGGGACGGACTCGTCACGAAGAAACGCGGAAAACGTGATAGTGCGGTCACCGCTCAGCCGTCCTTCTGCACCCTCGAAGCCGATCCCTTACCGGCCTTGTGCGGACAAGTATGAAGCGGGAAAAGGATGATGAAAAGCCGCTTTACCATGAAAGAGCGTTAACGCGCGGGACACCTTTTATGCCGGTTGCGTGGTGCCGCGCGGCGCCGCCCCGCTTCCAGGGGCGGACGCCATCGTTCGCTTATTCTATCGGGCGCGAATCCGCAGGGTAATCCCCGCGCGACTCGGCTCGTCGCACGGGCGATTCGCTTGATCGACTCGCCCGGTCAGGCGAGTTCGACCATGCTCACTTCATATTGGGCGCGGCGCAGCGCGGTCATCAGCCGATCGAGATGGTTGCGGTCGCGCGTCTCGCACTCGATGTCGGTGATCAGGCCCTTGGCGGGCAGCGAGGTGAACACGCGCTGGTGATACACCTCTATGATGTTGACGCCCTGCTCGTGGAAGATCCGCGCGACATGGAACAGCGCGCCGGGGCGATCCTGAAGCCGGATCCGCAGCCGCGCGAGCCGCCCCGAGCGGGCAAGGTCGCGCAGCAGCACGTTGGCCAGCAGCCGCGTGTCGATATTGCCGCCGCACAGGATCGTGCCCACGGTCTTGCCCTTGAACCGTTCGGGCTCGGACAGCAGCGCCGCAAGCCCCGCCGCACCAGCGCCTTCGACCACGGTCTTCTCGATCTGGAGCAACAGGCTGACCGCTTCCTCCAGCCGCCGTTCGCCGACCAGCACGATATCGTCGACCAGCGATTCCACGATCCGGCCGGTCACCTCGCCCGGATATTTGACGGCGATTCCCTCGGCCAGCGTATCGCCCGCGCACGGCATCTCGGTGTGATGGACGCGATTGTACATCGACGGATACAGCTCCGCCTGCACGCCGATCACGTCCACCGGCCGCGCCTGCGCACGCGCCACCACCGCGGCGCCCGAGATCAACCCACCGCCGCCGATCGGCACCACCAGCGTGTCGATCGCCGGCACGTCCTCCAGCATTTCGAGCGTCGCGGTGCCCTGTCCCGCGATCACGCGCGGATCGTCGAACGGATGGATGAAGGTATAGCCCTTCTCCGCCTCCAGCTCGCGCGAATGGGCATAGGCGGCGTCGAACGTCTCGCCGTGCAGCACCACGGTGGCGCCATGCCCTTCGGTCTGCGTCACCTTCACGATGGGCGTGTTCTTCGGCATCACGATCGTGCTGGGGATGCCCAGCCGCGTCGCATGATAGGCCAGGCCCTGCGCGTGATTGCCGGCGGAGGCGGCGATGACGCCCTTGGCGCGCGCCGCCGCATCGAGTTGCAGCAGCGTGTTGAGCGCGCCGCGTTCCTTATAAGCGGCCGTGAACTGGAGATTCTCGAACTTCAGGTACACGTTCGCGCCGGTCAGCTGCGAAAGCGTGCGACTGTGCAGCGTCGGCGTGCGCACCACCGCGCCCGAAATTCGCTCCGCCGCCGCGCGGACATCGGCGATGGAAACGGGGAGCGAAGCGGGTGCGGATGCTGCTTTGGTAGCCATGATGTCGCCGGCCTAGACCATCTGGCGCGCGGGGGGAACAGGCCCTATGCCCTGCCACCATGTTCACGCGCCTCAAGCGGCTTTTCGCCGCCACAGCCCTGCTGCTCGCTCCGGCCGCGCAGGCCGATGGAATCATTGATAATGTCAATGGCATCACGCTCGACGCCAGCGGCGTGGTGGTGCGTTTCGAGGCGTTGCAGATCGATCCGTACGGCAAGGTCGTCGCGCTGATCGGCAAGGGAAAGAAGCGGCCGAAACGGCCGGTGTGGCGGATCGACATGAAGGGCGCGACCCTCGTCCCCGGCATGATCGACGCGCACGGCCATTTCATGGGCCTGGGCTTCCAGCAGCTTCAGCTCGACCTTTCGGCGACCACCAGCCTCGACGGCGCGCTGGCCCGCATCCGCGACTATGCCGCAGGCAGCCCCGCCAAGTGGATCCTGGGCCGCGGCTGGAACCAAGAGGCTTGGCAGCTCGGCCGATTCCCCACCGCCGCAGACCTCGATCGCGCGGTGAACGACCGGCCGGTGTGGCTGGAACGGGTCGACGGCCATGCCGGCTGGGCCAACAGCCGCGCGCTCGAATTGGCCGGCATCACCGCCGCGACCAAGGACCCCGCCGGCGGCCGGATCGAACGCGATGCGAGCGGCCGCCCGACCGGCGTGCTCGTCGATTCCGCCACCGAACTGGTGGCAAAGGTAGTGCCGCAGCCCACCCCGCGCGAGCGCAACGCGGCGTTCCTGGCGGCACAGGAAAAGCTGCTGTCGTTCGGCATCACCGCCACCGCCGATATGGGCACGACGATCGACGATTGGGAAACGATGCGCGGCATGGCCGATATCGGCCAGTTGCGCGTGCGGATCATGAGCTACGCCCACGGGGTCGAGACCGCGCTGCGCGTCGCCGGCGCCGGACCCACGCCGTGGCTCTACAATGATCGGCTGCGCATGGGCGGCATCAAGCTCTATGCCGATGGCGCACTCGGATCGCGCGGGGCGTGGCTGAAGGCGGATTATGCCGATGCGCCCGGCAACAAGGGGCTCGGCTTCCTCTCCGACGACCAGTTGCTCAACCTGATGGCGCGCGGCGCGATGGACGATTTCCAGCTCGCCGTCCACGCGATCGGCGACCGTGCCAACCAGCAGGTGCTCGACGCGATCGAAATCCTGTCGGACACCTACAAGGGCGATCGCCGCTGGCGGATCGAGCATGCCCAGATCATCGATCCGAAGGATCTGCCGCGCTTCGGCAAGTTCGGCACGATCGCGTCGATGCAGCCGGTGCACCAGACGAGCGACCGGACGATGGCCCAGGCGCGGCTGGGGTCGGATCGGCTGGCCGGCGCCTATGCCTGGCGCACGATGCTGAAGGACGGCGCCCACATCGCCTTCGGTTCCGACTATCCGGTCGAGAGCCCCGATCCCTGGGCGGGCTGGGCCGCCGCAGTGACGCGTCAGGACGCGCAGGGCAACCCGCCCGGCGGCTGGCGACCGGAAGAGACGCTGACGCGCGAACAGGCATGGGCCGGCTTCACCATCGGCGCCGCCTATGCGGGCTTTGCGGAGGACAAGTTCGGGCGGCTGGCACCGGGTCTCTGGGCCGATTTCCTGATCCTCGACCGCGACCCGCTGACCGCTTCCCCCGCCGAATTGCGCGGCGCGAAGGTGATCGAGACCTGGGTCGGCGGGCAACGGGCCTGGATGGCGAAGAAGTAGCGGGCATGTTCCGACTGCGAATGGCCGGCGCGCAATGGCGCGACCGGATCGTCGCCGCGCTGGGCGGTGCGATCGGCATCGCCCTGACCGGGTGGCTTTCCGCGAAGATCGGGCCCGATGGCGCGTCGACCATCCTGCTCGTCGCGCCGATCGGCGCGTCGGCGGTGCTGGTGTTCGCAGTGCCATCCAGTCCGCTCGCCCAGCCGTGGCGGGTGATCGGCGGCAATGTCGTTTCCGCCCTGGTCGGCACGCTGGTGGCACAGTGGCTGGGGCATGATGCGCTGGCGGCGGGTGTCGCCGTCGGGCTGGCGATCGCGGCGATGTCGCTCACGGGCAGCCTGCATCCGCCCGGTGGCGGGAGTGCGCTGTTGCCGGTGCTGGCGCCGGCGGTTCTTGCCCAGGGCTATGGCTATGCGCTGTTTCCCGTCGGCCTCAACGCCGTGCTGCTGACGGCGTGCGGATGGGCCGTGCATCGCCTGAACGGGCACAGCTATCCCCACCGCATCACGGCCGCACCACCGGCGCCGTACCTGATGCCCGAAGACATCGACGCTGCGCTGGCCGAGGCTGGCGACAGCTTCGACATCAGCCGCGACGACCTGGTGGCTCTGTTCGCCCGCGCGGCCCAGCACGGGGCAGCCCGGCGCGGCTAGGCTGGATCGATCGTCGCCCTGTCCAGTTACCAGACAGGGAGGTTCGAAATGCCACGTGCCATTGAAGCCGGCCTATGGGGATTGCTGGGCGGGTCGGCGCTGCTCGTCGGCGCGATCATCGCCTACACCGTCCATCTGCCGCAGCGCGTGGTGGCGGCGGTGATGGCGATCGGCGCCGGCGTCTTGATCTCGGCGGTCGCGTTCGAGCTGATGGACGAAGCCTATGCGCGCGGCGGCTTCGATTCGACCGCGCTGGGGTTTTTGGGCGGGGCCGTGATCTACACGATCGCCAATGTCGCCGTGTCCCGCGCCGGGGGGGCGTCATCGCAAGCGATCGGGATCGAACCCGAAGGAGCGCCAGTCATCGGCCGATGAGGATTCAGGATCGGCGATTGCCGTGGGCGCCCTGCTCGACGGGGTTCCCGAATCGGTGGTCATCGGCGTGAGCCTGCTGCACGGCCCGGGCGTCAGCCTGGTGACGGTGGCGGCGGTGTTCCTCTCGAACGTTCCGGAGGGGCTGTCGAGCGTCGCCGGCATGAAGAAGGCGGGGCGCAGCGCCCCCTATATCTTCCGCGTCTGGGGCGCCATCGCCATCGCCTCGGCCATCGCCGCCGCCCTGGGCTATATCGCCCTGGCCGATGCCGGGCCGGACGTGGTCGCGGCAACGACGGCGGTCGCGGCCGGCGCGATCCTTGCGATGCTAGTCGACACCATGATCCCCGAGGCGACCGAGACGACGCACGAATTTTCCGGGCTGATCGCCGTCACCGGCTTCCTCATCGCCTTCGTGCTCAGCAAGCTCGGCGGCTGACACACACGCTGGGCGGCTCGACGGCACCCGCCCGGCAAACAAAAAGGCCGCGGTCGCGCGGTGGCGACAGCGGCCTTGCCCCTGCGTGATGTCAGGAAAGAATCAGGCGACCTGGGTATCCACCTGGCCGGCTTCGTCCGGTTCGCGCAGCACATAGCCGCGGCCCCAGACGGTCTCGATGTAGTTTTCGCCCTCGCAGGCCATGCTCAGCTTCTTGCGCAGCTTGCAGATGAACACGTCGATGATCTTGAGTTCCGGCTCGTCCATCCCGCCATAGAGATGGTTGAGGAACATCTCCTTGGTCAGCGTCGTGCCCTTGCGGAGCGAGAGCAGCTCCAGCATCGCATATTCCTTGCCGGTCAGATGCACGCGGGCGCCGTCGACCTCGACGGTCTTGGCGTCCAGGTTCACCGCCAGCTTGCCGGTGCGGATCACCGACTGCGAATGGCCCTTGGAGCGGCGCACCACGGCGTGGATGCGCGCGATCAGCTCCTCGCGGTGGAACGGCTTGGTAACGTAATCGTCGGCGCCGAAGCCGAACGAGCGCACCTTCGAATCCATCTCGTTGATGCCGGAGAGGATCAGCACCGGGGTCTGCACCCGCGCGGTCCGCACCTTCTTCAGCACGTCATAGCCGTGCATGTCCGGCAGGTTCAGGTCGAGCAGGATGATGTCGTAGTCATACAGCTTGGCGAGGTCCAAGCCCTCTTCGCCCAGGTCCGTCGTATAGACGTTGAAGCCCTCGGTAGAGAGCATCAATTCTATCGCCTTCGCTGTGCTAGGTTCATCTTCGATCAGCAGCACACGCATCGCTGGTTTCCCCTGTCGGCACCACGCGAAGGGGCCCCGGTGCCCGCCGCGCTGGACGATTCATTAACCTAAGCGTGTCTGAAGGCAAAAGGTTAATTTCCCGCTAAGCCCCAGGAATCCACGAGTCGTAGGGAATCTACAAGGGGTCGGGGCCGAAACGGTCGCGATCTTCGGCCGGATCGGCGGAACTGCGCGGGATCGGCTCACCCAGAACCTCACGCAGATAAAGGCTGCGGATCAGCGTAAATATCACGACGAGCAGCGCCGCCGAGAAGAAAAGTCCGAACAAGCCGAACACGAATCCGATTCCGATGATCGCAAACAGCGTGACGGCAGGCGGAATCGCGATCACGCGACTCTGCACGAACGGCGTGATGAAGTTGGTCTGGAACAGCCGGACGGCGGCGAAGGTGACCAGGCAGCCGACCAGCGTGCCCGGCCCCGCCGTCGCCGCCAGGCCCAGCGCCGGCAGCATCGCCGCCGTCGGCCCGACATAGGGGATGAACTCGCTGAGCCCCGCGAGCAGCCCCAGCGCGGCGGGCGACGGCACGCCCGCGATCCACAGGCCGAGCGCCACCAGAACGCCCATGCTGGTCATCAGCAGGATCTGAGCGCGCAGCCAGAGCCGCAGCGTATGGCCGACATCGTCGAGCGCATCCGCCGCCATGTCGCGCTTGAGCGGCGGCACAAGCGACAACAATCCCCGTCGATAGACGCCGGGATCGGCCGCGATGAACAGCGCGCCGACCAGCAGCAGGATCGCGTTGAGCAGCAGTTCGCCCGATCCGAGCGCGAGGCCGCTCGCATCCTGCGCCACGCGCGAACCGGCAAAGGCCGCCTCCGCCGCGTCGTACAGCTTGGCGGTCACCGGGCTGCCCGCCGCCCAGCGTTGCAGCCGCGTGATCAGGCCCGGCAGCGATTCGAGCAGCGCTTCGATCTGCGGGCCGAACTGGACGGCGAACAGCCAGATCAGGAACGCGATTCCCGCGAGCACCGACAGCATCGCCGCCGGAATGCTCAACCGGTTCGCCAGCCCCCATTCGCGATAACGATCGACCACCGATCGGATCGCGATCGCGCCGAGCACCGATCCGAAAACGAGGATCAACAGGTCCGATGCCCGGTACAGCGCCACGACGACGGCGCCGACCACCAGCAGGATCAGCACGCGCCGCACGAAGCGGGCGTCGGCGGGATCGGGATCGAGGCGCTTCACCCCTCCCGAACGCAGAGACTGCGCAACCGCTCCGTCAGGAACTCGATCAGGGTTTCGACGCGCGCCGGGCGCCGCGTGCTGGGCGGCGTCAGCAGGTGCAGCGCCGTCGCGCCGCCGAACCAGTCGTCGAGCACCACTTCCAGACGCCCGGCGGCAATATCCTCCTCGACGATGAACCCGGGCAGGCGCGCGATCCCGATGCCCGCCCTTAGCGCCGGGAGCATCGCCTCGCCATTGTCGGTGCGCAGCGGTCCGTCGATCCGAACCGCCGCCTCCTCCCCACCCGCCTTGCGAAAGCGCCACACGCCCGGCATCGCCATGTTGGTGTAGATAAAGCAGGCATGGCGCGAGAGATCGGCCGGATGCTTTGGCCTGCCCGCGCGATCGAAATAGGCCGGCGCGCCGACGACATGGATGCCCACCGGGCCGAGCCGCCGGGCGCGAAGCGAACTATCGGGCAGTTCGGCGATGCGCAGGGCGATGTCGATCCCCTCGCCCACGATGTCGATCATCGCGTCGGAAAGTGTCAAATCGACCAAGATGCCTGGATGCAGCGCCATGAAATCGGCCAGAAGCGGCGCGAGGTGGTGCGTCCCGAACGTGAGCGGCGCAGCGAGTCGGACCAGCCCGGCCGGGGCGGTGGCCGATTCGAATGCCGCCTCTTCGGCGGCCTGCCCCTCACCCAGGATGCGCTGGGCATGATCCGCGAGCGTCCGGCCGCTTTCGGTAAGCGTCAGCCGCCGCGACGTGCGGTGGAACAGGCTGGTGCCCAGCCGCTCCTCCAGCCGCGTGATCGCCTTTGACACCGTCGCCTTGGACACGCCGAGCGCAGCGGCGGCGGCGCTGAACGAGCGATGCTCGACGACGCTGGCGAACACCGCCCAGGCCTCGAAATCCGGTAGCTTCACGCGCGCCTCCCTACTGCGACGCCACAACTTATCACGAAACGATCAGTTTCCAACGTTTCCATTTACGCGATGATCCGATCGCCTATCTGTGCTGCAGACAAACAGGAGGTCAGCAATGATCGACAAACGCAGTTTCGAAAGCCTTGGCCATGCCGATCATGGCTGGCTGAAGGCGCGGCACCATTTCAGCTTCGCCAATTACTATGATCCGGCCCGGATGGGCTGGGGCGCGCTGCGCGTGTGGAATGACGACGAAATCGCCTCGAACTCGGGGTTCCCGCCGCATCCGCACCAGGACATGGAGATCATCACCTATGTCCGCTCGGGCGCGATCACCCATCAGGATTCGATGGGCAACACCGGCCGTACCGAGGCCGGCGACGTCCAGGTGATGAGCGCCGGCAGCGGCGTGCGCCACGCCGAATATAATCTGGAGCCGGAAACGACGCGGATCTTCCAGATCTGGATCAGCCCGCGGGAACGCGGCGGCCAGCCCAGCTGGGGCGCCAAGCCCTTTCCCAAGGGCGATCGTTCCGGCCGCTTCGTCACGCTCGCTTCGGGTTTCGCGGAGGATAGCGACGCGCTGCCGATACGCGCCGATGCCCGCGTGCTCGGCGCAACGATCAAGGCCGGCGAACAGCTGACCCATAGCATCGGTGAGGGGCGGCACGCCTATCTTGTACCCGCGTCTGGCTCGATCACCCTCAATGGTGATCGCATCGACGCCCGTGACGGGGCAGCCTTGTCGGGCGGCCAGACCGTGACGATCGCCGCGATCGAAGACGCCGAAATCGTCCTCGTCGACGCCGACTGACTCATTCTCCGGGAGGGGCGGCAGGCCCGCCCCTCCTTCTCGCCACAAGGACCATCGCCATGACCAAGATCCTCGTTCTCTATTATTCCTCCTATGGCCATCTCGCGAAGATGGCCGATGCCGTCGCCGAAGGTGCGCGCGAGGCCGGCGCGACCGTCGACGTCCGCCGCGTCGCCGAAACGGCGCCGTTCGAGGTCGCCAAGGCGGCGGGCTTCGTCGTCGACGAAAGCCACCCGGTGCTCGACGACGTCACCCAGCTCGCCCAGTATGACGGCATCATCGTCGGCTCGCCCACGCGCTTCGGCCGGATGGCCAGCCAGATGGCCGCGTTCTGGGACAAGGCCGGCGGCGTGTGGTTCCAGGGCCAGCTTAACGGCAAGGTCGGCGCCGCCTTCACCTCCACCGCGTCGCAGCATGGCGGCCAGGAAACGACGCTGTTCTCGATCCTCACCAACCTGCTGCATTTCGGCATGACGATCGTCGGGCTCGACTATGGTTTCCAGGGCCAGGCGGGCGTCGATGAAGTCAAGGGCGGCACCCCCTATGGCGCGTCGACCATCGCCGATGGCGACGGCAGCCGCCAGCCGAGCGCGGTCGAGCTCGAAGGCGCGCGCTACCAGGGCCGCCGCGTCGCCCAGACCGCGGCCAAGCTGAAGGGCTGATCCCCTGCCCCCAGGCGCGCGGCTCGCTTCCCCCGACGATGCCGCCCGCCCGACGGCCGGTGCCACGCGGCACTGGCCGTTGCATCATCGGGACTCGCGCGCGGCGCGCCACGCTGTATAGCGGCGGGCATGCTCAAGGATCGGGTACTCTTCATCGACGGCGAAGCGATCGTGATCGACAAGCCGGCAGGCCTGCCGGTAGACCGACCACGCGACAGCGCCGAGAGCCTGGAGGATCTGCTGGGCACGCTGACCTTCGGGTTCCAGCGCCTGCCCAAGCCGGCGCACCGGCTCGATCGCGATACCAGCGGCTGCCTGCTGCTCGCGCGCAATCCCAAGGCATTGAAGCGGTTCGGCCAGGCGTTCGAGGCGGGCCAAGTGACCAAACGCTATCTCGCCGTGGTCGAAGGCGTGCCCGAGGCGGAAGGCGGCATGATCGATCTGCCGCTCGGCAAGATTTCGTCGCGCGAACATGGCTGGCGAATGCGCGGCGATCCCGCTGGCAAGGCTGCGCGTACGCGATGGGAACGGATCGAGGTTATCGGCCAGCGCGCGCTGATCGGCTTCTATCCCGAAACCGGGCGCACGCATCAGATTCGCATCCATGCCGCGGAGGGGCTGGGTATCCCGATCGTCGGCGATCCGGTCTATGGCGCCGGCGGCCCGGCGATGATGCTCCACGCGCTCGGTCTGACGATCGGACGCGAGGGCAAGCCCCACATCGAGGCGGAGGCGCCGCTGCCGCCGCGCTTCCATCATATCGGCTTCGGGCGTCCGCGTGACTGAGATTCCCGACGCGGCGATCGTCGAGGAACGCTTCCTCGCGGCGACCGGGCCGGGCGGGCAGAACGTCAACAAGGTGGCGACCGCAGTCCAGTTGCGGGTCAACGTCTTCGCGCTCGGCCTGCCGCCCTATGCCTATGCGCGGCTGAAGGAACTTGCCGGCACCCGCCTCACCGCCGGCGGCGAACTGCTCATCACCGCGCGCCGCTTTCGCACGCAGGAGGCGAACCGCACCGACGCGCGCGAACGGCTGGCCGAACTGGTGGCGCAGGCAAATGTCCGGCAGGCGAAACGCATCAAGACCAAGCCGGGCAAGGCGGCAAAGGCGCGCCGCGTCGATGCCAAAAAGGGCCGATCTGTCATCAAGGCCGGGCGCGGCAAGGTGCAGCTCGATTGAGCCGCACGCCTCGCGAGACGAACGATATCAGGGAAAAGCAATGATCTGGGTGCCGATCATCTTTGGAACGTTCAAGGTCGTCGTGTTCGGCACCGGCATGTTCTTCGCCATCAAATGGCATTACGATCAGGGCAAGAAGAAAAGGCAGGCCGAGGCGCAGGCAAGGCGCGCGGAGCACCCGGCCGAGGGCAGCGACTGACGGCGACTGCCCCGTCCCCCGGGCGGCCTTATCCGGCGATGCGCGGCGCCAGAATGCGCATCAGCGCTTCGCAACCGGCGGCGTCGCCGGCATCGAACCGGGCGGGCAGCGGGCTGTCGAGATCGAGCACGCCCAGCAATTCGCCCTGGTGGACGATCGGGACGACCAGTTCCGATCGGCTGTCGGCATCGCAGGCGATATGGCCGGGAAAGGCATGGACGTCGGCCACCAGCTGCGTGGTGCGCGTTTCCGCCGCCGTGCCGCACACGCCCTTGCCGAACGGGATGCGGATGCACGCTGCCTTGCCCTGGAACGGCCCGAGCACCAGTTCGCCCGCGACATTGCGATAGAAGCCTGCCCAGTTGAGATCGGGCAGATACTGGCCGAGCAATGCGGCGGCGTTCGCCATGTTGGCGATCACGTCGGGCTCGCCGGCGGTGAGTGCATCGAGCGCGGCGGCCAGATCGCGATAGGCGTCGGCCTTCGATTCGGCGTTGATATCGAAACTATACATGCCCGCGCCTCTAATCGCTTCCGCGCGCGAGGACGAGGGGGAACGATCGTCCTCGCTCGTGCCGAACGCGGCTAGGCAAGCGCGTCCGGGCTTGCCACTATCGCCCAAAGAAGACGGCGCACGCAAAACCGGTGCGCGGCAAAGGGAGAGAGAATTTGACGGCAACCGCGCCCCAGGCAGAGCCGAGGCACCACGAGCCGAGCCGCAGCGAGAAACTGGTCATCACCGCCAGTTCGCTGGGCACCGTGTTCGAATGGTATGATTTCTATCTCTACGGCCTGTTGACCTCGATCATCGCGGCGAAATTCCTCACCGGGCTCAATGCCACCACCTCGTTCATCATGGCGCTGCTGGTCTTCGCGGCCGGCTTCATCGTGCGGCCGTTCGGCGCGCTGGTGTTCGGCCGGATCGGGGATCTGTTCGGGCGGCGATACACCTTTATCATCACGTTGATTGTCATGGGCCTGTCGACCTTCCTCGTCGGGTGTCTGCCGACCTATGAGAGCGTGGGCGTCGCGGCGCCGATCATGCTGGTGGTGCTGCGCATGTTCCAGGGGCTCGCGCTCGGCGGCGAATATGGCGGCGCGGCGACCTATGTCGCCGAGCATGCGCCGAACAACAAGCGCGGTTTCTACACCAGCTGGATCCAGATCACCGCGACGGGCGGGCTGGCGATGGCGCTGCTGATCGTCATCGCGGTGCGCTCGCCCGTCACCGGCGTCGGCGAGGCTGCGTTTCGCGACTGGGGCTGGCGCATCCCCTATCTGCTCTCCGGTCTGTTCCTCGTCATCGGGCTGTGGCTGCGGCTGAAGCTCCACGAATCACCCGTGTTCAACAAGATGAAGGCAGAGGGCACCGCATCGAAAGCGCCGATCACCGATGCATTCGGCCAGTGGGCGAACCTCAAGATCGTGTTCATCGCCTTTTTCGGCGCGATCGCCGGCCAGGCGGTGATCTGGTATACCGGCCAGCTCTACGCGCTCTATTTCCTCGAAAAGATGCTCAAGGTCGATGGGCTGACCGCCAACACGCTCGCGATCACGGCGCTGCTGCTCGGCACCCCCTTCTTCCTCGTGTTCGGCTGGCTGTCGGACAAGATCGGGCGCAAGCCGATCATCATGGCGGGCTGTGCGCTCGCCGCGCTGACGCTGTTCCCCACCTTCCACGCGCTCACCAGCGCCGCCAACCCGGCGCTGGCGCGGGCGCTCGCCGCCTCGCCGATCACCGTCACCGCCGATCCGGCCGAATGTTCGTCGCAGTTCGATCCGGTGGGGCAGAACAAGTTCGACTCATCGAGCTGCGACATCGTCAAGAACGCGCTCGCCAAGGCGGGGGTCAATTACGAGAACGCGGCCGCCGCCCCCGGTGCCACCGCCTCGGTGACAATCGGCGGACAGACCTTTGCGGCGCCCGATCCCGCCGGGCTGTCGGCGGACGCGCGAGCGGCAGCGATCGCCGCCTTCACCGCCCGGATCGTCGGCGCACCCGCCAAGGGCGACCAGCCGGCGGTGACGGGCGAACTCGCGCGCGTCGGCTATCCCCCCAAGGCCGATCCGGCGGCGATCAACACGCCGCTGGTCATCGCGCTGCTGTTCTACCTCGTCCTGCTGGTGACGATGGTCTATGGCCCGATCGCGGCGATGCTGGTCGAGCTGTTCCCCAGCCGCATCCGCTACACGTCGATGTCGCTGCCCTATCATGTCGGCAATGGCTGGCTGGGCGGACTGCTTCCGGCGATCGGGTTCGCGATGGTGGCATCGAACGGCAACATCTATCACGGCTTCTGGTATCCGGTGGCGGTGGCAGCCGCGACCTTCGTGATCGGGCTGCTGTTCCTGCCCGAAACCTATCGCCGGAACGTCGACGCATGACGCAAGGGCCGGCCGGCTGACGGCAGCGGGCGCCCAAGGCATTGACCGAGCGACGGCGCTGCCTTGGCCTCGCGGCCGCGAGGCCGCGATGTCAGACGGTCAGCGCCCCTGCCCCGCCGGCCGCCGGGTCGGAGAAGGATGGCTGACCATCCTCGACATGCCCCGCCAGGCGCCATGACTGCCCCTCGGTGACGAGCTCGACATCGTACCAGCCGTGACTGTCGGCAAGATCAAGCTCGAGCGGTCGGCTGCTGCCCGGCGCCATCTCGAAGCGGCGATCGGGTTGTCCATAGGCGCAATCGCCGAGCCGGATCGTCATGGCCGTCGCAGCGACGTTGGTGATGGTCAGCACCGGGCGGCCGGCGACGACATCGAACCGCACGGCGAAGCGGTCCGGCGCGCCGCGCAGCCGGCGGTGAAAGCCGTTGGGGCCGACGACGAACAGGTCGCGCGCGCCCGCCTGCCCCGGCAACCTCGCTTCGAGCTGCTTGCCGGGCTCGACCGTGTAGCGCGCGGGCGGGCCATCGAGCCGATCGACATCATAGACGTGGAACACCGCCGCGCGCGTGGTGCCGGCATTGGCAAAGATCATCGTCGGCGTACCGGCATCGTGCGCGAGCCGGACGTCGAGCCGATAGGGCGTCGGACGCCGGCGTCGGACGCCCGCCTCCTGCACCGGCGCGGCCAGCGCGCCCGGCACCGGCGGCGCGACCTCGTGGAGCGCGGCGGCCCGTTCGGACAGGGCCCGCGTCGGCGGCAGCGCGTCGCGGAAATCGGCGCGATCGGGACTGGCGAAGTCGAAGCAGCTCGTCAGATCGCCGCAGACCGCCCGGCGCCACGCGCTGATATTGGGCTCGTGCACCCCGAAGCGCGCCTCGAGGAAGCGGATCACGCTGGTATGATCGAACACCTCCGACGCGACATAGCCCCCCTTGCTCCACGGCGAGAGGACATACATCGGCACGCGCGGCCCGAGCCCATAGGGGCGGCCGAGATAGGCGGCATCCTCGGCGCCTTGCGAGACCATGTGATATTCGTCGTCGGCGGAAACGGTGGTCCCGCCCGCCAGCCCCTCGGCGTGCGAGGTCGTGCGGGCGGGGGGTGCCGGGGCCGGCACATGATCGAACAGCCCGTCATTCTCGTCGAAATTGACGAGGAAGACGGTGCGCGCCCAGACCTCGGGATTGGCGGTCAGCGCATCGAGGATGCCGGCGATGTAATCGGCACCCTGGAGCGGGGTAGAGGCGCTGGGATGTTCGGTGGTTTCGGCCGGGCCGATGATCCACGACACCGCCGGCAGCCGCCCATTCTTCGCGTCCTCCACGAACTGCGCGACCGGACAGGTCTTGACGCTGCGCCGGCCCAGCACGGCGAGCGAGCCCGGTTCGCCGTCCGCATCCGCCGCCCGTGCCGCCTGGCGATAGCGGGCAAAGCCGACCAGCGGGTTGTCGGTGAAGTTGTCGTCCATGTCCTGATAGAGCTGAAAGTCGATCCCCGCCGCCATCAGTCGTTCGGGATAGGTCGTCCAGGCATAGCCGCCATGCCCGCGCGGATCGGCGGCAAGCGTGTCATAGCCATTGTCGATCGCCGGCCCGCCGCGCCGGCCGAGCGGATCGTGCGTGCCCGACCACAGGTAAAGACGGTTGGGATTGGTGCTCAGGTGCAGTGCGCAGTGATAGGCGTCGCAGATGGTGAACGCCTCCGCCAGCGCGAACTGGAAGGGCAGATCGTCGCGGGTGAAATGCGCCATCGCGTGGTTGTGCTTGTGGCGCGGCCATTCGCCCATCCGCCCATTGTCCCACGCGGCCTGGCTGTCGGTGAAGCCATGCGGTGTGCCCAGCGGCCGGTACAGGCGGAAATCGGTGGCGGTATCGAGCCGGAACGGCGCGAGCAGCGCGGGCGTGGCGCCGTCATGCTCGTTCGGCTGGACCAGTACGGTGCGGCGGGGCGCTCCCGGAAGCGGCGGCGCTGGCACGGCAAAGCGGTCACCAAAGCCGTGGACGCCGCGCATCGTCCCGAAATAATGGTCGAAAGCGCGGTTCTCCTGCGTCAGGATGACGACATGGGCGACATCCGCGATCGTGCCCGAACGACGATCCGCAGGGATCGCGAGCGCGCGTGCAATCGACGGATGAATTGTCGTGGCGCCGCCAGCGGCCGCCATCATCGTCCGGATGAAGCTGCGTCGATCCTGCGTCGTGGCCATGGCGTCCCTCGTCGGTTGTCGCAGGCGCGTTAGGGTCGCGGAATGACACGCCCGTGACGAGGCACCGATCGGGCGCAGCGCCCGGCCGGCGCTCAGCCGGTGACGGCCACCCGCTGATCGATGCTGCCGAAAAAGGCGGCATCATCGCCCACTCCCATCCACACGCGATCGCCATCGCCAAGAAACGCGGTCCGGAATTCGCCATGCGCGATCTTTTCGATTGCGCGGCGTTCGGAAATGCAGGTCGACCCGACCACCGCATGATCGACATTGGATACCGTGCCCGATCCGATGATCGTGCCGGCGGGCAGGCTGCGCGTGCGGGCGGCATGGGCGATCAGTTCGTGAAAGCCATAGGCCATTGCCTCGCCGTTCGGATTGCCGAACCAGGCGCCGTTGACCTCCACCTTGAGCGGCAGGCAGACCCGGCCGTTGCGCCAGCCCTCGCCCAGTTCGTCGGGCGTCACCGCGAACGGCGCGACGCTGCACGCGGGCTTGGCCTGAACCCAGCCAAAGCCGGTCTTCATTTCGATCGGCGCGATCGTGCGGAGCGACCAGTCGTTGATGAGCAGCACCAGCCGGACATGCGCCAGCGCGTCTTCGGCGCGGCAGCCCATCGGCACGGGGCCGGTGACGACGCCGAACTCGCCTTCGAAATCGATGCCGTCGGCGGCCGAAGGAAACGGCACGTCCTGGCCGGGCGCCAGGAACTGGTGGCTCATCCCCTGGTACATCAGCGGCACATCGGTTTCGATAGGCGGCAGATTGAACGCCTGCTGCATCAGATCGCCGTGATTGGGAAAGGCCGAGCCGTCGAGCCATTGCCAGGTGCGCGGCAGCGGCGCGCGCAGCGTGGCCGGGTCCAGCGGGTCGCCCTCGCCTGCCGCCAGGCACGCGGCGGCGGCGTGCATTGCCGGCAGCGCATTGTCCCAATCCTCGAGCGCGCCGAGCAGGTTGGGCCAGGCGCTGCCGGCCGCAAGGCACCGGCTGGAATCCACCGAAACCAGGATCAGTTCGCCATCGGCCGTGCCGTTGTCGCGGGTTGCAATGCGCATGAAGTCGGTTCCTAATTGCCGTCTGAAACAAGGGTGCCGCCATCGACGACGATGGTCTGGCCGGTGGTGAAGCCGCCCGCATCGCTGGCGAGGTAGAGCGCAGTGGCGGCGACTTCCTCGACCCGACCGATGCGGCGGAGCGGCGTCAGCCCGAGCCGGCGTTGGGCCGCCTGTGGGTTGGCGAGGATCGCGTCCGCCCAGGCTGTGTCGATCAGGCCGGGGGCGACCGCGTTGGCGCGGACGCCGTGTGGCCCCCACTCGACCGCGAGGTTGCGGGCCAGTTGCGATACGGCGGCCTTGGTAATGCCATAAGCGCCCAGCCGGGCATTGCCACGCGCACCGGCGATGCTGGAGAGCAGCACGATGCTGCCGCGTCCGCGTTCGGCCATGCGCGGGGCGACGAGGCCGGTCAGGTGCATCGGATGGTCGAGATTGATCCGGCGGAGCGCGTCCCAGTCGGCAGGCGCAAGCGCGTGCATCGGCCCGGCGGGACCGGCAATGCCGGCGTTGCAGAGAAGGACGTCGATCCCCCCGGTCTCGCGCTCGGCCATCTCGGCAAGCCGGGCCAGCGCGGCGGGATCGGCGACGTCGGTGGGCAGCGACAGGCCTCCAAGCTCGCTCGCGAGTGCATCGCAGGCAGCGGCATCGCGATCGGCCAGCACCAGCCGCGCGCCCGCCGCCGCGAACAGGCGTGCGCAAGCGAGGCCGATGCCGCTGGCCGGTCCGGTGATCAGCGCAGTGCGGCCCGCGAGGCGGAACAGGTCAGAGATCGCCAAGCACCGTCTCCACCAGTTCAGGGATGTCGGTCTCGGCCGCGAAGCCCAGCGCGTCGGCGCGTTCGGTCTTCAGCGCCGGATAGCTGCCAAAGGTGCGCCGAAGGCCGGCGTCTTCGGCATGGGTGATGGCGGCTGCGGGAAAGCGATCGGCAAGGGCCGCGACGAGATCGCCCATCCGCACCCGCAGTGCAGGAAGGGTGAGCGGATCACGCTCGGTCATCTCTCCCAGAAGCGCGGCAGCAAGATTTGCGGCGCAGGCGCGCACCGAGCAGACCCAGCTGGTCGCATCGGGCGCGACGGGGACGGCGTAGGCGCGCCCCTCGCGCGCGGCGTGAAAGACATCGCTCAGAAAGGCGGAACCGAAACCGCCCGCCGCGGCCGGACGCGCGACGATGCCCGGCAGGCGCAGCACCGCGCCACCGACCGCCCCGCGCCGCACGGCATCGGCAAAGGCGAGTTCGACCATGCGCTTGTGCGTGCCATAGACGCTGTCGGGCGTCGGGACGGTCGTATCGTCCACCGGTCCCGCAGGTGCCGCGCCGAACACCGCGATCGAACCGGCAAGGATCAGCCGCCGACCCGTCATCGCCTCGATCAGGCGGAGCGGGACGTCGAGATTGACCGCGCGCGAGGCGGCCGGATCACGCTCCGCAGCGCCACCGGGCAGCGCGGCCAGGTGCAGCAGCGCATCGCAACCCTGCGTGGCGGCGGCAAGCACCGCCGGATCGGTCAAGTCACCGGCCAGCCGCCGTTCCGGGCCATCCTCCGCAAAGGCGCGGTCGGCCAGTAGCAGCTCGGCGGCCGCGCCCGTTTCGCGCAGCCGCCGCACGACCGCCCGGCCGACAAAGCCGTCCGCGCCGGTGATCGTCAGCCGCATGGTCAGCGCTTCAGGCTGGCTTCAAATTCGCCGTCGATCAGGATGAAGGCGATGCGGCAATTCTTGTCCGAGCGGTTCGACCAGCCGTGATTGGTGCCGCGCTGGATGACGATGTCGCCGGCGCGCACGGTGGTTTCGCCTTCGTCCATGATGAGCACGAGTTCGCCTTCGAGGACGATGCCATAGTCGATCGTCTCGGTGCGGTGCATCAGCGCATGGCGCGAGCCCTCGCCATGTGCCGAGGCGTCGCCGGCGCCGATTTCGGCGAAGTGCGCGCGCGCCTCTTCGGGCGTCATCGTGCGGATGCCGTCGCCTTCGGGGGGAATGTCGAGCACGCGGATGCGGGTGCCGTTCTTCGGCGGGGCGAGGACGATGCCATCTTCCTGCGGCTCGCCCGAAGCGGCATCAATCGGGGCGGGTGTCGCCTGGGTGTTCCACACTTCGTGGAACATCGGGCCGATGGCGCCGCCGACGCGCTGGACGCGCGGCACGGCGCCGTCTTCCTGGATGATCGCACGACCCTGGGCATCATGGCCGGTGACGACGCGGCGGACGGGCTTTTCCATGTTCTGGTTCCTTCAAGCGGGATTTGGGGTGGCGGACCGCGTGCCGGCAACGAGCGCGGCAAGCGCGCCGGCGAGCGCCAGCCCGGTGTAGAGGAGAAGCGTCTGCGACAGGCCACCGGTGACGGGCACCAGCAGCGTGGTGATCAGCGGCGCGGCGAACTGGCCGAGGAAGAAAGCCCCCGTCCAGGCGCCGGTGCCCGAACCGCGCGCGGCGGCGGGCAGGCGGCGCATCACCCAGGCGAGCATGTTAGGTAGCATCAGGCCGCTGCCGACACAGGCGAGGATGGCGAAGCCGGTGATCGCGCCCAAGCCTGGCGCCAGCGCCGCCCCGGCATAGCCGGCGGCCACCAGCGCCAGCCCGGCCGCCAGAAGCCGCGGCCCGGCATGGGCCTTGACCCGGCCGAACAGGATGCTGCCGATCGCCACGCCCAGATTGGTGCCGGCCGCCGCCAGCCCGATCAGGCCCGGCGAGGTGACGCCGCTGCGTTCGATGATCGGCCCGACCTGGACGATGATCGTGTAGAACAGCACGCCGACCGCAATGGTGATGAGCAGCACCGGCAGGATTGCGCCCAGCGGCAGGCGCGCCTTCGCCTGTCGGCTGGCACTGCGATGGACCGGCTCGAACAACATGGCCGCCACCGCCGCTGCGATCGGCAGGGCGACGACATAGAGCAGGAACGGCCCGCGCGCGCCCAGCGCCTCGCCCAGCGCGCCGCCGATCGCGACCAGCGCAATTGCGCTGACGCTGACCGCCGCCATCTGGGTGGCGATCCAGCGCTCGCGTCGCGGCCCCTCGAAATAGTCGCCGAGCATCGCCGTTGAGACGGTCATGATCGCGGCTTCGGCCAGCCCCAGCACCACGCGCGAGGCAAGAATGGCGTAGAGATTGGCAAGCAGCAGCGGCAGCGCGCCGACGACGCCGTAGAGGATCAGCGCCGCGATCAGCACGGGCTTGCGCCCGCGCCGATCGGAAAGCGCACCTGCCACCGGCGAGAACAGCGCGATGCACAGCGCCGGCACGGTCAGCGCCACCGGCACCAGCACCGCCGATCCCGGCACGGCGGCGAATTCCCGCAGCAGCAGCGGCAGCACCGGCACCAGCGCGACGATGCCCATGGTGGGCATGATCGCGGTGAGGATCAGCATGATCGCGTGCCGGGTGGACGCGACCTGCGTTCCTGCTGCCCCGCTCATGCGGTGTGTCCGTCCAGCGTTTCGGCGAACCAGTCGGCGATATAGTCGCGGCCGTAGGACATGTTGTCCGCGCCGACATGCTCCACGCCGCCCTCGCGCTTGGTGAAGATCTTCAGCTCGCGCTTGGGACTGTTGACCAGCTGGTCATAGCAGTCATGCGCGTACTGGACGCTGATCTGGCGATCCTCGGCGCCGTGCGTGACGAGGAAGGGAACCTTCACGCCGCCCATATGGCCGTTGAGGTTCATGTCGGCGCATTTGACGAAGAAATCGTCCATGTCGCTGGCGCCGAACGCCCACATCACATGGGCCCAGTAATGCGGAACCGGATTCTCGCCCTCGCGGTTGAGCCGCTTCTGCTGCACCTCGGCCCAATTATGGTTGGCGCCCCAGCAGGCGCCCGAGGCGAAGCGGGGTTCGTAGGCGACCGCGCGTGGGGCGAAGTGCCCGCCCAGCGAAATGCCGGTCATGCCGATCCGCTTCGGATCGACGTCCGCCTGCTGTTCCAGCCAGTCGACCGCCTTGGATGCCCAGTTCTCCGAATGCGGATCGGCCGGCAGGTTCTGCAGCCGCAGCGCCTCGCCCGATCCGGGCTGGTCGACGCATAGGGTGGAGATGCCGCGCCGCGCCAGCGCTTCGGGCAGGCGGGACCAGTAGAGCAGCTCCTTGCAGCTATCGAGGCCGTTGCAATAGACGACGACGGGCTTGGGGCCTTCGCCGGGTGCGCGGGTGTAGAGCGCGGGCATGGTGCCGGTGGCGAGGGGGATTTCCACGCGCTCGCGGTTGATCTTGCCGAGCGCGGTCGACTTGTCGAACGCGGCGCGCGCCTTGGCGTAGGTTTCCTTGCGGCCGGGATGGCCGTGACCCTGCATGCGCTCGCCGGTAAACATGTAGAGCGCGGCGCGCTCCAGCTTGTTCGAGGCGGAGATGGCGCGGCCCCGTGCCTCGTCCTCGGCGGCAAGCTCGATCAGCTTTTCGGCCATCGCGACCCACTGCGCCATGAACTGCGGCGTGCCGGCATCGGCGCCCGAGGCCGCGGCGTCCTTGATCGGCTGGCACATGTCAACCAGCTCGCCAATCTGGCCCCCGCTCTCCATCGCGATCGCGACGGAGAGGTTCCAGATGTAATTGGGGAAATATTCGAACAGCGCCATCGGATCAGGCCTCCACCGCCGTGAACAGGCCGGGGTTCGGCGCGGGATGCGGCAGCGTCTGCGGACCGCCGGTGCCGATGCCCCACTGGTCCATGACCATCGGCGCGGGGGCGCGGACCTGGGCCTGATGGTGCTCGAAATCCACTTCCTCCAGCTCGGCGGTATATTCGGTGACGAAGCCGCTGGGCGTGACGAAATAGCTGAAGGTGTTGTTGCCGGCGGTGTGGCGGCCCGGGCCCCAGCCGATGTTCACGTCGTTCAGCTTCAGCCGGTGCGCGCCGCGCATCATGCCGTCAATCCCTTCCATGTCATAGGCGACATGGTTGAGGCAGGCCGGCCCCGGCAGCAGGGCGATGCGGTGGTGCGCCGAATTGCAGCGCAGGAAGCACATGAAGTCGCCCAGCCAGTCACTGACTCGGAAGCCCAGCACCTCGGTGAAGAACTTCACGGCCGCCTGATGGTCGGGCGAGTGCAGCACGATATGGCTGATCTTCACCGGCACCCCGTCCCAGCGTTCGATCTCGCGGCGCTGGCCGCGGGCGACGTCGCTGGAGATTTCGAACATCAGGCCGTCCGGCGAGAAGAAGCGGAAGCCATAGCCGCCGCCGGGGCTGGTCAGCGCGGCCGGCTCGCGCACGATCTGGCAGCCGGCGTCTGCCACCTTGGCCCGCAGCGCGTCGACATCGGCGCGGCTGTCGGCCGACAGTGCGATCACGTCGATGCGGTTTTCCTCGGCCTTGCGGAGGCGAACGACCTGGTGCTCGTCATGCCCCTGGGCCTTGAACCAAGCCATGCCGTCGTCGCTCGGCACCGGCTCCAGGCCCCAGATTTCTTCGTAATATTTCTTCTCGGCGTCGAAGTCGGTCACGCCGTAGCCGACATAGCGGATTTCGGTCACGCGGCTCATAACAGGTTCCTCGGTTACTCAGATGGGTTGGGCGGTCACGGCGAACATTTCCGCGGTGGCCTTGGCGTTATCGACGGGCGGCGCCTTGCCGAGCTGGCCGTAGCAAATCGCCAGGCTTTCCCGGACGATATAGGCGCAGCGATCGAAGCGGCGAGCGCGATAGGCGGTGAAGGCGTCCTCGACCGCGTCGTGGCGGGTAAGCTCCTCGGCCAGCACGATGCTGTCCTCGATCGCCATGCCGGCGCCCTGGCCCAGATGCGGGGTTGTGGCGTGGACCGCATCGCCCAGCAGGACCACACGGCCCTTGTGCCACGGCCCTTCGACCAGCATGCCTTCGAGCGGGCGATAGACGACGCCGTCGTCATCGGTGATCTGTTCAGCGAGCTCGCGGATCGCCGGGGCGCAATTGGCAAGCTTGCCACGCATCGCCGCGGCCAGACCCTCGCGCGGGTAACGGGGATTATCGGGCTCCGGCGTGGTGACATACATGTACATCAGCGCGTCGCTGATCGGCACGAAGCCGACACCTGTGGGCCCGTTATAGGCGTGGAGCGCATCGAGATCGGGCCAGCGCGGGAAGTTGTAGCGCCACACCGCCTGGCCGGTGAATTGCGGCGTCTCCGAATCGGGAAGCAGCGTGGCGCGCGTCTGCGAATAGACGCCGTCTGCGCCGATCACGATGTCGTAAATGCCAGCCGTGCCGTCGGAGAAGGTAACGGCAACCTGTTCACCGTCATCGACGATGCTTTCGGCGGTGATCCCCAGCCGCACCTCGGCTCCGAGCGCGATGGTGCGGTCGCCCAGCACCTTGTGCAGCGCCGGACGGCCGATCCCCATGTTCGCCGGATAGCCTTCGAGCAGGCGCGGCGCCGGCACACGGGCGACCTTCACACCGTCGGGCCGATAGATTTCGACGGCGTCGAACCCGACGCCTGCGCTGATATAGTCGTCGAGCAGGCCCAGCGTGGCCATCGCGCGGAGCACATTCGCCTGCTGGATGATCCCGACGCCATAGACCGACCAGCTGGGATCGCGCTCGATCACCTCGACGGGAAAGCCTTTTTGCCGAAGCGCGATGGCAGCGGTGAGCCCGCCGATGCCACCGCCGATAACCAGGGTTTTCAGGGATTGCATGGGATTAGAACCGTTCCAGATCATGGGCGGCGGTGACCCGCCCGGAGAAGGACTGATGGATTTCCGCGATCGCGCGATCGATCGCCGCCTGATCGGCGCGGGCGATCACCAGATGGGTGAGCACCACCTGCTTGACCCCCATCGCCTTGGCCATTTCGCCCACCTGCTGCGGCGTCAGGTGATGGCGGGTGAGGTGTTCGCGCATCGCTTCGCGCTGCCCGGCCGGCATGTCCGGTTGAAGCCGGCCGATCGCCGCCATCGTCGCGGGCACGTCGATCATCTCGCTCACCAGCATGTCGGCCCCGCGGCCGAGCTGCTCGACCGCCGGGCTCGGCCCGGTATCGCCGGTGTAGACGATCGATTTGCCCGGCAGATCGAACCGGTAGGTCAGCGACTGATAATGTAGATCATCCGCCGAACCGGGTGCGAAGCTGTAATGGCTGTTCTTGGCGGCGAGCAAGGTGAAGCCGCCGGTCGCCACCTTCCCGCCGTCGGCGATCTCGGTCACCATGACGGTGCTCGCCGGATCGATCACCGGCGCACCCGGCAGGCCATAGCCCGCCGCCGCCGCAGGCTTCATCGACGCGACGAGGCCGTCGACGAGCTGCCGGGTGCCAGGCGGACCGTAGATGTGCAGCGGCCCCGGCGCATAGGTCTGGTAACGCAGCCCCAGCAACGCCGCGAGCCCGCCGGTATGATCGAAGTGCAGATGGCTGAGGAACACCGCCTTTACCTGCGACGCCTGAAGGCCGGCCTTGGCGAGTTGCTCAACCGCACCGTCGCCGACATCGACGAGATAGACGTCACGCCCGATGACCAGCGCATTGGCCGGCTGCGATCGGGAAGGCTCCGGCACCGGACCGCCCATCGTCCCCAGCGTGATCCAGCTGGGCGTTTCGGGCGATTGCGCCCGGGCCGGGGCCGAACCCGCTGCCATCAGCAGCAGGCCGGTCAGCAACGCGCGGTTGATCGACACCATTCCCCGCCCCCTCAAAACTTCGAGGTTGCCCGCACGCCATAGGTGCGCGGCGGCGAATAGACGGCGAGCGCGGCAGAGCCGGCATTGTAGATCTGGGCACTGGCCTGGTAACGCTCATCCTCGATGTTGCGGACGAACGCGGCGATCGACCAGCGATCGTCAAAGGCGCCGAAGCTGATCTGGGCGTTGCTGACCCAGGTGGCGCCGACCAGCTGGTTGGGCATATATTCGAACCCGACGACGCGGCTGGAGCGATATTGCGTGTCGCCCGAGACGACAAGCTTGTAGTCGCCCAGCGGCACGGTCTGCTGCGCGCCGAGGTTCATCGTCCATTTCGGCGATTGATAGGCCGTGCGGCCCGAGCAATCGATGTCGTACATGCCCGCCACCGCGCTTGCGCGATACGGACAGCCGGTAACCGGCGGCGTGGCGCCGATCGGCTCGCGATAAACGAAATCATCGTATTTCGCGTCGAGATACTGAACATTGACGCTGAGCAGCGTGTTCGGCGTGGCAAGGAACTGCGCATCGACCTCGACACCCTTGTTGGTCGATTTGCCGACATTTTCGGTGATCTGGCCCTGGTTGCCGTTCTGATCGACGCCGGTGTGATTGACCTGCTGGTTGCGGTACTTCCAGAGGAACGCCTCAAGGTTGAGCTGAAGCCGGTTGTCGAAGAACCGGTTTTTCATGCCGATCGTATAGGCGTCGATATATTCGGGCTCGAACGTCTCATAGCCGGCGGCCAGCGCGAAGCCGCCCGAGCGGAAGCCGGTTTCGTAATTGGCGTAGAGCAGCGAGCGGGGACCGACATCGAATTCGGCGCCGAGGTGATAGGTGAAACGATCGTTGGAAATCGTGGTGTTCACCGGCGTCACGGCGTGGATCAGCAGCGCGCCGGTGGTGCCGATCGGCCGGGCCTGGTTATCCGGCACGCTCGGGAAGATCGACGTCGGCAGATCCTGGTAGCGCCCCGTGGACGGCAGCAAGGGCGCATCGGGGCAGCTCGGTCGGCCCTGAACGACAGTGGTGCAGCGGACGAGGAACACGTCTGCGCGGCCGTCGAAATCCTTGTCGTCCTTGGTATAGCGCAGGCCGCCGATCAGCCGCAGCCGATCGGTGAAATTGGCGGTGAGGCGGCCGAACCCGGCATAGGATTTGGTGTTGGACGTGAACGACTGATAGGCGTTCAGCGCCTGTTGCGAGAAGAGATAGGTGGCATCCACCGACTCGTCGAAATAGTAAGCGCCGACGATATAGTCGAACATGCCGATCGGCTTGCCGGCGAAGCGGACTTCAAGGCTCTTCTGCTCGTCGGTTTCGGCGACATTGCCGTAAAAGGCCGGCACTGCGAAGCGATTGTCGAGCTTCGAATAGCGCCAGGCCGGGATCACCGTCAGCGTGCCGGCACCGGTGTTGAGCGTGATTTCGGCATTGGCGCCATAATAGTTGTTGTCGAGATAGGGCTCGACGTCGAGCGGATCGAGCGTGCGCCCGGAGAGTCCGCTGAACAGCGTCTGGCGATAGGCCTGCGCCTCGGGCGAGAACAGGCCGCTATTCTCGCTGAGGCCCGATGGCACGAACTGGTTGGCGGTGCCGTTATAGACGATCCTGCCGGCATAGGTAGAGCCAGGCCCCTTGCCGCCGCTATGCGCGAAATCGCCGCCGAGGCGCACGGTCAGGTCCGGGGTCAGTTCGCTCATGAACTGGACGCGCAACGCCTGCGTCTTCTCGTCGTTGGTCCCGTCGGTCTGATAGCCGTCGCGGCTGACGAGGTTGCCGGAAACGCGCATCGCGCCATGCTCGCCCATCGCGATGTTGACCGCGCCCTGGACGTTGAACGCATTATAATTGCCGTAGCTGGCCGTGACGAAGCCGCTGTTTTCGCCCAGCTTCGGCCGCGTCGGCAGCACGTTGATCGCGCCGGCCGTGGCGTTGCGGCCATAGAGCGTGCCCTGCGGCCCCTTCAGCACCTCGACCCGTTCGAGATCATAGAAGATGCCCGAGGTGGAGGTGGCGCGGCCGAGATAGACGCCGTCATAATTGAACGCGACCGCCGGATCGCTGTAGCCGTTGACGGTGAAGTTGCCGACGCCGCGCAGGAAGAACACCGTGTTCGCGCCGCCTTGCGGCTGGGCGCTGAGCGACGGAACCGAACCGCCGAGTTCGTTGGCGCTGGTCAGGCCGCGACTGACCAGCTGATCGCCGGTGACGACGGCGACCGGAATGCCGGCGCGTTGCAGATTCTCCGATTTGCGCTGCGCCGTGACGATGATTTCCTGAAGGCCCTGCTGCTGATCGGTGCCGGATGCGTCCTGCGTCGATGCCGCCGGTGCCTCTTCACTGGCCGCTGCCGCATCCTGCGCGTGCGCCTGCGCGGCGAGACCGGCAATGCCCAGCGCCAGAACCGAACTCGTCAATCGCCATGCCTTGCTCACATTCACCCTCCCATTGATCGCGGCCATTTTCGGCCATTCGTTGGGGCGCATGATGCGAGCCTTTTGACATCAATCAAAATTGTTATATTTTATGATCAATCAATCACGGGATTTATGCCATGCGCCTCGACCGGTTTGATCTGAACCTGCTGGTGGCGTTTCACACGCTGATGGAGGAACGCAGCGTCACCCGCGCCGCCGAACGGTTGCGGCTGACGCAGCCGGCGATGAGCGCGGCGCTGCGGCGATTGCGCGACTCGTTCAACGATCCGCTGCTGGTGGCGAACGGCAAGCAGATGGTGCCGAGCCCGCATGCGCAGGAATTGGCCCCGCGCGTGGCGGAAATCGTCGCGAACGCCCAGGCGCTGATTTCCAGTTCGACGCTGTTCGATCCCGCGACGTCGCGGCGGCGGTTTCGGATCGCGGCATCGGACTATGTGACCTCGATCGCGGTACAGCCGCTGTTGGCGGAAATCGCGACCACGGCGCCCGGCATCCGATGCTCGGTAATCGCGCCGCACACGGGCGTCGCCGACCAGATGGAGCGCGGCGAGGTCGACTGCATCGTCTCCCCCGAACAGTTCCAGGAGCAGGGCCATCCCAGCGAATTGCTGTTCGAGGAAGACCATGTCGTGCTCGGATGGTCGGAAAACCCGATTTTCGCGAAGCCGATCACCGAGGCCGACTACAAGGCGGCGGGCCATGTCGTCGTCGAACTGTCCAACACGCCCGCCTTTGCCGAGCAGATCGTCCGGGCGCGTGGCGATTCGCGCCGGATCGAGGTGACGGTGACGGCATTCACGCTGGTGCCGTGGCTGCTGCCGGGGACGATGCGGATCGCACTGGTCCATGCCCGCCTCGCCCGGCTGTTCATGGACAAGCTGCCGCTCGCGATGGCGCCCGCCCCCTTCCCGGTGCCGAAGATGCGCGAGATGATCCAGTTCAACCGGGCGCGGGCGAGCGATCGCGGGCTGATCTGGCTGCGCGAGGGCCTGCGGCGGCACGCCGGCGCCGGCCCCGCCTGAGCGACAGCCGGGCCGGCTCAGGCGAGGTTCGCGGCGGCGAGGATCGCGTGCGCGGTGCTGCGCGGCAGCAGCAGGTGACGAAGCATCTCGACATCGTTGGCGACGTCGAGCGGGTCCTCGGCAAGCGCCGATTCCAGCGCGGCGCGCAGCCACGGGCTGGTGCCGGGATGCGACAGCACCCAGGCGATTCGCTGGTCGATCGCGGCGATCTCCACCTCGGGTTCGGCCTGGGTGCGCAGGGTTGCGGTCTGGACGGTCATGCGTCGACCTCCCGCCCGGCATAGGGCTGCCATCGCAGGCCGCCGGCATAGCGCGCGGCGATCCGGCCGCGCTCGTTCATCGCCAGCAGGTGCAGCCAGCGATTGTCGAACAGCGCGCGGACCTCGCCGTGGCGGGCCAGGATCTCGTCGATCGCGGCGGTCGGCGCCTCGATTACCACCGTCAGGCGCAGCGGATCATGGACCAGCCGCTCGCCATCATGCACCGATTGCCACGGCAGGCCGCCGCGCAGCATCCCGCCATTCCCCTCCAGCACGCCGATGCCGCCGACGGCATTATGGAGCAGCTTGTTGCCCGCCCCAAACACGCCCGGCGCGACGCTGGAGCCATAATATTGCAGGCTGATCCAGCTCGCCACCACCACCGGCGCGGTGAGGATGAGTTCGAGTACCGACAGATCGGCATCCGCCCGCCAGTCGTAATCGTGCAGGAACGCCCTGCCCCCCAGCGACCGGCCGGCGGTGCGGGCGCGCGGCGCGGCGATGAAGGCGCTGCATCCGGCGAGCCCCCATTCGGGCCGTATCTCCGCCCAGTTACGGCCGCGCGCGACGATCTGCTTCACGCCATCGGCATGCGGCAGCCGCGCGGCGCGGGCGATGGCGGCTTCGACCGAGGCACGGGCCAGCCCCTGCTCCACCTCGGCCAGCAATGCGGCGGGAACCGGCGAGTCGTCGAGGAACAGCCGGATCCGATCGCTGGTCGTATCGTGCAGTGCGCCGATCGCGACCGTCTCGTCGGGAATCTCGATGCCCCGCGCGGCCAGCCCCTTGCGCACCACCGGATCGTTGAGCAGTCCGGCCAGCAGCCGCGCATTGACGTCACCGGCATGGCCGCCGCAGGCACCGCACTGGAGCGCGCTGGCGTGCAGATTGTTGGTCACGCCCGCGCCATGCCCGACGAGGATCAGCAGCGGCGCAAAGTCGCGGGTGAGCGACATCGCCCTCAGGATGCGTTCGGCCGCATCGATCGCGTCGTTGGGTGCGAGCGGCGGGTGGAAGCGCGGCTTGTGGCTTGCCGGTGCGGCGGCGCCCAGGCCGAGCGTGCCCTTGAGCAGCTTGGCCGCATAGACGAACCCGGCCGATTCGACGAAGGCGAACGATGAGACCGCCGCCTGCTTGAACCGCCCCCAGGCGCGATCGCCGCGCGCATTGGCGTGGTCCAGCGCCTCCAGATGCGGGTCGCCGCCATCGTCGCTGGTCAGGCCGGGCCGCAGCAGCACCGGCAGCCGCGCTTCGCCCGCACAGGCGCCATGCGGGCGATGCGCGGTGCCGACGCCGAAAAAGCCGGCAAAGCCCCTGGTGCGGATGCCCGGCGCCACCCGCTCGATCGCAGCGCGGATCGGCTCCGAGCGCACGTCGATGCAGAACGCCATCTGCGCGATCGTCGCGCTCTCGCCCTGCCCCTGCACCGGCGCGCGGAGCCGATCGGCCAGCCGCCGCTGCTCGGCGATCTCGGCGGCGTGCTGAAGGATCACGTCGATGCAGGCGTCCTCGCTCGCACGCGCCGGCGCCTCATAGACGCGGGCAGCCTCCGCCCAGCGTTCACGCAGGGCCGCGTCGCCCAGCGCCCACAGGGCGGCGTCCCACAGCAGCCGCACGGCGAGCAGATCGACCAGCGTGGTATCGACGCTGTTCGTCAGTTCGGCCTGCCAGCGGCGATAGCGGGCGAATTGCGCCCAGCCGCCCATGCTCATCAACAACCGCTCGAAATAGCGTGCCGCCGCCTCCGCCCGCAGCCCGAGCCGCGCCGCGCTGACCGCGATCGTGTCGCTGGCGGTCGCCGGCGCACTGGCGACGAAAGCGCGAAAGCCGGCCAAGCCGGCAATTTCCGGCGTGCGATCAAGCGCGGCCTGCGCACGCCAGCCTGCATAGGCGCCCTCGCCCTGCGGCGCGGCCCAAAGCGCCTGCCCGGCGTCGAAATAGCTGCCGGCCCAGCCGCCGATCTGATCGGCGACGATCGAGGGCCAGTCGATTCCGCCCGGCACGGCGGCGATTTCGGCAAGCGTGGGATGCGCGACCGGATCGGCGCTCTCGTCGGCCAGCGCGAGCACCAGCTGCTCGAACCGCGCCGGCCGCTCGTCCGCCGGCGTCGCCTGCCATGCGGCGTGGAGATCGCTTTCGTAGATCGCGCTTTCGGCGAGGCGCGCGCGATACCAGGTGCGCGGCATCGTCGCCCGGGCGCCGCCGCTCCGTGCCAGCCAGGCCGATGCCTGGGCAAGGCTGCGGCCAGTATGGCCGAGGAACGGGTTCACCGCGACACTGGTCGCCAGCGGCCAGAGCGGCGGGATGCCCCGCGCGGCCAGTTCGGCGGCTTCGAGCAGCAGCCCGACATAGCTGGGCTGCGGCGTGTGGGATTGCGGGTCGGCACTACGATACATGGGATCAAGCCTTTCCGAGAGTCCGGCCGCCGATCACCCGATCGAGCAGCGCGTTGACGTAGAAACCATTTGCGAGGTGGATGCGCAGGCGCTGCGCGGCGGGATGATCGCACCACAAGGGCAGCATCGCCTGCGCCGCCGCGATGCTGCCGAAGGCGAGCAGCGCGAAGGCGAGCAGCGCCCATTGGAACGGCCCCGGCGCCGGCACCGGCGGCAGCGTGCCCGCAGTCAGCCACTCGGCCGCATTGTGCAGCAGGAAATAGGCCGAGGTAGCGAGGATCGCGAAGCCCAGCGTGCGCTGGAGCAGCGGCCGCGGCGCGGCGGGGCTCATCCCCTGCACGATCAGATAGGCGACGCCGAACACCAGGATCGCGCCGAGCGCGACCGCCTGGGGCGGCTTGTTCCACGCCCCGAAGCCGATCGCGAGCGCCGCGTACAGGATCGCCGCGCCCAGCATCGCCAGGCCGATCGCCAGGCCGTCGGGCTTCGCCACCGGCCCCAGCCGCCGCGCGGTCGCGACCCGCTCGACCGCGCCACCCGACGAGAGGAAGGCATGCGCCTTGTAGAGCGAATGGGCGACGACGTGGAGCAGCGCGAGATAGAACAGGCCGAGCCCGCACTGCATGATCATGAATCCCATCTGCGCGACGGTGGACCAGGCCAGCTGCGTCTTGATCGCCGGCTGGGTGGGCAGCACCAGGCTGCCGAACAGCGCGGTGAAGCCGCCGAGCACCACCAGCAGCGCAAGCGCGGCGGGCGAGGCCAGCATCACATCGGCGAGCCGGATCAACAGGAAGCCGCCGGCATTGATGACGCCGGCATGGAGCAGCGCGGACACGGGCGTCGGCGCCTCCATCACTTCGGTCAGCCAGCCATGCAGCGGGAATTGTGCCGATTTGAGCATCGCCGCGATCGCGATCCCCCAGGCGGCGAGCGCCATTGCCTCGGGCGCCACGCCCGCACGCGCGGCGGCGAGCAGCTGGGCGATGTCGGTCGTGCCGGTCGCGCGCCAGAGCAGCAGCGCCGACCCGACCAGCAGCAGATCGGCGAGACCGGTGCTCAGCGCTTTCTTGCGGGCGGCACGGCGCGCTGCGGCGCGATCGGGATAGAAGAGCAGCAGCCGGCGGAGCCCCTGCCCCGTCGCGATCCAGCCGAACACCAGCTGCGGCAGCGTGCCGGCCGTCACCAGCAGCATCACGCTGGCGAGCGTTACCGCCAGCCACGCCATGAACGGTCCCTGCCGCGCTTCGCCATCGAGATAGGTCGCGGCGAACTGCACGACCACCCAGCCGACGAAGCTGACCAGCACGAGCATCGTGACGCTCACCACGTCGAGCCGCATCGCGACCAGCGATGCCGCGCCCGGCAGCGCCAGCGTGCACGGCCCGGCCACAGCGAGCCAGCCGGCAAGCGCGATCGACGCGACGAGCGCGACCAGCGCCGCCAGCGACACCGCGTGCAGCGTCCAGCCCGGCCGGAACCCGCGCCCGGCGCCCGCTGCCACCGCCGCCGCGGCGAGGATCGCCGGCCCGGCATTGGCCAACCACCACAGTCCCACACCTATTCTCCTTCTTGTCTGGCGGGAGCGTTAGGCGTGCGGAACGATCGGATAAAATTCATTGTTTGGCGGATATCGTTCGCTTTATAAGAACGATCATGCGCGATCTGAACTACAACCATCTGCGCTATTTCTGGGCGGTGGCGCATGACGGGAACCTCACCCGCACGGCCGAGCGGATGGCGGTCTCGCAATCCGCGCTGTCCACCCAGATCCGCAAGCTGGAGGAACGGCTGGGCCACGCCCTGTTCGAGCGCGAGGGGCGCCGGCTGGTGCTCACCGAGGCGGGCCGCATCGCGCTGGACCATGCCGATTCGATCTTCGCCACCGGCGACGAGCTGCTCGACGTGCTGCGCGAAACCGGGCGCGCGCGGCAGGCGGTGCGGATCGGCGCGCTCGCCACGCTGTCGCGCAACTTCCAGATCGGGTTCGTCCGGCCGCTGCTCCATCGCACCGATGTCGAGCTGGTGCTGCGTTCGGGCAGTTCGGCGGAACTGATGCAGGCGCTGGCGGCGCTGCAACTCGACGTGGTGCTCGCCAATCGCCCGCCGGCGCGCGACGCGATCACCCCCTATCTGGCGCACAAGATCGCCGAACAGCGCGTGAGCCTGATCGGCCGGCCCCGGCAGGCCGGCGACACCAGCCTGGCGGGCCTGCTGTCGACGCAGCCGGTGGTGCTGCCGACGCTGGAAAGCAGCGTGCGGACCGCGTTCGATTCGCTGGTGGCGACGCTGGGCGTGCGCCCGCAAATCGCGGCCGAGGTGGACGACATGGCGATGATGCGCCTGCTCGCGCGCGACGGCGTCGGGCTGGCGGTGCTGCCGCCGATCGTGGTGCGCGACGAGCTGGCGGAGGGGAGCCTGGCCGAACTGGCGCAGCTGCCGCAGGTGCATGAGGCATTCTACGCGGTGATGGTCAGCCGCCGCTTCGCCAACCCGCTGGTCGGCGAACTGCTGCAAGCTGCCGCCAGGGCGAATTCGGAAGCGGACTGAGCAGCCGAAGCGACCGAGCCCACCCGAAGGCTCAGCCTCTATGCAGATGCGATTGACTTGCATTATCTTAGCAGGCATAGCCGCCGCGTTTTTCGGGGGGCGTATGGCCAGGTTCAATCTTCTTCTATCCACCGCTATTCTGGCGGTCGTTTCGGTACCGGTTCACGCGCAGCGCGCGGATGCGCAGAATGAAAGCGCTACCGGCGCGGACGAGATCATCGTGACGGGCGAGAAGTCCGCGCGGACGTTGCAGGAAACACCGACGAGCGTCGCGGTCGCGACGGCGGAGAAGATCCAGCGCGAAACACTGATCTCGATTCAGGACGTCTACAACCGGACCGCCAACCTGTCCGAAACCTATGGCGCCGCCGGCTTCACGATCCGCGGAATCACCAATACCGGCATTGGCGGCAGCGGCCAAGCCGATGCGGCCAGCGTCTATATCGACGGCGCACCGATTTCGAACAAGGCGCTGTATGGCGGCCCGACCGACCTGTGGGACGTCCAGCAGGTGGAGGTGCTGCGTGGCCCGCAATCGACCATTCAGGGCCTGAATGCGCTCGCCGGCGGCGTCGTGATCACGACCAAGGACCCGTCGGTCGATCACTGGAGCGGCGACGCTCGAGTGTTGTGGACCGAATATGACAGCCGCACCTTTTCGGCGGCGCTGGGCGGCCCGATCATCAAGGACGAACTGGGCATCCGTCTGTCCGCCGAGCGACGCGCGGATCGCGGCATCATCGAAAACATCACGCGCGGCGGCTATGACGATGCGCTCAAGTCGCTCAATCTGCGCGGCAAGCTCAAATGGACGCCAAGCGCGATCCCCGGGCTGGAGGCGGTTGCCAGCTACAATCGCGTGCGGCGCGACGGCGGCTATCTGTATCAATATGCCCGCACCGACCGACCGGATTACTATGACCATCGCGTCACCGAAGGTGATCAGCCGACGCGCGGCGAGATCGCCAGCGACATCGCCGTCCTGAACATCAGCTATCCGCTGGGTACGGGGTTCAAGCTGTCGAGCGTCACGTCGTGGAACCGATCGGAGGTCCATTCGATCGCCGACAGCGACTATACGCCGCAGAACATCGAGACGATCGACAACCGCTATCTCTATCGCACCCTGACCCAGGAACTGCGCCTGAATTTCGACGGCGATCGGCTCAGCGGGCTGCTGGGCGCCTGGTATTATCGCCGCAGCGGCAGCGCCTGGCAGAACAGCCATGTCAATGTCACAACCCCCACCGGCACGATCGCCGGGCTGTTGCAGGCCAATGGCGCGACCGCCGCGCAGGCGCAGATGATTTCCGCCGCCTATGCCGCGCAGCTGCCGGTGATCCCGGTACTGTATGACGCGACCCAGCCCGAGCGGGTGGAAACGATGGCGCTGTTCGGCGACGGCCGCTTCCGCGTCACCGACCGGCTGGTCCTGATCGGTGGCTTCCGGTTCGATCACGAGCGCAACCGCTACACTGCGGAAACGCTGGCGACGTTCAACGGCACGCTGCCGGACGTGAACTTCCTCGGCGCGCCCTATGCGTCGATCATCGGGCTGATCAACCAGGGCGTGGTCGGGCTGGTCGACGACGCCTCCTCGCCGCTCGCGTCGAACAGCCGGACGTTCAACGCCTTCCTGCCCAAGATGGGCATCAGCATGGAATGGACGCCGGACCTGATCACCACCTTCACGGTGCAGCGTGCCTATCGCTCGGGCGGATCGAGCCAGAATCCGGCGCGGGCCGAACTGGTGCCCTATGACCCCGAATATAGCTGGAACTATGAAGGCGCGCTGCGATCGAAATGGTTCGGCGGCAGGCTGACGATCAACGCCAACGCCTTCTACATGAAGTGGCGCGACCAGCAGGTAACGGCCTATTTCGGGCTGAATTCCTATGACTACAACACCGTCAACGCGGCGGGCTCGCACCTCTATGGCTTCGAGGTCGAGGCGAATGCGCGGATCACGCCCGCGATCGACGCCTATGCCTCGATCGGGCATGTCCGCACCAAATACGACGAGTTCCAGCTGCCCAGCGGCGCCACCAGCACGATCGACCTGACCGACACGCAATTCCCCTATGCGCCCAGCTGGACGCTGGCGGGCGGCGCCAATGTGCGGTTCGGCGGCGGCTTCACCGCCAATCTGAACGCCAATTACCGTTCGTCAATGTTCACCGGCGTCGGTCAGGATCAGAGCAGCTACGCCGTTTCCGGTCGCACTCTGGTCAACGGCCAGATCGGCTATGAGACCGGCAGCTGGAAGCTGTTCGTGTTCGCCCGCAACCTGTTCGACGAGAAGTACAAGCAGTATCAGTATACGGCGGTGAACCAGGCGATCCTTGGCGAACCGCAGACCTTTGGCGTCGGCGCGGGCATCCACTGGTGATTGCGCTCGCCAGCCTGATCCTGGTCGCGGGCGGCGGCGCCGGCGCGTGGCTGCTGCGGCGTTCATGGCGGCGGCGCGACGGTGCGGTGCCGGTGCTGCTGTGGAGCGGCTGGGCGGTGCTGCTCGCCCTGCTGCTCGGCGCGGCGTGGTGGATCGGCCCGGTAAAGGGCGTCGCGCTGGCGCTGGCGATGGAGGCGATCGGCGTGCTGCTGGTCGTCTATGAAGGCCGGGTGCGGCGCAAGGTAGCTCGCGAACGCGGCGATGTCGCCCCCGAACCGCTGGACGAACCGGGCAAGCTGTGGCGCGGCGTGCTGCGGACCTTGCTGGCGGGGCCGCTCGGCATGCTGGCGGCAATGGCGGTCGCTTTCTGCGTCACCGTCTATATGCCCGGCGATCCGCGCACGCGCATCGTCACCGGCGGGCTGCTGATGCCGGTGCTTTGGGGGCTGGCAATGACCTGGACGCTGGCCGATCGCCGGCTGCTGCGCGCCACCGCCGTGCTCGTCGGCACCAGCGTGATCGGCTTCGGCATGGCGTTCGCGGGCGGAACGATCTTGGGAGTGGGCGCATGAGCAATACGCGCAGGAAGCAGTGGCGCTGGCCGATTTCGGCCGACACGGTGCGCTCGGTGCTCAGCAGCCATTCGGTGCTGGGGCTCGCCTTTGCCGCCATCATCTATCTGGTCTGCCTCACCGGCACGATCGCGGTGTTCACGCCCGATCTGCGACGACTGGAGTCGCCCCGCGCGACAATGGCGACGACGCTGACGCCGGGTGCCGCCGCGCGCGCGCTCAGCACCGCCGCCGCCGAAGTGCCGAACGACGTCTCGATCCATCTGGCGATGCCGGGTTCGGCGGACGAGGGCGCGAGCATCGTCGCATACAAACGCGACTATGAGCGGCATTGGGCAATCGCCGAGAACGGCTCGCTCTCTACCGTCGAGGCAGCCTGGACCGAGTTCCTGATCGACCTCCATATCGCGCTGCATCTGCCACGTACCTGGGGCGGGTTCATCGTCGGGCTCACCGGCGTGGCGCTCTTGTCCTCGCTCGTTTCGGGCATTCTCGCGCATCCGCGGGTGATCCGCGACGCATTCCATCTGCGGCTTGGCGGCTCGCGGCGATTGCAGGAGGCCGATCTGCACAATCGGCTGGGCATCTGGGCGCTGCCGTTCCACTTCACGCTGGCGCTGACCGGTGCGCTGCTCGGTCTCAGCACGCTCATCGTCGCGGTGCTGGCGCTGCTGCTCTATCGCGGCGACACGGCGCAGGTCTATGCCATGTTCATCGATCAGCCGCCGCCGGTCAACGCGCGCGCCGCCCCGATGCCCGATCTCGCCACGCTGATCGCCCGCGCGCAGGCGCGCATGCCCGGCGCGGCGATCGACAGCGTGCAGATCCAGCGCCCCGCCCGCTCGGACATGCGGATCACCGTGCACGGGCGCCGCGCGCCGCTGCTGGTGGTGCAGGACGAGGTGCAGTTCGATGCGCGCGGCCACATCGTCGAAGAGGAGCATCCCCGCGACCTAGTTGTCGGCACCCGCATCCTGGCTGGCATCGGCCAGCTGCATTTCGGCTGGTTCGGCGGCTGGCCGGTCCGGATCGGCTATGGCCTGCTGGGCCTGGCGCTGTGCGTCGTGACGTCGAGCGGCGTGACGATCTGGCTCGCGCGTCGCCGCGATCGGGGACGGGCGGCGCCGGGCTGGGAGCGGATATGGGCGGCGGTCTGCTGGGGGCAGCCGGTGATCCTGACGCTCACCACCATCCTCGCCTTTTTCGCGCCGGGCGCGCCGCTGACGCAGGCGTGGCTCGGGATGACGGTGCTGGCGATCGCGGGTGCCGCGCTCTGGCGAGGCGGCGGTCCCGCTGCCCATGCGCGGCTGTGGCGGCTGGCGCTATGGGCCTCGCTCGGGCTCGCCCTGCTGCTGTATGGCGGGCGCATGGTGATCTGAACCGCCCCCCGGCCGGCTTGCGCAGGTTCGGGGTGGTCATCCCCGCCGCTATCCTTATGGTAAGCGGCGATCTTGTCCCCGAGCCGACGGCTCGAGCAACCGGGCGAGGCAGGGAGGATGGCATGATTGCACGTTTCACGGCAGCGCTGGCGCTGGTCGCCGGCCTTGCCGCGCCGGCATGGGCGCAGACACCGGCACGATTCAGCGATTTCCGCTATGCCGGCCGGGCGCTGGAGCCGGTTCAGGCACGCCCCGGCGAGTACCGCAATCCGATCCTTTCCGGCTATTATCCCGATCCGTCGGTGACGCGGGTGGGCAGCGACTATTATCTCGTGCTGTCGTCCTTTGCCCATTATCCGGGCCTGCCGATCTTCCATTCGAAGGATCTGGTGAACTGGACGCAGATCGGCAACGCGATCGACCGGCCGGGGCAGCTCGATTTCACCGGCATGCGCACCTCGCAGGCCGTGTTCGCGCCGGACATTTCCTGGCACGACGGCACTTTCTACATCGTCAACACTTGTGTCGGCTGCAAAGGCAATTTCGTCATCACGGCCAAGGATCCGCGCGGCCCCTGGTCCGATCCGATCTGGCTGCCCTTCGAGGGGATCGACCCGTCGATCTATTGGGAGGGCGACAAGGCCTATATCGTCAACAATCGCGCGCCGGACGAAACGCCCCGCTATGACGGCCACCGCGCGATCTGGGTGCAGGAATATGACTGGCGCGCGGGCAAGATGGTCGGCCCGAGCACACAGTTGATCAACGGCGGCGTCGATATCAGCCAGAAGCCGGTCTGGATCGAAGGGCCGCATATCTTCCGCAAGGACGGCTGGTATTATCTCACCGCCGCAGAGGGCGGCACCAGCGTCAACCATTCGCAGGTGGTATTCCGGTCGAAGGCACTGCGCGGCCCCTATGTTCCCTTTGCCGGCAACCCGATCCTCACCCAGCGCGACCTCGATCCGAGCCGTCGAAACCCGGTGTCGTCGACCGGGCACGCCAAGCTGGTGCAGACCCAGAATGGCGACTGGTGGGCGACGTTCCTCGGCGTGCGCCCCTATGCCGACGATTTCTACAATATCGGGCGCGAGACGTTCCTGTTGCCGGTCACGTGGCAGGACGGCTGGCCGATCATCCTGCCCAAGGGCAAGCCGGTGCCGCTGGTCGCCAAGGCCCCGGCCCTGCCCGCCCAGCCCCGGCCCGTGCTGCCGACCAGCGGCGATTTCAGCTACGTCGACCAGTTCGCCGGCGATGCGCTGTCGATGCAGTGGGTGGGCATTCGCACGCCCAAATCGCCCTTTTACCGCGTCGAAAATGGCGCGCTGGTGATCACCGGCGGCGGACGGTTGGGCGATCTTGACCAAGTGCCGGGCTTTGTCGGCCGCCGCCAGCAACATGCCAACGCCACGGTCAGCGTGACGGTGCGCTACACGCCGGCAAGGGATGGCGACCGCGCCGGGCTGGCCGCGGTGCAAAGCGATGCGAACTATCTGTTCTATGGCCTGACCACAGTCGGCGGCGCGCGGACGCTGGCGCTCTACACGCGCGACAAGGGCGACGAGCGGCTGATCGCGGCAACGACGCTGCCGGGCGACGCGCCGGTGACGCTGACGCTGCGGATCAACGGCGGCAGCATGACGTTCGACTATGCCACAGGCGCTGCCTCCGGCACGCTAAAGCGCGATCTCGATGGCCGCTTCCTCAGCACGCATGAAGCCGGCGGCTTCGTCGGCACGATCATCGGCCCGATGGCCTGGGCGCAGTGACGCGCCACCGACACCGCTGATCCTTCGCCGCCGACGCACCGGCGGCGCCCCCCTTTGCTGGAGCGGATGATGCCCGACTGGACCCGCCGTGAAACGATGAGCGCGATCGCTGCCGGCCCGCTGGCGCTCTCATTACAGAGCGCTCGGGCAGCAAAGGCCCAGGCAGCGCATCCGACGCTTTGGTATCGTCAGCCCGCCGCCAAATGGACCGAGGCGCTGCCCGTGGGGAACGGGCGGATCGGCGCGATGGTGTTTGGCGGCACCGACAGGGAACGGCTCCAGTTCAATGAGGCGACGCTCTGGGCGGGAGGGCCCTATGATCCGGTTAACCCCAAGGCTCGCGAAGCGCTACCCCGCGTCCGCGAACTGGTCTTCGCCGACAAGATCGCCGAAGCCGAAGCTCTGACCAATGAAGCGCTGCTCGGCACGCCCAAGACGCAGATGCCGTATCAGGCATTCGGGAACCTGGTCATCCTGTTTCCCGGCCTCACGGAAGCGAACGACTATAGTCGCGCGCTTGACCTCGACTCCGCTGTGGCGACAACCCGATTCCTCGCGGACAGTGTCGAGCATGTCAGGCGGGTGGTGGCTTCCACTCCCGATCAGGTCATTGCCGTGCGCATCGAAGCGTCGGCGCGGGGCAGGGTCGATGCCGATTTCGCTCTGGAAAGCGAACATGCCGACGCGATCGCGCGGCCATTTGGCGCGAACCAGCTGTTGCTCACCGGCCGCAACGGCAGTGCCGCGGACGTAGCGAGCGCGCTTCGTTTTGCAGCACAGCTGCTGGTGTTGCCCGAAGGCGGTAAAATCATGCCAAACGCTACCGGCGGCCTGAGCGTGCGAGGCGCCGACGCCGTGACGCTGCTGATCGCAATGGCTACGAGCTATCGCCGGTTCGACGACGTCTCCGGTGACCCCGAGGCACTGGTCGCGCAAACACTGGCGGCGGTGCGCCGCAAGCCGTTCGCGCAGATCGCCGACGAAGCGAGCGCCGCCCATCACCGCCTGTTCCGGCGGGTGTCGCTCGATCTGGGCACCACGCCCGCGGCCAGCGAGCCCACCGACCTACGCGTGCAACAATCGCAGGCGCGGGCCGATCCGGCGCTTGCTGCGCTTTATTTCGCCTATGCCCGCTATCTGCTGATCGCGTGTTCGCAACCGGGCGGGCAGCCGGCCACGCTTCAAGGCCTATGGAATGACAGCCTCAATCCACCTTGGGGCTCGAAATACACGGTGAACATCAACACCGAGATGAACTATTGGCCCGCCCACAGCACCAATCTCAGCGAGTGCGCCGCCCCATTGGCGACGATGATACGCGAACTGGCGCTGACCGGCACGAGGACGGCGCGTGACATGTATGGCGCGCGCGGCTGGGTGTGCCATCACAACACTGATGGCTGGCGCGCCACTGCGCCGATTGATGGTGCGCGCTGGGGCATGTGGCCGACCGGGGGCGCGTGGCTCTGCACCCATCTTTGGGAGCAATATGACTATACCCGCGATCGAGCCTTTCTCGCCTCTGCCTATCCGCTGATGGCGGGCGCATCGCGCTTCTTTCTCGACACGCTGATGCCCGATCCACGCACCGGCCATCTCGTCACTAATCCTTCGATCAGCCCCGAGAACGAGCATGGGCATGGCGGCGCGCTGTGCGCCGGCCCGACGATGGACATGGCAATCCTGCGCGACCTGTTCGCGCAGACGGCCGAGGCAGCGACGATCCTTGGCACCGACGCCGAGCTAGTAACGGAACTGCAGGCGGCATCGGCGCGGCTCGCGCCTTATCAAATCGGGCGCCAGGGCCAGCTTCAGGAATGGCAGGCGGACTGGGATGCGGATGCGACAGAACAACAGCATCGCCACGTCTCGCACCTTTATGGGCTGTACCCATCGCACCAGATCAGCGTCGACGCGACGCCGGACCTCGCGGCCGCCGCGAAGCGCACGCTGGAAATCAGGGGCGACAAGGCGACGGGCTGGGCAACGGCGTGGCGGATCAACCTGTGGGCCCGGCTTCGCGATGGCGATCGAGCCCACTCCATCCTCAATTTCCTGCTCGGGCCGGAGCGAACCTATCCCAATCTGTTCGACGCGCATCCGCCGTTTCAGATCGACGGGAATTTCGGCGGTGCGGCCGGAATCGTGGAGATGCTGCTTTACAGCCGCGGCGATACGATCGAACTGCTGCCGGCGCTGCCCGCTGCCTGGCCACACGGCAGCGTAAGGGGACTGCGGACGCGCGGCGCCTGCACCGTCGACATCGCGTGGCGAAACGGTCTGCTTACCCATGCAGTGCTCTCGCCGGAACACAGCGGCAGCCGGCTTCTGCGATATGGCCGAACCGAACGAACGCTGCCGCTCATCGCCGGCCGATCGTTGCGGATCGAGGGGGCGGCACTCACGGCCGGATAGAACAAGGGCCGGACGGAGGTGCGACCGATGCGCGTGTGACGAGGCGTGCCGGAACCACCACCGGCAACGCGGGGCTATCGTCACCTGACCGCGCGCCGATGATGAGTTCTACCGCGCGCTCCGACACCTCGGCGATCGGCTGATGCACGGCCGTGATCGGCGGATGCGCAAACCGCACGATCGCCGTGTCATCGAAGCTGATCAGCGACAGGTGCGTCGGCACCGAAAGCCCTCGCGCCTGTGCGACGTCGCGAACGGCGAGCACCGCATCGGCGCTGCCGATGATCGCGGTGGCGGGTTCGTCGCCCGCCAGCAGGCGGACTGCCGCATCGCAGCCGCTTGTATAGCCGAAATCACCCGGCGCGAAGAGCCCGTCGGTGTCGAGGTCGGCGGCCTCCATCGCCGCCCGCCAGCCGCTTTCGCGCCAGCCGCTCAGTTCATATTCGGGATCGCCGCCGATAAAGCCGATGCGGCGATGGCCCAGCCCGGCCAGATGCTCGGTTGCCAGTCGCGCTGCCCGTTCATCGTCCATCGTGAGCTGGAAACCCGGCCCCGCTTCCAGCGACCCGATGCGCGCGATGCTGATCCGTTGGTCATCCAGCACGCGCAGGATCGTCTGGTTCTGCGAATGCGGCGGCGTCAGGATCACGCCGTCCGGCTGCAGCGCCGCGATCGCCGCACGCAGCTCGCGCTCGATATGGTCGCTGTGCGTGTCGATCAGCTCGACGATCATGCGATAGCCATTCTCGGCGCATTTCAGCATGCCGCCCAGCAGCATCTGATCGACCCAGTCGCGCCCGTCCTGTTTCCGCCAGTCCGCGATCGTGCGTTCGCGGTCGTTGAGCGCCATGATCAGGTACGAACGCGATCCGCTCATCCGCTGCGCGGCGATCGACGGGACATAGCCCAGCCGCGCGATCGCCCCTCGCACGCGTTCGGCGATTTCCGGGCTGACCGTCGGCACCTTGTTGACGACGCGGCTCACCGTTTGCAGCGAAACCCCCGCATCGGCGGCGACATGACGGATCGTGACAGCCTGCTTGCGCCTCGCCATCGCGTCAGCCTGCCCCACCGTCGCCGGCACCACAATAGCGCGCGACATAATCGGCATGCGGCGGCAGCGCGTCGACAGTCTGGCGCACCTGCGTACGTAGCCCGGATAGCAGCCTGTCCAGTTCCTGGTCGCCCAGCTTGGCCGCGATCGGATGATGGGTCTGCGGCACGATCCCCTGCCCCATCATCACCTGTACCCAGCTGTTTTCGGCGAACAGTTCCTCGTTGCGGCGGAAGACGCGCCCGGTTTCGCGGAACAGGGCGATGCGGTGCGCGAGCGTGTCGGGAATTTCCATGTCCGCGCACTGCCGCCAGAAGCCGCTGTCGCGCCGCTCGGTCGCCTTGTAATGCAGGATCAGGAAGTCGCGGATCTGCTCCATGTCCTGCCGCTGCTGATCGTTGAACTCGGCGATGTCGCGTTCGCTCACCGGGCCGGCCGGCATCATTCGGATCAGCCGCAGGACGGCGCGCTGGATCAGATGGATGCTGGTCGACTCAAGCGGCTCGAGGAAGCCACCGGAAAGCCCGACCGCAACGCAATTGCGGTGCCACTGCCGCCGCCTTGCGCCCGCGGCGAAGCGCAGGAAGTTGGGTTCGGTGATCGGCGCGCCCGCCAGCTTGCCGAGCAGCTGATCGAGCGCCGCGTCGCGCGACAGATAGCGCTCGCAATAGACCAGACCGTTGCCGGTGCGGTGCTGGAGCGGAATGCGCCACTGCCAGCCGGCATCGTGCGCCATCGCGCGGGTATAGGGCGGCGGCGGACAGGCGCTTTCGGTCTGCACCGCGACGGCGCCATCGCAGGGAAGCCAGTGCGTCCAGTCTTCGAACCCGGCGTGCAGCGCGCCGTCGATCAGCAGGGCGCGAAAGCCGGTGCAGTCGACGAACAGATCGCCCTCGATCCTCTCGCCCGATTCAAGCTGGAGTGCCGCGATGTCACCGCTCTCGCCGTCCAGCGCGACGCCGGTGATCCTGCCTTCGATGCGGGTGGCGCCGTTCGCCTCCGCATGGCGCCGCAGAAACCGGCCGAACGCCGTGGCGTCGAGCTGATAGGCATAGTTCATCCGGCCGTCGGGCAGGTGGGCGAACCGCCCGGCGCGCGCCGCCATCAGTTCCAGGCAATAATCGTCATAGGGCTGCATGTGCCCGCGTTCGCGGCCATAGAGCCAGAAATGCTGGAAGCCGGCAGACCAGTGATCCTTGCCGGTGAGGCCGAACGAGTGGAAATAGCGGTCGTGGGCGCCGCCGGTGCGCCAGCCTTCGAACCAGATGCCCAGTTTGAACGTGGCATTGGTGGCGCGCATGAAATCGGCTTCGTCGATGCCGATCGCGCGGTTGAAGGTCGCGAGTGGCGGAATGGTCGATTCCCCCACGCCCACCGTGCCGATTGCGTCGGATTCAACCAGCGTCACTGCGGCCGTCCTGCCCATCGCATGGGCGATGGCCGCCGCCGTCATCCAGCCGGCCGTGCCGCCGCCGGCAATGACGATCCGCCGCGCCGGTGCCATGCCGCTCACCGCGTCAGCTGCCGCAAGAGAAAGGCACGGATGCGCCCGGCGGTTTCACGCGTCAGCGGCGCAAGCACGCTGCGCGCCGGCGGCGGTACGTGCGCGGCTGCATCATCACCGCCGCTGAACACATAGTGGTCGAAAACATCCTGCCAATATCGGCGCTCCTCCGCCGGCAGATCGCGGATCGCGAGGATGGCGTGGTTGAGCGCATCCTGGGGATCGCCCAGGAACCCCGGCGTTTCGCGCCACCAATAGTTGACGAGGATGTTGAAGCGGTCGAGCCCCTCGACATGGTGCCACCACAAAGGCGGGATGTGCAACGCATCGCCGGGCGCCAGCTCGACGGTGCGGGCATGGGCGAGCGCCTCGCGGAACCGGGGGAACCGCGCGAAATCGGGTGCGTGGAAATCGACCATGCTGATCGATCGGCCGGCAGGCGTATGGTCGAGCGGACCGAGATAGAGGTTGCGGAACTGTTCGGGCGGAAACAGCGTGAAGCGGCGACGCCCCGCCGCGACACAGGCAAGATTGGCCGGCACGTCGTTGTGCGCGGCGATGCGCGTGCGGGTGCCGATCCAGATACGCGGCGGCGCGTCCCGCCCGCCGAGATCGAGCGGATTGGCGGTATCGAGCCCGTCGAAGAAGCGCTGGACGTCGATCGAGCCGAGATAAATGGGCGGCGGATCGTCCATCGTCTCGACCTGGTCGATCTGGCCGAAGATCTTGGCAAGCGGGCCGCGATAGCTACGGAAGTTCATCGAGGTGGCGTCGCCTTCGTAGAACAACCGCCCGTCGGTCCCCGCCGTTCCCACCGAGACGGCAAAGGGCACGTCCCGGCTGTACCGCAGCAGATAGGCGCGCGCCGCGGCGCCGCCGTCCCGCGCCGCCGCAACCAGCGGCCAATCGGCCACCAGTCCGCGCAGCACGATCGGCTCGCGCGCCGCGCGCAACTCGGCGTCGAGCGCCCCCGCATCGCCCGCCACCACTTCGCGCACGCAGGGCATCGCCTCGAATATGCCCGGATCGCGTTCAGCCATGCGCCATCCGGCGGTTCTTGCGCGCCACCAGCGCATCGAAATTCGACAGCGACGCCAGCGCCATGAACAGCGGCATCAGATGGCCGGCATCGTGCAGCTCGGCCATCGCCGCACCATCAAGCGCGCGCAGCCGATCCTCGTCGATCGCATGATAGCCGACCAGCCGGTTGGTCGAGCCATCCGCCAGCGTCACATCGACCGACAGTGGCTCGAGCAGTTCGTGGCGTCGCAGCGCAGCATAAAACGCATCGGCACCGCGAAGTCCGACCTCCAGTTCGCCCAGCTGTGCCGCAACGCGCTCCAGATAGGGCGTCGGCGCACCGTCTTCGTCGAACACGCGGATGCCCTCGCCGGTGGTGAGCCTCGCGCTGGCCATATCGACATGCACCTGGCTGCCGGGGGCATCGGGCGCGGCGCGGCCGATCAGGAACGGCTGGATGTCGATCGCCAGTGGCCGATAGCGCGCGTCCCACCGATCGCCCTGAAGAAACAGATTCTCGCCGGCCGCAAAACCGAAGATCGCGAAGGCGGCATAGCTGTCGCGCACGGCATCATAGCGGAACAGGATCGGGTATTCGTTCTGCACGCGCCGAAATTCGTCGGGCACGGTCAGGCAATGCATCACCGCATCGCCCAGATCCGCACCGCAATCGGTCCGGACGCGCAGGTCGCGATGGGCTTCGGCGGTCAGCGAAACATGGTTTGACATATCAATGGGTCATTTCTTTTGGCAGATCATGGCCGTCCGCGCGCAGCGCGTCCAGCGTTGCACGGTGATCGGGCAGCCCGGCGGCCAGCGCCCGCGCACGCTGGCGCACCTCGCCGGCAAGCGACGCCCCACTGGCAGCTTCCGGCCCCAGCAGCGCCCCCGCCGCAGGTGGGGGAAAGCCCATGCCATAGAGCACGAACTGATGGCTGGCAGCGGGGAATATCTCGTCGACCATCGGGAAATCCGCGTCGGACGGGGGCTGATGACGCCATAGCTGCAACAGCTCGCGCAGCCGGGCGGGCACGCTCGCCGGGTCGCGCTGCGCCAGCCAATAGGGCGTCTGGCGTTCGCTCAGGACATAATGGAGCTTTAGGAACTCGACGGTCCGATCCCAGCGATAGCGGAACAGGTCGTTGAACCGCGCTGCCTGGATCTCCATCACCGCGCGATCGGCCGGGAAATTGTCGAGCAGCCAGCCGAGCGACAATTCGATGAGGACGATCGCCGAGGCCTCCAGCGGCTCCAGAAAGCCGGCCGACAAGCCGATGGCGAGGCAATTGCGCTCCCAGAAGCGCGCGCGGTGGCCCGAGCGGAACCGCAGTTCACGGAACGGCGGCAATGGCCCTTCTGCGCCCGCCGCACGCAGATAGGCGGACAGCGTCGCCTCCGCCGTCGCCTCGTCACAAAAGGCCGAGGCATAGACGCAGCCGATCCCGCGCCGCGTCGGCAAGCCGATGTCCCAGATCCAGCCGGCATCATGCACCGTCGCCACCGTGACCGAGGCGATCGGCGCATCGGGCGCGGTGGGCAATTGCACCGCCAGCGCGCGATCGTTGCACAGCACGTCGCCACGGTCGACGAACGGCACGTCGAGCGCACCGCCGATCAGCAGCGCCGCATGGCCGGTGCAATCGATGAACAGATCACCCTCGATCCGCCCGGTCGCGCGCGTGCGCAGCGCCGCGATATCGCCATCGGGCGCCCGTTCGACGCCATCGACATGATCGCAGATGTAATGAACGCCCAGCCGCTCGGCATGGCGCATCAGCAGCGCCGCGAGCTTGCCGGCATCGAGGTGATAGCCGTAGTTCAACGCCCCCGCATAATCGGGCATCGCCCGCTGACGCGGCGCGAGCCGCCGGTCACTGATCGCCGGCTGCGGACAGACGGCGCTGGCAAAGGGCGTGTCGCCGCTCGCCGCCCAGGCGGCCACCAGACGCCGCGCGTCGCTGCTGGCGGGAGGCGTGAAGGGATGATGATAGCGATCGTCGGCTGCGCCGGTGCGCCAGCCATCGAACCGCGAGCCCTGCTTGAACGCGGCATCGCACGCGCAGAGAAATTCGCGTTCGCCGATGCCGATCCGGGCCAGCGTGCGCCGCAGCGTCGGCCAGCTTCCTTCGCCAACGCCGATGGTCGGCACATTGGGCGATTCCACGAGCGTCACGGCCAACGGCGCTGCCGCCTTCGGATCGGCGCGGGCGGCGATCACGCACGCCGCCAGCCACCCGGCGGTACCCCCGCCGACGATCGTGACGCGGGTAACCGGCCGCTCCATCAGATCGTATCTCCCGTGGATCGCATGTTTGTTCCCGGCCGAAATAGCGCGGAAGCCACGCCACGACGAGCGTGGCTTCCGCAAGGCACAGGAGAAAGGACGGAACGGTTCAGAAGTTGAACCGCACGCCTGCCGTGTAGCGGGCATAGCCCGGCGCGGCGAAGGTGACCGTGTTGTCCGAGCGACGATGCCCGCGACGGCTTTCGCCGGTCAGGTTAATGCCTTCCACGAACACGGTGAGCCCATGCATGAACTCGTAGCTCGCGCTCGCATCGACCTGGCCATAGGCTTCGACATAGAACGGGTTCGGGCCGCTGCCCGACAGGAACTTGTCGCGCCAGTTATAGGCCACGCGCGCCTGGATGTTATACTTGTCGAAGAAGCCGACCACGTTCGCGCTGTTGCTCAGGCCGACCAGCGCGAACTGGGTGGCGGTGGCGGGCAGCGTGTTGTCGTAGGTCGCGTCGCCATTGACGATCGTATAGTTCGCAATGACGCCGAAGCCCGTGTTCCAGAAGCTGTGCTGAACCGCAAACTCCCAGCCGTGCAGGTTGGCCGTCTGGTCGCTGTTGACCGGCGTGGTGATCTGGAAGGTGACGGGGTCGTCTTCCGGCAGGCCAAGGATCTGGCCGGTGGTGTTGCCGTTGCTGTCCGTGCCGGTGACGATCACCGAGTCCGGATAGTTGGCGAAGATATAGTTGCGGATCGCCTCCGGTGTTGCATCGGCACCAAGCGCCGCGACCGCGGCGTTGTAACGCGGGCCCGATGCCGGGTTGGTCAGCCCGAACGCCGACGTGTCGACGCGCGTCGAGGAAATGAAGTTCGACACGTTCTTGTTGAAATAGCCGACCGAAATATAGCTCGACGGGCCGTAGTACCACTCGGCCGACAGATCGATATTCTTCGACTTGTACGGCTCCAGCCCCGGATTGCCCTGGCTGCCCGTGCCGTTGGTGATGCGGAACAGCGAGTCGATGGTGCGCCCGCCCTGCAGGCTGGCGTAATCGGCGCGGGTGATGGTGTGGCTGTACGACGCGCGCAGCTTCACGTTGCGGATCGGTTCGATGTCGAAGTCGATCGCGGGCAGCCAGTTGTCGTAGCTGCCCTTGAACTGGGTGAAGTCGCTTTCGTTCGAATAGCGGATGTTGAACTCGCCCGCCGAAACCCATGCCGTACCGGTCGGGATCGGCACGAGCGCCTTTGAATCGACGATCGTCTGCTCATAGCGAAGCCCGGCGATGACGTGCGCCTCGGCACCCATCGCATAGAAATGGCCGCGCGCCTGGACGAACGGGGCGATCGTCTTTTCCTTGATCCGGCGATCGACGGTGTAGTTCGCAAGACAGGTATTCGCCTGGGCGGAACCGGTCGCCGGGTTGGAGCAGATGCCGTACAGATCGTTCAGCTGATCGGCCAGCCGCTCGAAATCGAAGCGGTAGAACTGCTGGATCATCGCCGGATCGCCGGCGCCGCCAACGCCCTTGAACTTGTCTGGCAACGTTGCCAGCTCAAAGATGTCGTCGGGGATGTCGGACGCCGGGCCGGCGCCGCCCCAGGTGTCGTTCTGGATATAGCCATAGGCCGAACGGACATCGTTTTCGGTATAGGTGAAGCCGAAATCGAGAGCGTCGAGCACACCGCCATCGTGATCATAATGGCCGGACAGCTGAACCTGGTTGATCTCGTCGCGGAAATAGGCGTTGCGGAACGAGTTACCGGTGGGGGTGATCAGCGATGCGTCCAGCGCATCGATGCCCGGGTTCATCGCGACCGAGATGATCGGCAGATCCTGGGTGAAGTCGATCGACTGGTTGGCAACGCCGAACACCGCAGTGCCGATCGACGTGCTCGAGCCATATTTGTTGGTTGGCTTCGATTCGGCGGTCGAATGGTGCGCGTCGAGTTCGACGGTCACGCCGCCCGGCGCTTCCCATTTCAGATTGCCACCGATCGAGCGGTTGATCGTGCGATTAGCGGTCAGCGAACCGCTGTACGACAGATCCTTGCCCTGCGTGGCGCCGAACGCTTCCGAATAGACGATCGGAGCGGCAACCGGGCCGTCGCCCCATTCGCTCGAATCATTGCCGTTGTTGAACCAGATGCCGACGCTGTTGTTGCGAACTTCGACGGTGTTCTGCGAATAGGTATAGTCGATCGTCGCGACGAGCGAATCGATGGGCCGAATCTGCAATGCGGCCTGCGCGTTGATACGCTCGCGATTGATGTCGTTCAGATTGTACGACGCGCTCTGCGGCACCGCATAGACGTCATTCGCGCCCGGCGGGTTGGTGATGTTTTCATAGCCCGTGCCGCCCGGTTGCGGCAGCTGACCGGCCGGGTTCGACCCGAGATAGCCGTCGAGCCAGCCGACCGACGCCTGGTTGTTGCTCGCCTTGCGCTTCTGGTAGATACCGTTGACCATGATGCCGATCGCATCATTGGCAAAGGTGTCGCTGATGATGCCCGACACTTCCGGGGTCAGGTCGGCGCCATCATTCTGCGACGTATCCCAGGCGCCCTTGACGGCAACGCTGCCGTGCAGGCCGGGATTGTCGAACGGGCGCGGCGTCTTGATGTTGATCGTCGAACCGATGCCGCCGGATGGCACCGATGCGCGGCCGCTCTTGTAGACCTCGACCGCGGCGACGCCTTCCGAAGCGAGATTCGCGAAGTCGAACGAGCGCGACGAGGGCGGGCTGGCGCCGTCGCCCAGCGACGAAGTCGGCATCTGGCGGCCGTTGAGCAGCACCAGGTTGAATTCGGGACCGAAGCCGCGGACCGTGACGGTGGAACCTTCGCCGTTCGAACGATCGATCGACACGCCGGTGATACGCTGCAGCGATTCGGCGAGGTTGGTGTCGGGGAACTTGCCGATGTCTTCGGCCGAGATCGCATCGACGACACCCTGCGCATCGCGCTTGATGTTCATCGATTCACGAAGGCTGGCGCGGATGCCGGTGACGACGATTTCCTGCGACGCTTCACCCTGCCCATCGGCAGCGACGGGCGCCGAGTCGTCCTGTGCCCAGGCGATGCCGGGCGCGGCGAGTGCGAGCGTCGAAGCGCCCAGAATCAAGGACGCAGCACGGCGTGACGAAAATTTTCGCATGAACTCCTCCCCTCTGAATGGCCATTAGCCAGTAAGTCGATTTTTCGAGATAACGTTCACTTGATCAGTTTGCGGTGGAGTGTCAAGCAGGCTGGAACCGGTTTCTTCACGGCGCTGCAGATGATAACACGGAGGGGAATGTTGACGCAGTGCAGTCGCTTCGAACGCGTTGCTCCGACACTGGTCACCGGCACTTGCCGTCGCGCCCGCGTCCGCCGTGCAGCGGCGCGGCAAATGGCGGCCGAATATGGTTCCCGTGCGGCACGCTTGCTGGCAGGGTGCCGCCGATGACCGCCGGCCGTTCCGCCCCGCCAACGGTGTCGCCCGGCGTCTCGCGCCGGCTGTCGCCTGCCCTGCTCGCATTCGGCATTGCCCACGCGGGTGGCGTGATCGCCTATATGCCGCTGCTGTCGCTGATGCTCCCGGGCAAGGTCGAGGCCGTGGCCGGGCATGCGTCGCTGGGCATCTTCACCGCAGCGGTGATCGGCGGCGGGATCGCGGCCAGCCTGTCGAACATCCTGTTCGGCTGGCTCAGCGACCGCGATTCCGCGCGCGGACGCGGCCGCCGCCGCCTGGCGCTGGTTGGCCTCACCTCGCTTGCGCCGGCCTATGCTTTCATCACGCTGGCGAACAGCGCGGTCGCCCTGATCCTGGGCGTCATCCTGTTCCAGGCCGCGATCAACCTCGTCCTCGCGCCGCTATTCGCGATGATGGCCGATGAAGTGCCGGACGCGCAGAAGGGCACGCTCGGCGGCCTCATCTCGCTTGGCGAGCCGCTCGCCGGGCTGGTCGCCGCGCTGATCCTCGGCACCGCGATGTTCGGTTTCGGATCGCGGCTGCTGCTCGTCTTCGCTCTGGTCTGCGCCGCCTTCGCGCCGCTACTTTCACGCCGACCGACGCCGCTGCCGCTGTCCGCCCCACCGCCAGCGCAGGAAGCGATGCTCCGGCGTGACCTCGTCATCGCATGGACGTCGCGCATCCTCATCCAGGTTTCGGCGGCGGTGCTGTCGCTCTACCTCGTCTATATGTTCGAAGCGATCGCCTCGGCGCCCGCGGCCCAGGTCGCGCCGCGTGTTTCGGCGCTGCTGACGGTGGCCTTTCTGGTGGCGGTGCCGGTGACCGTCGGGCTCGGCCGGATTTCCGACCGGCGGGCCCGTCGCAAGCCGTTCCTGCTCGCCGCCGCGCTGGTCGCCGCGCTCGGGCTCGTGGGCATGACGCTGGCGCGCGACTGGGTCGCAGGCGCAGCCGCCTATTGCGTCTATGCGGTCGGCAGTTCGGCCTTCCGCTCGCTGCATGCCGCGTTCGCCATGCAACTGCTGCCCGATCCGCGCCACCGCGGGCGCGACCTTGGCCTGCTCAACCTGACGAACACGCTGCCGATCCTTGCCGGCCCGCTGCTGACCTGGCTGCTGGCAACGCCAGGGGATTTCGGCGCGGCGCTGCTCGCGCTGGCTGCGCTCACCGCACTCGGTGGCGTTACCGTGCTGGGCGTGCGCGGCTGGCGCTGACCGGCGCCGACGCCTCGTCCGGGACCGCCCAGTATCGGACATAGTCGATCGTCATCCGCTGCGGCAGCGCGGCATCATCGATTCCCTTCGCCCCGCCCCAGTCGCCGCCCACCGCGACGTTCAGGATCATGTGGAACGGGCGCGTGAACGGCCACGCCCCCGCGCCGCCGGGCCGATCATTGGCGACGCGCATATAGCCCCGGCCGTCGACTCCGATCACGATCTCCTGCGGCGTCCAGCGCATCTGATAGCGATGAAATTCGGTGCAGGCCGTCGGGATGGCGATCTGTGCCCCGCGCTGCGTTCCGCGCGAATGGTTGTACAAGCCGGTGTGAAGCGTCGCGTGGACCATGTTCGGATCCCAGCCGACCATCTCCATGATGTCGATCTCGCCCATCTCCGGCCATTGGCCGCTATCGGGCAGCATCCAGATCGCCGGCCAGCTCCCGCGACCGCACGGCAGCTTTGCCCGGATCTCGTAGAAGCCATAGCCAAAGCCCTCGCGCGAGATCAGCCGCGCCGAGCTATAGGCCTGGCCGCCCCAATCGGGGAGGCCGGCGTCCTTCAACGCTTCGCGCCGCGCCTCGATCACCAGCGCCCCGTTCTCGATCCGCGCATTCTCGGGCCGGCCGGCCGAATAATATTGCTTTTCGTTGTTGAACCAGCCCTGGGCGTTGCGCTCGGTCTCATAACGCCAGATGCTCGTATCGACCTTCGGCGCATCGAACTCGTCGGCGCGGGTCGGCGCCGTGGACGGCGCGCTCATCGGCACATCGACCTTGTAGCTGGTATCGCCCAGAGTCGTCGTCTGCAGCAGCAATGCGGTCAGTATCAGCATCTCACTCTCCTGCCGGGTAGTGACGCAGCGTCTGGCGAATCGCGCCCGGTCGCGCTGCGTCGCCCGCTTCGTTCACCAGATGGGCGATCGTGCCCTTGCCGCCGCCCAACGAAATCGTCGTTACCGATTCGAAGCGCACGCCCGGTGTCTTTGGCGCTTCAATCGCATGATCGAGCACGATCAGCGGGTCCGCAGTGAGGTTGGCGTAGATTCCCAACCCAACTGCAAAATGATCGGTGACATCATCGGCGACCTTGTAGGCGGCATAGCCCCGCACATCGCCCGCCATCCACACAGCCTGGCTCGGCGGATCATAGGGCAGTTCGTTCTGGTAAAAATAAGTCCGCCCCCGCTCGCCGCGCCACCAGGTCTGCCATTTTTCGAAATGCTCTACGAACAGGCCGTGGATGGTAACGTCGTCGCCGTTCACGATGAGCCCGTGATCGGCGACGTTCTCGGTCCAGCCGACATGGTTGCGCACGCCGGGCCCCTCGCCATGATCGGCCCGCCAAATCCACAAATGATCGCCGATCACGCCCCGACTGTTGATCTCGAGGCAGGTCTCGGCGCGACCCGGCGTCGCGCCGCCGACACGGAAAAACACGTCCGACAGCACAATCGGATCGCCCCGATGATCGCCGCCTGCGCCGGCTTCGCCGACCTGCATCAGCAGTGGCGACTGCCTTGCCCCCGCATCGATCAGCAAACCTGCGATCCGCACGCCCGGGATGTCGTCGACCAGCAGCACCGCCGTTCCCGCCACCGCGTGCAGCGTCGCAAGGCCTAGGCCCAGCACCACGGTTCCCGGGCGTGTGACGCGTAGCGGCCGGGCGAGCGAGTAAATCCCGGGGGTAAGCAGCAGATGCCGGCCAGCAGCGAGGGCCGCGTCGATCCGCGCCACCGGCATGTCGGGTGTTGCGATCAGGAAATCCTCTAGCGGCAGCGTCTGTCCGGAAGGTGTCGCGTCCGTCCAGCTTGGCCCGCTCGTGTCGTCCCGCGGTTTAGGGACGAATACACCCCATTGCCCGTCGTCATCGACATGCAGGAACGGCTTTTCGCAACTGCGGGGGGTCCGCGCGATGCTGGTATAGGGTGGCTCCGGGAATCGGGTCGGCGGTGCGCCTTCCGTTCCCAGGAACATCATGTTCCAGTTGCTGCCGTCCCAGCCGCCGATTGCGCTGTTGCGGGTGAACCATTGCTGCTGGGTTCCCGAGCGTATCGAACCGGAAACCCTGCAATCGGCAATGAACCCGCCGCTCGACCAGCCGCCATCGTCAAGCATCAGATCGCCGGCCAGATCGACGCGACGATAGGGAGCTGCCTGCGACACGGCCCAGCGATCCGAGCCATCCGGCGGGCGTACGGCGACATTCTCGACGCCGCGCCAGAAGTTGACAAGGGCCATTCCGTCTCGCCAGTCAGCCTCTGCATGGACGTGGCCGTTGACCGTCGCCGCGCCCGGCAGCAGCCCCAGTCCTGCGACCTGCGTGAAAAAGCCGACATTAATGTCCAGCGCATGGGATCCTGGCTTCAGCAGCACGGCATAGCGCCGGTCAGTGAAATGCGCGCGCTCCTGCATAGTAAAGATAGCGTCGAGGCGCGGCTGCACCAATTCACGCGGCAGATCGGGGTTGATTACGAGCACATTGGGACCGAAATCGGGGTCGGCACCACCCCTTGCCTTCGCCCCGGCAGGCGCGCCAAACGCGGCCGCAACACCGACGCCGCCCATACCCGCCAGGAACCGCCTCCGCGCCGGCTGACACCCGTTCGGCTCACCGCCCATTAACCTCTCCCTGCGTTCTTGAGTGAACGTTCACACAAGAACGCAGCGCACGCAACCGTCACCGCTAAGGATGCGCCTGACGCGGACGTGGGATCATTCCCACTCGATCGTGCCGGGCGGCTTGCTCGTATAGTCGTAGGTCACCCGGTTCACGCCGCGCACCTCGTTGACGATGCGGGTCGCCACCCGCGGCAGGAAGCCGCCGGGGAACTCGAACGCCTCGGCGGTCATGCCGTCGATCGAGGTCACCGCTCGCAGTGCCAGCACGCTGTCATAGGTGCGGCCGTCGCCCATCACGCCGACGCTGCGCACCGGTGTGAGTACCGCGAACGCCTGCCAGATCGCGTCATAGAGGCCGGCATTGCGGATCTCCTCGAGGTAGATCGCATCGGCCTTGCGCAGGATGTCGCAGCGTTCCTTGGTGACTTCGCCCGGAATGCGGATCGCCAGGCCCGGCCCCGGGAACGGGTGGCGGCCGACGAACACGTCCGGCAGGCCCAGTTCGCGGCCCAGCGCGCGGACCTCGTCCTTGAACAGCTCGCGCAAGGGTTCGACGAGCTTCATGTTCATCCGCGCCGGCAGGCCGCCGACATTGTGGTGGCTCTTGATCGTCACCGACGGGCCGCCGGTGAAGCTTACGCTTTCGATCACGTCCGGGTAGAGCGTGCCCTGAGCGAGGAAATCAGCGCCGCCGATCTTGCGCGCCTCTTCCTCGAACACATCGATGAAGGTCTTGCCGATGAACTTGCGCTTCGCCTCGGGGTCGGTGACGCCGGCCAGGCCGTTCAGGAACAGCGTCTCGGCATTCACATGGACGAGCGGGATGTTGTAATGGCCGCGGAACAGGCTGACCACCTGGTCCGCCTCGCCCGCCCGCATCAGGCCGTGGTCGACAAACACGCAGGTCAGCTGGTCGCCGATCGCCTCATGGATCAGCACCGCGGCCACCGCGGAATCGACGCCGCCCGACAGGCCGCAGATCACCTTGCCGTCGCCAACCTGCGCGCGGATTTCGGCAATCTTGGCGGCGCGGAACTCGGCCATGGTCCAGTCGCCCGACAAGCCGCAGACATGGCGCACGAAGTTCGCCAGCAGTTTCGCGCCATCGGGGGTGTGGACCACTTCGGGGTGGAACTGCATTGCATAGTAGCGGCGCTCGTCATTGGCGATCACCGCATAGGGCGCGCCGGGGCTGGCCGCGACCGGGCGGAAGCCGGGGGCGAGGCTCGCCACCTTGTCGCCGTGGCTCATCCACACCTGATGGCTCTCGCCGGTCTGCCACAGCCCGTCGAACAGTGCGCAGCCATCGGCGATCTCAATGAAAGCGCGGCCGAATTCGCCGCTATCGCCCTGCACCACTTCGCCGCCAAGCTGGTGCATCATCACTTGCTCGCCGTAACAGATGCCGAGCACCGGCAGGCCGCTGTCGAAGATTTCCTGCGGCACGCGGGGGCTGCCCTCGTCGAGCACCGAGGCCGGCGAGCCGGAAAGGATCACGCCCTTGGGCTGCATGCGGGCGAAAGCCTCGGCAGCAGTGGTGAAGGGGGCGATCTCGGAATAGACCCCGGCCTCGCGAACGCGGCGCGCGATCAGCTGGGTCACCTGGCTGCCGAAATCGACGATCAGGATGGAGTCGGTGTGCTGGAGCGTCATGGCTGGCCGATAGGCAGCGCACGCCTGGCTGTCAAAGGGGCGCGGGCCTGAAAAGACCCGCGCCTTGCCCTCACTTGATCGCCAGCCCCGTCCACTTCGCGGCGAATGCCCAGAGGTCGGCCGTTTCCTCGATCACCTTGTCCGTAGGCTTGCCCGAGCCGTGGCCGGCGCGGGTTTCGATGCGGATCAGGTGCGGCTTGTCGCCGATCGCCGCATGCTGGAGCGCGGCGGTGTATTTGAAGCTGTGGCCCGGCACGACGCGATCGTCGGTGTCCGCCGTGCTCACCAGGATCGCCGGATAGTCCATGCCGCTCCTGATATTGTGATAGGGCGAATAGGCGTAGAGCCGCCTGAAATCGGCTTCCTTCGACGGATAGCCATAATCATCAACCCAGTAGCGGCCGGCGGTGAACCGATCGAAGCGGGTCATGTCCATCACCCCCACCGCGGGCAGCGCCGCGGCGAACAGGTCCGGGCGCTGGTTGGTGACGGCGCCGACCAGCAGGCCGCCGTTGGAGCCGCCCTGGATCGCGAGCTGGCCCTTGCCGGTGAAGCCCTCAGCGATCAGGAACTCGCCCGCCGCGATGAAATCGTCGAACACATTCTGCTTGTTCGCCAGCCGCCCGCCGTCGTGCCATGCCTTGCCATATTCGCCGCCGCCACGGATGTTGGCGACGACGAACACCCCGCCCTGCTCCAGCCAGGCGAGCCGCCCGGCCGAGAAGCCCGGCGTGATCGGAATGTTGAACCCGCCATAGCCGTAGAGGATCGTCGGCGCCGGCCCGGTGACGCTCTTCTTGCGGACGATGAACATCGGCACGCGGGTGCCATCCTTCGAGGCGTAGAAGCGCTGTTCGACGGCATAATCGTCAGGATTGAACGCGACCTTGGGCTTCGCCCACGGCGTCGCCTTGCCGCTGGCGACTTCGTAGCGGAAGATCGTCGTCGGATAGTTGAAGCTGGTGAAGGCGAAGAAGGTTTCGCCATTGTCGCGCTCGCCGCCAAAGCCGCTGGCCGTGCCGATGCCGGGCAGCGCAACCTTGCCATCGGGCGTGCCGTCGAGCCGGTAGCGGCGCACCTCGGTGGCGGCGTCGACCATGTAGCTGAGGATCAGCCGATCGCCGACGATCGAGGCACCGGCCAGCGTTTCCTTCTGCTCGGGCACCACTTCGTTCGGCGTGAGCGCGGGATCGGCGAGGTCGATCGTCACGATGCGCTGGCGCGGCGCGCCGGCATCGGTCGCGAACCAGAATTTGGTGCCGACATTGCCGACCACCGACCATTCATTGGCCAGCGTGCCGATGATCGTGCGCGCCTTCCACGCCGGGTCGGTCAGGTCGATGATGTGAACGAGGTTCTTGTTGTCGGTCCCCTCGCTGGTGCTCACCACCAGATACCGGCCGTCATCGGTGATGCCGGCATAGTGGCTCTGCTTCGGCTGCGCCGGCGTTTCATAGACCAGCCGGTCGGCCGATTGCGGCGTGCCGAGCTTGTGGAAATAGACGCGGTGATTCTCGTTCAGCGCCTGGAACTTGGCGTCGGCGGGCGGCTCGGGATAGCGCGAATAGAAAAAGCCGCTGCCGTCCTTGGCCCAGGATGCGCCCATCGTGAACTTTGCCCAGCCGACGGTATCGCCCGTATCCTTGCCGGTGGCGACATCGAGCACCTTGATCGTGCGCCAGTCGGTGCCGCCATCCTGCACCGAATAGGCGAGCAGCTTGCCATCCTCGCTCGGCAGCCATTCGGCGAGCGCCGTCGCGCCGTCCTGCGACCAGCCATTGGGATCGATCAGCACGCGGCCCGGACCATCGAGCGAATCGCGGACGAACAGCACCGCCTGATTTTGCAGGCCGCTGTTGTGCGCGTAGAAATAATGGCCGCCCTTGCGCTCGGGCAAGCCGAACCGTTCATAGTCGAACAGTTGCTTGATCCGCGCCTTCAGCGCGTCACGACCGGGAAGCGTCGCCAGATAGGCGTCGGTGACCTTGTTTTCCGCCGCGACCCAGTTGGCGACCTCCGCATCGTTGCGGACATCGTTTTCGAGCCAGCGATAGGGATCCGCGACCTTCACACCGAACTGTTCGTCGACCACGTCGACACGACGCGTCTCGGGATAGGCGAGCTTCACTTGGGTCTCCTGGGTCTGGGCGAAGGCCGGGGCCGCGGCGAGGATCATGGGGAGGACGAAGGACGATCGGCGCATGACGGCTCCACAAACGAAAAAGGCCGAGCCCTGATGGCCCGGCCTTTCCTACTTCGCAAGCGATGCGCGCCCGATCAGGCGGCTTCGTCGAAATCCTCATCGGTCATCACCGGACCCGAATCCTGGCCCTTGGCCGAAACGTCGCGATCGACGAATTCGATGATCGCCATCGGCGAGGCGTCCGACGCGCGGATGCCGGCCTTGATGATGCGGGTGTAGCCGCCGTTGCGATCGGCATAGCGGGCGGCCAGCACGTCGAACAGCTTCACCAGCTGAGCGTCGTCCAGCAGACGGGCATGCGCCAGACGACGGTTCGACAGGCCACCCTTCTTGGCGAGGGTGATCAGCTTTTCGACGTAGGGGCGCAGTTCCTTCGCCTTGGCGACGGTGGTGGTGATCTGCTCGTGCTTGATCAGCGCGGCCGACATGTTGCGGAACAGGGCCTGGCGGTGAGCCGAGGTACGCTGCAGCTTACGGCCGCCGTAACGATGACGCATGATATCTTCCCTTCGTTCGTCAGGGGGCCGTTTGACGGTACCCCCAGCCAGGCGGTGCGAATATGGGCCACCGCCCAAAACCCAAAGTTGCCAAAGTTCACACTCGTGCGAACTTCAACGTCGCAAACTTCACACATGGCCGACGCGGCAGAACCGCGTCGTCAGCCGCACCTCGCGATCAGCCCGGGATCGGCAACGCCAATCCCGGACGCGAGGCTCAGCCCATGATCTCCTGCTCGAGCTTCTTGGCCATTTCCTCGATATTCTCAGGCGGCCAGCCCGGGATTTCCATGCCCAGGCGCAGGCCCATGCTGGAGAGGACTTCCTTGATCTCGTTGAGCGACTTGCGGCCGAAGTTCGGCGTGCGCAGCATCTCGGCCTCGGTCTTCTGGACCAGATCGCCGATATAGATGATGTTGTCGTTCTTGAGGCAGTTGGCCGAACGGACCGACAGTTCGAGCTCGTCGACCTTCTTGAGCAGATAGCGGTTGATCTGCGCGGCATCGCCCGCGCCACCTTCCGCCGGCGCTGCCGCCGGAGCCATGCCGCCCACCGGGGCCGCACGGGTGATCGAGGAGTCGTCGAAATGGACGAACAGCGCCAGCTGATCCTGCAGGATGCGCGCGGCATAGGCGAGCGCGTCCTCCGGGGTGACGGTGCCGTCGGTTTCGAGCGTCAGCGTGAGCTTGTCGAAATCGAGTTCCTGCCCGACGCGGGTGTTCTCGACCTTGTACGACACCTGACGCACCGGGCTGAACAGCGCGTCGACCGGGATCAGGCCGATCGGCGCATCGGCCGGACGGTTCGCCACGGCCGGGACATAGCCCTTGCCGGTGTCGGCGGTGAGTTCCATGTTGAGCGTCGCGCCGTCGTCGAGATGGCAGATCACCAGCTCGGGGTTCATCACTTCGATGTCGCCCGACACGGCGATGTCGCCAGCCTTCACCTCGGCAGGGCCGGTGGCGGACAGCTGGAGCCGCTTGGCGCCTTCGCCCTGCATGCGCAGCGCGATCTGCTTGACGTTCAGGACGATGTCCGTGACGTCCTCACGCACGCCGGCGAGCGACGAGAATTCGTGCAGCACATTCTCGATCTTGATCGAGGTGACGGCGGCACCCTGAAGCGACGAAAGCAGCACGCGACGCAGCGCATTGCCGAGCGTCAGGCCGAAGCCGCGCTCAAGCGGTTCGGCGACGAAGGTCGACTTGCGCTTGGAATCGCCCCCGGGCTTCTTCTCGAGGCCGTTGGGCTTCTTGAGTTCCTGCCAGTTCTTAGCGTTGACCGACACGGGCTTTCCTCATGTTGGGCGGGGGTGAGGCTTCCCCCGCCAGGTAACTACTGCAAGACCGCAGGCCCGCCTCAGGGCCCGCGGCACAAGCAGGACGTATCAGACGCGACGGCGCTTCGAGGGACGCACGCCGTTGTGCGGGATCGGCGTCACGTCACGGATCGAGGTGATCTGGAAGCCGACCGCCTGCAGCGCACGGAGCGCCGATTCGCGGCCCGAACCCGGACCCTTCACCTCGACCTCGAGGGTGCGCACGCCGTGCTCGGCGGCCTTGCGGCCGGCGTCTTCGGCGGCGACCTGGGCCGCATACGGGGTCGACTTGCGCGAGCCCTTGAAGCCCATCATGCCGGCCGACGACCAGGAGATCGCGTTGCCCTGCGCATCGGTGATGGTGATCATGGTGTTGTTGAAGCTGGCGTTCACATGGGCGACGCCGGCGGTGATGTTCTTGCGTTCGCGACGGCGAATGCGCTGCGGTTCACGTGCCATTTTCTGGACCTTTATCCCTAATCCGTGGAGCGGTCACTCGCGGAAGCACCGGCTTCGGCGGAGCGACGGGCGCCCCGCGCGAATTACTTCTTCTTACCGGCGATCGGCTTGGCCTTGCCCTTGCGGGTGCGCGCATTGGTGTGCGTGCGCTGGCCACGGACCGGCAGACCCTTGCGGTGGCGCAGGCCACGATAGCAGGCGAGGTCCATCAGACGCTTGATGTTCATCGCGGTCTGGCGACGCAGATCGCCTTCCACGGTGTAGCCGGCGTCGATCGCTTCGCGGATCTGCAGCACTTCCTGATCGCTCAGGTCCTGCACGCGACGCTCGGGGGCGATTTCCAGCTTGGCGGTGATTTCCTTGGCCTTGGCCGCGCCAATGCCGTGGATATACTGCAGCGCGATAACGACGCGCTTGTTGGTCGGGATGTTGACACCCGCAATACGTGCCATGAAGTTTATTCTCCCAGCTCCACGGGGCGCCGCATGGCCGCAGACACCCCATCTCGTAGCGTTGCATCCGAAATGCGGTGGCACGACGCACGCGCAGCAGCGTCGCCGGACATCACTGTTTCGGAAGATGCGGCACATATGCGCCAGCGGCCACCCTGTCAAGCGGCGCAGGCGAGGTTGCTGCTGGAGCTAGCTTCATACATCAAACGCCCCGTTGCGCCAAGCGACGCCCCCTCCCGGGGCCGGCGGCAATCCCAAAGCGGGTAGCCTTCGGCGGCTATGCCGCGCCCTGACCCCCGTCCTCGCCCTCGCCCCAGCGCGCGGCGGCGGCATCGTCGCTGGCGCGGGGCTCGACCCAGCTTGCCGCCTGGCCGCGCCATTCGCGCTTCCAGAACGGCGCCTCGGTCTTGAGCCGGTCGATCAGGAAGGCGCAGGCATCGAGCGCGGCGGCGCGGCGGCTGGCGGCGGTGCCGACGAATACGATCCGCTCACCCGCCGCCATCCGGCCGACGCGGTGGACGATCGTGACGCCGAGCAGATCCCAGCGCGCGAGCGCGCTTTCGGCGAGCGCACACAGCGACGCTTCGGTCATGCCGGGATAATGTTCGAGTTCGAGCGCGGTGACGCCGTCATCGCCGCGGACGACGCCGGTGAAGCTGGCGACGCCGCCCGCCCCGCGCTCCTCGAGCGCCGCGATCTCGACCGACAGTTCGATCGGCGCGGGATCGACCGAGACGCGGATCATCCGCCCGTCACCGGCGGGAAGATCGCCACTTCGCGCGCGCCGGCCAGCGGCGCGTCGAGCGGGACGAAGCGCTGGTCGATCGCGGTGCGCAGCCGATCGGGCTCGGCGAGCGCGGCGGCATGGCCGTCGCTGCGCGTGGCCAGCCAGGCGATCAGATCGGCGACGCTGCGCACGTCCTCAGGCGGGTCGATCCGCTCCTCGCCGCAGCCGATCCGTTCGCGCACCCAGGCGAAATAGAGCAACTGCATCGCCATCAGCTGTCCATATGCCGCAGGCCGACGCGGAGATAGTCCCAGCCGGTGATCGCGGTGAGCGCCGCCGCCACCCATAGCGTGACGAGCCCGGTGACGAGCACCAATGGCCATTCGGGCACCGCGCCGGCGAGGATCAGCGCGCCGAGCGAGACGAGCTGGAACGTCGTCTTCCACTTCGCAAGGCGCGAGACCGGCACCGACACGCGCAGCCCGCCCAGAAACTCGCGCAGGCCCGACACGGCGATCTCGCGCAGCAGGATCACCAGCGCGGCGATGACGTGGAAATCGGCGATTGCGCCCTTTGCCACCAGGATCAGGATCACTGCGGCGACCATGATCTTGTCGGCGATCGGATCGAGGAACACCCCCAGTTTCGACACCGTGCCCTGCGCGCGCGCCAGATAGCCGTCGAAATAGTCCGTCACCCCCATCAGGCAGTAGAGCGCGAACGCGATCGCGAAACCCGGCGCCCAGTGCGGCCACCAGAGAAAGCCGACCAACAGCGGCACCGCGAGGATGCGCGACAGCGTGAGGATGTTGGGAAGCGTCAACATATCAGAGCCGTAGCATCCTCCAGCGGCCAGCGGGAGGGGTCAACGCGCGACCGCCGCGCGGGGTTCGACGATGCGGCGTACCGGAATAAGCCATTGATGGACGCGGCCCGGCTCGGCTATGCCGCACCCCAATGGGCGGCGCAGCCGCTGGTGGGAGCTTTTATCGGATGATCGGTGCGCTCGGGCTCATGAAGGAGCGCCGGTTCCTGCCCCTGTTCGTCACGCAGTTCCTGGGCGCGTTCAACGACAATCTGTTCAAGAACGCGATGATCTTCTTCGCGACCTACCAGATCTACAATTCGGTCGAGGCGGAGACGCAGTTCAGCGCGATCGCCACCGGCATCTTCATCCTGCCCTTCTTCCTGTTCTCCGCGCTCGCCGGCCAGCTGGCCGACAGTTACGACAAGGCGCGGATCATGCGGATCATCAAGGCCGCCGAAGTGGTCATCATGATCGTCGGATCGGCGGGCATCTTCCTGAAGAACCTGCCGCTGATGCTCGCCGCGCTGGTGGGCATGGGCATCCACTCGACCTTTTTCGGGCCGATCAAATACGCGATCCTGCCGCTGCACCTGAACGAGGACGACGTGCTGGGCGGCACCGGCATGATCGAGGCGGGCACCTATATCGCGATCCTGTGCGGCACGATCGCCGGCGGGCTGATCAGCGCGCATGCCGCGGCGGTGGGCGTGATCCTGGTGGCGATCACCGGGTGGTTCGCGTCGCTTCGCATCCCCCCTGCCCCGCCGCTGGTGAAGCTGAAGATCGACTACAACATCTTCCGATCCTCGGCGCACCTGATCTCGGGCACGATGCACATCCGCCGCCTGTTCCTCGCGATCGTCTCGATCAGCGTGTTCTGGTCGATCGCGGCGGTGCTGGCAGTGCTGTTCCCGCCGCTGGTCAAGAACGTGTTCCACGCGCAGAAGGACGTGGCGAGCGTGTTCCTGGGTATCTTCTCGGTCGGCATCGCGATCGGATCGGTGGTCATCAACCGGCTGCTCAAGGGCCATGTCTCGGCGCGCTATGCGGTGCCGTCCGTGCTGGCGATGGCGGTGTTCGTCGTCGATTTCCACTTCGCGGCGCGCTTCTGGCCGGTGCATGACGGGCCGCTGCTCAAGACGATCCTGTTCATCGAGCATCCGGCGGCGTGGCGCGTGCTGGCCGACCTGGCGATGATCGCGATCACCGGCGGCATGTTCGTCGTGCCGCTCTATGCGTTCCTCACCACCACGGTGGAAAAATCGCAGACGGCACGCACGGTGGCAGCGAACAACATCGTCAATTCGGGCGCGATGGTGCTGGGATCGGTGGGCATCCTGGGCCTCACCAAGATACCGGGCATCGCAGTCGAGGATGCGATCTGGGTCGTGGTCGGGCTGGCGCTCGCCTCTGCCTGGTGCGCGCATCGGCTGCACCTGGCGGGCGACGTGCCGCGCGAGCCGCTGGAACACCTGCCCGACTGAGCCGGCGCCGTTACCGCGGCGGGAAGCTCAGAGCAGGAAGGTGTAGAAGCACACGAAAAAGGCAGTGAAGCTCAGCACGAACAGGCGCAGATCGCTGTCCTCGCTCGCGCGGCGCTGACGGGCGCTCGCCCGGCGAACGTGCTGGCGGAACGGGTGGCGACGAGGCGTGCCCTCGATGACGAGTTGGCGTTGCATGGCCCGATGTTAACGCTTTGTTTAGAAATCGGACCATTGAAAAACATGGTTAACGGCGTCCCCGATCGGGACTCGTCCGCCGCCGGTCAGCGCGTGGGCGCCGGCCCGGTGGTGGCGCGGACCATCAGTTCGTGCCCCAGCGTCAGCTGCGTCCGACCGGGCGTGCCGTCGAGCATCAGGCCGGCGGCGGCATAGGCGAGTTCGCGCACCGGCTGGCGGATCGTGGTGAGCGGCGGCCACACCGCGCGGGCGAGATCCGAATCGTCGAAGCCCGCGATCGACAGCGCATCGGGGACCGCGACATCCGATTCGTGCGCGGCCGCCAGCGCGCCGGCCGCCATGTCGTCATTACCGGCGAAGATCGCGGTCGGCCGGGGATCGCGCGCGAGCATCGCGCGCGCCGCCTGCCCGCCCGAGGCGAAGCTGTAATCGCCGGCGACGACCAGCGCGGGATCGAAGGCGATGCCATGCGCCGCCAATTCGGCACGATAGCCGGCCAGACGATCGGCCGACGAGACATGGCTTTCCGGCCCGCTGATGAAGCCGATCGAGCGATGCCCCTGATCGATCAGATGGCGGACGATCTCCCGCGCGGCGGCGATATCGTCCATGCCGGTCGCCAGCCCATGCCCCTTTCGCACGCCCGGCGCGATGCGGACATAGGGCAGCCCGCGCGCATCGAGCGCATCGAGCAGCGCCGAGGATTCGGTGAGCGGCGGCGACAGGATCAGCCCGTCGAGATGCGCTTCATCGACCAGCGCCAGCACGTCCTGGACGACGCCGGGCGAGCCGCTGTCGAGCGGCTGCATCAGCAGGCGATAGCCGAGTTCGGTGCAGCGTTCGAGCGCGCCGGCCTGGATGTGGAAGACATAATAGGGGCTGGGATTGTCATAGAGCAGCGCGACCTGGAACGACTTGCGCCCCGCCAGCGTGCGCGCGGCATGGCTCGGCCGGAAATTGAGCCGGGCGACAACCTCCTCGACGCGGCGCCGGGTTTCCTCGCTGACGTGCTTTTCATTGTTGAGCACGCGCGACACGGTCTTGAACGACACGCCCGCGATCTTCGAAACTTCCTTGATCGTCGGACGGTTAGCCATCGATTTACCTCTCGCACCGGTCTGGTTGGCAGCCGAAATCTCGGCTGGGCGATGCGCCTTTTAGCGCGATACAACCATTATTGTACCGATTTCGACAGCGCTGTCTCGCCTTCGTCCTCAGCGCTTGCGCCCCTGATGCCGGATATTGGCCGGACGACCGCGCCGCTTGAGGTTGCGCGGCACCGCCTTGCCGCGCCGATCGGGCATGGCACGGCCGCCGGCCGAACCCTTGCCGTCGGGCAGTTCGAAGCGCAGCGCGCCGGTGACCGGATTGGCCTCGACCAGCCGGAGGTCGATGTGCTGGCCGACCGTGAATGCCTCGCCGCTCTGTTCGCCGACCAGCCGCTTGCCCGCCTCGTCGAAGTGGAAATATTCGCTGCCGAGGTCACGCGCTGGCACCAGCCCGTCGCCGCCGACGCCCTCCACCGTCGCGAAGAAGCCGAAGCTCTGGACGCCGGTGATCCGCGCCGGCATCACCTCGCCCACATGCGTCGCGAGATAGGCGGCGACATAGCGGTCGATCGTCTCGCGCTCGGCCTCCATCGCGCGGCGTTCGAGCTTCGAGATCGCGTCGCCGATCCGGTCCATCGACCCGGCCTCCTCGGCGGTCAGCCCGCCGGGGCCGAGCGCATAGGCGGCGACCAGCGCGCGATGGACGACGAGATCGGCATAGCGCCGGATTGGCGAAGTGAAATGCGCATAGGAGCCGAGCGACAGCCCGAAATGGCCGACATTTTCGGGGCCGTAATAGGCCTGGGTCTGACTGCGCAGCACCTGTTCCATCACCTGGGGACGGAAATCCTCCTCCTCGATGCGGGCGAGGATGTTGTTGAACGTGCCCGGGCGGATTACCTGGCCGAGCGCGAATTCGACGCCGAAGGTCTTGAGATATTCCTTGAGCGCGACGAGCTTCTCGCGCGCGGGCGGCTCGTGGATGCGGTACATCACCGGCGTCTTCTTCGCCTCGAGCGCCTTGGCCGCCGCGACATTGGCGGCGATCATGTAATCCTCGATCAGCTTGTGCGCATCGAGCCGCTCGCGCGGGGCGACCGAGAGGATGCGGCCCTTTTCGTCAAGGACGATGCGGCGTTCGGGGAGGTCGAGATCGAGCGGCTCGCGCTTCTCGCGCGCGGTGTTGAGCGCGGCCCAGCAGCCCCAGAGCGGCCGCAGCGCGGTTTCGGTGAGCGGGTGATCGACGGTGCCGTCGATCGCCGCCTGCGCGTCTTCATAGGCGATGTTGGCGGCGATGCGAACCAGCGCGCGACTGAACCGCCAGTGCTTGAGCGCGCCGTTCTTCGTCACCTGAAGATGACAGGCGAGCGCGGCGCGATCGACGCCTTCCTTGAGCGAGCAGACATCGGCCGAGAGGATTTCGGGCAGCATCGGCACGACGCGATCGGGGAAATAGACCGAATTGCCCCGCTTGCGCGCCTCGCGGTCGAGTTCCGACCCCGGCCGGACGTAGAAGGAGACGTCGGCGATCGCGACGATCGCCTTCCACCCGCCCTCATTGGCCGGATCGTCGTCGGGCATCGCCCAGACCGCATCGTCATGGTCGCGCGCATCGGCCGGATCGATCGCGACGATCGGCAGATGGCGCAGATCCTCGCGCTCGTCGCCAAGCGGCTGGGCGGCGACGCGGCCCGCCTCGTCGAGCAGTTCTTCCGAAAACACGTTGGGAATGCCGTGGCGGTGGATCGCGATCAGCGAGAAGCTGCGCGGCGCGAACGGATCGCCGAGCCGTTCGACCACCTTCGCGCTGATCCGCGGCGGCCGCCCGCTCTTTTCGGCAAGCACCAGATCGCCGACCTCGGCCGCGCCGGCATCGGACACCGGCCAGCTGTGCCGTTCCTTCTTCTCGACGCCCTGGAGCCAGAGCTTGCCACCCTCTTCGTGGAGCACGCCGAGCATCAGTTCCTCGCCGCGCGCGAGCTTCTTCATCGGATGCGCGATCCAGCCATTGCCGGCTTCTTCGGTGCGCGCGAGGATGCGGTCGCCCACGCCCAGCGCCGAACGCTTGCCGCGCGGTTCGCGCACGCGCAGCCGGGGCGCGGGGACGTGTTCGGCCTCCCATTTCTCGGGCACCGCCCAGGTGGTATCGCCATCGGCATCGGTGATGCGCAGCACCGTCACCTTGGGCACGCCGCCCATCTTGTGAAAGGCGCGGCCGGGGGCGATGTCGATCAGCCCTTCGTCGCTCATGTCCTTGAGCAGCGCCTTGAGCCGGATCTTGTCCTGCGCGCTCAGGCCAAAGGCGCGCGCGATCTCGCGCTTGCCGGCGGGCGTATCCGACGCGGTGATGAAATCGAGGATCTGTTGCCGCGACGGCAGCCCTGCGCTTGTTCTGTTCTTTGCCATGTAGCCCCAACATAGGGAATCGGCCCACGCAAACCAATCGCGGACTCGCATGGCCCCTGCGCGCGCCCTAGGATGGGTTTGTGGACCTGGACCTTCTCATCATCGGCGGCGGAATCAACGGCTGCGCGATCGCGCGCGAGGCGGCGCTGAACGGCTGGCGGGTGATGCTGGTGGAGAAGGACGATCTTGCCGCGCACACCTCGTCGGCGTCGAGCAAGCTGATCCATGGCGGGCTGCGCTATCTGGAGCAATATGAGTTCCGGCTGGTGCGCGAGGCGCTGCACGAGCGCGAACGGCTGATCGCCGCCGCGCCGCACCTGATCCGGCCGATGGCGTTCGTGCTGCCGCACGCCCATGCGGTGCGTCCGTGGTGGATGATCCGCGCGGGGCTGTGGCTCTATGACCTGCTCGCCGGGCGATCGTCGCTGCCGCGTTCGCGATCGCTGCGGCGCGGCGAGCACGCGCTGGCAGGCCCGTTGCACGGGAGGCCGCGCGGCTTCGTCTATTTCGACGCCTGGGTCGACGATGCGCGGCTGACGATCGCCAACGCGGTGGACGCCGCCGCGAACGGCGCGCGGATCGCCACTCGCACCGCGCTGACCGGCGCGACGCGGACCGAGCGCGGCTGGACGGCGACGCTGTCGGACGGCGGCCGCATCGAGACGCGCGCGCTGGTCAATGCCGCCGGGCCATGGGTGCGCGCGCTGCTCGACCGGATCGGCGTCGCCACCGCTGCGCAGGTGCGGCTGGTGAAGGGCAGCCATATCGTCGTACCCCGCCTGTACGACGGCGACCATGCGTACATCCTCCAGCAGCCCGACCGGCGCATCGTCTTCACGATCCCCTATGCCGATCGGTTCACCGCGATCGGCACCACCGACGTGCCGGTCGACCGGCCCGAGGATGCGGTCTGTTCCGATGCCGAGCGCGACTATCTGTGCGATGCGGCCAATCGCTATTTCCGGGCGCGGATCGGGCGCGGCGACATCGTTAGCGACTGGTCGGGCGTGCGTGCGTTGTATGACGACGGCAAGGCCGCAGCGCAGGCGGTGACGCGCGATTATCATCTCGATCTCGACGCGGCGGGCGCACCGCTGCTTTCGGTATTCGGCGGCAAGATCACCACCGCGCGCGCGCTGGCCGAGGAGGCGGTGGCGCGGCTGGCGCCGGCGCTGGGCCTTGCGGCCGAGCCGATGACGCGGGCGCGCGTGTTTCCCGGCGGAGCGATCGCGGGAATCGACGCGTTCGTCGAGCAGTGCCGCACACGCTGGCCGTTCCTGGGTGACGCGCGGGCGGCACGAATGGCGCATGCCTATGGCACGCGGCTCGCCGAGATGCTGGACGGCGTGACCGATGCGCCGGGGCTCGGCGAGGAACTGGGCCTGGGGCTGAACGAGATCGAGCTGCACTGGCTGCAGGGCGAGGAATGGGCGCGAACCGCCGAAGATGTGCTGTGGCGGCGCAGCAAGCTGGGGCTGAGGGCCGATGCGGGCGTGGCCGCGCGGATCGCCGACTGGCTCGCGCGCCACCCGGCGGCTTAGGTGGCCGGGAGCGCCGCGCCGAACGCCGCCGCATTGTCGACCGTCGGGCGAATCGCGAAATCGGGCGCCAGCCGCGCCGCCTGTGCCAGCGCCACGCGATCGAACGTCCACCAGCGGGTGCGCTCGATCGCCTCGATCACCTCGGGTTCGAAACGGTGGCGGATCAGCTTGGCGGGGTTGCCGGCGACGATCGCATAGGGCGGCACGTCGCGCGTCACCACCGCCCCTGCCCCGATCACCGCGCCGCGCCCGATATGCTTGCAGCCCGGCGTGATGATCGCGTGATGGCCGAGCCACACATCGTCCTCGACGATCGTCGGCTGCGCGACGACACGATCGCGATCAATCACCCCGCGCGCCTTGAGGTAGCAGATCGGGTGGGTCGACAGCGCATCCATCGGATGATTGGCCGAGATGATCAGCGCCGATCCCGCGAACGAGCAATAGCGGCCGATGCGCGTGCCCGGCGGGATGCGCCAGCGATCGAACACGCCATAGCTATAGTCGCCGATCTCGATCCCGTAGAGCCGCGCGAAGCGGCGGCGGAGGAACGCGCTTTCCTCATGGTTGCGCACCAGCTTCGTCAACGCCTTGTCGACCATGCTTTGCAGACCCATTCAAATCCTCCCTGCGCCGATCACCGGCGTCCGCTTACCAGCGATAGTTGAAGCTGACGCTAATCCGCTTGTCGCGCGCGGCGCCCGGCGGCACTTCATGCCGGAGCCAGCTTTCCCACAGCAGCACGGTGCCCGGGGCGGGCGTGACCTCGATGAAGGGCTGGAGCGGCTCGGGCGCGTCGGCGAGCCGGGTGGGCGCGGCCATCATCATCGCGAGCCGCGGATCCTCCAGCTTCAGCCCGCGCGCGCCGGGGGGCAGCGCGATATAGACGGTGCCCGAGACGACGCTGTGCGGATGGATATGCGCGCCGTGCCCGCCCTTGCCGTCGAGCACGTTGACCCACAGGCTGTCGAGCTTCAGCTTGCGCCCGCCGAGATCGAACGCGCAGGCGGCGGCGAATTTGGCGACATGCTTGTCGAGCAGGCGCTTGAGATCGGCAAAGGCGGGATCGCGGATCGGCAGATCGTCGAGCGAGGCATAGCTGGTATAGCCGCGATAATGATTTTCGCGGCACCAGCGGCGGCCGGCGGCATCGTCCTCGGCCAGTTGCAGGCACGAGGCTTCGAGCTCGGCGATCAGGGCATCGTCGCCCAGCGGCTGCTCGTAGAGCAGGGTGGAGAATAGCGTACGCACGGGCCGCGCTATCGCGGGATTCGGTGCGGGGGGCAAGCTGCGCGCGCCTGGCGGCCGAGGGCGGCGATCCGCCGGGCGGCATCGGTCGCGCCGTCTTCGCCCGCGATGATGCGCGCGGCCCGCTCCGCCGCGGGTTGCGCGCAGGGATCGGCGAGGTGGCGGGCAATCGCTTCGGCGGCGCGGGGGCCGGCGAATGCCTTCCGCTTGATGGTCACGCCGATGCCGGCGCGTTGCAGCCGGGCGGCGTTATCGAACTGATCGCCGAAATGGGGCACGACGATCTGGGAACGGCCGGCCCTTAGCGCCTGCCCCGTCGTGCCGATGCCGCCGTGATGGATGATGGCGGCGGCATGGGGGAAGACCGCCGAGTGCGGGGCATAATCGAGCGAGAGACAGTCGCCATCGAGGCGCGGCGCGCCCGGCTGACCGGTCAACAGCACCGCGCGCAGGCCGAGCCGCCGGGCCGCCGCCGCCGCTTCGTCATAGAAGTGCCCGGCCGATGCGACTACGAACGAGCCCAGCGTAAACACCAGCGGCGGCGGCCCGGCGCGCAGAAACGCATCGAGTTCGGGCGCGAGCGGTTCGTCCGCACCGCTTTGGCTGTCGAAGAAGGGGAAACCGACCAGCGCCGCGTCCGCGCGGGCATCGGGCGGCAGCGCGCCCAGCGCCGACCACCAGCAGCACAGCACCGCCCGGGTGGCGCGGCCGGGATCGAGCATCGGTGCGCCCTCTGCCCCGCCCAGCCCATGCTGCGCCCGCACGGCATCGATCCGCTGTGCATAGCGACGACGCAGAACGCCGCGAACCAGCGCGTACACGGCCCGATTCCAGCTGCGGCCGAGCGGGCTGCGCGGGTGCGGCCGCATCGCCTCGAACCGGGGCGCAGCCGGCGGCTCCCAGGCGGAGAACAGCGTCATCGGCTGGAGCACGACCGTCGCCAGCGGCAGGCCGCGCTTTTCCGCGACGATCCCGGCGGCCAGCGCGAAGATCGAGCCGGCCAGCACGTCCGCCCCTTCCGCCAGCGCGTCGAGCGCCGCCGTGCTCGACGCGAGCGAGGGCATCAGGATTTCGTCGAGCACGAAGCCGGTATCGGCCAGGACGCGTGCCGCAACGGCCTCGGGCGCAAGGCCCAGCCGATCGCAGATCGTGGCATAGCCCGGCAGGATCGCCGCGGCTTCGAGCCCGGCGGCACGAACCTTGCCGACATGATCCTCGGGCACCGCCAGCACGACCTGCGCGCCCTGCGCCCAGAGCGCCCGCCCGATCGCGATGAACGGATGGAGATCGCCCAGAGACCCGATCGTCGCCAGCACCACGCGCATGGTTTGCCCCCTTGCGATTGCGGTGGTTGCAGGGGGCCGGCGTCACGTCAATCAAGATCCTCCCCGGCACGGGGAGGGGGACCAAGACGCGAAGCTTCTTGGTGGAGGGGGCCGTCCACGAGGCCGTCGCCCGCTGCGTTCCCCCTCCACCACCGCCTTCGGCGGCGGTCCCCCTCCCCGTTCCGGGGAGGATCGGGGCGCAGGGGCGGACGTCGGGTCCATCCCACGCCTTCCCGGCACGATGCGGGGACCAAGGCGCGCAGTGGCTTGGTGGCGGGGGCCACCCACGAGGCCGTCGCCCGCTGCGCGCCCCCTCCACCACCGCCTTCGGCGGCGGTCCCCCTCCCCGTTCCGGGGAGAATTTTTCTCAATAGGCGCGCGCCACCAGGATGCGTTCGACCGCCGGCTTGCCGGTGAAGATGCACGCGCCGTCGGCTCCTGCCGCATCGCCCGGCACGTTGCGGACGGTGAGCTTGAGCGCCTTGAGCCGTTCGACCACGCCGTCCAGTTCGGCGCCGGTCGGCTTGGCCCATTGCACTTCGACCCAGCCGGGGAATTTCGCGCTGTCGTCGAAATGCGCCGCCAGCGTTTCGAAATCGGTGACGTCGCGGCGGATGTTGGCTTCCAGCCGCTCGCGCGCGTCGAGGTACAGCGACTGCTGGATGCTCTCCAGCATCGCCGCGGCTTCGAGCACGAAGTCGCCGCGCGGCAGGATCTGCGAATCGAGCTTGCCGTCCTCGCGGTAGAGCTTGTTGCGCTGGATCACCGAGACGCTGCCGCCAGCCATGTCGCGCCCGCCGACCTCGATCACGATCGGCGCGCCCTTCTTCACCCAGCCCCAGCGCTTGGTTTGTGCCTTGACCGCCTTGAGGTCGAGCAGCGCGCGAACGGGCTCGCCGAGCGCGCTCTGCTTGGCCAACTCGGCCTGGAGCGACTTGCAATAGTCGATCAGCGCGGCATCCTCGGGCTGGTCGCGCAGCATCGGCACGATCACGATCTGCCACGGCGCCACCATCGGCGGCACGCGCAGGCCGTCGTCGTCGCCGTGCACCATGATCAGCCCGCCGATCATGCGGGTGGAGACGCCCCAGCTGGTCGTCTGCGCCAGCTCGAACTGGCCTTCGGAGTTCTGGAACTTGATGTCCTGCGCCGAGGAGAAGGTGGTGCCCAGGAAGTGCGAGGTGCCGGCCTGCAGCGCCTTGCCGTCCTGCATCATCGCCTCGATCGAGAAGGTAGAGACGGCGCCCGGGAAGCGCTCATTCTCCGGCTTCTCGCCCGCGACCACCGGCATCGCCAGGCAATCCTCGGCGAAGCTGCGATAGACCTCGAGCATCTTGAGGGTTTCTTCCTGCGCTTCTTCCACCGTGGCGTGGGCGGTATGCCCTTCCTGCCACAGGAATTCGGCGGTGCGCAGGAACATGCGGGTGCGCATTTCCCAGCGGACGACGTTCGCCCATTGGTTGATGAGCACCGGCAGGTCGCGCCAGCTTTGCACCCAGCGCGACATCGCCGCGCCGATCACCGTTTCCGAGGTGGGACGGACGACCAGCGGTTCTTCAAGCTTCGCCTCGGGATCGGGCACCAGCCGGCCGTCCTTCTGGACGAGGCGGTGGTGCGTGACGACCGCCATTTCCTTGGCGAAGCCGTCGACATGCTCGGCTTCCTTCTCGAAATAGGAAAGCGGGATGAACAGCGGGAAATAGCAATTCTCATGCCCCGTCGCCTTGATGCGATCGTCGAGCAGGCGCTGGATCCGCTCCCAGATGCCATAGCCCCATGGCCGGATGACCATGCAGCCGCGCACGCCCGAATCCTCGGCCATGTCGGCTTCGCTGATGACGGTCTGGTACCATTGCGCGAAATCGCCGTCGCGCGTGACGGAAAGGGCGTGCTTGATCATGCGTGCAGCGATTAGCGCCTGGGCGGGCGGACGCAATGGCCAACAATGCTTGCACACAGGGCCAAGGATCAGGAATAGAGGGCGCGGCGGTCCCCGCCAGGCCTGTTGAGGAGCATTGGATGATCGCCGACCCGACCGACAAATATCTGTGCGTCAAGGGAAAGGCGGGGCTAGGCAATCGCATGCAGGCTGCGATCACGGGCTGGCTTTACGCGCAGCTGAGCGGCCGACGCTTCGTGCCCGACTGGTCGGATTTTACCTATTCGAATGAGGGCGAGAACGTCTTTCACGCGCTGTTCGCGTGCGAGGGCAGCCTGTCGGCGCTGCCGGGCGTGACCGAAACGTCGGTCGCGCCACCGATCTGGATCGATCATCTCGACAAGTCGGCCGACGAGATGGTGACGCAGTTCGGCGAGGGAAAGCACAGCGGGCCGACGCTGTGGCGCAACTATTCGATCGACCTGTCACGGCTCGATCATCCCGAACGCTATGCGATGTTCTGGAGCTATACCCAGCACATCAAGCTGCTGCGCCCGCACTTCAAGGGGCAATGGGCGGATTGGGCGCGGCTGAGCGACGATCAGGTGATCGCGCGCGTGCTCCAGCAACACATCGTCCTGTCCGACGCGATCCGCGCGAAGGTCGATGCGTTCAAGGCCGCCGAGTTCGCGGGCGAGGTGATCGGCGTCCATGTCCGCTACATGGATCGCAAGACGTCGATCCGCGATTTCCTGCGCCACATCGACCGGCTGCACAAGCAGAAGCCCGACGCGCTGATCTTTCTCGCGACGGACAACAAGGATGCCGAGACGATGATCCGCGGCCGCTATCCCAAGGTCGTGACCACGCCCAAATGGTTCCCCGAGGGCGGCGTTTCGATGCACCAGAACCCCGAATGCCCGGACCGGCTGAACAACGCCGTCGAAGCATTGGTCGACATGTACCTGCTCGCCGAGTGCGACTATCTGATCTTTCCGGGCAGCTCGACCTTCTCCAAGATCGCCAGCCTGATCTCGCACATGCCGCGCGGCCATGTGATCGACATCGAACGCTATAGCCCGCGCATCCGGCTGAAGCAGTTCATCAAGTCGCTGGTGCAGTGATCCGGCCGAGCACGCCGCTTATCCGGCGGCGTGCTCCAGGAACCAGCGATAGGTTGCCTCCAGCCCGTCGCGCAGGCCGATGCGCGGTGCCCAGCCGAGCCCGCGCAGCTTATCCGCGCTCATCAGCTTGCGCGGGGTGCCGTCGGGCTTGGTCGGATCGGTGAGGATATCGCCTTCGAGCCCGACGACCTGGCAGATCATCTGCGCGACCTCATAGATCGTCAGATCGGTGCCCGAGCCGACATTGACATGGGTTTCGCCCGAATAATGCCGCATCAGATAGACGCAGGCATCGGCGCAATCATCGGCGTGGAGGAATTCGCGGCGCGGCGTGCCGGTGCCCCAGATCGGCAGATCGCGCTTGCCGGCCAGCTTTGCCTCATGCGCCTTGCGGATCAGCGCGGGCAGGACATGGCTGGAATTCAGGTCGAAATTGTCGCCGGGGCCGTAGAGATTGGTCGGCATCGCCGAGATGAAGTCGAGCCCGTACTGCCGGCGATAGGCCTGGGCGAGCTTGATGCCGGCGATCTTGGCGATCGCATACCATTCGTTGGTCGGTTCGAGCGGTCCGGTGAGCAGCGCCTCCTCGACGATCGGCTGTTCGGCGAATTTGGGGTAGATGCAACTGGAGCCGAGGAACAGCAGCTTTTCGGTGCCGGCGCGGCGCGCGCCTTCGATGATGTTCGCCTCGATCGCGAGATTGTCGTAGAGGAAATCGGCCGGATAGGTGTCGTTGGCGAGGATGCCGCCAACCTTGGCCGCCGCCAGGAACACCGCGTGCGGGCGCACCTCGCCCAGCCAATCGAACGTCTGGCGCTGGTCCTTGAGGTCGACCTGGTCGCGGCCGACCGTCAGGATTTCGCAGTCCTCGCGCGCCAGGCGGCGGACGATCGCGGAGCCGACCATCCCCCGATGGCCGGCGACCCAGACGCGCTTGCCGGCGAGCGAATAGCCGCCCGCCTGCCCCGTCTTATTCGCCATTGCCACGCTGCTCCTTCGCGACGCGGACCATGTCCTCGCGGACCATCTCGGCGCAGAGATCCTGCCAACCGATATTGTGGTGCCAGCCGAGCTTGGTCCGCGCCTTGGTGGGATCGCCGATCAGCAGATCGACCTCGGTCGGGCGGAAATAGCGCGGATCGACCTCGACCAGCGTCTTGCCGGTTTCGGTGCAGATGCCCTTTTCATCTATGCCCTCGCCTTCCCAGCGCAGCGCGATGCCGACTTCGTTGAATGCATGGCCGACGAAATCGCGGACCAGCGTCGTCTCACCGGTGGCGAGCACATAATCGTCCGGCTCGTCCTGTTGCAGCATCATCCACATGCCGCGGACATATTCGCGGGCATGGCCCCAGTCGCGCTTGGCGTCGAGATTGCCGAGATAGAGCTTGTCCTGGAGCCCAAGCTTGATCGCCGACACCGCGCGGGTGATCTTGCGCGTGACGAAGGTTTCGCCGCGCAGCGGGCTTTCATGGTTGAACAGGATGCCGTTCGACGCGTGGATACCGTAAGCCTCGCGATAATTGACGACGATCCAATAGCCATAGAGCTTGGCGACGCCGTAAGGGCTGCGCGGATAGAAGGGCGTGGTTTCCTTCTGCGGCACTTCCTGGACGAGGCCGTAAAGCTCCGACGTCGACGCCTGGTAGAAGCGCGTCTTCTTCTCCAGCCCGAGAATGCGGATCGCCTCAAGGATGCGCAGCGTGCCGATCGCGTCGGCATTGGCGGTATATTCGGGCGTCTCGAAGCTGACCTGGACGTGGCTCTGCGCGGCGAGGTTGTAGATCTCGTCGGGCTGGGTCTGCTGGATGATGCGGATCAGGTTGGTCGAATCGGTGAGATCGCCGTAATGGAGAATGAACCGTGGGTTATCGACGTGCGGATCCTGGTACAGATGCTCGATCCGACCGGTGTTGAACGACGACGAACGCCGCTTGATGCCGTGTACGACATAGCCCTTGGAAAGCAGCAGTTCGGCGAGATACGCCCCATCCTGACCGGTAACACCGGTGATCAAAGCCGTTTTAGTCATCCGCCGACAATCTCCATGATGATAAACTTGCAGGCGCGTGGCCAAATTGTCTCGTCCGGCCGCTACAACAGCGGCGATACGCCCGTCCACTCAATTGCAAGACAACCGTGAAATCAGCGTTACTCGTTTCCTGCGATTGCGCCAACGGGCGAAGCCGACGTGACGGACCGGCCGAAACTGTCGAAAGGGATCAGCGGACGCGTGCCATAGGTTTGCTGACGCGACAACGGCTGGTAGCGCAGTTCATCGTCGAAGCGCAGCGAACCGCCGCGCGAAACCCCGCCCTCGCCACGCGCACGGCCTTCGAGGAAATGGCATCGTTCGATCCTCAGCCCTTCGCTCGGCAGATCGGGGGTGTCCGCATCCATCCGCGTGCACAGATTGAAGAGTTGAACATGGTTACGATGGCCGTGCCCTGGAGATCGGTTTCGAAACGTCAGGCAGCGCGGCTGGCTGAAGAAGCTGTTCTGGGCGGTCACGAAATTGCGGTGACCATCCTGGAACTGACCCATTTCGGCGCCATCCCCGGTTTTTCTGAGGATCGACAACGCCATCGCAAATCCGACCATCGACTTGCCCCGCCCGATCGAGACGCTGTTCTGATCCGCGCTGAACTGCTCCAGCAATTCGCCGGTTCCGCTTGCCGCATCATAATGATCGACGAGGCGATATTCTCCGCTCTGCGGACCGGATAGAATCCGTAGGACGTCGTCGGAGAGCACTTGGTTCGGCCGGCCGGACGCGCTTTCGAGCTTGAACCGCCGCCCCCGGGTAGACATCACCGTCCCCTCCTCCAGCTTCACGGCGCCTTGTGTAAGGAAAAGCTGAGCAGTCGGCGACGTAGCGCGATAACGGAAGATGGTAGTGTTGCGCATGCCGCGCTGCTCTGGCCGCAGCACGCCCTGCTGCTGGCAGAAATCGGCGTGCCAGATCAGATAGAAGCGAAGCCGGTCACCCGGCGCGAGTGCCGTGAGATCACCTTCCAGAAGCAGTTGGTTCGACGACGGGTCGGCAGCCAACACTTGCACGCCGTCCCGACCACCAAGTCCGCCTGAAACGATGGTTGCACGGCAATCCGGCCGACGCCCCATGCGAGGGAAGTCCGCGGCACCGGCAAGTTGTACCAGGGTCGCACCACTTGGCCCGCGCGCCGCCGATTGCACGATGAGATCCGGTTGTGCGTGGACACGCTGATGGAAGCTGCGCGTCATGGTGACGAAATAGCCGTCGATCACAACATCGTCATAACCCGACCCACCTGCGAAACTATCGGTCGATTCACGCGCAGTCACGTTGCGATACAGCCGGGCGCCCTGGGTCGTGTAGTTGACGAACAGCGACTCGGTGAGAAACACCCCGCCGCGCGCATACGGTAGGGGATTGTTGACCGCATCCCGCATCGCGGGCGGACCGGCCGACAGATTGTACCCGACATCAAGACCGCGCGCGCCACGCGGTCCATTCTCCCCGGCTCCATCGACGAGCCGGCAGGCCGAAAATCCGAGGGTATAATCGGGCACGCGCGACTGGATCCGGAGCATTTTCGACAGATCGATCGTCAGCCCCTTGAAATGCACCGCCCGCGCCGGGACGACCCAGCGCCCCTCGGGCGCCACACGGGCGCTACGCGTGATGATCACTTGGTCGGGCCTGAGGCCATCGGCGGCGACCACCTCGATCATGCGCCGGTTATCCATCGCCCGCGACCCGGGCGTGACATTCGCGTCCTCGACGTAGGTGCCGGGACGAAGCAGCGTCACCAGCCCGCCGTCGCCGACGCCCTTCAGGTCGAGCGCCCGATGCAGCGTCCGCCACGGCGCCGCGCGCGTGCCGGTGGCATCGTCACGCCCCGCCACGGGATCGACGAAACCTTTGCGACGCGTCGCGTCAAGAGTGCGATCGACGTTGATGACCAGCGGAATCTCGATCCGGCGTTCGAGCCCGTGCTCGCCGCGCAGATAGCAATAGAGAATGGCGTCGCCCGCCGTGACCGCGCCCTCCCCCGCCCCGATTTCGACCGAGAAGCCGATCGAGCCCTGGGGCGCGACGCTCCCGTCGTGCATTCGCACCGGCGTCTGGTTGACACTCCATTCGGTGACGGTGACCGAATTGCCCTCGAGATAGAATTCCGCCTCACGGAAATAGTTGATCTCGCCGCCGGACGCCGGCTGGGGCGGCAGGCCGAGCGCAGTGATTCGAATACCCTCGCCGTGGAGCCATTCGCCAGGCACTGCCGAGAAGCCGCCGGTGAACCGCTCGTCCGGCACCAGCGTTCCAAGCGGCCGATCGCTTTGGGGGGGCGGTTCGCCTCCGCTCCTCGCCCGGCCGTCCCATCTCGGACCGGGCTGAAGCACGCCGGGCGGCGCCTTGCGGCCGTGCGAGCGGGCGGGCGCAGACGGCGCCGAACAGGCCAGCGGCACCACCGACAGCGCCAGCGCGCTGCCGACAAAGCTACGGCGAGTCGTGTGGGTCATCCGCTACTCCTGTTTCCGCAGAGCGGCATGACAGCCGGGCGGATCAACTGCGAGGCACGACTACATCGGCCGTCATCGGAGTGGCGTGCCCGCCCGCATCCGTCTTTTGCCTGTAATGGTGGCGAAACCGATCGAGCGCAGGTTTCTCGACGAAGTGCCACGATGCCGCGGCGAATGGGATCGTCAGCAACAGGTTGGCGACCGATAGCGTATAAGGAGATGTGAATCCGACAAGATACTGCAGAACCATCATCACGGGCGCAGCATAGATATACATGCCATAAGAATAGTCGGGCCACGACGCGGAGACACTACCGTTGCGCGCGTTCAGAAAGCCCAGACAGAGCACGAAATAGGCGATAAAGATCTGACGGGCATGCAGCCCAGCCGCAGGTGCATAGCGCTGAATTAATAGATTGGCGGCGAGCAACAACAAACAGATTCCCCAGGACAGCGGGATCCTGTGCCGCAACAGATAGCAGGTGATGCCCATGGCGAAGGACACCCAGAGGCGGTCCAGGCGCTCGAACTGATAGCCGAGGCCGCCGCCCACCAGCGATGACGTTCCCGTCGCCACCGCCAGATCCCATAGTATGGCAAAGGCAAAGGTCGCCGGCAGAACGAAGCGGAGCATCGCCCCGCGCCGCGTCAAACCGCACGCGGCGACGAGCGCGAGCAGCGCATAGCACCGGGCCTCCCAAGGCAAGGTCCATAGCGAGCCGTTCACGTTGCAAAGCCCTTCGCCGCAGCGAATGCCGGTCAAACCGAAGCTGGAAAAGACCAGCGTTCCGTTCATGGCGACGAAGCGTATTGTCTCCTTGCCGGTCAGATATGCCGTTGTCGAGACGCTGGTGAAGGCGAGCCCACCGATCGCGACGATCAGGAGCATGACGAACAGGCCAGGCCAAATCCGCACGAACCGCGCGAGCGCGAAGCGAGTGAGCGAAGGGTTCGAGACGATACTGCGGTAGACGAGAAAGCCCGACAGCATGAAGAATCCGTCGACCGCATAGTTCGACACCGGAGCACCGAGAAGACCGGCGAGATCGTCGCTGTGAAGGCCGTAAACCGCATAGAAGCAGTGCGAATAGATGACCAGGCTTGCCAGCAGCAGGCGCACCAGCGACAGATCGTTGCGATCTGGCCGGAGCGATCGATCGTCGATTCGCCATAGCCGCCTTCCAGACCGGTCGCCAACCGGATGATTCTCCTCGCTCGGCGTCGACGTCATCGCAGCTTCCCTATCGCTTCAGGCCCGGCGCCGACGCGCTACCCGATGCGAGCTTTGCCCGATATGCCATCCCCAGCGATAGCCCCAGCAACATGAAAACCAGGGGGTTGTTATCGGTTTGCGATAGTACGAGGCGCGTCGTCATCAAGACCGCCAGCATCGACGCGATTGCGAGTTCAAGCGGGTAGCCTCTGACGCGAGACAGCAGTCCGTTGCGGACCTGCGAGATGATCGCGAGCACGATCGCGCCATAAAAGGACAGGAAGCCGAGCAGGCCATAGTCCGCGGCGACCGAGACATAACCGCTGTCGATCGACAACTGCCCGCCCAACGTTCGCCAGCCCACCGCTGCCGCACCCTCGCCCGGGCCATAGCCAAAAAGCGGTCGCTTCGCGACAGCGGGTACCGCGAGGTCGAACTGCTGGCCACGTGCATCGTTACTCTGCTGCGATGCGCCGCCGCCCAGCACGCGTGTGCGCAGTGCGTCAACCGAGACGATCGCCATGCACATCGCCAGCATCAGCGCCGGATACATCAGCGTTACGGACGGACCGATGAGTCCGCCCCGATACATGCGCCAGCGCCGGATGCCCCACAGCAGAAAATACACCGCATGGGCGACGATGAAGCCCACCATGCTAAGGCGCGCGCCGCTCAGGAAGGCCGATACAAGCAGGATACAGTCACACAAGCCCCAGAGCGATAGCCGCCAAACCCCTTTTGCATTGACCAGCTTGTGCGCCATCAGCGGCGCTAACAGCGCGAGAAACTCGCCATAGGACAGAGGCGAGGTGAAGGTGGTGATTACGCGGTAACGATCACGGAACTGCGGCTCGAGGATGCGCTGCACGGCCTCGTCCTGAATTCGCAGAAAGCTTGGAATATGGTTGGCCCACAGGACGTGTTCGGCCCGATATTCGAGCGCACCGACCAGCATCAGCACCGCGCCCGCCGCTAGCAGGAAATTCGCCCACCTTGCCTCTCTTCCGGCGGCATTGCCGAAGAACCAGAGCGCGATAAAGAACATCCCGATCCAGGTGATCGAGATATCGACAAAGCGATTGATCGTCTCGCCGGGGGATGTTGACGTGAACGTCGACAGCACCATCACCACGATGAACCCGAGCACGGCTCGCGACAAAAGGGGAGAAGCACGCAGGATGGCGGCGATCTGGCTGCGAAACGGCTTGGACACCGATACGCTGACCAGCAGCAGCACCACCGCACTTGCGCCCACCAGTCGCCGGACCGAGATCCAGGGAAGGCCGCCGAACGAGAACGCAAGATAATTCGGCCAAAGCAGCATCGCGAAGGTGAAAACGACAAAGACTCGCCCCATTGCCCGGGTCGGAGCCCGGGGCGCTTCCGGCAGCGCCCAGATCACGAGCAGTCCCATAATTGCCAGCGGGGCAGCAAACGGGATCAGCATACCGAGCGGGAACACTGCCACCACGAGCCCGTAAAAAAGCGCTATGAAGCAGACGAGACCCAACAGCAGCAACCGGCGAAGCAGTAGCCACCAGGTTGCATGATCCGCCGTGTACTGCGGCAGCACGGGACCACCGCGTCGGAACAGCCATGCCCGCATTTGGCCCATGCGCAGCTGGAGCCCGCTCTGGCGCAGATCAGTGATCGATGTCACGCTACTCCCACCCCCTCAACGCACCCCGACGACCCAGCGGACAGCCGCGAGCGACGACATCCGAATCAGCAAGAAGGGCAGCGCCGTCGCAATCGCCGCCCCCACTGCACCATAAGGCGGGATCAGCCACAACGCGAGCGCCGCTGAAAGCGCCGCCCCGGCAACCGAAAAACCCAGCACCAGCTTTTCACGATGCACCATCACGAGCACGGCACCACCGGCGGCGGTGGTGAGCGCCAGCAACTGCCCCAGCACCAGAATTTGCATTGCCGGCGCTCCCGAGACGAAGCCGCTGCCGAACAGGCCCATGATCCAGCGAGGTGCGATCAGTACAGCAAGCGCGACCGGCGCCGAGGCTACCGTCAGCGCCAGGATCGTCAGCCGCAGAATCCGGCCGATCCGCTTCAGATCGCCTCGCTGGAAGCTGGCGGCAAACACGGGATGCAGGATGGTCTCCGATGTGGCGGCAAGTAGCTTAAGCGACGACGCGATCTGATAGCCAATGCGGAAGATTCCGGCCTGTGCGGGACCATGCGTCGCCGCCAGCGTCACGGTCGCAAACCAGTCGATGAAGAGATTACTGGCATTCGCCAGCAGCACGGAGAAGCCAGGCCCCACCATCGCCTCGTCAAAGGGCTCCGGCGGATCCCAGTCGCGCGTCGCACGCGCGAGCCGCCACGCGCCAAAGAGATCGCCCACACTCCAGCCAGCAACATAGCAGATCGCTGGCACGATGAGGTTGTCGGTCCAGCCCAGGGCAATCGCGATTGCAAGGCCGATACACCCCATGATCGTGCCGATCGGCCCTTCGATCAGTTGCGACGAGCCGATCTGTCCGAGTCCACGAAGCGCGTTCGACACCAATCGGCTGTAAACCATGCCGGGAATCACGAGCGCGAGCACGAACAGATGCGGCGCGATCGAAGGCTCGCCGAGCAATCTCACGGAGATGGAATCATGCAGCGCCAATAACGCAGTTGCGATCAACAGGCTTGCTGTCATCGCGATTTTCAGTGCCCGCCGAATGGCCGCGCGGGCGATCCCGCTTCGCCCGGCGCTGAGCGCCTTTGCGACGGTGCGGACAAGGATGAAATCGAGCCCGAGCAGCGCGATGGTCACGGCCATGAAGGCGGTGGTCAGCGCGGTCCCGAATGCGCCGACCCCTGCCGGACCATAGCCGCGCGCGACGAGCCAGGTGAAGCAGAAGCTCGTAACGGCGCCCAGCCCCTTGACACCGAACCCCACGACCATCTGCCCGCGGAGCCCGTTCAGGTGCAATGAACTGCGTATCACAAAATTCCGATCGAGGGCTGGGAACTGTCTGCCATCCCATATGGCAGACAGTTCCCCCCAGCAAGGCATCGAGCCTCAGGCGTAATGGATGTCGAAGCCCGAGAACTTCGATACGCTCATGCTGCGCCGCGCTAGGCCGGACAAATCGCCGGCCGAGACCACCGGCACCACAGTATTGGCCACCGAAACGCGACTGGCCACTGAGGCACTCGCCGTCGTCGCCGTTGCGGTCACCGCGGACGGGATTGCCGTGACAAGAGCGGCGCTTGCCTCCGCGCGGGCAGCGGTACTGGCCGCTCCCGTACCACTGCCGACAGCGGTCGCCGCCACGCTCTGAACCATCGACAGGCGCAATGCCGAACTTGTGCTGCCGCTTGAAGCGAGCGCCACGACCTGCGCCGGACTGAGCGCAGAGTCACGCATCTCGATATTGCCGACATAGCCGTTGGCCGCCGTACCGAACGGACTGCCGACATAAAGGCCCCAGCTTTCAAGTGCCCGAGTTGACCCGCTGATCGCGGTGCTGCCGCGTACAACATTATCAACATATATAATCGCCTTGCCCGTCTTGCTGTCATAGGTCAGTGCGATCTTGTGGTTCTTCGTATCGATGATCTTCGCGCCCGACGTCACAAGCGAGAATGTCTTGCCAGCATCGTTCTTGATCGTGAAGTTGAGTTCGCCATCGGATCGCAGCGACACCGACCAGCTCTGGAACACACCGATGATCTGGCCCGCGGTGGAGGTCATCGATTGCCGCTTGAAGTCGAACGACAGCGTGAAGGCGGGTAGATTATAAAGCTGCACCGAGTTCGATTGAGACAGGCTGAAGCCTTTGCCGGTCTGCACATGATACATCGTGCCGTCGATATTGGTCGCATCGATGGCGGTTGCGGTTGCCACTGAGTTCCACTTCGACTTCTCGACCATGCCAGTCGAGGAGAATTCCAGATCGAGCAGAAGACCGGCGCTTGACGTCTTCCGTGCCTCAAGCTGTTCCTGCGCAACCAGAGCCGCTGCGGCGCTCCCCGCCGGCGGCTGGTAGCCGATGCCCGACACGATCATTTCCGAAAGCTTCGCAGAGTGTTCGCCGTTGATGTTGGCGAACTTGCGGAGCGTGACCGAATCGGCGCTGAGCCAGCTGTTGCCCGTTTCGACGATATTGGTCGATTCCTTGCTAGCCACCAACCGATCACCGACATTGCCGCGGACAGTGGCTCCGTCGACACGTTCGAGCCGGATCCAAGCGGGAATTGTGTCGTCAGTGCGCGAAACAACCGTGTTCGACTCAACAGTGATATTCTTGCCGCCGGTCACGCTGATCCCGTTGTACATGCCGTTGACGTAGATCAGGTTATTCGAGATCTCGACATTGGTGTAAGGAAGATTACCTTCTTCATCGTTCAGGAAAATGCCCTGGATCGGCTCCCCCTTCCCCTGCATGACGACGTTGTTCTTGATGACGATGTTGCTGGAGGCGGTGGTTTGCCCGCGAGTCAGGAACTGGATAGCGTCCGGATGCTCGCCGTTTACTGGATACATGTCGGTGAAGAAGTTTCCATCGATCACAGCATTAGTGATCGAGGACAGGTTCAAGCCGTCGCGGCGATTGTCGTGGAAACTGTTGTCCTTCACGAGAAGCCCGTTAACATTCGAAATGTTGAGCGCCAGTGCGACGTGATCGACGGACGAGTTCATGATCGTGATGTTCGAGCTGTCGCGGACGAACATGCCCCAGCCCACGCTTTGCGTGACATCGCCCGAACCGCCCGAAATGGTCACGGCATCGAAAACGATGTTTGAAGACTTGTTGACGTTGTGAAGACGAGTGTAATCGGCATCCGTCGGCGCCAGGTCACGCGCGAGCGTCAGATTACGAAACGTGATATTGCTGCTGCTGTCGAGATCGACCCGCTGAACCGTGGCAGGGTTATCGGGATCAAGCGACGTGATCGTGACGTTTGACGCGTACTTTACATTGTTCAGCTTGACTTGCTGATAGGTACCAGCCGCCAGCTTGATCGTCTCGCCACCGGTTGCCGCCGCAAGTGCAGCGTTGAGTTCAGACTGATTCTTGACGATGATATCCGGCATTTAAGCACCTTTTACTACGACCCGTTTCAGTCGATGCGACCTTAACTAATCCAGGTTTTTACAGCGCCACCGTTGAACTACACCCTTATCAACAAAGTTAATTTATCGTTGCTATACTAAGGTCTTCTCCCTACCGATAACGAAACGACCCGAAGACTGCCGTTGAGACTTCACTCGGCCAGGATTCCGCGCTAGCCACGCCCGATGATCGCCAGCCCGCCACCCGAAGTCAGCATTCTGGTCGTCGCCTTTCGGTCGGCTAGCTTCATCGAACGTTGCATCGAGGGCATTCGCGCTGCCGCGGCTGACACGCCGCACGAGATCCTGCTGATCGACAATGGTGACGATGGCACCGAAACGCTCGTGCGAACACGGTTCCCCGACGTCCAGATCGTGCCGAGCGAAGGCAATATCGGCTTTGGCGCTGGCAACAATCGATGTGCTGCGCAGGCGCGGGCGCCGCGGCTTCTGCTGATCAACCCGGACGCCATTCCACAGCCTGGGGCGATCGATGCCTTGATCGCATTCGCGCAATCGACGCCGGACGCCGCCGCGTGGGGGGGGCGCTCGCTTTCGACCGATGGTCGCCTCGACACCGCGAACTTCCTGTCGCTGCCGCGCGTACGCGACTTTGTTAAGGGCCCGATCGATTCGCTCCGCGGTCTTGCACGAGGAGGATTGCCTGCCGATGCAACCCAACCCGGCCCCGCCGATGTGCTGAACGGCGGCTTCATGATGATACGTGCCGATGTGTGGCGGGCACTTGGCGGGTTCGACGAGAGTTTCTTCCTCTATTCGGAAGAGATCGATCTGTTTCGAAGGCTGAAGGACTGCGGTGAGCGCGTTCTCGTTCACCCGGACGTCGCTGTCATCCATGATGCCGGCGGCGGACAAGCGATCTCGGCGAGCCGGTTCCTGTATCGAACCACCGGCCAAATGCACTATGCACGCAAGCATTTCAGCCGCACCGGCGCCCTTGTGACCGGCGCGAGCCTGTGGCTGGTCGCCGCCAAATATGCGATAGGCGCCCCCATTGCAGCGATGGTCATGCCGAACAGGCGTCTGCGGCTCATGGCACTCGGCGCCGCCTGGCGAGCGGTGTGCCTGTCTCCCGGGCGCTGGTGGCGCGGCTACGCGGATCGCTGAGTGCGGGCCAGCAGGGTGCGGAGCCGGCCGGCCCCGCACCCGCGCCTTGCATGCTTACTGCGTGTTGCCCGCCGGTGCCGCATCGGCCGCAGGCGTTGCGGCGCCGGCCGCGGGCGAGCTGATCGCCGACGGGGTTGGCGTGCTGCCCTTCAGCTGCGGCGGCGGGGCATAGCCCGGCTGGTACTGGACGCCTTCCTTCGCCTTCTTGATCGTCGCGCCCAGCTGCGCCTCGGCGGCGGCCGCGAAGCGTTCGGTCCGCAGCGCGTTGATCGCCGCGGTGCGCGCATCGGCGCCGGTCAGCGGCTGAACCGTCGAACCGGTGATGACGTTCGCGGTCAGACCCTGCGGCGACGGCAGGATGAACATCTCGCCCGCCGGAAGCGCCGCGATCTTCTTCACCACTTCGGTCGGCAGCTGGACCGTATCGAGCTGGCCGTTGCCGCGACGGAACTGGGTGCCGTCGGCGCTCAGCTTGGCGACGAGCTGGTCGAGCGTCTTGAGCGGCGCCAGCGCCTTGAACTTGTCGGCGCTGTTGGGCGGCGGGAACAGCACCTGCTCCACCGAATAGATCTTGCGCTCCGCGAACCGCTCGGGGTGCGACTGCTGATACTGGGCGATCTCGCCATCGGTCGGCTGCGTGATGCCCGAGGCGATCTTGTCGCGCAGCATCGTCGCCAGGATCATTTCGTCCGCACGACGTTCCTGAAGGAGATAGGCCGGGGTCTGATCGAGCTTCTGCTCGCGCGCGATCTTGGCGAGGATCTTGCGCTCGATCACGCGCTGCAGCGCCATCTGCTCGAGCAGCTTGCGATCGGCGCCTGCCGGGGCCGGCGAACCCTGAAGCTCGGCATTGAGTTCGAAAACCGTGATTTCTTCGCCATCGACCGTTGCGACGACCTGGCCCTTGTCGAGCTTGTCCTGCGCCTTGCCGCCCCCACAGCCGGCAACGGCCAGCGACGCAGCGGCCACCGCCGACACCAGAAACGATTTCTTCATGAAAGCCTCCCCCGCCGCCCGCGGAATTGCAGGCAGGCCAAAGTTCCACTTGAACCTATTCGGCCACGCGGGCATCCGCAATAGCATAGCGTTGGGCGGCTCCCTCCGGGAGGCACATCGGACAGGGGGCGGCGTGGAGCGACGGACGGCAGCGGAAAAGGCAGGCGAAGGCCGGCTGACCATGTGCCTGGCGGCGTCGGGCGGCGGGCACCTCCGCCAAATCCTCGATCTCGAATCGGTATGGTCTGCGCATGACTATTTCTTTGTCACCGAAGATACCGCGCTGGGCCGGAGCCTGGCGGAAAAGCATCCGGTGGAACTCGTCGAACATTATGCGCTCGGCCAGGCCCGGCTTGGCCATCCGCTGCGGATGCTCCGCGGCGCCCTGCGCAACCTGATCCAGTCGTGGCGGATCATCCGCCGGCACCGCCCGGACGTCGTGATTTCGACCGGCGCCGGCGCGGTGTTCTTCGCGGCGCTGATCGGCAAGCTCCACGGCGCCAGGTTCGTGCACATCGAATCCTTTGCGCGGTTCGACCACCCGTCGGCGTTCGGGCGCATGGTCAAGCGACTGGCGACGGTGACGATCGTGCAGTCGGCGGCACTCAAAACGCATTGGCCCGACGCCGAGCTGTTCGATCCGTTCCGCCTGATCGAGGGCGAGCGGCCGCCCAAGCAAGCGCTGACCTTCGCCACCGTCGGCGCCACCCTGCCCTTCCCCCGGCTGGTCAAGGCAGTGCTTGACCTCAAGCGCGCTGGCGGGCTGCCCGGCAGGCTGATCCTGCAATATGGCGACCAGCCGCTTGCCGATCCCGGCATCCCCAATGTCGAGATCCGCGCGAGCATCCCGTTCGATGAGGTGCAGCAGATCCTGCGCGATGCCGATCTGGTGATCTGCCATGGCGGCACCGGATCGCTGGTGACGGCGCTGCGTGCCGGCTGCCGTGTCGTCGCCTTCCCCCGCCGCCACGATCTGGGCGAGCATTATGACGACCATCAGGAGGAGATCGCCCAGACCTTCGCCGATCGCGGCTTGCTCCAGGCGGTACGCGACGAAGCCGATCTGGGCGCGGCGATCGCGCGCGCGCAGGCGAGCGAGCCCAGGATGGCGACGACGGACCACACCGCGCTGTCGGCGCGGTTGCGTGAGATGCTGGCACAGTGGAGCGCGCGGGCATGAGCGGGGAAACCGCCGCCCCGCGCATCAGCGTGGTGGTGCCGCACTATAACGACGCCGCAGGCCTTGCCGCGTGCCTCGATTCGCTCGATCGCCAGACGATCGGCCGGGCTGCGTTCGAGGTGATCGTCGGCGACAATGATTCGCCGTGCGGCCTGGCCGCCGTCGAGGCGGCGGTGGCGGGCCGCGCGCGAATCGTGACGGTTCGCGAAAAGGGCGCCGGGCCGGCACGAAACGGTGCCGCTGCCGAAGCGCGCGGCGAGATGCTGGCGTTTATCGACAGCGACTGCATCGCCGAGCCCGGCTGGCTTGCTGCCGGGGTGGCGCGCGTGGCGCCGGGCCGGTTCATCGGCGGGCGGATGTTCGTGCTGCGCCCCGAAGGGCGGATCAACGGCAGCCAGGCGCTCGAGCTGGTGCTTGCGTTCGACAACGAATCCTATGTCCGCAAGAAGCAGTTCACCGTCACCGCCAACCTGTTCGTGATGCGCGATGACTTTATGAAGGTCGGCGGTTTTCGCACCGGCGTGTCGGAAGACCTCGAATGGTGCCACCGCGCGATCGCGGCGGGCCTTGCGATCGACTATGCGCCCGATGCTGCGGTGGGGCACCCGCCGCGCGCCGACTGGGCGGCGCTGGTCGCGAAGAGCCGGCGAATCGAGCGCGAGCTGTTCCTGTTCAACCGCGAACGCCCGCTCGGCCGCGCGAAATGGCTGGTCCGCTCGCTGCTGCTCCCCGGCATGATCGCGATGGAAGCGCCGAAGATCCTGCGCGCACCGGAGATTGCGGGCGCGCGCGGCGCGGCGCTGGGCACGCTGGTGCGTGCCCGGCTGTGGCGCGCCGCCGCCGGCGTGCGCCAGTGCCTAGGATTTGACCTTTGACAGGTCGGCGCGCGCGGCGCTCGGCGCACCGCCCTCGCCCAGTTCGCCGCTGTTGAGCCGGTCGCGCGCGATCATCAGCCACAGATAGACGGGCAGATTGTCGTCGATGAAGCGGAACCGCTTTTCGCCCTGATCGATCTCGGTCTCGAGGCCGAGCGTGCGGACCAGACCCTCGAGCTCGCCTTCGATCTGCGCCTCAGTCGCCCGCGTCGTCGGCAGGAGATCGCCGATCGTGCGGGCCGAGAACCAGCCATCGGCCGAACGGGACGCCTCGCCCAGCGCCGCCACCAGCTGCGTCTGGGTGCCGTCGAGGAACCGGTGCATCTCGGCGACGGTGCGCGGCGACATGCGGCCTTCATTTTCGGTGACGACGAGATCGAGCGCGGCGCGGAGATGGCCGATGTCGACGGTGAGCCGGCCCTGATCGAGCGCCTCCAGCGCGGCATGATGGCACAGCAGGCGCGCCATATAGGGCGATCCGAGCGCGAGCAGGCTGATCAGATGGGCGAATTTCGGATCAAAGCGCAGCCCCGACGCCTCCTCGCCCAGCGCGATCATTTCCTGGACTTCGGCTTCCTGGAGGCGCGGCATCGGCAGGCCGATGATATTGCGGCGGATCGACGGGACATAGCCGACCAGTTCCTGCAGGTTCGACGAGACGCCCGCGATCACCAGCTGGACGCGCGCCGCGCGATCGGACAGATTCTTGATCAGTTCGGCGACCTGCTGGCGGAAGCCCGGATCGGTGACGCGATCATATTCGTCGAGCACGATCAGCACGCGCGTGCCGACGATATCCGAGCAGAGATCGGCGAGCTCGCCCGAATCGAATTCGCCCTTCGGCAAGCGGTCGGCCAGGCTGGCGCCCGCTTCGGCCTCGCCGGCGGTGGGCGCGACATCGCGGTGGAACAGCAGCGGCACGTCTTCGAGCACCGAGCGGAACAGCTCGGAGAAATCGACCGAGGCGCCGCAGGTGGCGTAGCTGACGATATAGCTCGATTCGCGCGCGACATCCGTGAGCACGTGCAGCAGCGACGTCTTGCCGATGCCGCGCTCGCCATAGAGCACGACATGGCTGCGCTGCGTCTCGATCGCCGAGATCAGCCGGCTGAGCATCCCCAGGCGCCCGGCAAAGGTGGCACGGCTCGTCACCGGCTGGGTGGGCGTGAAATAGCTCATCATCGCCAGCCGGGCGCGGGTGATGTCGCGCCGTTCGTTGCGCTTGCGCTCGAGCGGGCGATCGAGTGCCGACGCGCGAAAGCCCGGGAAATCGGGCCGCGACCGCGACGAGGACAGCTGCTCCCGGTTCGGCACGGCATAGCCCGCCGACGGAACGAAGCTTTCCTCCGGCTCCTCCTCGCGGCGGGAAAACGGCCACACAAACCTCAGCGCGGAACGTAGGGGCACTCGCTCACCTCATTAACAACATTGTGGCCCTTGCGGGCAAAGGCACCATCGCCTCAACGGCGCTTGATGAACTCATAGGGTTTGATCACCAACGCGATATAGGCCAGCACCAGCACGATCGTGATGATCGCAAAGATGTGATATTCTTCATTGCCTAAATAATTGGCAACGGCACAGCCCACCGCCGGCGGCAGGTAGCTGATCATCGTATCGCGAACGACCGAATCCGCCTGCGACCGCTGGAGGAAGATAACGATCAGCCCAGCAAAGATCGCGATGGTCACCCAGTCATAGGGCGTTTGCATGAATCCCCTTTCCGTGCGGCATTTCCGCTCCACGATTCCCGAAATCGGCATCGACGCAGTAGCAGCGCACCCCCGACACCGCCAGACACCCCCGGATGACCACAAGCTTAATAATGTGACGTTAAAAAGCCTGATCTCATCGCATGCGAGCCAGATTTGAATCGGCATGCAATAGATAATCGACCATATATGGGACGAACGCGACGGAAGCGAGACGAATCCGCGAGTGGATTGGTTGCCTCTGGCACCCGCTGTTGGTAATGACGCTGCGATCCTGGGGGGATGTGCGTGCAACCAAGTAGAAATTTTCGTTCGAACGCCAGCCGGCTGAGCCCGGCAGCCGCGCGCCTGGCGCTTGCGGCGCTGATCGCGCCCGCGTTTCCGTCGCTCGCGCATGCGCAACAGCAACAGGGCCGGCGGGTTGACCTGAATGCATCAACTCGCCTGCAATATGACAGCAACGTGGTCCTTAGCGATACCACGGTCGCCGGCGGGCGGCCTCAGAGCGACTTCAGCGTCGCCCCGAGTGTGAACGCTGATATCTATTTGCCGCGTGCGGGTGGCAGCTTCTATCTTACCGGCGGCATCGGTTACAACTTCTATCGCCGCTATACCCGGCTCAACCGCGAGTCGATCAATCTCACTGGCGGGGCCGACCAACGCCTTGCCTCCTGCGTCGTGCACGGCGAAGGTACCTATTCGCGGCGTCTGAGCGACCTCGGCGACCTGTTGCAGGAAAGCCCTGCGGAGAGCTTCAACAACACCGAAGAGCGGCGCGGGATCAGCGCCGATGTCGGTTGCGGCGGCACGATCGGCCTGCGCCCGTCGGTGGCAGTCAGCCGCATCGAAACGCGCAATACGTCGACGCTACGTAAGTTCGCCGATTCCAACACGACCAGCTTCACCGGCCAGCTCGGCTATGTATCACCAGCGATCGGTACGATTTCGCTGTTCGGCCGTTATAGCGACAGCAGCTACATAAACCGCGCGACGCCGAACGGCGAGCAGGATGGCGTGCGCACTTATGCGGCCGGGCTTCAGCTGGAACGCAACCTCGGGACGCGCCTGAACCTCGCCGCGTCGGTCAATTACACCAAAGTCGATCCGAAGCTTGCGCAGACCGCCGAGTTTACCGGTGTCGGCTATGATCTCTCGGCGACCTACAGCGGCGATCTGTTCCAGCTGACGATCTCCGGCAGCCGGGTCGCACAGCCGTCGCAGCTCCAGTTCGTAAGCTATGACATCCAGACGACGATTGGCGCTGTCATCACCCGCCAGCTTTCACCGCGGATCAGCCTGACTGGCGGGGCGCGTTATTCCCGTCGCAGGTTTGCCCCGTCGGAGATCTTCACCGGTGCGCCGCCACCGGGCAATGACGAGCGGGTTAGCCTGAACACCGGCTTGCGTTACCGCGCGGGCCCTCGGCTTAATTTCATGCTGGACGCCAGCTATCAGCGGCGCACATCAAATATTCAGCTCTTCGCTTACAATACGACGCGGGTCGGCCTTACAACCTCGCTGTCTTTCTGATGAGAGCATTCATGTCCAAGAAGCATACCGCCACCGCAGCCGCCGTTCTCGCCATGATGACGTGTGCGGCGGCTCCTGCCTTCGCCCAGATTCCCACGCGTTCGGTACCCGGTCCGACGCCTGCCCCGGTGCCGGTGCCACAGCAGGCCGCGCCACAGCAGACATCGACCACAACGCCGGCAGATCCGTCGATGGCCACCGCCGCCCCCGCCGGAGTGGGCACCAGCCTTCCAGAAGGCTATGTTATCCACGCCAATGACGTTATCCAGGTCGATGTGCTCGGTCAGTCGGATTTCAAGACGCAGGCCCGCGTTCGCGCCGACGGAACGATCACCCTGCCCTATCTCGGCATCGTTCAGGTTGCGGACAAGGATCCTGTCAAACTTGCCGATGAACTCGGCAAGCAGCTCACAGCCGGCGGCTATTACGCTAAGCCGATCGTCAGCGTCGAAGTCATCAGCTTTGTGAGCAACTATGTGGTGGTCCTTGGAGAAGTCGGTTCGGCAGGACTTCAGCCGATCGACCGCGAATATCACGTCAGCGAAATCATCGCCCGTGCCGGCGGTATCAAGCCTAGCGCCGGTGAATATGTGCTGCTGACTCATCCGGACGGAACCACAACCAAACTAGATTACGAAAAGCTGGCACAGGGCGGACCGAACGACGATCCGCTGGTCAAGGCGGGTGACAAGGTGTTCGTACCGCAGGTCGAGAAATTCTATATGTACGGGCAGATCAACGCGCCTGGCGAATATCCGTATCGATCGGACCTGACCTTGGAGCGCGCCCTCGCACGTGGTGGCGGCCTGACCGCGTCCGGCAGCACCAAGCGCGTTAAGGTGACGCGAAACGGCGAAGAGATTAAGCTCAAGAAGGATCAGCCGATCCTTCCGGGCGACGTGATCGTCGTCGGCGAACGGCTTTTCTGATTTTCCGCAGGCTTGGCGAGGCACCGCTGTGAGTATTGTTCAATTTTTCCGGATATTGTGGGCGCGTCGCTGGATCATCATTCCGGCGTTCCTCGTCTGCGTGATCACCGCGACCGTCGTCTCGCAGTTCCTGCCGCAACGCTACCGGGCCAGCACCCGGATCATGCTCGACACGTTTAAGCCGGATCCGGTGACGGGCCAGGTGATGAGCTCGCAGTTTATGCGCGCCTTCGTCCAGACCCAGATCGAACTGATCGAGGATTATCGCACCGCTGGTCGCGTCGTCGATCAGCTGGGCACTGCCAACGATCCCAGTGCCATCGCGCAATTCAATGCATCGTCGGCGGCCAAGACCGGCGACATCCGTCGCTGGCTTGCACAGCAAATCATCGCCAACACCGAAGCCAATGTAATCGTCGGCAGCAACATCCTCGTAATCAGCTATTCCGACACGTCGCCCGAACGCGCCGAGCAGATCGCGAACATGCTCCGCAATGCGTTCATCGCTGAAAGCATCGAGTATAAGCGCGACGCGGCGAAGAAATCGGCCGAGTGGTACGCTGAGCAGGCAGAAGTCGCTCGGAAGTCGCTGGATCAGGCGGTGGAAGCGCGCACGGCATTCGCCAAGCAGGCTGGGATCGTGCTGACGGGCGCTGGCGCCGACCTGGACACCCAGAAGCTTGAACAGCTTCAGGGGCAGACAGTGGCCGCCGCGGCTGCGCCCACGGTGGCGCCTGCCGGCATGGGGCCGGCGCAGATGCAACTTGCGGCGATCGATCAGCAACTGCAGCAAGCGGCGGCGACGCTGGGCCCCAACCACCCGGCGTTCCAGGCGCTGCAGCGACAACGGGCGATTTATGCGAAGGCTGCTGCCGATGAACGCGCTCAGGCGGCGGCTGCCAGCGGCATCAACCGCAGCGCGATTGAAGGCGCTGCGAACGCCCAGCGCTCGCGCGTGCTCGCCAATCGCGAGAATCTCGACAAGCTGATGGAATTGCAGCGCGACGTCCAGCTGAAGCAGGATCAATATGTCAAAGCGGCGCAGCGCGTCGCCGATCTTCGGCTGGAAGCCAGCAGCGACGATGCGGGCATGACGACGCTCAGCGAGGCCTCGGCACCGACCTCGCCCTATTATCCGAACGTTCCGATGATCATCGGGGGTGCGGCTGGCTTCGGTGCGGGTCTGGGCCTGCTGATCGCACTGCTCGTCGAACTGCTCGGCCGCCGCGTGCGCAGCCCCGAGGATCTCGAAGTCGCCATCGATGCTCCGGTGTTCGGTGTGATACAAAGCAGCATGTCGCTGCCCAGCCGCCTGCGCCGTGGCCTGGAGGTAGCCTCCGCAACGGCGGAAACGCAGGGAGCCGCAGTAAGCTAATGGATGCCATCACCTCGCCCGACTCGCAGCCGAGCGGCGATCGCCCTAGCGGCGCTCCGACCATTCCGGACACGGTCAACATGCTGGAATACCAGCTCGTCCTGGCCGATCCCAATGGCATCGAAGCCGAGGCCATTCGCGGCCTGCGTACCCGGATCGTTGCCCAGCATCTCCGCGAGGGTCGGCGCGCGCTGGCGATCTGCGCACCGTCGAAGGGGGTCGGTTGCACGTTCACGGCCGTCAATCTCGCCACCTCGCTTGCGCAGATCGGAGTTAAGACTGCGCTGGTCGACGCCAATCTGCGCGAGCCTGCAATCGGGGCAGCGTTCGGCCTTTCCTCCGAAGCCCCCGGCCTGGCGGATTATCTTTCGTCCGCAGATGTCGAGATCGACTCGATCATCCATCGCAGCCGGCTCGATCAACTTTCGGTGATTCCCGCCGGTCGCGCCGTGCACAGCCCGCAAGAGCTTCTGTCATCGGAGCAATTCCGTGACGTGGTTAGCCAGCTGCTGCGTGAATTCGAGATCACGATCTTCGACACGACGGCGTCGAATACCTGCGCCGATGCGCAGCGCGTATCCAATGTCGTCGGCTACAGCCTGATCGTGGCACGGAAGGACACAAGCTATATCCGCGACGTCACCACGCTCAGCCGCATGTTGCGCGCCGATCGCGCGACGGTGGTCGGCTGCGTGCTTAACGGATACTGACTTGGAAACGGTTCCGTCGGCAGCGCTGGAGCAGCGGCGCCCCTTCCCCCGTGGGGCTCAAGGATTCTGGTTGGCGGTGGCCGGTCTGCTGGCACTCGCGATCCCGACGTTGATCACGCTGGGACGCCAGGTGTGGAGCGCCGAGGGCGGGGTCCACGGGCCGATCGTGCTTGCCACCGGCATCTGGATGCTGGGCCGCCAGCGACACACGATCGAAGCGCTTGCAAAACCAGGCAATCTGTTGATCGGCGTTCCGATGCTGATCGTGTCGCTACTGCTCTACGTCGGTGGTCGCGTATTCGATTTCATCAGTATCGAGACCTTCGGGCTGGTCGCGGCGACCGTGTCGGCCGGCTATCTCTATTTCGGCGGTGCCGCGCTCCGCGCATGCTGGTTTCCGGTGCTGTGGCTATTCTTCCTGGTCCCGCCGCCGGGATGGGTCATCGACCGTGTCACTGCACCGCTCAAAGAGTTTGTGTCCTATGCCTCGACCGGATTGCTGTCTGCGCTGGACTATCCGATCCTTCGCCAGGGGGTGACGCTGTTCATCGGGCCCTATCAGTTGCTGGTCGAGGATGCGTGTTCGGGCTTGCGTTCGCTTTCCAGCCTCGTCGTCGTGACGCTGCTCTATGTGTATATCAAGAACAAGCCTTCCTGGGGCTATGCCCTGTTCATCGCGATGCTGGTCGTCCCCGTGGCGGTGGTGACGAACATCATCCGCATCGTCCTGCTGGTGCTTATCACATATTATTGGGGTGACGCCGCCGCGCAGAGCTTCCTGCACAACACCACCGGCATCGTGATGTTCGTTGTCGCGTTGCTCGGCATCTTCGCCATCGACTGGCTGGTCGAGCGAATCGTCCTGTTTGGCGGGAGGCAGCATGTTCAACCGGCGTGACCTAATGATTGGCGCCGGCTGCTTCGCCGCTGCCGGCGCGTCTGCCGGGCTCAAGCCTCGCAAGAAGATGGACCTTCTCGGCGCGGCGAGTCTGGACGAGCTCCTGCCCCGGGCTTTCGGCGCGTGGAAGGCCGAGGATACGGGTGCGCTGATCGCCCCACCCCGTGAAGGCAGTCTCGAGGATAAGCTCTACAACCAGGTGGTGAGCCGCGTGTTTTCCCGCGCGGACGGCGCTGTGGTGATGATGCTGGTCGCCTATGGCAAGGCGCAGACAGACCTTTTGCAGTTGCACCGACCGGAAGTCTGCTACCCGTTTTTCGGCTTCACCGTGACGGATAGTCACCCGCAGACGATCCCGATTACCCGCGACGTTGCCATTCCCGGGCGGGCAATGACCGCATCAAGCTTCAACCGCACCGAACAGATTCTCTACTGGGCGCGCGTTGGCGAATATCTGCCGCAAACAGGCACCGAGCAATTGCTTGCGCGGCTGAAGAGTCAAGCCCGGGGCTGGATCGTGGACGGGGTGCTCGTTCGCATCTCCACGGTCGATGCCGAAGCCGCAGAAGGATTGGACGTCAACCTCCATTTCGCGCGTGAACTGGTGGCGGCCATGCCCAAGGCATTGCTCCGTCCGTTACTGGGGAGCGATTTCGGGATCGATGTCGCCGCCGAAGAAAAAGGCGTGATCTGATCGCTTGCGCGCTGCACCGCAGCAACATAGGCCTGCACGCGGACCACGCGATGGGAGAGCAACGTGAATATCCGGGGTAATCTTCGCCGCCTTTACAATGGCGTGAACAAGCACATCGCCCGCAAGCTGGTGCCGATGCTCTGTCCCCGGGTAAGCACCGGGGCGATCATAACGATGGGGCGCGGCCACGGCGCGTGGCGCGTGCCGGCGGGATCCGTCCGGCCGGACATGATCTGCTACTGCGTCGGCGTCGGTGTCGAAGCCTCGTTCGACCTCGAACTGGCGGCGGCCGGCTGTCAAGTCTGGTCGTTCGACCCGACCCCCACCGCCATCGATTATATGGAAAAGCTCGATTATCCGAAGGATCGTCTTCAGTTCCTGCCGATCGGCGTGTGGAGCGAGAATACGACGCTCGAATTTTTCATGCCGGCGGACGGCATCGTCAATCTTTCAGTGAAGAACGTCCATTTGACCGGCCAGTCGGTCAAGGCACCTTGCAAGACGCTGCGCACGATCATGGCCGAACTCGGCCACGATCGTATCGACCTGCTCAAGGTCGACGTGGAGGGCGCCTGGAAGGAAATCATCGACAGCATGGTCGAGGAAGATATCCGCCCCGACCTGTTCTGCGTCGAGTTCGATAGTCCGACGTCGACCGCGAAGGTGGTGAGCACGGTTCGTCAGCTCGCAAAAATCGGCTTCGTGCTGGCGGACATCGATCGCGACAATTATCTGTTTATCCAGTCGTCCCTCGTCGCCCGCTGACCCTCACCGTTCGTGCAGCGCCCCCGTTCCCGTCTCCAGCACGGGGCCGACTAGGTAGCTGAGCAGCGTCCGCTTGCCGGTGACGATGTCCGCCGACGCGATCAGCCCGGGGCGAAGCGGGACGCGCGCACCATCGGCGACGACATAGCCACGTTCGAGCGCGATCCGAGCTTTGTAGACCGGCGGCTGGCCATCCTTCACCTGCACGGCCTCGGGGCTGATCCCGGTGACAGTGCCGGGGATCGTCCCATAGCGGGTATAGGGGAACGCCTGGAGCTTGACGTTCACGGTCATGCCGGTGCGGACGAAACCGACATCGCCGTTCTGGATCATCACCTCTGCCTCGAGCCTGGCATTGTCCGGCACGATCGTCAGCAGCGGCTTGGTGCCTTCGATCACCCCGCCCTCGGTGTGCACGGCGAGTTGCGAGACGGTGCCGCTGACGGGTGCACGCAATTCGCGGAACGAACTGCGCAGCGTCGCCTTGGCGAGTTCTTCGCGCCGCGAGCGTGCCTCGTCCTGCGCCTTCACCAGATCCTGAAGGATCTGCGCCCTCGCCTCTTCGCGCGTGCGTACCGAGTTGGTCGAGGCGCTGCTCGATTGCTGGGCAAGCCGCGCGACCGTGGCGCGGGCACCGGCCAGATCCTGGCGCTCCGAAATGAGCTGCCGCCGCATCTCGACGACGCGCAGCTTCGAGACATAGCCCTTGGCGGCCAGCGCCTCATTGGCCGAGACTTGCTGTTCGAGCAGCGGCAGCGATTGTTCGAGCTTGCGAACCTGGGCCTGCGCCTCGGCGGACGCCGATGCGGCGGCGCCGCGGTCCGAACGGCCGCTCGCCAGCATCGCCTGGATTTCGCCGAGCCGCGCACGCGCCAGCCCGCGATGCGTCTCGATCTCCGCCGGGCTCGCCCCCTCCGGCGCGACGAATCGGAAGCCCTTGCCTTCGAGCGCTTCGACGATGGCCTGGTTGCGGGCGACCTCCAGCTCGGAGCTGATCAGCGCCGCACGGACCTGCGCCGCCTCCGCCGTCGAAACGGTCGGGTCGAGCGTGATCAGCACCTGGCCCTTGCGGACCTTCTGCCCCTCGGTGACGAGAATATTGCGAACGATGCCCGATTCGGGCGATTGAACCAGCTTGGTTTCACCCACCGGCGCGATGCGCCCCTGGGTGGGCGCGATCACCTCGACCTTGCCGAAGGTCAGCCAAACGCCGGTGATCGCCAGCCCGGCGAGCATCACCCGCGCGGTTACCCGCGCCGTCGGCGATACCGGGCGCTCGATGATTTCCAGTGCCGCGGGCAGGAATTCGAGGTCGTAGTCCCGGCGGCGATTGGCCGGGGCCAGGAAGTTGCGGGCACGGGCGGCGGCACCGCCCCGGCCCATCGTGACGATGGCGTTCATGCGGCGATCTCCCCAAGCCCGTTCTGGCGCCGGTGGAGATCGGCATAGCGACCACCCAACCGGAGCAATTCCTCATGCCGGCCGCTTTCGACGATGCGGCCGCCCTCGAGCGTGATGATCCGGTCGCAGGCGCGAACGGCGGACAGGCGGTGCGCGATGATGACCAGGGTACGGCCCGCCGAGATCGCGCGCAGATTGTTCTGGATCAGTTCCTCGCTCTCGGCGTCGAGCGCGGACGTCGCCTCGTCGAACACCAGAATTCGCGGATTGCCGACCAGCGCACGGGCGATGGCGATGCGCTGGCGCTGACCGCCGGAAAGGTTCACGCCGCGTTCGACGATCTCGGTATCGTAACCGCGGGGCTGGCGCAGGATGAAGTCGTGCGCGCCCGCCATCGTCGCCGCACCAACGATCCGCTCGAACGGCATCGCCGGGTTGGACAGCGCGATATTGTCGCGGATCGTGCGGTTGAACAGCAGGTTTTCCTGAAGCACGACACCAATCTGGCGGCGGAGCCAGGCGGGATCGAGCTGGGCGACATCGACATCGTCGACGAGCACCCGGCCAAGATCAGGCGTGTTGAGCCGCTGAAGCAGCTTGGCGAGCGTCGACTTGCCCGAACCCGACGAGCCGACGATGCCGAGCGAGCTGCCCGCCGGAATGTCGAGTGTGATGTCGCTGAGCACCGGCGGCAGGTCTTCGCTGTAGCGGAAGGTGACGTTTTCGAAGCGGATCGAGCCGCGCAGCACCGGCAGGGTGGCGGCCGAGGCCGAACGCGGCTCGGTGGGATGATTGAGCACGTCGCCCAGCCGCTCGATGGCGATGCGGACTTGCTGGAAGTCCTGCCACAGCTGCGCCATGCGGATCACCGGCCCGGCAACGCGCTGCGCGAACATGTTGAAGGCGACCAGCGCACCGACGCTCATCGCGCCGGCGATCACCGCCTTGGCGCCGAAGAAAAGGATCGCCGCGAAGCTGACCTTGGAGACGAACTCGATCGCCTGCGTGCCGGTGTTCGCGACGTTGATCAGCCGCTGCGACGACGCAGTATAGGCCGCAAGCTGCTGTTCCCAGCGGTTCTGCCAGTGCGGCTCGACCGAGGTGGCCTTGATCGTGTGGATGCCGGCGACGCTTTCGACGAGCAGCGCATTGCTTGCCGAGCTTTTCTCGAACTTATCGTTGACGCGCGTGCGCAGCGGCCCGGCGACGGCGAACGAGATGACCGCATAGGCGATCAGCGACACGATGACGATCCCGAACAGCGACGGTGAGTAGAACAGCATCGCGCCGAGGAACACGAAGGTGAACAGCGGATCGACCATCACCGACAGCGATGCGTTGGTCAGGAATTCGCGAATCGTCTCGAGCTGGCGGACACGCGTCACGGTGTCGCCGACGCGGCGCTTCTCGAAATAGCCGAGCGGCAGCGCCAGCAGATGGCGGAACAGGCGTGCGCCGAGTTCGACGTCGATCTTCTGCGCGGTTTCGGTAAAGACGCGCGTGCGGATCCAGCCGAGCGCGACTTCCCATACGGACACCGCCAGGAACGCGAAGGCCAGCACGCTGAGCGTGCTCATGCTGTTGTGAATCAGCACCTTGTCGATCACGCTCTGGAACAGCAGCGGCGCCGCCAATCCGAGCAGGTTTAGCGCGAAGGTGATGCCGAGCACTTCGGCCAGCAACCGCCGATAGCGATGGAGCTGCTGGGTGAACCAGGCAAAGCCGAAGCGGAGCTGCGGCGCGGCCGAGGCGCGGGTGGTGAGCAGCACCAGCGTGCCCGACCAGATCGCGTCGAGCCCGTCGCGATCGACCTGTTCGGCGGCGCGGCCGGCGCGCTGGATGATGACGCCGTGTTCGGTCAGGCCGCCGATCACGAACCAGCCTTCCGGCCCATCGGCGATCGCGGGCAGCGGATGGCGAGCGAGCGCGCCGCGCGGCACTTCGACGATCTTGGCGCGAACCCCCTGGTGGCGCTTGGCGAGGCGAACCAGATCATCCCCGCTCGGCGATTCGCTGTGCCCCAGTTCGTGGCGAAGCTGCTCCGGCGTCGTCGCGACCCGATGGACGCCCAGTAGAAGGGCGAGCGCCTGCAGGCCGGATTCGCGAAGCATGGCTTCGCGCTCGACCGCAGCACCTGCAGCAAATGCGCTTTGCAGGCGCGCCTGCATTTCCTCGCGTCTCATTTTGGGACATGCCTCCACTGGCGTCACGTCGACACAGTGGATGATGAAGAGCGCTGGTAAACAGGCGGTTAAGCAACGGAGCCGGCAGGGAATCTACCTATTCCCGGCCATCGCGTCCGGGACCAATCAGCCTGCTGCACCGCTGTTGAATGCATGCTGCACCTGCGTAAAATTTCGGCGGATCCGATTGCCGTTTACAGGCTTTTAACATAGAGCAGTCGTCACCAAGGGCTCATCGGTTGCGCCTGGTGTGTTTTGTTGGGAGGTGTTTCATGTTCAATTTCAAGCGTGTTGCCACAGTAGCAGCGTTCGCCGTTTCTGCGTTCGGCATCGCCGGTTCCGCAAATGCAGCTGAATTCATGTGCACCCCGGCACCCGGGCAGTGCAGCTTCGACGGCACGACCGGCGGCTATTCGAACGTCAAGCGCGCGGCAGGCGAAACCGCCAGCGATATTTTCCACATCCTGGTCGACGCGCCGGGCCAGCTGATCCTGACCTTCACCACCGCCAAGCTGACGTTCGACAGCGCCACCTTCGCAGGCGTGACCTTCTCGCCGGTTGCCGGTCAGGAATATCTGTTCAACATCGCGACGGCAGGCACCTATGACCTGCTGCTGACGGTGAGCAACCCGACCAGCACGGTTGCGTCTTACAGCGGCACGATCGACGTCGCCGCCGTGCCGGAGCCGGCGATGTGGGGCATGATGATCGGGGGCTTCGCGATGGGCGGCATGGCGCTGCGTCGCCGTCGCTCGACGGCGGCTGCCGTCGCCTGATCCGGGTTCGTCAAAACGACCTGATTCGAGGCAAGGGGCGTCCCATCGGGCGCCCCTTCTTCATTGTAAGCATTGTCACCAAGGCGCATTAGTCACGCTTTAAGGTCCACGCGCGTAAGTCGCGGGGAGATGATCGGGAAACGGTGATGACCGGGCGGAGGCGGGTCCGCGTGCTCGACTTGGCATGGGGACAAGTTCTGGGGAAATTGGCGACCGCGAAGGCGGCACGAGGAGGAGAATGGCTGACGCGGCGACCTCATCATGACTGCGAAAGGACTTCAGAAGAGACTCGGCCCGTCGCGAGGTTCACGTGTTTTCGTCGAATAATCAACGATTCGGCTATCGACGTGACAAAGGCGTCGCGACTAGGACGTGCCACGGGCGTGATCTGCGGCAACAAGACCTGGCACACCGGCGGGAATCGACCTGGGTTTATCAACGCAGAAGGCCGTCATGCGAATCTACCTTTTCGTCGCATTAGGCGGCGTTCAGGCGTGGAACAGTTTATAGTGCAGTGCAGCAAAGCGAATCGGCACTTGTCGGCGTATGTATTCCGTTGAAGGAACAGAGCGAGGCAATGAACGCTTTCGAAGCCCAGCGCGCCTTTGAGGAGCAACTTCGGGCACATGCGGTATCCACCGGAGCCGCCGGCCCCGCACGCGCGATGTGGCGCAAGTCGATGGTTCGGCTGGTCCTTTATGTCGAGATGGTGTTGCTCGACAGCATCGGCATTATGCTCGGCTTTTACGTGGCGGCATGTGCACGTGACGGCGACTGGCTTTCGCTCGCCGGTGTCAATGTGGGGATACTGGTTCTGCCGATCACGCTCGGCACCGCCATCGCCAGCGGCGCTTATTCGCTCAATTCGCTGCGATTCCCGGTAAGTGGCGTCAAAAGCATCTATTCGGCGTTCTTTCTCGCCATTTTCGCGATCCTGTTGGGCAGTTATCTGCTGATCGCCGAGTTGCCGCTGTCCCGGGCTCAACTCGCGATCGGCTCGTGCGCGGCGCTGGCCTTCGTTGCGCTCGGGCGGATCGGTTTCCGCCATCATGTCCGCCAGATGACCGGCGGCGTTCTGCTCGATGAACTTCTCATCTTGGATGGCGTGTCGCTCGACGCCGCCGACGGAACGGTTTCGCTGGACGCCCGCATCGTCAACCTGTCGCCGAATCCACGCGATCCGCAGATGTTGCAGCGCCTGGGCAGTACCGTGGCCGGCTTCGATCGCGTCATCGTCGCGTGCACCGAGGAGCGGCGGGCCGTGTGGGCACTGCTGCTCAAGGGCATGAACATCAAGGGTGAAATCCTTGTTCCCCAGTTCAATGCGCTGGGAGCGATCGGTGTTGCGACCTATCACGGCAAGGACACGCTGGTCGTGTCGCAGGGACCGCTCAACATGCCGAACCGGGCGAAGAAGCGGGCGCTGGACTTGCTGATCACCGTTCCGGCGCTGATCTTTCTGGCGCCACTGATGATCCTGGTCGCCATCGCGATCAAGCTGGAGTCGCCCGGGCCGGTGCTGTTCGCGCAAGACCGCGTCGGGCGTGGCAACCGGCTGTTCAAGATCCTCAAGTTCCGCTCGATGCGACAGGCGCAGTGCGATGCGGACGGCAATGTTTCGGCCAGTCGCGACGACGACCGGATCACGATGGTCGGCAAGTTCATTCGCAAGACGAGCATCGACGAGTTGCCCCAGCTTCTCAACGTCCTTCGCGGCGACATGAGCGTAGTCGGGCCCCGCCCCCATGCCTTGGGCTCGCGCGCGGCAGACCATTATTTTTGGGAGATCGATGAGCGCTACTGGCACCGCCATACGCTCAAGCCCGGTATGACCGGCCTTGCGCAGGTTCGCGGATTCCGAGGCGCAACCGATCGCGAGATTGACCTGACCAACCGCTTGCAGGCCGATATGGAATATATCGACGGCTGGGATATCTGGCGAGACGTCACCATCCTGCTCAGAACGCTGCGCGTGATCGTCCATTCAAATGCGTTCTGACCGGTCGCGCCCGATCATTCTGCAACTGTTGCAGGGCGTTGAAAACGCTTAGGGCTCTCACGCGCGAATCAACATCCTGCGCGGGCCGCGCGCGTCACCAGGGACTATATAATGAAGGGTATCATTCTGGCGGGCGGGAGCGGCACGCGCCTCTACCCCGCGACGCTGTCAATCTCGAAGCAGTTGCTTCCCGTCTATGACAAGCCGATGATCTTCTATCCGCTGTCGGTGCTGATGCTGACGGGCATCCGGGATATTCTGATCATCTCCACGCCGCGCGACCTGCCGATGTTCGAGGCGCTGCTCGGCGACGGCTCGGCCTTCGGCATCAATCTCAGCTATGCCGAGCAACCCTCGCCCAACGGCCTTGCCGAGGCGTTCATCATCGGCGCCGATTTCGTCGGCAACGATCCCAGCGCCCTGATCCTGGGCGATAACATCTATCACGGCGAAAAGATGGGCGAGCGCTGCCAGGCGGCTGCGGCCCAGGCATCGCAGGGCGGCGCCAATGTGTTTGCCTATCATGTCGACGATCCCGAACGCTACGGCGTAGTCGCCTTCGATCCCGAGACGGGCGTGGCCACCAGCGTCGAGGAAAAACCGACCAACCCCAAGTCGAACTGGGCGATCACCGGCCTCTATTTCTACGACAAGGACGTGGTCGACATAGCCAAGTCGATCCAGCCCTCCGCGCGTGGGGAGCTGGAAATCACCGACGTCAACCGCATCTACATGGAACGGGGCGACCTCCACATCACCCGGCTGGGCCGCGGCTATGCCTGGCTCGACACCGGCACGCATGACAGCCTGCACGAGGCCGGTTCGTACGTCCGCACGCTGGAGCACCGGACCGGCGTGAAGATCGCCTGCCCCGAAGAAGTCGCCTATGAGAGCGGCTGGCTCGATGCCGATTCGATCCTCAAGCGCGCGGCTGGCCTCGGCAAGACGGGCTATGCTGCCTATCTGCGCAAGCTGGTGGCTGCCGCATGACCCAGGTCCATCATCACGAACTGTCCGGCGTCATCGAGTTCACGCCGCCCAAATATGGCGATCATCGCGGCTTTTTCTCGGAAGTGTTCAAGCAGTCGGTGCTCGACGCGGAAGGCGTCGAGGCGCGCTGGATCCAGGACAATCAGAGCTTCTCGGCGCAGCCGGGGACGATCCGCGGCCTGCACCTGCAGGCGCCGCCCTTCGCCCAGGCCAAGCTGGTGCGCGTGCTGCGCGGTGCGATCTATGACGTTGCGGTCGATATCCGTCGCGGCTCGCCGACCTATGGCAAATGGGTCGGCGTCGAGCTTTCAGCAGACAAGTGGAACCAGCTGCTGGTCCCCGCCGGCTATGCGCACGGCTTCATGACGCTCGTTCCGGATTGCGAGATCCTCTACAAGGTCAGTGCCAAATATTCGAAGGATTCGGAAATGGCGATCCGCTGGGACGATCCCGACCTCGCCATCACCTGGCCGGACATCGGCGTGGAACCGGTGCTCTCCGAAAAGGACGCGGTCGCGACGCCATTCGCCGACTTCAACACCCCCTTCTTCTATCAGGGCTGAGCCATGCAGCAGACCTTCCTCGTCACCGGCGGCGCCGGCTTCATCGGCTCGGCGGTGGTGCGCCACCTGGTCCGCCAGGGCGCGCGCGTCATCAATCTCGACAAGCTCACGTATGCCGGCAACCCGGCCTCGCTGACCGCGATCGAGAACGCCCCCAACTACCGCTTCGTCCATGCCGACATCGCCGACACCGCGACGATCCTGCCGCTGCTGCGCGAAGAGCAGGTCGATGTGGTGATGCACCTGGCAGCCGAGAGCCATGTCGATCGCTCGATCGACGGCCCGGGCGCGTTCATCGAAACCAACGTCGTCGGCACGTTCAAGCTGCTTCAGGCGGCGCTCGAATATTGGCGCGGGCTGGAAGGCGAGAAGCGCGACGCGTTCCGCTTCCACCACATCTCCACCGACGAAGTGTTCGGCGACCTGCCGTTCGACAGCGGCATCTTCACCGAAGACACGCCCTATGACCCCTCCTCACCCTATTCGGCGTCGAAGGCGGCGAGCGACCATCTGGTGCGTGCCTGGGGCCACACCTATGGCCTGCCGGTGGTGCTGTCGAACTGCTCGAACAATTACGGGCCGTTCCACTTCCCCGAGAAGCTGATCCCGCTGACCATCCTCAACGCGCTGGAGGGCAAGCCGCTGCCGGTCTATGGCAAGGGCGAGAATATCCGCGACTGGCTCTATGTCGACGACCACGCCAAGGCGCTGGCGACCATCGCCACCACCGGCAAGGTCGGCGAGAGCTACAATGTCGGCGGCCGCAACGAGCGGACGAACCTGCAGGTCGTCGAGACGATCTGCGACCTGCTCGACCAGCGGATTCCGCTCGCCGACGGCCGCAAGCGCCGCGAGTTGATCACCTTCGTCACCGATCGCCCCGGCCACGACCGCCGCTACGCGATCGACGCGACCAAGCTCGAGACCGAGCTCGGCTGGAAGGCCGAGGAGAATTTCGACACCGGCATCGCGCGCACGATCGACTGGTATCTCGACAACGCCTGGTGGTGGGAGCCGATCCGCTCCGGCAAGTACGCCGGCGAACGGCTGGGGCAGACCGCCTGATGCGCATCCTCGTCACTGGCAAAGACGGCCAGGTCGCGCAGGCGCTGGCCGAGCAGGCGAAGGACCATGAACTCGTCTTCGTCACGCGGCCCGGGTTCGACCTCGCCCAGCCGGCGACGATCGAAGCGGCGGTGGCGAAGGTGCATCCGGACCTGATCGTCTCGGCCGCCGCCTATACGGCGGTCGACAAGGCCGAAAGCGAGCCCGAACTGGCGATGGCCATCAACGGCGACGGCCCCGGTGTGCTGGCACGCGCTGGGGCGAAGATCGGCGCGCCGATCATCCATCTGTCGACCGACTATGTGTTCGACGGCAGTCTCGACCGCCCCTGGCGCGAGGACGATCCCACCGGCCCGCTTGGCGCCTATGGCGCGACCAAGCTGGCGGGGGAGCAGGCGGTGCAGGCATCGGGTGCGGATCATGCCGTGATCCGGCTGGCCTGGGTCTACAGCCCGTTCGGCAACAACTTCGCGAAGACGATGCTGCGCCTCGCCGAGACGCGCGATGCGCTCAACGTGGTCGAGGACCAGCGCGGCTGCCCCAGCTCCGCGCTGGACATCGCCGCGGCGATCCTGGCGGTCGTCGAGCGCTGGCAGCGGGAAGGCGCCGCCAGCGGCGTGTACCATTTCGCCGGATCGGGCGAGACGAACTGGGCCGACTTCGCACGGGCGATCTTCGCCGAAAGCGCGAAACATGGTGGCCCGACGGCGGACGTGACCGGCATTCCCACATCAGCCTATCCGACCCCGGCCAAGCGCCCGTCGAACTCGCGGCTCGATTGCACGCGCTTCGCCGATACCTTCGGCTACCGCGCGCCGGCGTGGCAGGATTCGCTCGCGGTGGTGGTGGGACGCCTGCTTCAATCCTGAAGGCAACGATCAAGATTGGCCGCTTGCCCTTGCGCGACGCTGGTCTGGAAACTGGCGAGATTGATGAACATCCCCAATTGGGGTTGCCGCCCGCGCCCCCCGCCCTTAACCGTGCCCCCGTGTCCGAAGCTCGTCCCGATCGCATCGCCACCGGTCTGGCGCTCCGCCTGTTCGCCATTGCCTGCCTCGCCACGATGTCGGCGCTGGTCAAGATGTCCGAGCTGCGCGGCGCCTCGCTGATCGAGACGATGTTCCATCGTCAGCTCTGGGCCGTGCCGCTGGTCACCCTCTGGGTGGCGATGGGGCCGGGGCTCAAGTCGCTCAGGACCGCGCGGTTCGGCGCGCATGTCTGGCGTACCGCGATCGGCCTTACCGGCATGATCTTCACCTTTGGCGCGGTGATCCTGCTGCCGCTGGCGGAAGCGCAGACCTTTCAGTTCACCGTTCCGATCTTCGCGACGCTGCTCGGCGCGCTAATCCTAGGCGAGCGGACCGGGTGGCATCGGTGGACCGCGGTGATCCTGGGGTTCGTCGGCGTGCTGATCGTCGTGCAGCCGGGGCGCGAGGCGATTCCGTTGTTCGGCGCGTTCGTCGGTCTGATGGCGGCGCTGTTCGTCGCGATCGTGGCGATCACGCTGCGCCAGATCACGCGGACGGAAAGCGCCGGCACCACCGTGTTCTGGTTCTCGCTGCTCTCGGTGCCGGTCCTCGGCATCATCTATGTCTTCCACTTTCACCCGCACGATCCGCTTACATGGGCAATTCTGGTCGCCACCGGGCTGGTAGGCGGGGTCGGGCAGCTGGCGCTCACCGCGGCGATGCGCTTCGCCCCCGTCTCGGTGGTGGTGCCGATGGACTATTCGGGGCTGATCTGGGCAACGCTCTATGGCTGGCTGCTGTTCGATGTGTTCCCGACCTTTTCGACCTGGCTCGGGGCGCCGGTGATCATCGCGAGCGGGCTCTATATCGTCTATCGCGAACAGAAGCTGGCGCGCGGGCGCGCTAGCTACGACGAAACACCACTATGAGGTTGTTGGCGGGCATCGCCACCCGCCGCTCGAACACGAGACCGTGCGCTTCCCCCGCCGCGATCACGTCGCCGAGCAATCGCAGCCCCCATTCGGGATTGCGCGCGCGGAGCGACTGGTCGAATTCCTCGTTCGAGGACGCGGTGGGCACGCCTGACTCTCGATAGGGACCGTAAAGGATCAAGGAGCCGCCCGGCGGCAGCAGCCGCCCCGCCCCTGCCATCAGCCCCAGCGTCGCTGCCCACGGGCTGATATGGACCATGTTCACGCACAGGATCGCATCGGCACGGCTGACCGGCCAGTGTTCTTCAGCCGCGTCGAGCGCAACCGGCACGCGGACATTGGGCAGGCCATCGCACCAGGATGTGATCGAGGCGAGCGCATCAGGGTCCGGGTCGCTCGGCCGCCATTCGAGCTTGGGGAAATGCTCGGCGAAATAGGCGCAATGCTCGCCGCTGCCGCTCGCCACTTCGAGCACCGCGCCGGATGTGGGCAGCAGCTCGCCGAGCATCGTCGCGAGGGGCGCGCGGTTGCGCAGCGTCGCGGGGGCGTGGCGCCGCACACCGTCGGGCGGGGCCAGCCAGCCGCGTTCGCGATTGCTCATGCGGCGGCGCGTGCATGAGCGAGCAGGCGCTTGCCCCGCAGATACATCTCGACGCGCATCGCGCTGAACAGCCCAAGCGCCATCGTGCCGAATGCCTGGGTGAGTAGCATCACGTTAAGATGCAGCGCCGAGCCCTCGGCCTGGCCGACCAGCTTGATCGCGATCAGCACGACGATGAACAGGAGACCGCCGAGCGACGCCTTCTGGCTGAGCTGGTGCGTCGCGGGATCGACCGAGAGGTGCATCAGTTTGCCGCGCTGCCACCCCAGCCCCGCGCCGACCACCAGCGCGGCGGCGCACAGCGCCCAGCCGCCGAGGCTCGGCCGTGTCTGGACGAACAGGCTGGCGACGAGCAGCGCATAGAGGCTGGGCACGATCCACAGCCGCTCGAGGGTGAGCGGTCGCGCCCGGGACATGCGGCGGATGCGGAGCGCGAGGATCAGCCCCACGACGAGCGCGGTGATGCCATAGCGGATCAGGTGCGGCGTATCGAACTGCATGGCGGAGTCCCCCCGAAGCAATGCGATGCAACATAAGGGGAAGCGCAGCGGCGTCAAAACGCCGTTTTTACACCGTCCGCGAGATCTTCACTTGCCCGCGTCCGGCCGCTCGATCTTGAACTCCTTCGGCGGCGTCGCGCCCATCAGGTTCTCGACGAAATAGTCCCAGCGGCGGCGCATCATGTAATAGGACTGGTCGCCATAGCCGTGGTGTGCGCGCGGAAACAGGATGAGGTCGAAATCCTTGTTCGCCTTTTCCAGCGCGTCGACCACCAGCAGCGTCGACGATACCGGCACATTGTCGTCGAGCATCCCGTGCGCGAGCAGCAGCTTGCCCTTCAGGTTCTTGGCAATCTCCTGATTGGCTTGCAGGTCGTAATTGGTTTTCTCGCCGCTCCGCTCCAGCAGCCCGAGATACTTCTCGTAATAGTCGTCCTCATAGTTGCGATTGTCGTGGTTGCCGCTCTCGGCGATGCCGACCTTGAAGAAATCAGGATAGAGGAACATCGCGGCGGCCGTCGCATTGCCGCCGCCCGAATGCCCCCAAATGCCGACGCGATCGAGGTCGATCCACGGATTGCGCGTGGCCAGATCCTGGATGCCGGTCATCTGGTCCGGAACGGCCTGCTTGCCCATGTCGCGATGGTAATAATCCTGGAATGCCTTCGAGCGGCGCGGCGTTCCCATCCCATCGATCTCTACGACGGCGAAGCCCAGCTGCGCCAGCGCACCCGCATCCCCCTGGGCCGCGGCGAACTGCCGCGAGGGGATCGTCCCCATGAACGGGCCCGGGTAGATATAGTCGATCACCGGATATTTGCGCTGCGGATCGAGGCCCGCCGGCTTGAACAACAGGCCATAGCAGAGCGTCTTGCCGTCGCTGCACTGGACGGCGATGTTCTCCGGCGCCTGCCAGCCCGCCGCCTTCAGCCGCGTCACGTCACCCTTTGCGAGTTGCTGGACGACCGATCCGTCGGCGCGGCGCAGCACCGCGGTCTGCGGCTCCTGCGGCGTCGAATAGATGTCGACGAAATAGCGCCCGTCGCTGGACGGGATCGCGATATGATCCTGCTTCTCCGGCGTCAGCAGCCTGGGTTTGCCGCCCTTCAGGTCGATGGCATAGATGCTGCGATAATAGGGATCCATGCCTGGTTCGCGGCCGACACCGGCGATCAGCATCTTGCCGCTGCGCTCGTCGATGAAGACCGGGTGGTCGACATTCCACTGGCCGTGCGTGACCTGTCGGATCAGCTTGCCGGTGGCGGCGCTGTACAGATAATAATGGCCCCAGTCGTCGCGCTGCGACCACCACAAGATCTCGCCGCGCTCGGAAAGATAGCGCCAGTTGATCCCCTCGTCATTGTAGCCGCTGTCGAACCAGGTCGGCACCGTTTCGGTGACCACGTCGCGCACCGCACCGCTGGCGGCATCGGCGATGCGCACGGTCTCCACCTTGTGGTCGCGCGAGGTCGAGACGAAGGCGAGCGTCTTGCCGTCCTTCGCCCATTGCATGTCCTGCGGACCCTCGCCGCACACCACGTCGTCGCACAGCGAGGAGCGATGCGGCTCCGCCGGCATCTTGAGGCGGATCACCTGGGCCCCGTCGACATCGACGATGACGCGCTGGATCTGGATGATCTCCTTGTCGCCGACGAACGGGTATTTCCAGGTGTCGACCTGCGAATGGCCGACCTGCGTCGTCGTGGTGGAAAAGTCCGCCACCTTGCGCTGGTCCTGCTGGAAGGTCGCCAGCCTTTTGGAGTCCGGCGACCAGATCACGATCGCCTGGTCCGAATGCTTCCAGCCGGCATTGTCGGTCGCGTAGCCGAAATCCTTGACGCCGTCGGTGGTCAGTTGCCGCTCCGCGCCCGTTGCCATGTCGCGGACCCACAGGTTCCAGTCGCGCACGAAGGCGGCGCGCTTGCCGTCCGGGGAGAGCACAGCGTCGGCCGGCCCCTGATGCGCGAGATAGCCGGCAATCTGCCCGGCGCTGGGCGCCGCAGACTCCGTGCACCCATAGGGCTGCGCCATCGCGCACGCATAACGCTGGCCGCCGACGCTGACGATCGCACTATTCTTCGCGAGATCCGGCACGAAATCGCCGATGGTCAGCTTCGCCGCGTCCTGCTCCTTCAGCCCGGCGGCGTTGAGCGACGCCAGCAGCGCCCTGGTTTCGAAGGCCGCCTTCTTCGTGCGCTTGGCGGCGTCGACCAGCATGATCGTCGGCACGCCGTGGTCGGTGTCGACATACCAGAAGCGGCGCGCGTCGATCCAATGCGCCGAGCGCACCGCGTGGTCGACCAGCGGCGCCGTCCAAGGACCGAGCTGGTGCATCGCGCGGGTATAATCGGCGTCGGTCAGCACCGGCCGCTGTTGCGCAGTCGCCGTGCCGGCGGTCAGGGAAGCCAGGAGACAGCAGGCGAGAAGGCGCATCGAGAGACTTTCCGAAGGATAGGATTCGGCCATCCACAGGGAAGAGGATTTACGGCGCGGTCCCGCCGCCTCACCCATGCGGACCCGACGCAACGCGTGCGGGCGCAACCTGTATGCAGAGCGGTGGCAGCGATCGCAATAGCGCTGGCCCCGTCCTCCAGATGCGAAACGCCGGCCGGAAGCGGGGGCTTCCAGCCGGCGTGTGCGACCCTCTCGGGGGGTAACGGGTCGGGCGCTTACCCGGCCGCTTCGGCCGGGGCCGCGTTCTTGTAGGCCAGCACCGGCTTGCGCGCGGCGAGCGTCTCGTCGAGGCGGCGGCGGGGCGCGAAGTGCGGGGCGCTCTTCAGCGCCGCCTCGCCCTGCTTGGCCTTGGTCGCGACGTTGCGGAACGCACCGATGAACTGGTCGAGCGCCGCCTTGCTCTCGGTCTCGGTCGGCTCGACCAGCATCGCGCCGTGGACGACCAGCGGGAAATACACCGTCATCGGGTGATAGCCCTCGTCGATCAGCCCCTTGGCGATGTCGAGCGTCGAGAAGCCCTCGGGCAGGCCCTTGTCGCTGAAGATCGCCTCATGCATGCACGGGCCGGTCTTGGCGAAGGGCGCGTCGAGCACGTCCTCCATCGCGCGCAGCACATAGTTGGCGTTGAGCACCGAATCCTCGGCGACCTGGCGCAGGCCGTCGGCGCCGTGGCTGAGGATATAGGTTAGCGCGCGGGTGAACATGCCCATCTGGCCGTGGAAGGCGGTCATGCGGCCGAAGGTCGAGGCGTGATGCTCCTCGGCAGTCTCTTCCTCGACGAGGCGATAGCCGGCCTCGGTCTTCTCGACGAAGGGCAAAGGTGCATAGGGCGCCAGCGCCGCCGACAGCACCACCGGACCAGAACCCGGACCACCGCCGCCGTGTGGGGTGGAGAAGGTTTTGTGCAGGTTGATGTGCATCGCATCGACGCCGAGGTCGCCCGGGCGCACCCGGCCGACGATCGCGTTGAAGTTGGCGCCGTCGCAATAGACATAGCCGCCCGCGGCATGGACCGCATCGGAAATGTCCTTGAGGTCCGGCTCGAACAGCCCGCAGGTGTTCGGGTTGGTGATCATCACGCCGGCGATGTCCGGCCCCAGCCGCGCCTTGAGCGCCGCCACGTCGACCCGGCCTTCCGGCGTTGCGGGAATGTCCTCCACCGCGAAGCCGGCGAACGCCGCCGTCGCCGGGTTGGTGCCGTGCGCCGATTCGGGCACCAGCATGATGCGGCGCGCGGTCTCGCCCTTGGCGTCGAGCGCGGCGCGGATCGCCAGCACGCCGCACAGTTCGCCATGCGCGCCGGCCTTGGGGCTCATCGCCACCGCCTGCATGCCGGTGAGCGTGATCAGCCAGTGCGCGAGCTGGTCGATCGCTTCCAGCGCGCCCTGCACGGTATCGACCGGCTGGAGCGGGTGGATGTCGGCGAAGCCCGGCAGGCGCGCCATCCGCTCGTTGAGGCGCGGATTGTGCTTCATCGTGCAGCTGCCCAGCGGGAACAGGCCGAGGTCGATGGCATAGTTCTGGCGGCTGAGGCGGGTATAGTGGCGCACCGTCTCCGGCTCGGACAGGCCCGGCAGGCCGATCGGCTTGCTCCGCTCCATGCCGGCGAGACGCGACTTGCCCGCAGGCGCCTCGCCGAAATCGACGCCGGTGGTGTCGGTGGAGCCGATCTCGAAGATCAGCGCCTCTTCCAGCATCAGCGCGCGGTTGCCGGTGAAGGTACCCTCGGCGCTAATACCATCCTGCGACGGCGTGGTGGGGCGCCAGCCCGACGGATTGATCGTGCTCATGCCAGCACCTCCTCGAGTGCGGAGGCAAGCGTCTCGACGTCCTCCTCCGTGGTGGTTTCGGTGACCGCGACGACGAGGCCGTTCTGGAGTTCCTCGACGCCCGGATAGAGGCGGCCGAGCGACACGCCGGCCAGGATGCCCTTGTCGGCCAGCTGGCGAACGACGGGGCGCGCTTCCTTCGACAGCTTCAGCGTGAATTCGTTGAAGAACCGGTCGGTGACCAGCTCCACCCCGTCCACCTCGGCCAGGCGATCGGCGGCGGCGCTGGCGCCGACATGGTTGAGCTCGGCAAGCTGGCGCAGGCCCTTCTCGCCCAGCAGCGTCATGTGCACCGACATGGCGAGCGCGCACAGCACCGAGCTGGTGCAGATGTTCGACGTCGCCTTTTCGCGGCGGATATGCTGCTCGCGGGTGGAGAGCGTCAGCACGAAACCGCGCTTGCCGCTGGCGTCCACCGTTTCACCACAGAGGCGGCCCGGCATCTGGCGGACCAGCTTTTCCGAGCAGGCGAACAGGCCGACATACGGCCCGCCGAATTGCAGGCCGACGCCGAGCGACTGGCCTTCGCCGACGACGATGTCCGCGCCCATCTCGCCCGGTGCCTTGATCGCCCCCAGCGCCACCGGCTCGGTGACGACGGCGATGAGCAGCGCCTTCTTGGCGTGGCAGGCCTCGGCCAGCGCCGACATGTCCTCGATGCGGCCGAGAATATCGGGATACTGGACGACGACGCACGAGGTGTCGGCGTCGATCGCGTTGATCAGGTCGAGCGTGTCGGGCTCGGGGCTGAACGTCGGCAGCGCGGTCACCAGCTGGTCGCCGGTGAAGCGCGCCATCGTCTTGGCGACCGAGACATAATGCGGGTGCAGGCCGCCCGAAAGGATCGCCTTGCCGCGCTTGGTGACGCGGCGCGCCATCGAGATCGCTTCCCAGCACGCGGTCGAGCCGTCGTACATCGAGGCGTTGGCAACGTCGCAGCCGAGCAGCCGGGCGATCTGGCTCTGGAACTCGAACATCATCTGCAGCGTGCCCTGCGCGATTTCCGGCTGGTAGGGCGTGTAGGCGGTGAGGAACTCGCCGCGCTGGATGAGGTGATCGACCGAGGCCGGCACATGGTGGCGATAGGCCCCTGCCCCCAGGAAGAACGGCGCTTCGCCGGCCGCCAGGTTCTTGCGCGCGAGCGCGGTCATGTGGCGTTCGACCGCGAGTTCCGACGCATGCATCGGCAGGCCCGCGATCGGCCCGCTCAGGCGGGCGCTTTCGGGCACGTCGACGAACAGGTCGTCGATCGACTGGGCGCCGATCGTGCCAAGCATCGCCTGACGGTCGGCCGGGGTAAGGGGCAGGTAGCGCATCACGGTTCCTTGTTCCCTTCCCTCTTTCCTCCCCTTCCGCTTGGCGGAAAGGGTCGGGGGAGGGGCTGAAGTTCTTTGGAAAGGACTGGCGGCTGCCATCCCCTCCCCTAACCCCTCCCGCAAGCGGAAGGGGAACGCGCCCCTCGGAAGGGGCTTCCCCACTTAAGCCCCTCCCCTTCAGGGGAGGGGTTGGGGGTAGGGCAATCAGGTCAGCGGGATGGATCGCTTGTGGAGAGTCCCCCACCCCAACCCCTCCCCTGAAGGGGAGGGGCTATGTCAGATCACAGCTTCGCGACGAACGCCTGGTACTTGGTCTCGTCCATCAGCTCTTCGAGCTCGCTGGTGTCGCTCAGCGTCATCTTGAAGAACCAGCCGTCGCCTTCCGGATCCTCGTTGACCAGCGCGGGATTGTCAGCGAGGTCGCTATTGCCCTCGACGACGGTGCCCGAGACCGGCGCATAGACATCCGACGCCGCCTTGACGCTCTCGACGACCGCGGCATCGTCGCCCTTGGTCAGTTCCTTGCCCTCGTCGGGCACTTCGACGAACACGATGTCGCCGAGCTGGCTCTGGGCATATTCGGTGATGCCGACCGTCGCGACGTCGCCGTCGACGTCGATCCACTCATGGTCTTCGGTAAAATAACGGCTCATGTCACGCTCCCTTTCGGACATAGCGGTGGGGGACGAAGGGCATTGCCACAACTTCCGCGGAGTGCTGCTTGCCCCGCTGGACAAGCGTAATCTTGGTGCCGGCGGCCGCAAGGGCCGCGGGCACATAGGCCATCGCGATCGGCTTCTGCACCGAGGGCGCGAACCCGCCCGAGGTGACCTTGCCGACCTCGGCGCCCGAGGCATCGACCACCGCCGCGCCTTCGCGCACCGGCTGGCGGCCCTCGACGATCAGGCCGACGCGCTTCGTCGCGCTGCCCTGCTCGCGCTCGGCGAGGATGCGCTCGGCACCGGCAAAGCCGCCCTCTTCGCGGCGGCGCTTGGACAGCGCGAAGCCCAGATCGGCGGCGACCGGCGTGGTCTCCAGATCGAGGTCATGGCCGTAGAGCGGCAGGCCGGCCTCCAGGCGCAGCGAATCGCGCGCGCCCAGGCCGATCGGCTTCACCTCGGGCTGCGCGGTGAGTGCGTCGGCGAACGCCTCGGCCGCCTCGCCCGGCAGCGAAATCTCGTAGCCGTCCTCGCCGGTATAGCCCGAGCGGCTGACCCAGAGCGGGTTGCCGTTCCACTCGAACGCGGCAGCGGTCATGAACACCAGCTTCTCGACGCCCGGCAGCACGCGGGCGAGCGCGGTCACCGCCTCGGGCCCCTGCAGCGCCAGCAGCGCCTGGTCCTCGAGATGGTTGATCGTCACTTCGTCGGGCAGGAACTCGCGGAACACGCCGAGATCGTCCCACTTGGTCGCGCCATTGACGACCATGTAGATCGTGCCGCCCTCGATCTCGAAGGCGTTGTCGGCGGGCAGGCGGGTCATCATCAGGTCGTCATGGATGCCGCCCTCTTCGCTGAGCAGCAGCGAATAGCGCATCCGGCCTTCGCCCAGCCCCTTCACGTCGCCCGGTAGCAGCTTTTCGAGGCTCGCATCGAACTCGACACCCGAGAACAGCAGCTGGCCCATATGGCTGACGTCGAACAGCCCGGCATGCTCGCGCGTCCAGAGATGCTCGGCCATGATGCCTTCATACTGGACCGGCATCGCATAGCCCGCGAACGGGACCATCCGGCCGCCGCGCGCGCGGTGCCAGGCGTCGAGCGGCAGCGTCTCGATCGGCAGGTCGGCCACAACGGTATCTTCGGCGATGTCGCTCATCGGGGCACTCCGGGCAGTTTGGGTTCAATGGTCCGCCCGGGGCAAACGCCCCTGGCTGCACCACCGCCCCCTCTGTCACGGAACCTGAGAGCTTTCGCACGGGCGAACCCGGCTTACCCCTTCGGTGGAGCCCGGCCCAATTCGGCCGTCTCGCTTTCCAGAGTGTCGTGGCGCGCGCGGTCCTCGCTGCCTGAGAGATTCCGGGGCGGTTGCTCCTTCGGCGATCCGGCGAACCGGATACTCTCCCGCGCGTGCCCATACCGGTTGCCCGGCATCGACATGCCCGCCTTGGCGGCACGGCTTGTCGAAGTCAATCGGGGTAGTGGGGAATTTAGATCCTCCCCGGCACGGGGAAGGGGACCGCGCAGCGCCAGCCGCGTGGTGGAGGGGGGCCACCGCGCCGGAGTCGCTTGTTGATACCCCCCCTCCGCCACGCTGCGCATGCCCCCCGTTCCGGGGGAGGAGTGAAGGTTAGCGCGTCGCGTTATATTTGAGCTGGTCTTCGGTCAGCTGGAAGCCGACCAGCGCCTCGAACGTGGCCGAGAGCACGGCACCGCGCACGGCCGGATCGGCGAGCGGGTCCATCGCTGCGGATTCCTCGCCTGCCCTGCGCTTCTGCGTCAGGCGGCGGCGAACCTCGTCGGGAAGCGTTGCCGCGGCGCGGGCGACGCTGGCGGTCGCCTGGCCCGTGGTGCTGGCACGAAGCGCGCCTGCATCGAAATGGAGCGTGACGTTGCTGACGCGCTTGGCGGTGACGGAGGTGCCGCCGCGAACGATCGTCAGGAAATAGGGCAAGGTCACGTCGCGGGCGGGGCCGGCATCACGACGCTGGGCAACCACATCGAAGCTGATGTTGGTGACCACCTGATCGCCGGCATCACTGCACACCGGCTTCAGATTGGTGATCGTGGCGACGACGTCGATCGCCGTGGCCTCGCGGCTATCGGCCGGATCGAACAGCGTCACATCGCCGGTGCCAGCGGGAATCGCGACCTGCGGGCAGGCCGTGCGCACCGCGCTGATGCCGCCAGCGGTGATTTCGCCGGTTCGGGAACATCCCGCCACAGCCAGCAGGACGACGGCGGGAACGGCGATCTTGGCGAAGTACAAGGGGTGCAACCTTTCGAACCGAACAGCCGACCCCCATCTCGCGCGAGCGAGGGATCGGAACGGCGCGCACCATAGGAACCGCCTTCCGCCCGCGCAAGCAATCGCGTAGAGGCTCGACCCGATGGCACACACCGAAAAGCGTCCACTGGAGCTGCTGATCGCAGCGCCCCGCGGCTTCTGCGCCGGCGTCGACCGCGCGATCCGCATCGTCGAGCTCGCGATCGAGAAGTTCGGCGCGCCGGTCTATGTCCGGCACGAGATCGTCCACAACAAATATGTGGTCGAGAATCTGCGGGCGAAGGGCGCGGTGTTCGTCGAGACGCTAGACCATGTGCCGGACGGCGTGCCGGTCGTTTTTTCCGCGCACGGCGTGCCCAAGGCGGTGCCGCACAAGGCCGAGCAGCGCGGGCTCTCCTATCTCGACGCCACCTGCCCGCTCGTCTCCAAGGTCCATCGCCAGGCCGAGCGGCTGGTGGCGGCCGGCCGCCACATCCTATTTGTCGGCCATCAGGGCCATCCGGAAGTGATCGGCACCTTCGGCCAAGTGCCCGAAGGGGCGATGACGCTGGTGGAAACAGAGGCCGATGCCGAATCGGTCGCGGTGCCCGATCCCGACAATCTCGCCTTCCTCACCCAGACGACACTATCGGTCGACGACACCGCCGCCGTGCTCGGCATCCTCAAGCGCCGTTTTCCGACCATCCTCGCCCCCGGCGCCGACGACATCTGCTATGCCACCTCCAATCGCCAGGGCGCGGTGAAGGCGATTGCCGAGCAGGCCGAGCTGGTGCTGGTGATCGGTGCGCCCAATTCGTCGAACTCGCTGCGGCTCGTCGAAGTCGCCAAGCGCGGCGGCGCCTGTGCGGTGCTGATCCAGCGGGCAGAGGAGATCGACTTCAGCTGGTTCGACGGCGTCGCCAAGGTCGGCATCAGCGCCGGCGCATCGGCGCCCGAGATACTGGTGCGCGAAGTAGTCGACCATCTTTCGACCCGCTTCACGATCACCGAACGCGAAGTCGAGACCGTCGAGGAAAGCGTCGTGTTCAAGCTGCCGCGCGGGCTCGAGGCCGCGTAATGGCCGTCTATACGCAGGTTTCGGCCGAGGCGCTCTCCGCGTTTCTCGAGCGCTTCGACGTCGGCGAACTCGTCTCAGCCAAGGGCATCGCCGAAGGGGTGGAGAACAGCAACTATCTCGTCGATACGAGCAAGAGCCGCTTCATCCTGACGCTCTACGAAAAGCGCGTCGATCAGGGCGACCTGCCCTATTTCCTGGCACTCCTCGATCACTGCGCCGATCGCGGCTTGCCGGTGCCGCCGGCGGTGCCCGATCGCGACGGGCGCCTGATCCATGAACTCGAGGGTCGCCCGGCGTGCCTGATCCAGTTCCTGTCGGGCGTCTCGGTCTCCCACCCCACCCCGGCACAGGCGCGCGCCGCGGCGGAGGCGATGGGCAAGATGCACAAGGCAGTCGCCGACTTCCCGCTCGACCGCCCCAATTCGATGGGCATCGACACCTGGCGCCCGCTGTTCGAGCGCTGCGGCACCAGCCTCAACGATATCGCACCGGGCCTGTACGACGAACTCGGCCGCGCGCTCGACCGCGTGACCGCCGCCTGGCCGCGCGAAGGCTTCGACAGCTGTGCGATCCATGCCGACCTGTTCCCGGACAATGTGCTGATGCTCGGCAACCGCGTGACGGGCCTGATCGACTTCTACTTCGCCTGCACCGACCTGCGGCTCTACGACCTCGCGGTGATGCACACCGCCTGGGCGTTCGATGCGACCGGCCGGGCATTCGATCCCTATGTCTCCGAAGCGCTGCTCGCCGGTTACGAGGCGAGCTACAAGCTAAGCGAGGCCGAGCGCGCGATCCTGCCGCTGCTGGCAACCGGCGCGTGCATCCGCTTCACCCTCTCGCGCGCGTGGGACTGGCTCAACACACCCGCCGACGCGCTGGTGACGCGCAAGGATCCGATGGCCTTCTGGCGACGCTCGCGCGCCTATGAAGCGGCACTGGCGGCGATCGCATGAGCGAACTCCAGCATGTCGAGATCGCCACCGATGGCGCGTGCAAGGGCAATCCCGGCCGGGGCGGCTGGGGCGCGGTGCTGCGCATGGGTGGCGTGGAGAAGGAATTGTCCGGCGGCGAGCCGCACACCACCAACAACCGCATGGAACTGATGGCCGCGATCCAAGGGCTGCAGGCGCTCAAGCGGCCATGCCGGGTGACGCTCTCCACCGACAGCCGCTATGTGATGGACGGGCTGACCAAATGGATCCACGGCTGGCTGAAAAATGGCTGGCGCACCGCCGACAAGAAGCCGGTGAAGAATGCCGATCTGTGGCAGGAACTGCTGGCCGCCGCGAAGCCGCACCGGGTCGAGTGGAAATGGGTGAAGGGCCATGCCGGCCACCCCGACAACGAGCGCGCAGACAAGCTGGCCAGCGACGCTGCGCTCGATCAGTGAGTTGAGAGCGCCTCGCGCAGCCTGACCAGATCGGAATGGCGCGTGCCGTCGCCCGGCACCGCGCTTCTCAGATCACGCAACGTCGCCAGCGAGCGGACCAGCACCTCGAGCGGCGGACCGCTGGCGGTGACGCCGCGGAGCTGCGCCGGGGCGATGCTGTCGGCCGGACGCTCGATGAAGCGGTTGACCAGCCGGTCGTGATGCTGCCGCGCGGTCTGGCCGAACAGGTCGCAGAGCAGCAGGAACGCCGATGCATTCGCCTGGAACCAGGGTGCATCGGCATGATCGGGCGCGAGCGCCAGCAATTCGTCGAGCAGGCTGCGCCGGTTCATGCACTCGCGCAGCCGCCGCTGCTCGGCGGGCATCATGAAGGGCAGCTTTTCGACCAGAAGCTGCGAGTAATAGGGATCGTTGGCGCGGCACAGGCCGAGCATCAGATCGATCTCGTTGATGCCGGCGAAATCACCCGCATTGGCGCCGCGCCACACCGTCCGCCCCACCCGGTACGGCTTGTAATAGGGCCGCACGCTGCAGAAGAACCGATCGACGTCGAGCCGCTCGAACAGCCGGTCGTTGATCGCGATCACCGCACGGAGCGCGTCGGCCGCATCGGCGAACAGGATGTCGGCCACCGGGCTGGACACCCCCAGCGCCGAAATGCGGACGAGCGCATCAGCGGCGCGCTGGAAGCAGAGGATGGCGCGCGCATTCTCGTCGATGAACAGGAACTCGTCGGGCAGCGACGTGAAGCTCTTGCGGACGCCGGCGACGGCCAGGTTGTGCGTGGCGAGATGCGCGGTGGCGAAGCGCGGCGCCATGCCGATCGCGGCACCGATGTGCAGCGCCAGTGCCGACACGCGCGGAAAGGGCGAGCGCTCCTCCCCATCGGGGTTGGTCAGCTCGTGCCGCCGCATCGCGCCGAGGAACATGCCGACATTGCCGAGCAGCGCGAAGCCGTTGTCGAAGCCGTCGCCGGTTTTCCCCTCCGCCAGCAGCGGTTCGATCAGCGCCTCGCCCTCGTCGCGCAGAGCGCGCTTGATCGGATCGCCGATGCCCTGGACGTGCAGGCGATCGGGCTGCTCGAAATAGGCGTTTTCGAGCGCGGTGTTCATTTCGACGAAGGACGTGCGGATCCAGCGGTCGAATTCGTGGGTTGCCGGTGTCGTCATCTTGTCAGCGCAGCCCGGCACCGCGCAGTTGCACGGCCACCCGCTCGACATCCTCCGCGTCGTTCCATGCCGCGAAGGATAGGCGCAGGATCGGTCCGCGTCGATCGAAACCGACGCCGGCCTCGCGCAGCGCAGCCTCGCTCTCGGCACCGAGGGCGAGGCACAGCGTGCAGCCCTGGCTGCCATTTTCGGGCATCGCGCCGGCCAGCCCAGGCACGCTTTCCAGAAGCTGTTGCTTGAGCGCCGCATTGTGCCGCGCGATCCAGGCGACACCGATCTGCCCGATCGTGGCGAGTGCCGCCGCCGCGACGATCGAGGGTGCAACCGCCGGCGTGCCGCCCCAGAAACGCCGCGCATCGGGCGCGAAACGGAAGCGGCGGGGATCCATCTCGAACGGCGCCTCGTGGGAGAACCAGCCGCGCTCGATCGGCTCGAGGCGGTCCACGATCTGCGGGTTCACCCACAGGAAGCCCGCGCCCGGCCCGCCGCACAGCCATTTGAGCGCGCTGCCCGCCACTGCATCGACGCCCCAGGCGGCGACATCGATCGGCACGACGCCGGCGGACTGGGCGATGTCGACCACGATCGCGGCACCGCCTGATCGGGCACGGCCGACGATCTCCGCGATCGGGCTGATGCGGCCGCTATTCGAATGGACGTGCATCGCCACCACCGCGGCGATGTCGGCATCGCCCGCACGATCCCATGTCGCGGGGAGCGAGGGGTCACCATCGAGCAGTTCGAGCCGCAGGCCGATCGCCGCCAGGCCCTGCAACGCGTAGGCGATCGAGGGAAATGCCTCGTGCGATGCGAGGATCACATCGCGCCGCTCGATGCGCGGCAGGCCGGAGAGGAAGCGGAAGATCGCAGCAGAAACCCCGGCCTGCGGGCACCAGTCCGCCGTACTGCCGCCGAGCAGCGCCGCAAGTGCGCCGCGAAACGCATCGACCTCCGCCAGCCAGTCGTCCCAGGCCTGAGCGCCTCCCGCCTGCCAGGGCGCCAGCAGCCCGGACCGGACCGCATCGGCCACTGCCACCGGCATGCAGCCGGCACTATGCGCGAGCAGGTAAGGCCCGCCCATCGGCAGATGAAAGAGCGACTTTACGGTATCGGGGCTCGGCAAGATGGCAACCTCGTCTGCTATGGCGCGACCGCCAGCGGCAACGCATCCAATGGCGGGACGATGATCGATCGGTACGAGAGGCGATGGTGGGTCCGCCGGGATTCGAACCCGGGACCTCTCGATTAAAAGTCGCTTGCTCTACCGACTGAGCTACGGACCCACGCCGCCTGCCCCTAAGCGCGCCTGCGCGGGCGGTCAACCGCGTGCAGCAACTGAGCCACGCTTCGTCCGCCGATCGGATCGCGCCAGCGCGGGACGAGTTCGGCGAGCGGGGCGAGGACGAAGCGGCGGTCGCGAAAGGCGATGTGCGGCACCGTCAGGCCCCGGCTCTGCCAGCAGCCGCCAGACCAGAGCAGGATGTCGAGATCGATCACCCGCGCCCCCCAGGTCCGGCCGCGGCGGCGACCGAATTGCCGCTCGATCGCCTTCATGCGCGCGAGCAGCGCGGACGGCGTCTCGTCGCTTTCGATCAGTGCGACGGCATTGGCGAAGCGCCGGATCGAGGGGCCGAGCGGCGCAGTCGAGATCGTCCGCGAGACGGCCCGGACGCCGCCAAGCGCAGCCAGCGCCGCCGCAACTTCGCGCGCGGGGGCGCCATGACGCCCGCGCCGATTCGACCCGAGGCCGATCACATAACTTGTCGTTGCCACGACGAGGCGCCTATCGCGACATGATGTCGACGCCAAGCCTGGAACCGCCCCGTGACTGCCCGCTCTGCCCGCGCCTCGTCGCGCTGCGCGAGGAACTTCGCGTCGAACAGCCAGAATGGTGGAACGCACCCGTGCCCGCGCGGGGACCGGCAAACGCTGCGATCGCGATCGTGGGGCTGGCGCCGGGCCGGATGGGCGCGAACCGAACCGGCCTGGCCTTTGCCGGCGACGATTCGGGCACGCTGCTCTTTGCCGTGCTCGCGTCCTTAGGGCTTGCGGTGGATGGCGAACCGACGGGCGTGCTGATCCTGAACGCGGTGCGATGCCTGCCGCCCGGCAACCGCCCTGCCCCGGCCGAAATCCACGCGTGTCGCCCATTTCTGGGCGAACAGCTTCGCGCCGGCATCGTCGTCGCGCTCGGCGAAATCGCGCATCAATCGGCGGTGAAGGCGATGGGCGGCAAGTTGCCCAAGGCGCGGTTTGCTCACGGCGCCGAGCATCGGATGCCGGACGGGCGCATCCTGATCGATAGCTATCACTGCTCGCGCTACAACCAGAATACCGGACGGCTGACTGCCGCCATGCTCCAGGCTGTGTTCGCGCGAGCGATCGCGATCAGAGGTATTTGACGAGGCTGAGGCTGCTCAGCTGCGAGAACACCGAATAGCTCGCTTCCAGCACGGTCTTCTGCTGCGCCAGATCGACCGCGACCTGACCGAGATCGGCATCCTCATTGTCCTCGATCACCTGCTGGAGCAGCAGCGCGCGCTGCTCGCCACGGCTGGTGAGATCCTCGACCTGATTCTGCTTGCGGCCATTGTCGGCGTTGACCGCGCGGAGGCTGCCGAGCCCGGTATCGATCTTCGAGATCGCTTCCTGGAGCGCAGTCAATTGCGCATCGGTGGGCTTGTCGGTGATGTCGCCCGCCTGCGCGAGCGTGCGGAACGCCTCGTAAAGGCCCTTGCCGATCGAACTGGCATTGATGCCATAGGTCACGTCGACGCCGTCGGCGACCCGCGCCGTGGAAAGCACGTCGTCGTCCTGAAACGCCTGGTCGGCCGGCACGGTCGCGGCATCCGCCAGCGTCGCGACGGTGAAGGGCGAACTGCCGGTCTGCGAACCGGCGAACAGCGGCGTGCCACCTTCGCTCGCGTTGAGCGAGGCGCGCATCTGCTGGAACGCGCTCGAGATCGCCTCCTGAAGACCGGCCGACTGGCCGGTGCCCACGGCGGTCAGGATCTGCTCCCGCATGTCCTCAACGGCGGTCTGGATGCCTTCGATATGCCCCTGGTAGAGCGACATCGTCGTCCCCACCCGCTTCGCCACGGTCGACTGCGACTGCTGCTGCGAAAGCAACGTGTGCGCGGAAAGGTTGCGCACGGTTTCGGTGCCGAGCGAGGCGAAATCCGACGCCTTCTTGCCGGTGGAAAGCCGCTTCTGCGTGACCGCGAGCTTTTCCTGCGCGGTCTGGATCGCGCTGGCCATCGTGCGCTGAAGCGGAATCGTAGCTACGCGTGACATTCGGCGGACCCCTTATCGAACCATTTCAATGAGTGTGTCGTACATCTGGCTGGCAGTCGTCATGATCCGCGCCGCCGCCGAATAGCTGTTCTGGAGCACCACCATCTGCGACAGTTCCTCGTCGATGTTGACGCCGGAATAGCTGTCTCGGCGGTTCACCGCGTCGCCCTTGCGCGCGGCCGCATCGTCGAACTGGCTCTTCGCCTGGCTCGCCTCCAGGCCGGTTCGGCCGAGCAGCAAGTTCGAGAAGCGGTTGATCGAAACGACCCCGTCCTTGCCGAGATCGACTGTGCCCGCGAGTTTCTCGACATAGGCGGAGGCGCCGCGTGTGTCGCCCGCGCCAAGCGCCTTTTCGCCGACTGCGACGCCGGCATTGAGCTGGGCCAGCCCGAGCTTGCCGCTGTCCGCCGCGATATCGGGGCGGACCTGCGCGGCGGATAGCCCGCTCGACAGGCCGTTGATTCCCATCAACTGCGAGAAGCTGCGGCCGCTGCCGTTGCGATCGGTCGAATCCGCAGGGGTCGAAAGCACCGCGCCGGACACTGCCGTCGCCGGATCGAACCGCACCCGGCCGCGATCGTCGAGCGAGAAGGATCCGAAATTGGCAAGCGGACTGCCGTTCAGATCGTTGATAAGATCGCCCATCGTCCCGCCGGTGGTCGGCTGGAGCGAATAGCTGGTCAGCGCCAGCCCGGACGAATCGCGCAGCACGATCTGCGTGCTCTCGCCCGTGGTGAAGCCATGCGGATCGGACGCGACGAATCCGCTGGGCACCAACGTGCTCGTGTCGCTCTGGATGATGTCGTTCAGGCCGAAATATTGCGACACGCCGATGCCGGCACGGCTGCTGGGGTTGCCGCTGGTCTGGCCGATGGCGATGCCATTGCCGCTGCCGGTTGCCGCAATCTTCAGCACCCCGTCGGTAAAGCTCGCCGTCGCGGCGCCGCCCAGGCCGGTGTTGATCGCCGCGACCATGTCGTCGACGGTGGCGGTAGGCCCGAGCGCGTCGAAATCGATGTCCGCCTTCGCAACCAGCGTGCCGCTGGCGTCGGTCACCGCGAAGGTGGCGGCGCCGGTAAAGCCCAGCCGGTCGGTGCCGATCAGGCCGGTCTGCCGGCCGGTCAGGCTCGACGGCGGCGGCACCGTCACGCTGTTGTTGGAGACGGCGTTGAGCGTTTCGGCGAGGCCGCTGAACAGCACGCCCATCTGTTCTGAAAAGGCGGGCAGGGCACGATCGCGCAGATCGAGCAGCCCGCCGAGCTTGCCACCGACGGCAGCCGATTCGAGCTTTTCGCCGGTCAGCGCCCCCTTCTCGCCGTTGGGGGTGGCGAAACGGATGCTGATATCGGGATAGGTCGGCTGCGACGTGCCGGTGCCCGAACTCGGATAATCGAGCTGGCGAAGGCGGTTGTCGAGCAGCATCGCGCCGGCGGTGGTTTCGATCGTCACGCGGCCGTCGGCCTGATCGCGGACGTTGACGGAGATGAGGCTGCTCAGTTCCTCGATCGCGCTCATCCGCTGATCGGCGGCGCCACTGGCGCTCCGCCCCAGGCCCGTCGCCTGCGACACGGTGCCGTTCAGATCGTAGATGCGCTGGAGCAGCGTGTTGATCTTGTCGACCGAATAGACGACTTCCGATTCGACGTCGGCGCGCAGGCCATCGACGTCGCGCGTCGACTGCTGCATCGACGTGATCGCGTCTTCGACGTTGCCGACGAACACCGCGACGGTCTGTGCCGAGGATTGCGACCCCGTCATCGCCGTTGCCGACGCGGAGATCGCGTCGAGCCGCGCGGGCAGCCCGGACGAGGCGCCGGGCTCGCCGAGCAGCGCCTGAAGCCGATCGAGATAGTTGGACGTCACCTCCGTGCGGCCATAATCGCCCGCACGGCGGTACACCGTCGCTTCGAGGAACCGATCGGCGACCCGTTCGGGCTCGCCGACCCGCACGCCGCTGATCTGACCCGACACCACCGCGGTGGAGAGCCCGACCCGCTCGCGCGCATAGCCGGTGACGCCGACATTGGCGATGTTGTTGGAAACCGCGCGCAAGCCGGACTGCGCAGCAGCCAGGCCCGACACGGCGGTTCCCAAAATATCGTTCAGCGACATGACGACGATCCCCCGGCCGGCTGCGTCAACGCTTCAGATCGCTGACTTCGCGCAGCATGTCGTCCACCGTGGTGATGATCTTCGACGATGCGCTGTAGGCGCGCTGGAAGCGGATCATGTTGGTGAATTCACCGGCGAGATCGACGGTCGATGCCTCGAGCGTGTTCGACGACAGCGCACCGGCGCCGAGTTCGCCCGGCGGGTTCATCGTCATGCCGCCCGACTGGCGGTTCGCCGAATAGGCGTTGCCCGAAATCCGCGTAAGACCATCGGCGTTCGGGAAGGTGGCGAGCGGCAGCTGGAACACCTTGCGGTTCGAGCCGTCGTCGAAGATCGCGCTGACCACGCCTTCCTTCGACACTTCGATCGCCGAGATGTTGCCGTTGACGCCGCCATCGACGTTCGACGAGACGAGCGAGGACGGCTGGCCGAACGAGGTGATGCCGTTGATCCCGCCATCGTCGCCGAGCTGCATGTCGATCGGCACCGAGCTGGCGCCGTTGGTGTAGGTGATGCTCAGCGGATCGAACAGCGCGGCGGTCGAACCTGCCTTGTTGAGGCTGCCATCGCCGTTGAACAGCATCGTGCCGCTCGAGACCAGGCCGTCGGCGGCGGTCACGTCGGATGCCGGCACGACATAGTTTTCGACCTGCCAGGTGTTCGGGCCGGTCTTGATGAAGCTCATGTTGAGCTGGTGATTGGTGCCCTGCGCGTCCGAGATGGTGAACGAGCGGGTGAAGGTCGGCGTGACCGTTCCGGTCGCCATGTCACCGGCGGTATAGGCGCCGGTATAAGTATCGGCGTCCATCTGGAGGTTCGCGCGCACCTGAAGCCGGGTGGTGGCCGAGGCGGTGCCGACCAGGTCGCTCACGCGCACCGGCTCGAGCGCGCTCAGGCTGCCGGTATTGGTATAGTTGCCGCTCGCGTCGAGGCGCCAGCCATAGAGATACAGGCCGGAGGAGTTGCGCAGATAGCCTTCCTCATCCGGCTTGAACGAGCCGGCGCGGGTATAGGCGACCTCGTCGCTGTTGGTCAGGCCGGTCCGGGTGATGAAGAAGCCGCCGCCATCGATCGCGAGATCGGTGCTGCTGCCGGATGCCTGGAGCAGGCCCTGCTTGGACACCTGCGAGATCGGGGCCGCGGCGACGCCGCCGGCGGAATAGCTGCTCGACGAACGACCGTCGGTGACGAGCGTCCGGAACTGTGCTTCGACGCCCTTATAGGCGACGGTGTTGATGTTGGTGATGTTGTCGGCCACGGTCGCCATTGCGCTCGACTGGGCGCTCAGGCCGGACACACCGGCATAAAGAGCGGAATAGAGGCTCAAGTCTTACACTCCTCGCGATGCCCGCGCGATGCTCACACAGGCCACAAGCCCATTGTAGGATGACGGAGTGAGGGCCCAAATCGAGTTGCGAAATTGACCGCGCAAAATCGGCGGTGGGCAAAATTTGCCGGGTGATGCGCCCGTGCCGGAAAATTGATCCTATAAAATGTATAAGGTTCAATGAAAGGCACGACCATGCTCCGCATCACGCTTCGCGACGGCGAGAAGGCGATCGTCAACGGCGCCGTCCTGCGCGCCGTGGGTCGCACGCAGATCGCGGTCGAGAACAAGGTCGCGATCCTGCGCGGCCGCGAAGTGATGCGGCCGGAGGAGGCGACCACCCCTGCCCGTCAGCTCTACTTCACGACGATGCTCGCCTATATCGACGAGCCCGGCCGCGAGGCGCACAATGACTCGGTGCTTCAGGTGTTGAAGTCGCTGATGACGATCCTGGCGACGCCCGCCGCGCGTGAAACCTGTGTGCGCTTTGCGCATGATCTGGCCCAGGGCGATTATTACAAGGCGCTGATGGTCGCGCGCGATCTGATCGCGATCGAGCAGGCCGAAGATCGCCCCGAGATCGAAGCAGCCTGAGGCGACGGGGCGATGCAGACGCTCGCCAGTGCAGCGCGCGCGATCCGGGAGATGGTCCCCGATCGGCGGTTCGGCCGCGTCGTCGCGGTTCGCGGCGCGCTGATCGAAGTCGAAGGGCTGATGGGCGTGGCGCAGATCGGCAGCCGGGTCGAGATCCAGTCCCCCGTCGGCAAGGTCGAAGCCGAAGTGACCGCGCTCGATCGCGGCGTCGCGCTGTGCCTGCCGTTCGTCGATCCGCAAGGCGTCGGCCTCGGCGCGATCGCCGAACTCGGCGCCGGCCAGTTCACCGTTCGCCCGTCGACCGCCTGGCTCGGTCGGATGATCGACGGGCTGGGTCGGCCCGTCGATGGCCTGGGGCCGTTGCCCCGCGGCGCCGATCCGCAACCGATCAAGGCCCCGCCCCCCGCCGCCGCCGGCCGGTCGCGTGTCGCCGAACGCATCGAGACCGGCGTGCGCACGCTCGACCTGTTCGTGCCGCTGTGCCGCGGCCAGCGGCTTGGCCTGTTCGCCGGTTCGGGCGTCGGCAAATCGGTGCTGCTTTCGATGCTTGCGCGATGGACGCAATGCGACGTCGCGGTGATCGGCCTGATCGGCGAACGCGGCCGCGAGGTTCAGGAATTTATCGAGGACGATCTGGGACCGGAGGGCATGGCGCGATCGGTGGTGGTCGTCGCCACCTCCGACGAGCCCGCGCTGATGCGCCGCCAGGCGGCCTGGACCACCCTCGCCGTCGCCGAGCATTTCCGTGATCGCGGCATGAACGTGCTCTGCCTGATGGATTCGGTCACGCGCTTCGCGATGGCGCAGCGCGAGATCGGCCTGGCCTCTGGCGAGCCGCCCGCCACCAAGGGCTATACCCCGACGGTGTTCGCCGAACTGCCCCGCCTGCTGGAGCGGGCCGGGCCGGGCGCGCCGGGTGCGGGCATGATCACCGGGCTGTTCACCGTCCTTGTCGACGGAGACGATCATAACGAACCGGTTGCCGACGCGGTGCGCGGCATCCTCGACGGCCATGTGGTGATGCGCCGCGCGATCGCCGAGCGCGGCCGCTATCCGGCGATCGACATTCTCAAGTCGGTGTCGCGCACGCTGCCGCACTGCATGGACGATGCGCAGAATGCGACGCGCGTCGCCGCACGTAAGCTGCTGTCGACCTATACCGACATGGAGGAAATGGTGCGGCTGGGCGCGTATAAGGCCGGCTCGTCGCCCGAGGTAGACCGCGCCGTCGCGCTCGCCCCGCAGATCGAAGCGCTGCTCAATCAGGGCAAGGACGATCGCGGGCACGTCGACGACGCCTTTGCCGCGCTGAACGCGATCCTCGAGGGCAATTCCCCGACCGCGCTCGGCGATGCGCCCGATAATGTGGGCCTTGCCGCATGACCCCGTTCGACACTGCCCTGCGCGTGCAGCGCCGCGAGGTCGATGCGATCAAGGTTTCGATCAGCGTCGAGCTCGAACGGATCGCCAGCCTGGAGTTGCAGCAGCGCGACCAGATCGAGCGGATGCGCGATGAGCGGATGGTCGCCCATGCGCTTCCGTTCGCGACCGACGCATGGCTTGCAGCGGCGAAGCGCCAGCGAGAGGCGATTGAGCAGGCCGCCGAAATGGCGCGCGCGCGTCTGACCACGCTGCGCGAGCAGGCGGTGGAAGTATACGGCACGATGCGCGCGATCGAAGGCGCAGCCGAACGCTACCAGCAGGAAGCCGACCGCGCGGTCGAGGCGGCCGAACAGGCGGCGATCGACGACATCGCCGCCGCGCGATTCCTGCGCGAGCGGCGCAAGCGGGCGAGGACCGCATGATCCAGCGTGCCGACCTCGCCGCGCTGACCCCGTCGCAGCGCGCCGCCGTGATCTATGCCCAGGCGCAGTCCGAACTGTCGACGCGGCTGTGGCGCGCGGCGATCGGCGACGGCGAAAACGACAAGAATCGCAACGGATCGCCGCTGGGCGCGACCGACATGACGATGGATTCGCTGCTGCAGCTGCTGGGCGCGCCCGCCACGCCCGCTGCCAAGGCGCGGTGCAACTGCCGATGCGCCTGCAACTGCCACGCGGGCGACGACGACGCCGCGGACCCGATCGGCGCAGACGCACCAGCCAGGCCCGCCCCCGCCGCATCGCCCGCGCCGTTGCCGATGGCCGGCGCAAGCCGACCGCCGATGGTCGACCGGGCCGATGGCCCGCTCGCGCTCGGCAGCAATGCCCGATACGCCGCGGCGCTGAACGCCGCCGAGGCGCGCAGCGGCGTGCCCGCGACGGCGCTGGCCGCGATTCTCGATGCCGAGGCGGCCAAGGGCGGCGACGGCAGCTGGAATCCGCTTTCGCGCAACCCGCGATCGAGCGCGGCCGGGCTCGGCCAGTTTCTGAGCGGCACGTGGCAGACGCTGGCGCAGACGCCCGGCACCTGGCTGAACCAGGTTTCGCGCGAGCGCGGCTGGCTGACCGAGGACGGCAAGGTTGCAGCCGGCCGGCGCGGCGAGCTGCTGGCGCTTCGCTACGATCCCGATGCGTCGATTCTGTGCGTGGCCGACCTGGCGCGGCAAAATCTCGACCGGCTCGAACAGGCCGGGCTCAACGTGCGCGCCGATTCGGAGACGCTCGCCAAGGCGGCCTATCTCGGCCATCACCTCGGCATTGGTGACGCGCGCAAGTTCCTCGCCGGCGGAATCGATGCCGGCCGTGCCCGGACGTTGCTCGCCGCACAGATCGGCGACGACGCGGCAAGGGCGCGCATCAGCACCACCGGCGATGCCACCCAGGCGCACCGGCAATGGCTGCTCGGCTTCATCGATCGCCGAATCCAGCCGGAAAAATTCTCCTCCTAAAAATTTCGACACCGCAACGAAATGGTGCGGGACGATGGTGGACCGCGAATTAACCATATTATTTTCATGCGCTTAGCGGGCGCGATTGCGGAACCGATCCTATAATGTGCGGGTTTTACCTATAGGATCGATTAGCATTCCTTTAAGTGTTTCAGGCGAAATCTGCCCTTGTCGACGGCGCCGTAACGAAGGTTCGCGCCGCCACGGACCAGGGGAAGAAAACATGTCGAAGATCACGATCGCTCTCGAGGCTGCTGTCGCCTCCGTCATCGAGAACACGCCGAAGGACGCGAAGCAGACCGCTCGCCAGCGCGCCGAGGTCGACCGCGCCTTTGCCCGGATCCTCAAGCTGATCGCTCCCCGCATCCGCCACTTCATCCGCCAATATGGCCTGACCGCGCACTGGGACGACGCCGAACAGTGCTGCGCGATCGCGGTTCACCGCGCGATCCAGGCTTATGAGCCGGAAAAGGCCCAGTTCACCACATTCGTGAACTGGCAGATCCGCGGCGAGCTTCAGAGCCTGCGCTTCCGCCTGATGACCGACCAGCGCCCCTCGGCGAAGAAGGTCGAGGCGACCACGGTGTCGCTCAGCGCGCTTGCCACCTCGCCCGACGGCGAGGAACTGTCCCCCGAAGCGATGATCGAGGACGAGGACGCCCTGTCGCGGACCGAGAGCGCCGCGTCGGATTACCTGGCCGATGGCGCGATCGGATCGCTGATCGAAGCCTATGTCGATCACCTCCGCAAGGTCGGGATCGAGCAGCTCCGCCGTCGCCCCCGCCCGAAGCGCGAAGAAGCAGCGATCCGCCGCGAAGGCCCGCGCCTGCGCCACGCCACCTATGGCATCGACCCCGCCGAACTGGAAAAGCTGGAAGCCAAGCTGGAGCGTGATCGCGAGATCGTTGCCCGCCGCGTGTTCCAGACCGCCACGCTCGACGACCTGTCGCTCGAAACCGGCGTGACCAAGGAGCGCGTCCGCCAGATCACCAAGCGCGCCGCCAAGACAATCGCCGAGATCGCCGCCGCCGATCCGCGCTTCGCGGTGATGGCCGAATATCGCGACACCGTCGCCGCCAAGCGCCGCCAGCCCGGCGCCCGTCCGGCGACGCCGATCCTGCCCGACGCTACCCAGCCGCACAATCGCCTGGCCAGCGTGCAGGCGATCGAGCCGGGCAGCATCGACGCCGTCGTCGCCGAGGCACAGCGCGAAACCGCCGAGGCGGTGGTGCTCGCCGCAGCCCCGACCGCAAGCAGCGTCGCACTCCACTGAACCGCAGGCCCCATCTTCGTCCTATAATGAGCTGACACAGCCTGCGGAACGAGATGATGCCCAGACAGACCAATGCCATCGCAGCCGCCGAAACGATCCCGGCGCTGCCGCGCCCGAACTACAGGCTGACCGAACTGGCACAGCAGGTCGCGCGATGCGCAAGGCCGTTGCTGCCGAGCACCGCGAGGCTGATCCTGGGGCTGCAGCAGACCAGCGATGGCGCGCTGCGGATGACCTGGTGGCGCAGCGACGACTTTCGCGTCGTCGCGGAAATCGACGCCACCCCGGAGGGATTTTGTCCCGAGGACACCGAAGAAGGCGCGATGCAGGATGCGGCGTCCGCGCTGCTGAGCTATCTGGCCGGCCGCTGGCCCGCCCCGCCCGCGCGGCTGGGCGTGATCACCGACGGCAATGGCGTGGCCTTCTCCCCCGCCCGCCCGGCCACGGCAGAGCCGGGCTGGCTGCTTCATCACGCCACCGGCGGCGGACAGCTGACGGCCATCCTGCCGCTCGAGCCGACGGGCGCCTGTGCGCTGCTATGCACACCAGAACGGACCCATCGCCGACACTAAGGCGGCGCCATTAACCTTGTATTATCCCTAATATACTTCAAAATGGCTCCAGAACGCATCCTATGATGCGAATCGGGACAGATGAATGCAAGGCAAGGGCGAAGGGCGGGCGCGTGCACCAGTTGGGCGCGTGGTGAATGTCGACCTGAATCGATCGATCGTTTTCCCCAATCGACTTCGCGAACAGCGGCGACAACGCGGCTTTCCAAAGCTGCTGCGCCTCGCCAGTGTGGTGCCCGAGATCCCGTACATCCGGTTGTCGAAGATCGAGCGGGGCGAAGTGGTCGCGCGCGCGGACGAGTTGCGCCGGATCGCGGCGGCGCTACGAATCGCCCCGGCGGACCTGCTGATCGACATCGATGCCCCCGGCTTCGATATCGCCGCCTGGGCCGAACCGTTCCGTGACAATGCCGCGCCCGACATCGATGAAGCGCGCTTCGCGGTGCTGCTCGCCGCTGCGACGCGCGCCCGCAGGATGCGCGACCCCGATCTGACGATCAGTGCGGTCGAGCGCGACTATGCGCTCGCCCCGGTCAATCTGTCGCGCGTCGAAAATGCGCAGAAGCCGTTCGCGCGGTGGAACGCCTCGGTCCAGGCGTCGCTGTTCGCGCTGTTCGGTGTCGACAACGAAATCGCGTTGCGTGACGCGATCGAACGCCAGTTCGGGGCCGGCGAGCTCGACGAGGCACTCGATCAGGTTACCGATACGAGCGGGCGGCTCGCCCGCAACAGCGCCCGTATCGCCGATCTCAAGGCGCAACTGGCGGTCGACGCACCGGTTCCGGTGGATGGCGGCGCAGCGGTGGCGAGCGGCGTTTCCCCCCTCGCTCCGCACGCCGTTCCGCCTGGCCCGCCGCGCCGCGACCTCACCGTCCATGGCAGCCCGCTGGGCCAGGGCCTGATCGCAGAGACCGCCAGCGTCGACACGGTCGAGGCGCCGTCGAACGCCGGGCCGCGCGCCTTTGCCCTGCGCGTCTGTCGGGCGACGCTCGGCGCGGGCTTGCCGGCGCAGGCGATCACGATCGTCGACCCCGATCGCCAGCCGATGCCCGGCGGGATCGCCGCGCTGCGCGAGGAAACGGGCTGGCGGCTGTTGTCGGTCGGCGCTGACCGTGACGGTCGCACGATCGGCTACAGCCTTCACCCCGAACTGGAGGTCGCGCTCGACGAATGCGAGCCGAGCCGGCTGGCGGCGGTGATCGCGGCCGTCTTCGTTTGACGCGCCGTTGCCGTTTCCTGGGCCGACGCCTAAAGGCCGCGTCATGGGCGAACTGATCGCGATCGAAGGCGCCGACGGCGTCGGCAAGAACACCGCCGCGCTCGGCCTGTGCGCGGCGCTCAACGCGCGCGGCCAGCGCGCGACGGTGATCGGCTTTCCGCGATATGGCGAGACGGTGGCCGGCGTCACGATCGGCCGGATGCTGGCGGGCGAACTCGCCGTGCCGGTAACGCCGCAGGCCGCCGCCGTGCTCTATGCGCTCGACCGGCTGGAATGGCGTCAGCCACTGCTCGACGCGCTGGCCGACCACGATATCGTCGTGCTCGATCGTTATATCGCCTCGAACATGGCCTATCAGGCCGCCAAGCTGAACGGCGGCGGCGCGGCCGCGCTGCGCGACTGGATCCAGTCGCTGGAAACCGGGCAGTTTGCCCTGCCCGCGCCGCGCCTGTCGATCTATCTCGACACGCCGTGGGAACTGGCGCGCGAGCTGATCCTGCAAAAGGCGCAGCGCAGCTATACCGATCGCAGCTTCGACGAATATGAAGCCGACATAGCCCTGCAACAGCGGGTGCGCACCCATTATGAGGCGATCGTCGCGGCCGACCGGCTCGGCCCGTGGCGAACCGTTCAGGCGAGCGAGAACGGCACGATGCGCGCGCGCGAGGCGATCGTGAGTGAAATTCTATCTTATATTTGAAAACGGCTGAAACCGGGATATTGCCGCGCTTGACAATGTCGCGCCGCTGGCGGCATTGGTAGCGCTATCACAAAACCACGACAAGGTAGGCGAGAGGTCTTGGAAGCATCCCAAGTTTTGCTGCCCGCGGATCATCCGCAGGCGATCTTGGTCGGCCGCGTTCAGCGTCAGGCCGGCCCCAGCCCCATCATCGTCCGCGGCGGCGCCGTCATCGACGTGTCGGCCACCGCGCCGACGGTGGCGGATCTGCTCGAACGCGACGATATCGCCACGATCGATGGCGAGACAATCTGCACCGTCGAGGCGCTGGGCACCGATCAGGGGCCGACGCTGCTCGCGCCGTTCGACTTGCAGTGCGTGAAGGCCTGCGGAGTCACCTTCGCGGTCTCGGCGCTTGAGCGCGTGATCGAGGAACGCGCGCGCGGTGACGCGGACAAGGCAGCCGAAATCCGCGGTGACCTGGAAGCCAAGGTCGGATCGGGCATCCGCTCGGTCGTGCCGGGCACCGCCGAAGCCGCCAGCCTGAAGGCGGCGCTGATCGACGCGGGCATGTGGTCGCAATATCTGGAGGTCGCGATCGGCCCCGATGCGGAAGTTTTCACCAAGGCGCCGGTGCTTTCGGCCGTCGGCTGGGGCGCGGACATCGGCATTCGTTCTGACAGCGACTGGAACAATCCCGAGCCGGAGATTGTGCTGGCGGTGGACCGGAACGGCACCGTCAAGGGCGCGACTCTTGGCAACGACGTCAACCTGCGCGACTTCGAGGGCCGCAGTGCGCTGCTGCTCGGCAAGGCGAAGGACAACAACGCCTCGACCGCGATCGGCCCGTTCATCCGCCTGTTCGACGATCAGTTCACGATGGACGATGTGCGCGGCGCGGTGGTCGATCTCACCATCGACGGGCCGGAAGGCTATCGTCTGTCGGGCACCAACAAGATGAGCGAGATCAGCCGCGATCCGACCGATCTCGTCCGCCAGACGCTGAGCGAGCACCAGTATCCGGACGGTTTCGCGCTGTTTCTCGGCACGCTGTTCGCGCCGGTGCAGGATCGCGACCATCCCGGCCGCGGCTTCACCCACAAGCCGGGCGACGTCGTCCGCATTTCCACGCCGAAGCTCGGCACGCTCGTCAACCGCGTCACCACGTCGAAGGACGCCGCGCCCTGGACGTTCGGCATTCGCGATCTGATGCGCAACCTGGCCTCGCGCGGCCTTCTCTCGAATTCGTAAGGGTAATTGATGTCCGAATCCGACCCCAAGCAGGCGCCGCTGGCCCGCGACCAGCGAGCCGTCTATCCCAGCCTGAAGGGCAAGCGCGTGCTGATCACGGGCGGCGGATCGGGGATCGGCGCCGGGCTGGTCGAAGGGTTCGTGCGCCAGGGCGCGGACGTGACCTTTTTCGACATTGCCGATGCCGATTCGCAGGCGCTCGCCGCCAGCCTGGCCGATGCGCCGATCGCGCCGCGATTCCACAAGGTCGACCTGACCGACGTGCGCGCGGCCCAGGCGCAGGTCCAGGCGCTGGTCGAGGCCGAGGGCGCGTTCGACGTGCTGCTCAACAACGCGGCCAATGACGATCGCCACACGATCGAAGAGGTGACTCCCGACTATTGGGACAACCGGATGAACGTCAATCTGCGCCACCAGTTCTTCATGGCGCAGGCGGTGATCCCGGGCATGAAGGCCAAGGGCGCCGGCGTGATCATCAACCTCGGCTCGATTTCCTGGCATTTGGGGCTGGAGGATCTGACCCTCTATCAGACGGCTAAGGCCGCGATCGAGGGCCTGACGCGCAGCTTTGCCCGCGAACTCGGCCCGGACGGCATCCGTTCGGTCTGCGTCGTGCCCGGCAATGTCCGCACGCCGCGCCAGCTGAAATGGTACACGCCCGAGGGCGAGGCCGAGATCGTCGCTGCGCAGTGCATGACCGGCCGGCTGGTCCCCGACGACATCGCCGCGATGGCGCTGTTCCTTGCATCCGACGATGCGCGGCTGGTAACCGGCCACGAGTATTTCGTGGATGCGGGCTGGAGATAAGATGAGCGACAAGGTGGTGGCATCGGCGCCGGAAAGCGTGTGGGGGCTTGCCGCCCCGCTGCTCGAAGGCCCCGTCTGGGTGGCGCGCGACGCGGCCTTGTGGTTCGTCGACATCAAGAGCCACAAGATCCACCGCCTTGATCCCGCCACCGGCGACAAGGCGAGCTGGGATGCGCCCGCGCAGGTGGGCTTCGCGCTGCCCTGTGCCAGCGGCGGCTTCGTCGCGGGGCTGCAGACGGGCCTCGCGAAATTCGACCCCGCCGACGGCAGCTTTACCCAGCTGATCGATCCCGAGCCCGAACTGCCCGGCAACCGCCTGAACGACGGCACTGTCGATCCGCAAGGCCGCCTCTGGTTCGGCACAATGGACGACGGCGAAAGCGAAGCCACCGGCACCATCTACCGCCTCGCCGCTGACGGAAGCTGCGTCGCATCGAGTCCGAAGGTGTCGATCACCAACGGCCCGGCGGTCTCGCCCGACGGCAAGACGCTCTATCATGTCGATACGCTCGGCCAGCTGATTTACGCCTGCGACATCGCTTCTGATGGCGCGCTGGTGAACCGCCGCGAGTTCGCCCGCATCGCCGAGGGCGAGGGCTATCCGGACGGCCCCTGCGTCGACAGCGAGGGCTTTGTTTGGGTGAGCCTCTATGCGGGTTCCGAGGTTCGCCGCTATTCGCCGGCGGGCGAACTGGTCGAGACGGTGCCCTTCCCGGTCGATGCGATCACCAAGATCGCGTTCGGCGGCCCGGACCTGAAGACGGTGTTCGCCACCACGGCGAACAAGCACCTCTCGGCCGAAGACAAGGCCGCCCGGCCGACGTCGGGCGATCTGTTCAGCTTCCGCGTGACGGTGGCCGGCCAGCCAACATCGATGATCCGCGTCGGCGCCTGACCCAAATTCCTCCCCCAGCAAGGCCGAGGGAGGATCCAGACTATTGGAACATCGCCTTGGTCAGCCCGGCGATGCCGCTGCGCACGCGCTCCCAGCCGGCCTCGTCGCTGAGATCCAGCCCCAGAAACCGTCCGCTCTGCGCGCCCGACAGCACCAACTGCTGGATCGAGGCAATCAGCAGGGCGTTGAGCACCGGCGCGTCAATTCCCGCGGGCCGCTGCAGCGTGCCGCGCTCGCGCGCGATCCACGCGCTCAGCGCCTTGCCACGCGCCTCGGTGAACGCCGTGGCGAGCGTGGAGGGCGCAGAAAGCTCCCAGGCGAGGATCTTCTGCGCCAGCGGATCGCTGCGCAGCGCATCGAGCAGCGCCACCGCGACGCGCGCCATCATCTCGGCATAGGTCGCTGGCGGTGGCACGTTCTCGGGGCTCACCAGCGCCGTTTCCATCCAGGCGGAAACGTCGGCAGCAATCGCCTCCGCCAGCCCGTCCATGCCGCCGAAATAGCGGTAGATCAGCTGCTTGTCATAGCCTGAGGCACGCGCAATCGCGTTCACGCCCCAGTGGGCAAAGCCCTGCTCCGCCAGCAGCCGCTTGGCCGCTTCCAGAATGACGCCCCGCGTATTGGCCGCATTGCGCGGTCGCTTCGCCGGTGCCGTATCCGTGCCGTCCATCACGCCCCCAAATCATGTCGGAGGCGTTAACTATCACTGCCGAGTGACTAGCGCCATCTCCGGAATCGGACGTAGGCGCCCTCAGTGCCTGCTATGCCGAAAGCGCCCCCAGCAACCGCCCAACCAGCGTCTCCACCGCCGCTTCCGCCGCGGCGATCGAGGCGGCGAGTCGATCGTCGCCGAACTCATCATATTCGATCGCGATGGTGTCGCTCTCGGTGATGCCGATGTAGCGCAGCGGAACCTTCAACCCTGCTTCGACGACGTTCATCGCTGCCAGACGCTCACCCGGGGCATAGCCATAATCCCCACGCGACGTCAGGATCACCAGCCGCTTCCCCGCAGGCACCATCGGCCAATAGGGCTCGCCGACCCGTGCGCGATCGAACCCGAAGGTCATCCCGACCCGAACGATATTGTCGATCCAGGCTTTGAGCGGCGACGGAACCCCGAAATTATACATCGGCACGCCCACCACCAGCAGATCGGCCGCAAGCAACTCCCCGGCCAGCCGATCGCTCTCCGCCAGCCGGGCCGTCTGGCCGGGCGATCGTTGCGCTTGGGGCGTGAAGGCGGCGTCGATCCAGGCTTCGTCGACGGGCGCGGGCGGAAGCGCCGCCACGTCGCGGCGACAGACGATGTCGCCGGGACGCGCCGCTTTCCAGCGATCCATGAAGTGACGGGAAAGACGGCGGCTATGCGATCCGCGTGGGTCTTCCCCCGAAATCCCCGTCCGCGCACTCGAATCGATGTGCAGAAGGCGCATCGGGCCGTGCTTTGGCATGTTCATGGTGGCATATTCCTCATCTATGATGCGGTCGCGCTAAGCCAGCGCCATAGCGGTGACAAAGGCGAATACCTCAGGGGATGGATGCAATGAATTCATCGATGAACAACGGCCGCAAACTGCCGCCACTCGCGACGCTGCGCGCGTTCGAGGCGGCGGCGCGGCACCTGAGCTTTCGAAAGGCGGCAGCCGAACTCGGCGTCACGCCAACCGCGATCAGCCATCAGATCCGACTGCTGGAGGACGTGCTCGGGCAGCCGATGTTCACCCGGCACGTCCGCCGTGTCTCGCTGACGCCGTCAGGCGCGCTGCTATATCCGGTGCTGCGCGACGGGTTCGATGCCTTTGCGCAGACGCTCGCCCAGATCGGCAACGTCCAGAAGCGGGCGACGGTGGTGCTTTCCGCAACGCGGCTGTTCACGGCGCGCCTGCTCGTGCCGGCGCTCGGGCGCTTCTCGGAAGCCAATCCCGATATCGACCTTCACCTCCATGCGAGCGATCTGTGCGTCGATCTGGAGGCGGGGGATGCGGACCTCGCAGTCCGCTATGGCGGCGGGCCGTTCGATGGACTTGTCGCCGAGCCTCTCATGGTCGAGCAGACGGGCGTGTTGTGCAGCCCGGCACTGGGCGTCGCGACCCCGGCGGATCTGCGACGGGTGCAGTTGCTGCACGCCGAATGGATCAGCCCGGCCGCCGGACCCGACTGGGCGGCATGGACCCACCAGGCCGGCATCCTCGACCTGCCGGTCAGCGCAGGCCCGCGGTTCACCGATGACGCCCATGCCTTGCAAGCCGCAATCGCTGGGCATGGCGCCGTCGTCAGCAGCCTCGTGCTCGCCTCACCCGACCTTGCCAGCGGCTTGTTGGTGCAGCCCTTCGGGCCGGTGATCGATGGCAAGGCGTATCATATCGTCGCCCGACCGGCCGCGGCGGCGCGGCCCGACGTACTCGCAGTATGGGCGTGGCTTCGCGCGCTGGCGCCATCCATCTCCCATCCTCACGGGACGACGATCCCCCCCATCAATGGTTATGCCGCGGCACCTTGAGCCCCGTGCCGCGATATTTGGTCGCGAATTCCAGCACGCCACCTTCGTGCAGCTGGCCCGACTTCTCGCGGTACAGCTCTTCCCACGGCGTGTTGCTCGGCGGGATCGGCGGCGCCGGCTCGCCCTTGCGGCGGGCGATCTCGTCGGCCTCGACCAGCGCGTCGACACGGCCCTGGTTGAGGTCGATGCGGATCACGTCGCCGGTGCGCAGCCAGGAAAGGCCGCCCCCCGCCGCGCTCTCCGGCGAGGCGTTGAGGATCGAGGGGCTGTCCGACGTGCCCGACTGGCGGCCGTCGCCCAGCGTCGGCAGGCTCTGGATGCCCTTTTGCAGGATCGCGTCGGGCGGCTGCATGTTGACGACTTCCGCCGAGCCCGGCCAGCCGAGCACGCCAGCGCCGCGAATCACCAGGATGCAGTTATCGTCGATGCCGAGCGCCGGATCGTTGATCCGGTGGTGATAGTCGTCCGATCCGTCGAACACGACCGCGCGGACCTCGAATACGCCCTCCTGCCCCGGGGTGGAGAGATAGCGCGCGCGGAACTGCTCGGAGATCACGCTGGTCTTCATGATCGCCATGTCGAACAGGTTGCCGGTGAGCACCAGGAACCCGGCCTTCTCCATCAGCGGCTTGTCGAGCGGGAAGATGACGTCGGCATCGAGCACGCGCGCCTCGGCGACATTCTCCGCCATGGTGCGACCGGTGCAGGTTGCGACGCTGCCGTCGAGGATGCCCGCATCGACCAGCAGCTTGAGCACCGCGGGGATGCCGCCGGCGCGATGGAAGCGCTCGGACAGATATTGCCCCGCCGGCTGCATGTTGACGATCAGCGGCAGGTCATAGCCGGTCTGCCAGTCCTCGGGGGTGATGGTGATGCCGGCATGCGCCGCCATCGCATTGAGGTGCGGCTGGGCGTTGGTCGAGCCGCCGATCGCGGTGAGCAGCTTGATCGCGTTGAGGAAGCTCTGCTTGGTGAGGATCTTCGACGGGCGAAGATCCTCATAGGCCATCTCGACGATACGCTTGCCGGTCTCATAGGCGATCTGCCCGCGCTCGCGATAGGGCGCCGGGATCATCGCGCAGCCGGGCAGGCTCATGCCCAGCCCCTCGGCCAGGCTGTTCATCGTCGAGGCGGTGCCCATCGTGTTGCAGTGCCCCGAGGACGGCGCGCTCTCCATCGCGCGGCGGAGGAACTCGGCCTCGTCGATCTCGCCCGCCGCCATCTTGCGGCGACTGCGCCAGATCACCGTGCCGCTGCCGACCAGCTCGCCTTCGTGCCAGCCGTCGAGCATCGGCCCGCCCGAGAGGACGATCGCCGGGATGTCGACGGTGGAGGCCGCCATCAGCGACGAGGGCGTGGTCTTGTCGCAGCCGGTGGTCAGGATCACCGCGTCGATCGGATAGCCGTTGAGGATCTCGACCAGGCCGAGATAGGCGAGGTTGCGGTCGAGCGCAGCGGTCGGGCGCCGGCAATTCTCGAAGATCGGGTGGAGCGGGAATTCCATCGGAATGCCGCCCGCCGCCAGGATGCCCTCGCGCGCGCGCTTCACCGTCTCCAGGTGAATGCGGTTGCACGGCGCGATGTCGCTGCCCGACTGGGCGATGCCGATGATCGGCTTGCCCGAGGTCAGCTCCCCGGGCGTGATGCCGTAGTTCATGAAGCGCTCTAGATAGAGCGCGGCCATGTCGGCGCGGCCGGGGGCGGCGAACCATTCGCGCGATCGGAACGGACGGACGGGCGTGCGGGTCATCGATACCTCACAATCCTCCCCGGCACAGGGAGGGGGACCAGCCGCAGGCTGGTGGAGGGGGGCCAGCCACACGCGACATCCGTTGGGGCAATCCCCCTCCACCATCGCCTTCGGCGATGGTTCCCCTCCCGTGCCGGGGAGGATCATCAAGTCAGCCTTCCATCGCCTCCAGTTCCTTGCCCTTGGTTTCCTTGATGAATTTCAGGACGAGGAAGAAGCTGACGACGGCGCAGACCGCGTAGAAGGTGTAGCTGACGGCGAGCCCGAGCTTCGACGCCATCACCGGGAAGCTCTGCGCAATCAGATAATTGGCGAACCACTGGGCAAAGCCGCACACCGCCAGCGCCGATCCGCGGATCTGGTTGGGGAACATCTCGCCCAGCATCACCCACATCACCGGACCCCAGCTGATGTTGAAGAAGATGACGTAGAGATTGGCGGCAACCACGGCGGTCTTGCCGAGATCGGGCGAAAGGACGAGCTTGCCGTCGACGAGCGCCCCCTGGCCAAAGGCATAGACCAGCACGAACAGCGTCACCGCCATGCCCGCCGAGCCGATCAGCAGCAGCGGCTTGCGGCCGATCTTGTCGACCAGGCCGATGGTGACGAGGCAGGCCGCGATCGAGACCGCACCCGACACGATGTTGATGAGAAGCGAGTCAGCCTCGGTGAAACCGGCCAACTGCCACAGCGTCGAACCGTAATAGAAGATCACGTTGATGCCGACGAGCTGCTGGAACACCGCGATCACCAGGCCCGCCCACAGGATCGGGCGGATGCCGCCGGTGCGCGGATCGATCAGATCGCGGAAGCTCGGGCGATGGTCGACGCTGAAGCTCGCGCGGATTTCCTCCAGCTTGGTGCGCGCGGTGTTCGGGCCGAACAGGTCGGTCAGCACCTTGCCGGCTTCCTCGGTGCGGCCCTTGGCGACCAGGTAGCGCGGGCTTTCCGGGATGAAGAACAGCGCGATCAGGAACACGGCAGCGGGAATGGCCTGCATCAGGTACATCCAACGCCACGCTTCCAGCCCGCCCCAGAAGGGTTCGGTCGAGGCGCCGGCGGCGGCGGCCAGGTAATAATTGACCACGAACGCGGCGGTGAGGCCGGAAATGATCATGATCTGCTGCACCGTCGTCATCCGGCCGCGAATGTTCGCGGGCGCGACTTCGGAGATATAGGCGGGCGACAGCACCGATGCGGCGCCGACCGCGATGCCGCCGGCGATACGGGCGACGACGAACACCCCGTGCAGATGCGCGAAGCCCTGCGCCAGCGCGCCGACGAGGAAGATGAAGGCGGCGAGCCGCATCACGTTGCGACGCCCCACCGCATCGGCGAGCGTGCCGGCGAAGAAGGCGCCGATGAAGCAGCCGATCAGTAGCGAGCCGACGGTGAAGCCGAGTCCCGCCTCGTCGAGCTGGAACGCGGCCTGAAGCCCCGGCTGGGTGCCGTTCACGGCACCGCTGTCATATCCAAAAAGCAACCCGCCGATTGTGGCCACTGCCACGATGGCGCCGATCAGGCCGAAATTGGCCCGCTCCGCCGTTTGATTCATGGGATCCCTCTCCTAACGCCCCCGACATGGGCTGGTTGTTAGCGGTAACGCTGCCCGGTGCAACCGGGAAAAGCAAGCATCGTCAGCGCGCGTGCGCTTTTCAGCCGCGCGCATCGCGGCCGGCCGGCGGCGGACCCGAGGATTCGCGGACGATCAGCTCGTGCGCGAGCACCTGCTGGCGATCCTCCGGCGCCGCCGGGCCGCGCAGTTCGTCGAGCAGCACGGTCAGCGCCGCCTCGGCCATCGCGGCGATCGGCTGACGCACGGTCGTCAGTTCGGGCCACATCGTCGTCGCGAGCGCGGTGTCGTCGAAGCCGACGACGCTCAGATCCTGCGGGACATGGAGCCCGCGCCGATGCGCAACGCCCACCGCCGCCGCCGCCATGTCGTCGTTGCTGGCGAAGATCGCGGTCGGCGGCGTGGCGGAATCGAGCAGCCGCTCGGACGCGACGATGCCCGAGCGAAAGGTGAAATAACCCTGTTCGACCGGCATGTCCGCAAGGTCGAGGCTCGCCGCCTCCACCGCCGCCTTGAAGCCGCGATAGCGCTCCGCGCTCGACGTTTGGTTCGGGTTGCCGCGGATGAAGCCGATCCGCCGGTGGCCGAGATCGATCAGATGGCGCGTCATCGCCGCCGCCGCCGCGAAATCATCGATGCGGACGTTCATGCTCCCCGTCGGCGGCAGGCCCATCGCCACCGACACCCACGGAATGTCGGCGGCCTCCAGTTCGGCGCGCACCGCTGCCGCTTCGGACAGGGGCGGCGGCAGGATCACGCCCTGGACATGCGTCTGGACAAAGCCGCGCGTCGCCTCCGCCTGCTCCTCGGGCCGCTCGCCCTCGCAGGCTTCCAGCACGAGGTGGCACCCCGCCCGTCGCGCGGCGGCAAGCGCGCCGATCAGGAACTGCGACAGATACGCCGTCGAGGGATTGGAATAGAGCAGGCCGATCTGCGTCGCCTCCCCCGCCGCCAGGCTGCGCGCCGCAGCATTAGGCGAATAGTTCAGCTTCGCGATCGCCGCAAGCACCGCCTCCCGCGTCGCCTCGCGGACATTGGTGCCGCCATTGACGACGCGCGACACGGTCATCGCCGACACCCCGGCTTCGCGCGCGACATCCTGCACCGTCACGGACCCCCGGCTGCGCCGGCTCGATTTGCTCATTGCCCCTCCTGCAAGAACGCATAAGTTCGCGCTAACAGGAAAGCAATCGGCGGCGATCGAGGCTGTTGACCGGCGGCGCGAGCGCCATTTATAGCTGATAGCGCTACCATAACGACCAGACGGCAGCAGCTGACTGCCGCGTCATCATCAGGGAGAGGAACATGCGCTCGTTTCGCCGCCTTGTCGCGCTGGCCGTCGCCGCCACCGCGCTGACACCGATGGCCGGTGCCCTGCCCGCCGCCGCACAGGCCAGCCGCAGCAGTGAAAAGCCGCTCTACAAGGATGCGTCGCAGCCGGTGGAGGCGCGCATCGACGATCTGCTCGGCCGCATGACGCTGGAGGAAAAGGTCTCGCAGCTCGTCGCGCTTTGGCTCAACAAGGGCAAGGTCCAGTCTGCTCAGGGTGAATTCGATCCTGTCGCGGCGAGCCGGAACTTCCCCAACGGCCTCGGCATGATCTCCCGCCCCTATGATCGGCGCGGCGTGGCCCCCGGCGCATCGGCCGCCGCGGGCGCCAATGCCGGCGACGTCAACCGCAGCCCCGAGGAGACCGCCCGCTACGTATACGCCACGCAGAAATGGGCGGTGGAGAAGACCCGGCTCGGCATCCCGATGCTGATGCACGAGGAGGCACTGCACGGTCTGGTCGCGCCCGGCGCGACGAGCTTTCCCCAGTCGATCGGGCTGGCGAGCAGCTTCGATACGGCGCTGGTCGAGCAGGTCTTCTCGATGGCCGCGAAGGAAGCGCGGGCGCGCGGCGCCAACCTCGTCCTTGCGCCGGTCGTCGACGTCGCCCGCGATCCGCGCTGGGGCCGCATCGAGGAAACCTATGGCGAGGACCCCTATCTGGTGACGCAGATGGGCCTGGCCGCGATCCGCGGCTTTCAGGGGCTGACGCTGCCGCTCGCGCCCGACAAGGTGTTCGTCACGCTGAAGCACATGACCGGGCATGGCCAGCCGGAAAACGGCACCAATGTCGGCCCGGCCTCGTTCGGCGAGCGGACGCTGCGCGAGGATTTCTTCCCGCCATTCGAGGCGGCGGTGAAAACGCTGCCCGTCCTCTCGGTCATGGCGAGCTATAACGAGATCGACGGCATCCCCAGCCATGCCAATCACTGGCTGCTGACCGACGTGCTGCGCGGCGAATGGGGCTTTCAGGGCGCTGTCGTCAGCGACTATTTCGCGATCCGCGAACTCATCACCCGCCACCATATGTTCAAGGATCTGAAGGACGCGGCGGCGCGGGCGATGGATGCCGGCGTCGATGTCGAGACGCCGGATGGCGAAGCGTATAACCATCTGGTCGAGCTGGTGAAGGAAGGCCGGATCAGCCAGGGCCAGATCGACAACGCCGTGCGTCGCGTGCTGCGCATGAAGTTCGAGGGCGGGCTGTTCGAAAACCCCTATCCCGACGTGAAGCTGGCGGCCGCCCGCACCAATACGCCCGAAGCGATCGCCCTCGCCCGCCAGGCCGCGCGCGAATCGATCGTGCTGCTCAAGAATGCGCAGGGCCTGCTCCCGCTCGACGCGAGCGGCATCAAGCGGATGGCGGTGATCGGCACGCATGCGAAGGACACGCCGATCGGTGGCTATTCGGACGAGCCCCGCCACGTCGTCAGCGTGCTCGAAGGCATGCAGAGCGAAGGCAAGGGCAAGTTCGCGGTCGATTATGCCGAAGGCGTGCGCATCACCGATCACCGGATCTGGTCGAAGGACGAGGTCAAGCTGGTCCCGGATTCGATCAACGATCAGCTGCGGGCGCAGGCGGTGGAGACCGCGAAGAACGCCGATGTCGTCGTGCTGGTGCTCGGCGGCAACGAGGCTGTGAGCCGCGAGGCCTGGGCCGACAATCATCTGGGCGACAGCGAGACGCTCGACCTGCCGGGGCCGCAGGACCAGCTGTCGAAGGCGATCTTTGCGCTCGGCAAGCCGGTGGTGGTGATCCTGCTCAACGGCCGCCCCTATTCGGTCAACTATCTCGCCGAGAACGCCCCGGCGCTGATCGAGGGCTGGTATCTCGGCGAGCAGACCGGCAACGCGCTCGCCGATGTGGTGTTCGGCCGCTACAATCCCGGCGGCAAGCTGCCGGTGTCGATCGCCCGCAATGTCGGCCAGCTGCCGATCTATTATAGTCGGAAGCCGAGCGCGCGCCGCGGCTATCTGTTCGGCGACACCAGCCCGCTTTATCCGTTCGGCTATGGCCTCAGCTACACGACGTTCGACATCGCCGCGCCCCGGCTCGGCGCGCCGACGATCGGTATCGCCGACAAGGCAACCGTCGAGGTGGACGTGACCAACACCGGCAAGGTCGCCGGCGACGAGGTCGTCCAGCTTTACGTCCATGACGATCTCGCCTCGGTCACCCGGCCGGTGCAGGAACTGAAGCGCTTCCAGCGCGTGACGCTCAGGCCCGGCGAGAAGAAGACCGTGCGGTTCGAACTGACGCCGGACGATCTGGCGCTGTGGAACATCGAGATGAAGCATGTGGTGGAGCCGGGCACCTTCACCATCTCGTCCGGCCCGAATTCGGCAACGCTGAAAAGCGCCACGCTGACGGTACGCTGATCGGCGCTGGGGGAGAGCGCAGCGCCCTCCCCCACCCGGTTCAATCGTCCATCCAGGCCGCGACCCAGAACAGCGGCGCGTTCCAGTTGATCGCCACTTCGTTCAGCGCATAGGCGCGGATATCGTCCGCCCAGCAGGTCTGGGGCGCGCATTTGCCCTTCAGCCGCATGGCCACCGGATCGCTCATCGCGGTGTCGTTCGCGCCGCCCGAAAGCACGCCCGGCGGCGGCCCCGGCAACTTCGCGTCGAGCGAATGCGCCCAGAAGCGGTGGTGCGGATTGCGCAGCGGCCGCGCGCCATAGCCGCTGACATAGGACTGGCCGAGCGGATTGCGCCCGAGCACATAGTCGAGCGCCGATACGACACCCGCCCGGTAGCGGGCATCGCCCGTCAGGTCCCCCGCGACGCCCAGAACCATGGCCTGGTTGAGCAGATCGCCGTTCGATCCCCAGGGATAGCCGGCTGCGCGATAGGGAATGGCATAGCCATTGGCGCGCCGTTCGCCGAGCATGCGGTCGGCACCAGCGATCAGCGCCTTGCGCAGGCGCTGCACATCGGCGTCGTCCAGCCCGGTCTTGACCGTCGCCAGCGTGATCGTCCCCAGCGGTACGGTGAAGCTCCAGCCTGGCGCACCCACGGTCTCGCCGAAATGACGCGAACCCGTCACCGCCTCACGGAACGCCGCCTCGCCGGTGGTCGCGTAGAGCTCGGCGGCCGCCCAGTAGAATTCGTCGCTCAGCTCGCTATCGCCATAGCCGCCGCTGCCGGTGAAGCTGCTGGTCGCATAGACCTTCGGGTTGCGCTGCGCTGCAGCCCAGGCCTGCCGAGCCGCCAACAGGCAGCGATCGGCAAAGGCGTCGTCCACGCCGCGCCACAGCCGGGCGCACTGCGCCGCCGTCGCCGCCAGGTTCAGCGTGGCGGCGGTGGTGGGCGGATAGAGCAGCCGTTCCTCGCGATCGTCCTGCGGCGGCATAGGCAGGGCCGTCCAGTTGCGATCGGCGACTTTCTGATGCGCCATGCCGCCGGCGTCGATCTCGGCAAAGGGCGGAAAGCTCGGCTCCCAGGCGGGGCGCCCGGGCTTGGGCGCGCCGAGCGGCCCCGACGGCACGCTGGTCCGCACCCCATCGGCGATCTGCATCGCCAGCAGGAATTCCATCTCCCACCGGGCCTCGTCGAGCAGGTCGCTCACCCCATTGCCCGATTCGGGTAGGCGCAGTGAACCATCGGGAAACGCCCCGGGCCGGCGCTCATAGGCGTTGAGCAGCGTCCACAAGGCGATGCCGCCATTGACGACATATTTGCCGTGGTCGCCCGCATCATACCAGCCGCCGGTCACGTCCAGTCGATAGTCGCAGCCAGGCCATTTGGTGCCACGTCCGTCGGCACCGGCAAAACAACCGGCGACTTCGCGGGCATGGCCCGCCGGCCGGGCCCAGGCGGCACCGGCGAACCGCGCCTCGATCGGAATCCCCGCCCGCTGCTGATAGAAGAAGTTCGCCGCATCGCGGGCGAGCGGGCGATAGAGCGCGGGCGCGATCGTAAACGGATCGCTGACAATCCCCGCCACCGACAGCCGATAGCCTTTGCCCTCGCGACGAAAGCCCGAGAACTCGATCCGCTGAACCGTCGCACCCGAACTCGCGTCCGGCCCATAGACGAAGGTTTCGCCCTGCCCCACCACCTTGCCCTCGGCGTCGAGCAGCTGCCAGGACTGCGGCTGCGTGCCTGCCCCGCGCACCACCGCGAGCTTCACGTCGGCGGGCTCGAATCCCAGCTGGTTGAGGTCGATCGCCGGTTGCTGTTGCGCAATCGCTGGGCTCGCCGCGGCCAGCGCCGCGAGCAGCCAGTGTGGCGTGGGTCGCATGTCGCCTTCCTTCTTCGCTTATTTGCCGTTGCCGGGCGCGTGCGGCGTGCGGATCGTCTCGTAATAGGCCAGCGGGTGCGGCGGCGCCGCATGGCCGGCCGGCAGCGGGCGTTTCGAAAGCGACTGCCAGTATGCGATCGAGGCATCGCGCCACCATTGCGCCTCCTGCCGCTGGATGCCAAGGAAGTCGCGAACCTCCGCCCAGCGCCGCGCATCGACCTTGCCCTTCAGCTCGGCCCATCGGTGCTGCATGCCCTCGACGCTTGCGATGCCGGCGTCATAATGTTCGACCAGGCTGTCCCACAGCGTCTCGCCCGAACGCATCCGATAGTCCCAGGGCACATGGTGGAACCAGAGCAGCAGGCTGTCCGGCACGGTCTTCAGGTCGCCCCATCGTTTCGCGACTTCGGGGGCATATTGGCCGAGCGCGTTGGTGCCGCTGGCGGTGCGATCGAAACCAATCCCGTTCGCATCGGCACGGTGATAATAGGCCGGGTTCCATTCCGGCCGGGCGAGATCGGAAACCCACGGGCCGGGGCCATAATGATGCCCCGTCGCCATCAGATGCCCGAGCCCCAGCGGCGTCATGTAATTCACCACCGCCTCTCGCGATTCCATCATCATCGCCACGATCGTCGACACGGTGGCGGGATCGTTGCTCCACGTCATCCGAGCCCAATCCTGCGCGATCGCATCGGCGTTCGCATCGGGATTCCAGGCGAGCCGACCGAAGGCATACCAGTTCGCCTGATCGAACTGCGATCCGCTCCAGTTGAAATCGCTGCCGATATTGGCGACGCCAGCCATGCCGGTCAGCGCCTGCGCGTCGACAGGCGTTTCGATCACCGATGCGACGGTGCTCTGCGCGCTCGGCCGATAGGTGCGGCTGCGCAGCGTTTCCTGCCACATCGTCCCCAGATAGGCGAGGTGCGTCGCGAAGCCGAGATATTCCTTGGTGATCTGGAATTCCATCATCAGCGGCGTTTTCTGCATCGCCCCGAACAGCGGATGGAACGGCTCGCGCGGCTGAAAATCGATCGCGCCATTCTTGACCTGGAGCAGCACATTGTCGCGGAACTTGCCGTCGAGCGGCACGAACTCGTCATAGGCCTGTTTGTGGCGATCGGTCTCGTCATGCTCGGAATAGACAAAGGCGCGCCACATCACCACGCCACCGTGCGGCGCCAGCGCATCCGCCAGCATGTTCGCGCCATCGGCATGGCTGCGCTTATAATCGGACGGCCCCGGCTGGCCTTCCGAATTGGCCTTGACCAGAAAGCCGCCGAAATCCGGGATCTCGTCATAGATTTCGTCCGCCTTGGCCTTCCACCAGGCGCGGACCGCAGGGTCGAGCGGGTCGGCCGTCTTCAATCCGCCGATCTCGATCGGGGCGGAGAACCGCGCGGTCAGATAGACCCGGATGCCATAGGGCCGGAACACCGCGGCCAGCGCCTTCACCTTCGCCAGATAGGGAGCGGTGAGGATGTCCGCATTGGCGTTGACATTGTTGAGCACGGTGCCGTTGATGCCGATCGAGGCGTTGGCCCGGGCATAATCGGTGTAGCGCCGATCGAGATAGCCCGGCAGCTTCTGCCAGTCCCACAGCGACTGGCCCGAATAGCCGCGCTCGACATAGCGATCGAGATTGTCCCAATGGTCGAGCATGCGCAGCTTGAGCTTCGGCGCATCGACGATGTCCAGCCGGTCGATCGGCTGATGCGTCTGGATCAGCTTGAGCAGGCGAAACGCACCGTAGAGCGCGCCGACGTCGCTGTTCGCCGCCACCAGCGTCACGCGCGCGCCGCCGATCGTCACCGTCCGCAGCACGAATCCCTCGCGGCCGATCCGCGCCAGCGGCAGATCGAGCCCGCGCAGGATCGGCGCACCCGCCACCGCGACCACAATTCCGCCCGTCCCGGCCACCGCGTCGCGATGCGCCGGCGCGGTGCCGGTCAGCCCGGCGATGCCGCGATCGAGTTCGTCGAGCGCCGCGCGCAGGGTCGGCCGGCTGGCATCGCCGACGGTGTAGCGCAGCATCGGTGCGTAGCGGTCGGCCAGCGGCGGATCGAGACGTTCATAGCGCAGCCACAGATCATAACCGGTTTCGGCATATCCCTGATTCGGAACGCCAAACCCGCAAAAAACGCACAAAACCGCCAGCAATAGTCGCCACATGGCCTGCTCTCCCGATCGCGGTCGCCTGCCGCCGTTGACAAGGCTGTAGCAGCCCGATCATGGTAACGCTACCAAGCAACCGGCGCTTGTCGACGCCGGGCAAGGAGAGGGACGAGCACGCATGGACATGCCTCCAGCCAAGGTCACGCGCCGCACCATCCTGGCCGGCGCGGCCGCCGCCACCGCCCTGCCCGCGGCCTCGCGCGCGGCCAGCACGATCCCGGGGGTGAACATGATCGCGTCACGGCACGGCATGCGATTCGGCTCCTGCGTCGCGTGGAGCCCGCCGGGGGCAAACGCGGGGTCGTTCCAGAACCCCGCCTATGCCGCGCTGATGCGGCGCGACTGCGGACTTGCGGTGCCGGAGAACGAGCTCAAATGGCAGGCGGTTCGCCCCGCGCCCGATCGGTTCGATTTCACTCGCTTCGACGCCATCCTCGACGCCGCCGAATCCTTCGGCATCGCGATGCGCGGGCACACCTTGCTGTGGCAGAAGCCCCGATATTTCTCGGAATGGCTGAACGAGCATGATTTCGGCAGCACTCCGGCCCGCGAGGCCGATCGCATCCTGAGCGAACATATCGCCACCATCTGCCGTCGATACGGCCAGCGGATCGGCAGCTACGACGTCGTCAACGAAGCCGTCGACGAACGCACCGGCGAACTGCGCGAGACCAGCCTGTCCACGGCGTTCGGCGGCACCGAGGCGATGATCGATCGCGCCTTCGCTGCGGCGCGCGCGGCCGCGCCGCATGCCCAGCTTGTCTATAACGACTATATGAGCTGGGAGCCCGGCAACGAGGCGCATCGCGCCGGCGTGCTTCGCCTGCTGGAGGGGCTGCGCAAACGCGGCACGCCCGTCGACGCGCTCGGTGTCCAGTCGCATATCGGCCCGGTCGGCGACGAAAAGGCGGGCGTGCTCGCCGCCCGACAGGAAGGGCCATGGCGCGCGTTCCTCGATGCGGTGGTCGCGATGGGCTATGATCTCGTCGTCACCGAATTCGATGTCGCCGACCAGCATCTGCCCACCGACTTTGCCGAGCGCGACCGGATGATTGCGGATTATGCGGACGCCTATCTTCAGATCATGTTCGGCTATCCACAGCTTCGGGACATCTTGGCCTGGGGCATGTGCGACCGATATAGCTGGCTGAACGGCTTCAAACCGCGCAGCGACGGTACAATGACGCGAGGGACGCCTTATGATAATCGCTTCGAGCGAAAGCCGCTGTACACGGCGATTGCGCACCGATTTGCACAGGCGACTGTACGGAACGGCTGATCGGTACGCTCCCGTTCAGAATCCAGTCCTATAGTGGAAAGGCCGGAAGTGACGAGCGGGACCGGCGGACCAGGGAGCGACAAGATGGCGGCCTTTGCCGCGACCACCAAAGCACGCACCGGCACCGACCAGGCGGAGCCGCTGCACGACATCACGGCGCTGCAGGCGCAGGCGGATGCGCTGGCGCGCGCCCATGCGTCGGCCACCGTCATCGCGGCCGGCGCCGCGTTCCGGGCGCGGCTGCTGGAACAGGCGCGCACCGCCGCACAGCGCAGCGCCGTCGCCGTCCAGGGCGCCGACATCGAACGCCGCGCCCGCGCCGGCCGGATTCGCCTGTTCGAGGACGGGCAGCCTGCCGACCTGTTGTACGATCTCGCGCGGGTCCTGGCGCCGCTGATCGATCAGGACCGCATGGTCGATGCCAATATTCTCGCCAATCGCTATCTCGATCTGTCCCCGCAGGGCGCGGCGGGCTGGGCATTGCTGCCGCTGATGCTGTCGCTGCACGTCGCCGAGGCGGAGCTTGCCGATCGCCTGTTGCTGCCGGCGCTGCCGCAACTGATCGTTGTCGGTGGCCTTTCGGGCACCGGCAAGTCCAGCCTCGCCCGGCTGCTGGGCGGGCGATACGGCCGTGCGCCCGGCGCGCGCGTGCTGCGATCGGACGTGTTTCGCAAGCGGCTAGCCGGTCTGCCGCCCGAGGCACGGCTGCCGTCGTCGCACTATACCCGCCGCAACGACGACGAAACCTATGAGGCGTTGTTCGAATCGGCGGACGACCATCTCGCCTGCGGCACCACCGTCATCCTCGACGCCGTGTTCATGAACCGCAGCGAGCGCGAAGTCGCCGAGGCGCTGGCGCTCCAGGCGCGGGTGCCGTTCACCGGCATCTGGCTGGAGGCGCCGGAGCGCGATCGCATCGCCCGCGTCGCCGCCCGCACCGGCGATGCGTCCGATGCGACGGCCGATGTCGCGCGAGAACAGTCCCGCCGTAGCATCGGCGATCTGTTCGGTTGGCATCGCCTTCGCGCGAACCGCCATATGGACCTGATCCTGCCGGCGGCACGCGGCATGATCGAGCGACCGCGTCGAGGCTGACCGCACCAAGGCTGGCAACCCCGCGAGAATCGGAAATATTGAACTTTAAGGGCGCGGTCGCTCCCGGATCGGGCGCTAAACCGCTTCCGCTTCGCGCCTGGCGAGTTGGCCCGCATCCTGCCGCCTCTCGTCATCGGAGGGGCAGAACATGTCGTTCAATGCGTCGAGCATCCGCGTCGCCTCGTCGCTGGCGATCGAATAGAAGATCATCTGGCCCGCGCGCCGGGCGGACACCATGCCCTCGCGGCGGAGCAACGCCAGTTGCTGCGAAACCGCCGTGTCTCGCGCTTCGGTCAGTTTCGCAAGCTCGCCGACCGATTTCTCACCATCGGCAAGATGGTAAAGCAAGAGCAAGCGGCTGCGACCAGACAGCGCCTTCAGAAACTGCGACGCGCGGTCGATTACGTCGTTCATATCGTTCTTCACCAGTCAAGGCTATGCGCCCGGCATGGGCCACGCAAGTCACCAAGACCTGAGAATCCAAGGAATTTCACAAACATAAATCAAGGAGCTTACTGCAAACCTTTGCATGGCGCGCCCTGTCGGCGTGCGCCGTCGCGCGGCGGCGCCGGCTCAGGCGATGCCCGGCTGGGCGGCGGCGCCGACGCTGCCGGTGCGTTCCAGCTTGCCCCAGCCGACCCACCAGCCGCCGACCGCCGAGCCGATCGCGCGCAGCACCACCCAGTACATCAGCTGGCGATAAACGAAACGCTGCGCGAGCAGCAGCAGTGCCGGATAGCGGATGCGCCGGCTGTTGAGCCGATAGGCGACCCAGCCGCACAACAGGTCGATCGTGGTGAAGGCGATCCAGTAGGTGCCCATCGTCAGCACGTCGCCGCTGGTGCGTTCCCAGCCATGCTGCCACACGTCGAGGCCGGTCGCGACAAGCGCGGCAAGCAGCGCCAGATCGATCAGCGGCGAAATCGCCGCGAAGCCGATCTGGAACAGCCAGGCCTGGGGCAGCCCCACCCAGGCCAGCCCGCGCGCCGCACGATTGCGATCGCGGTACAGGCCCCGATGTTTCCACAGGCACTGGAGCGTGCCGAACGCCCAGCGATAGCGCTGCTTGGCAAGCGAGCGGAACCCCTCCGGCGCCTCGGTCCAGGCAACCGCGTCGGGATCATAGCTGACGCGCCAGCCCGCCCGCTGGATCGCGATGGTCAGATCCTGGTCCTCGGCAAGCGTGTCCTCGGGATAGCCGCCAACCGCGTCCAGCGCCGCACGGCGCCACGCGCCGACCGCCCCGGGGACAACCGTGATCGCATCGAATGCGGCGAGCGCCCGGCGCTCCAGATTCTGCGCGGTGATATATTCGATCGCCTGCCAGCGGGTGACGAGATTCACCTGGTTGCCCACCTGCGCACTGCCGGCGACGGCGCCCAGCGCCGGATCGGCGAACCAGCGCGCCAGCCGCCGGATCGTCTCCGGCTCGAACTGGGTATCGGCGTCGAGCGCGATGATGATCTCGCCCTTCGCGCGGCGAAGCGCGGTGTTGAGCGCCGCCGCCTTGCCGCCATTGGGCAGCGTCAGTAGCGCCACGCGTGGGTCATCGCCGAATTCGGCGGTGACCACCTCGCTCGTCCGGTCCTTGGAGCCATCGTCGACGACGATCAGTTCGACCGACGGATAATCGCTCGCCAGCACCCGCCGGATCGATGCGGCGATCACCCGTTCCTCGTTATAGGCGGGGATGATGACGGTAAGGCTGGGCGTATGGACCGGCTTCTCCCCACGCTCCCTGCGCCGCTGGTAGAGCGCCAGCGCGGCCAGCACGAGTGCGCGCGCAATACCAAGCGTGATCGCGATGAAGAACAGCCAGCGCAGCGTCGTCGCGATCGCGGCGAGCACCATGAAGATCGCGACATCGGCGCGCACCGCCAGCAGGTCGCTCCCCTCCACCTTCGGCATCACCGCGTCATAGGAAAGTCCGGCAAGTTCGGAGACGGGCACGAACTGATAGCCGCGCGCGCGCAGCGCGGCGATGATCCGCGGCAGCGCCGCCACCGTCTGCGAACGATCGCCGCCGCCATCGTGCAGCAGGATGATATTGGCCGAATGGTCCGGGGTCGCGCCTTCGACGGCGGCCACCGCGCGCGCGACAATCTCGTCGGTTCCCGGCCGCTTCCAGTCGTCCGGATCGGCATGCAGCCCGACGACCGTATAGCCCTGGCGCTGCGCGACCATTGCGGGGTCGAGTTCGTCGGCGGTGGTTGGCTCGGCGTCGCCGAAATAGGGCGCGCGGAACAGGCGCATCGCTCGGCCGGTATAGGCCTGGACGAGCCGCTGCGTCGCATTCAGTTCGATCGCCGTGTTCTGCGACGACATCATCGCGAGGTTGGGATGGGTATAGGTGTGGTTGCCCAGTTCATGCCCCTCGGCCACCATCCGCCGCAGCAGCCACGGATGCTGGAGCGCGTTTTCGCCGACGATGAAGAACGTCGCCTTCACGCCGGCGGCTTTCAGTTCGTCGAGGATCGGCGGCGTATAGGTCGGATCGGGCCCGTCGTCGAACGTCAGCGCCACCTTGCGCGGCAAGTCGCCCGTCCGCGTGACCATATAGGGGGTCGGCAGCGTGTCGTAACGCATGTCACGAATGATGCCGGCGGCATCGAACGAGGGTACCCGCTGGCCGAAGGTCGGCGTGGCGGTGATCCGCAATATCTCGCCATTGCCGCTCACATCGACGTCGGTGGCAGGCACCATCCGCTTGAGATCGGGCAGGCCGCCGTGCCGGAAGCTCAGCAGCGCCGTCCAGATTCCGGCATCCTCGCTTCCCAGCCGCCATAGCGCGACGCTGCCGACGCCCGCCGCGCGCACCGCCTGGAGCTGGTTCCAGCTCGCCGCAGCGTCGACCAGCCACACCTCGTGATGTTCGCCATTCTCGTCATAGGCGAAGGCGCTGTTCCCGCTGCCGCGATCGAACTGGACCTTGGCGTCGCTGTCATGCGCGGCCAGCCAGGCCTCTTCGATGCTCAGCGCATCCACCTTGCCGCCGTGCCAGTCATAGCCATAGCTGGCGAGCGCGACGACCAGCTTGTGGGCGCCCACCTGGCTCACCGCCGCCTTGAGCTGATCGACGAACCAGGGCTGCGATGCGATCGGCCCGGCGGTGCCGCCCTGCCAATGCTCGTCATAGTTCATCAGGATGACGCGATCGACCACGGCGGCGATGTGCTTGAGGTTCCACGCCGGGTCGCCGGCGGGGACCGTGACGGCGACCAGCTTGTCCGAGGGCAGCGCCGCGTTGATCTGCGCCAGCAGCGCCACATAGTGCGGCACTGATCCCGCGGGCAGGCTTTCGAAGTCCATCACCAGCCCGGCTTCGTGCCGCGCCTTGACCATCGCGGCCAGACGGTTGGCGAGCGCCGCCCGGGCGGCCGGGCTGGCGAGCAGCTTGGCCGTGCCGGCGCTGTCCCAGTCACCCTCGCCGATATTCTGGACCATCGGCAGCACGCGCGGCGCACGCTTGGTCCCGGCCAGGATCGCGTTAAACTTGGCGTCCTCGGTCACGTCGACCTTGTGGTCTGGGCCGGTCACCGAAACGAATGCCGGCACCACCCAGTCCAGATCGCCGATATTTCGCACCAGCGAATCCGCGCTCGACTGGTCCCAGGGCACATAGAAGCCGATCGTCAGCGGCGCGCCCTGATGCTTGGCCGCGCCGCCCGCCGGCAGCCAGCGGCTATGGTGCGGCTGGCCGCGCGCGCTTGCCGAACGCAGCTCGGCGGGCCGCGCATTCTCCCAGCGGATCGGCAGATCCCGCCCCCGCGGCACGATCAGGATCGTTGCGGCAAACACCGCCGCCGCAACGAGCACGACGGCGGCGACGGCGAACGCTGCACGAAAGGTCCAGCGCCGGCGGGTGCCGGTGGGGTCGAAAAAGATGGGACGCGACATCGAATGGCCTTCAGACGCACCGGCATCGATCGAATGCCGGACGCAGCGAACGGATACCCAATGTTATAGAAGGCCAGCTGAACGCAGGCTATACGAAGGCGAAACGAACCGGCTCGGGAATTGCCCTTAGCCTGGCCTCAAACCGCGCTGCTGAACCGGGTCGCCGCCGGCGTGCGATAGCGATCGAGCGCGCTGGCGATGGTGCGGGCATAGGGCCAGGCATCGTCCGCCAGCGTGATCCGGGTGCCCTGCCGATGGAGCAGGCCGCGCGCTTCGAACGGCGCCAGCTGCGCAACGATCGCCGCCGGATCGGAAAGCCCGGCAAGATCGGCGGCATCCCGGCACAGCAGCGCCTCGATCGCCTCGGCGCGGCGGCGGTCCTCCGCATCGCGATGAATGCCGCGTGACGCCGCGAACCGGTCGGCCGAGATCGCCATGTGCCAGCGGCCGCTGTTCTTCTCGTTCTGCAGCAGCCGGTCCGGGAACTGGCTGATCGCCGTCGCGCCGATGCCGATCAGCACCTCGGCCGGATCTTCGGTAAAGCCCTGGAAGTTGCGGCGCAGCTGCCCGTCGCGCGCCGCGACCGCGATCGCGTCGTCCGGTCGCGCGAAATGATCGAAGCCGACCGGCTGATAGCCCGCCGCCACCAGCACGGCGCGGGCATGAACGGCCTGGTCGAACCGGGCGGCCGCATCGGGCAGCGCGCCCGCATCGATCCGTCGCTGCCGCGCGATCAGATGCGGCACGTGCGCATAGCCGAACACCGCCAGCCGATCGACGCCAAGCGCTACCGACGCCTCGATCGAATCCCCCAGTCGTTCGATATCCTGCCCAGGCAGGCCGTACATCAGGTCGAAATTGATCGAATCGACCCCCGCATCGCGCAGCAGCATCACCACCTCGGCGATGGTGTCCGCCGGCTGGACGCGGCCGATCGCCGCCTGGATTGCCGGGTCGAAGGTCTGTACGCCCAGGCTGACGCGCCGCACGCCGGCTTCGCGGATCGCATCGGCCCAGCCGCGATCGAAGCCGCGCGGATCGACCTCGAGCGACAGCACCGGCGCCTCGGCGCCGAACGCGGCGCGCACCTGCCCGGCGAGCGCCCGAAATGCCTCGGGCGAAATCGCATTGGGGCTGCCGCCGCCAAAGGCGATTCGTCCCACGGCGGCGCGACCGCCCAGCCGCGCCGCCACCAGCTCGACCTCCTCGCCCAGCCGGTCGAGATAGGCCTGCAAGCGCGCGCTGCGATTGGCCGCGCCGGTATTGCAACCGCAATACCAGCAGATCTCCTTGCAAAAGGGGATGTGGAGATAGAGCGAAGCGGGTGTCCCCGGTTCGATCGCGTCCAGCGCCGCCGCCATGTCGTCCGATCCCATGCTGTCGCCGAATTCGGCGGCGGTCGGGTAGCTGGTGTAGCGCGGCACCGGCGTCGCGAGCAGATCGGGGTGATAGGTCGGCATGTCATCCGCAATGGCGGGATCACGCCGTGACGTCGCTTGGTAAACTTCCGTAGTTGGGGCTAGCGGTCGTCATCGCGCTGGCGCCCCGGCACCCCGGCCTGCTAGGCTGCGGCCATGCAATTCGACGATCAGCTGCTCCGCTACTTCGGCACCACCGACATCGGTGCCCTCACCCCGCCCGCGCTGGCCGCCGGGATCGAGCGGATGAAGGTCGATATCGGCCTCGAAGCCGATCGAAGCCGCCGCTTCGCGCTGTGGGCATTGCTGTTCATGCTGGGCAGCGCGCCCGATCTCGACGCGACCTTCGAGGACGCGGCGGATCAGGAGGCGGCGCGCAACTTCATGGATCTATGCGACGCACAGGTCTGATCCTGGCGCCGGGCCGACACGGCGGCGCGGACATTTGCCGCAGCGGTGCAAGCCGCCTAGGATCGACAAAACGCATCGCCCGCGCAACGAAATCGGCGGTTCGGCCGTTGCCGCCGACACGGTCGTCAGGGGCAAGTCAAATCGAGCGGAGACAGGGGAAGCCACATGGATGATCCAACCGGCAGGCACGTTTCCCGTCGCGGCGTGCTCGCCAGCGGCGCGGCAACGATGGCAGTGACTGCGCTTCCAGCAGGCGCAACGACGAAGGAGCCGAACCCGGGAATGGCCACCGACCCAGCCCGGCTGCCCGTGACGATGACCGTCAACGGCAAGCAGCACGCGCTGTCGCTCGACAGCCGCACGACTCTGCTCGACGCGCTGCGCGAGCATCTCCATCTCACCGGCACCAAAAAGGGCTGCGACCACGGCCAGTGCGGCGCCTGCACCGTGCTCGTCGACGGCACTCGCATCAATGCCTGCCTCAGCCTGGCGGTGATGCATGACGGCGATTCGATCACCACGATCGAAGGCCTGGGATCGCCGGACGATCTGCATCCGATGCAGGCGGCGTTCGTGAAGCATGACGGCTATCAGTGCGGCTATTGCACGCCCGGCCAGGTCTGCTCGGCAGTGGCGGTGCTCGACGAGATCAGGGCCGGCGTGCCCAGCCATGTCACGCCCGACGTCGTCGCCGCCCCTGCGATGAGCGAGGCGGAGATCCGTGAGCGCATGAGCGGCAATATCTGCCGCTGCGGCGCCTATTCCAACATCGTCGAGGCGATCCGCGAGGTCGCCGCCCGGAGGTCCGCATGAAGGCGTTCACCTATGAACGGGCGACCAGCCCGGCCGACGCCGCGAAGAAGGCCGCACAGACGCAGGGCGCGAAGTTCATCGCCGGCGGCACCAACCTGCTCGACCTGATGAAGCTCGAGATCGAGGCGCCGACCCATCTGATCGACGTCAACCGCATCGGGCTGGACAAGATCGAGGCGACGCCCGACGGCGGGCTGAGGATCGGCGCATTGGTGCGCAACACCGATCTGGCCGCCGACAAGCGCGTGCGGCGGGATTATGCGGTGCTCGCCCGCGCCATCCTCGCGGGCGCATCGGGTCAGCTCCGCAACAAGGCCACGACCGCCGGAAACCTGCTCCAGCGGACCCGCTGCCCCTATTTCTACGACACCAACCAGCCTTGCAACAAGCGCAAGCCCGGCAGCGGATGCGCCGCGATCGGCGGCTACAGCCGTCAGCTGGCGGTGATCGGATCGAGCGACGCCTGCATCGCCACCTATCCCGGCGACATGGCCATCGCGATGCGACTGCTCGACGCGACAGTGGAAACGGTGACGCCTGACGGCGCGACTCGCAGCATCCCGATCGCCGACTTCCACCGGCTGCCGGGCGACGCGCCGGAGCGCGACAACACGCTGGCACCCGGCGAGTTCATCACCTCGGTCACCCTGCCAAGGCCGTTGGGCGGCAAGCATTTCTACCACAAGGTACGCGACCGCGCCTCCTATGCCTTCGCGCTCGTCTCCGTCGCGGCGGTGGTCCAGAAGGACGGCACCGGGCGCGTCGCGTTGGGCGGCATGGCGCACAAGCCGTGGCGCGTCGAAGCGGCGGAAGCCTCGCTGCCGAAGGGCGCAGGCCCGACGATGAAGCTGATCCTGGAAGGCGCCCGGCCCACGCCGGACAACGCCTTCAAGGTGCCGCTGGCGGAGCGGACGCTCGCCGCCGTGCTGCACGAAGCGAGGGGCTGAGCCATGAAATTCGATACGCCCGCCACCACCAATCCGATCGACCGACTGAAGGTGATCGGCAAGCCCGCCGACCGGATCGACGGGCCGCTCAAGACCAGCGGCCGTGCGCCCTATGCCTATGAACGCCACGACGCGGTGGCCAATCCGGCCTATGGCTATGTCGTCGGCTCGGCGATCGCCAGGGGCCGGATCACCGGCATGGAAAAGGCCGGGGCGCTTGGTGCGCCCGGCGTGCTCGCGATCGTCACGGCGGAGAATGCCGGCCCGCTGAAAAAGGGCGATTTCAACACCGCGATGCTGCTCGGCGGCCCGGAAATCGAGCATTATCACCAGGCGATCGCGCTGGTCGTCGCCGAGAGCTTTGAACAGGCCCGGGCGGCGGCGGCGCTGATCCGCGTCGACTATGCGCGCGCACCAGGCAAATACGACCTCGAAGCGGCAATGGCCGACGCGACCTTGCCCGCCGAGGGCTTTGGTGGCCCCGCCGAAAGCAAGGTCGGCGACTTTGCCGGTGCCTTTGCCGCCGCGCCTGTACAACTCGACGCACGCTATTCGACGCCCGATCACAGCCACGCGATGATGGAGCCCCACGCCTCGATCGCGAAATGGGAGGGCGATCAGCTCCAGCTCTGGACGTCCAACCAGATGATCGACTGGGGCAAGGGTGATGTCGCCAAGACGCTCGGCATCGCGAAGGACAAGGTGCGGCTGATGTCGCCGTTCATCGGCGGCGGCTTTGGCGGCAAGCTGTTCGTGCGCGCCGACGCGGTCCTCGCCGCGCTGGGCGCCAAGGCGACCGGGCGCGCGGTAAAGGTGATGCTGCCGCGCCCGCTGATCTTCAACAACACCACCCACCGTCCCGCGACGATCCAGCGCATCCGCATCGGCGCCGAGCCGAACGGCAAGATCACCGCGATCGGCCATGAAAGCTGGTCGGGCGATCTGCCCGGCGGCAGCCCCGAAACGGCCGTCAGCCAGACGCGGCTGCTCTATGCCGGCGCGAACCGGCTGACGGCGATGCGGCTCGCCGTGCTCAACCTGCCAGAGGGCAATGCGATGCGCGCGCCGGGTGAGGCGCCGGGCATGATGGCGCTGGAAATGGCGATGGACGAAATGGCCGAAAAGCTCGGCCTCGATCCGATCGAATTCCGCGCGATCAACGACACCCAGGTCGATCCGGAGGCCAAGGATCGCCCCTTCTCGCAGCGCCAGCTGATCAAATGCATGCGCACCGGCGCCGACGAGTTCGGCTGGGCCAGGCGCAATTCGCTGCCCGGCAAGGTGCGCGACGGCCGCTGGCTGGTCGGCATGGGCATGGCGGCGGCGTTCCGCAACAACATCAACATGCGCTCGGCGGCGCGCGTGCGGCTGGGCCGCGACGGCGTCGTCACGGTCGAGACCGACATGACGGACATCGGCACCGGCACCTACACCATCATCGCCCAGACGGCGGCGGAGATGATGGGCGTGCCGCTCGACCAGGTGGTCGTCCGGCTCGGCGATTCGAGCTTCCCCGTCTCGGCCGGTTCGGGCGGGCAATGGGGCGCGAACAGTTCAACCGCGGGCGTCTATGCCGCCTGCGTCGCGCTGCGCGACAAGATCACGGCGGCGCTGGGCTTCAACTCGGCCGACAGCGTGTTCGAGGACGGCAAGGTCCGCGCGGGCAACCGCGTCGTCGCGCTGACCGACGCGGCGAAGGACGGCGAGATCGTCGCCGAGGACCGGATGGACTATGGCGATCTCGCCCGGAAATATCAGCAATCCACCTTCGGCGCGCATTTCGTCGAGGTTGGGGTCGACGCCGCCACCGCCGAAATCCGCATCCGCCGCATGCTCGCGGTGTGCGCCGCCGGCCGCATCCTCAACCCCAAATCGGCGCGCAGCCAGGTGATCGGGGCGATGACGATGGGCGCCGGCGCAGCACTGATGGAGGAACTGGCGATCGACAAGCGCTTCGGCTTCTTCGTCAATCACGATCTGGCGGGCTATGAAGTGCCGGTTCATGCCGACATTCCGCATCAGGACGTGATCTTCCTCGACGAGACCGATCCGACGACCTCGCCGATGAAGGCCAAGGGCGTGGGCGAGCTCGGCATCTGCGGCGTCGGCGCCGCGGTGGCGAACGCGATCTACAATGCCTGCGGCGTGCGCGTGCGCAACTATCCGGTCACGCTCGACAAGCTGTTGCCCGGAATGCCCGCTTTCGTTTGAGGCCGGGAACGAAAGGCGGCGGCAGGCGCGGCACCTGCGGGTGTCTTTGCTTTGCCTATGCCGGCCATTGGCGTTAGGCAGCCGCCACGTGAAGGGAGTCGAATGACGATCACGATCGTGGCGCTCGTCTGCGCCGTTTCAGCCGCACTGGTGCTGTCGTTCGGCAAGTTCGCGAAAAGCGACGGCTGGCGCGCCACGGTGACGCCGCTTGCGTCAATCATCGGCAGCGGCTTCCTGATCTGCGGCCCGCTGCTCGCGCGCGAGTTCGGCGGCGCGGCGATCCTTGCGGAAATCGTCCTGCTGCTGCTCGCCTATGCGGTCGGCTGGGTGGTGCGGTTCAACATCACCGAAGTCGAAAACCATCTCGAAAGCGCGTCGCCGCGCGATTCGGTGGTGTGGTTCGCCCGCGCGACCCAGGCTGTGCTCTCGCTCGCCTATGCCGTGTCGGTGGCCTATTATCTGAAGCTGCTGGCCGAATTCGCGCTGGCGCCGCTCCAGATCGAGCCCGGCTGGCACGCCTTCCTGTCGAGCGCGCTCGTCACCGTGCTGATCCTCGGGCTGATGGCGCTCGCATTCGGCAACGGGCTTCACCGGGTCGAGCGGCTCGCGCAGGAAACCGTATCGATCAAGATCGGCATCATCGTCGGGCTTCTCGCCGGTCTCGCCTGCTGGTGGGTGCTCAACGCGCCCGGCGATCCGCTTCCTCCCGCGAAGATCTCGATCGCCAGCATCCCGATGCTGCTCGGCCTGCTCATCACCGTTCAGGGTTTCGAGACATCGCGCTACATGGGCTTTGCCTATTCGCAGCAACTGCGGATCCGCACGATGCGCCATGCACAATGGATTGCTGCGGCGATCTATATCGCGTTCCTCGCGCTGCTGACCCCGCTGCTCGGGCGCGCGGCCGAAGCGGAGGGCGTGGCCGGCATTCTGGAGGTGATGCGCTTCATCGCGCCCGCGATGGGCGTGCTCGTCCTGCTGGGTGCACTGTCGAGCCAACTCAGCGCCGCGGTGGCGGATTCGATCGGCGCCGGCGGGTTGATGAGCGAAGTCACCCACAAGCGGCTGAGCGTGGGCGCCGCCTTCTCGGTGGCCGGTGCGCTCGCCATCGCCGTTGTCTGGCTCACCGATCCGTTCCAGGTCGTCGCGATCGCCTCCCGCGCCTTTGCGCTGTTTTATGCGATGCAGTGCGTCCTCGCGCTGATGGTGGGATCGCGGCATCGCACGCCGCTGGTCAAGCGGCTTGGATTCATGGCGATCGGCCTGATCTGCGTCGTCGCCGCACTTGCAGGAGCACCCGCCGAAGGATGAGCATCGCACCGCCCCAACCCAGCCGAAGAATACGCACAATGGTTCGCCGGCACGGGCCGGGCGCGCCGATCTGGCGCCGGCGCGTCGCGATCCTAGGTGGTGCCATTGCAATCGGGCTGGTGGCGCTCGCCTTTGCCGCCACGGCCGACTGGGCGACGGAGGTGTTCGGCTCGATCGAACGGCAATGGTGGTGGGCACCGCTGCTAATGACGCCGGCGGGCTTCGCCTTCTTCGCGTGGCTGACGATGCGGTTTGCGCCGGATGCCACCGGCTCGGGCATCCCGCAGGTGATGGCCGCGACGCGCGATCCCAATCAGGCGATGGAAAGCCTGACCTCGGCCAGGACGGTGATCGCCAAGCTGTTCCTGACGATCGGCGCAGTGCTTGTCGGCGCGTCCACCGGGCGTGAGGGGCCGACGGTGCAGGTCGCCGCCTCGATCATGGGCTATGCCCACAAGCTGGCGGCAATCCCGCTGCGTGCGTCGGTGTTCATCGCCGGCGGTGCGGCGGGCGTCGCCGCGGCGTTCAACACGCCGCTGGCCGGCGTCGCCTTCGCCATCGAGGAACTGGCCGCCGCCTATGAGCAGCGGATGACGATGCTCGTCATGGCGGCGGTGCTGATCGCCGGCATGGTCAGCCTCGGCGTGTCGGGCGATTATGTCTATTTCGGCGTGATGCGCGAAACGCTGTCGATCGATCACGCGATCGTCGCCGCGCCCGTCGCCGGCGTGATCGGGGGCGTTGCGGGCGGGCTGTTTTCGCGACTGATGCTGGCATCGGGCGGCTCGAACTGGGCGCCGCTGGTCGCGATCCGCCAGCGCAAGCTGCTGTTCGCGGCGCTGTGCGGCGCCGTCGTCGCGGTGCTGGGCGTGCTGACCGGGCTCACCTGGGGCACCGGCTATGGCGCCGCGCGCGCCGTCATCACCGGCGCCGATGCGCCTTGGTGGTTCGCCCCCGCCAAGTTCGCGACGACGCTCGCCACCGCCGTCGCCGGCATCCCCGGCGGCATCTTCGCGCCGTCGCTTTCGGTCGGCGCCGGGGTTGGCGATCTCGTCCACCTGCTCTTCCCGCGCGACCCCAGCGGCGCGATCGTCCTGCTCGGCATGGTCGCCTATTTCACCGGCGTGGTGCGTGCGCCGCTGACCGCCGTCATCATCATCTCGGAGACGACCGCGAGCCGCGGGTTGATGCTGCCGCTGCTCGCCTCGGCGCTGGTCGCCGATTTCGCCGCCCAGTTCGTCTGCAAGGAGCGGCTCTATCACGGCCTGTCGATGCGATTTAGCGCTGCACCGCACAAAAAAACCGGGGCGGAGGCAGTCCCGAAGGGAACGGATTGACTTCGCAATCGTAACGATTGGGGCAGCATTCATCCGCTGCCCGGCACATCGATTACAAGGAGACGCAATGCCCGACCGGAATCCGACGCAGTTGATCGCGCCGCCGGCGGACCTTCTGGAAGACGCCAGCCTCTTTCTCGATTTCGACGGCACGCTGGTCGAGATCGCGGACCGCCCGGATGCGGTATCCGTCAGCCCCCGCCTCGCCGCGCTGATGCATGCGCTCGACCGGCGGCTTGACGGTCGCCTTGCGCTGGTGAGCGGTCGCCCCGCCGACGAGATCGCCACGCTGTTCGGCGCCGATCTTTGCACCGTGGTCGGCAGCCACGGCATGGAATTCCGCCGGCCGGACGGCAAGCGCGAACAGGCCGAGCGCCCGGCCGGCCTCGCCGACGCGCTCGCCGCGATGTCCGCGCTCGCCGCCGACGCCCCCGGCGTGATCGTCGAGAACAAGCCGCTCGGCGCCGCGCTCCATTTCCGCGCTGCCCCGGATCGCGAGGGCGTGTGCGTCGCGCTTGCCGAGCGACTGGCGCGCGACCACGGGCTTCACCTCCAGCACGGCAAGATGATGGTGGAGGTGCGCGCAAGCGGCGGCGACAAGGGCAGCGCGATCCGCGCCCTCACCGCCGAGCCGCGCTTCGCCGACACCCGCCCCGTTTTCATCGGCGATGACCTGACCGACGAACCCGGCTTCGCCGCCGTCGCCGCACTGGGCGGCGCGGGCATTCTGGTGGGGCCGGAACGGCCGACCGATGCGCGTTTCAGACTGGAGGATGTCGATGCCGTGCTCGGCTGGCTCGGCACGATCGCGGGAGTAGAGGCATGACGTCGCTGGATCTTTGGCCGATCGGCAATTGTCAGGTCAGCGCGCTGGTGGATCGCGCAGGCCGGTTCGTGTGGGGATGCGTGCCCCGCGTCGATGGCGATCCGCTGTTCTCCGCGCTGATCGGCGGCGAAGAACCCGATAACGGCTATTGGGCGATCGAGCTCGAAGGCGTCGTCTCGGTCGAGCAGCATTATATGCGCAACGCGCCGGTGCTCGTCAGCCGGCACAGCGATGCCGCCGGCAACGCGATCGAGGTCGTCGATTTCTGTCCGCGCTTCCAGCGCATGGGCCGCGTTTACCGCCCGGTCGCCTTCGCCCGCATCGTCCGGCCGGTCGCGGGCAGCCCGCGCATCCGCGTCAAGCTGCGGCCCACCTGCGGCTGGGGCAATGATTGCGGCAAGCGGATCGGCGGCTCGAACCATCTTCGCTATCTGGTCGAACCGATGACGCTACGCCTCACCACCACTTCCCCGGTCGGCATGGTGAGCGAGGAGCGCGTGTTTCGTGTCGAACGACCGCTCCATTTCTTCCTCGGCCCGGACGAGAGCTTCAGCGGCGATGTCGGCGAGACGATCGACGACATGCTGGCCAACACGCTGCGCGAATGGCAGCACTGGGTGCGCGGCCTCGCCATCCCGCTCGAATGGCAGGATGTGGTGATCCGCTCGGCGATCACGCTCAAGCTGTGCCAGCATGAGGAAACCGGCGCGATCGTCGCCGCGCTCACCACCTCGATCCCCGAACATGCCGGGTCGCAGCGCAACTGGGACTATCGCTACTGCTGGATCCGCGACGCCTATTATACGGTGCAGGCGCTCAACCGGCTGGGCGCGCTCGACGTGCTCGAATCCTATCTCGGCTATTTGCGCAACATCGTCGACGACGCCCGCTCGGAACCGCGCGGCGGCCATATCCAGCCGCTCTACGGCGTGCTCGGCGAGGCCACGCTGGTCGAACGCGAGGCGCCGGCGCTGGGCGGCTATCGCGGCATGGGGCCGGTTCGCGTCGGCAACCAGGCCTATGAGCAGGTTCAGCACGATGCCTATGGCCAGATCGTCCTGTCCAATGTCCAGGCGTTCTTCGACCAGCGGCTGTACCGCATTGCGGGCATCGAGGATTTCGAGGCGCTGGAGCGCGTCGGCGAGCGCGCATGGGAATATCATGACCAGCCGGATGCCGGCCTGTGGGAGCTGCGCACCCGCCAGAGCGTCCACACCTATTCGGTGGCGATGTGCTGGGCGGCGTGCGACCGGCTGGCCAATGCCGCGCATGTGCTGGGGCTCGCGGCGCGACGCGACTTCTGGCAGCAGCGCGCCGACACGATCCGCTCGACGATCTTCGAAAAGGCGTGGCGCGACGATACCAGCCGGTTTTCCGCCACCTTCTCCGGCGACGATCTCGATGCCAGCCTGCTCCAGCTGCTGGAGATGCGCTTCCTAGCGCCCGACGATCCCCGTTTCGTCGACACGCTGAACGCGGTCGAGGCCGGGCTGCGGCGCGGGCCGACGATGCTTCGCTATGCCACCGAGGATGATTTCGGCCTGCCTGAAACCGCATTCAACTTCTGTACGTTCTGGCTGATCGAAGCGTTGCACATCACGGGCCGCACAGACGACGCGCGAGCATTGTTCGAGGAGATGTTGATGCGGCGCACCGCTGCCGGATTGCTTTCCGAGGATATCGACCCCGTCACCGGGGAATTGTGGGGCAATTATCCCCAGACCTACTCGCTGGTCGGCATGATCAATTGCGCCGTTCTGCTGAGCAAACCCTGGAGTTCGATCCGTTGAGCCGCCTCATCGTCATTTCAAACCGCGTTTCCGCGCCCAAGGGCTCCAATTCCGGTGCGCAGGGCGGGCTCGCCGTCGCTCTCGCCGCGGCGCTCCGTGAAAATGGCGGCATCTGGTTTGGCTGGTCCGGCGAACAAACCGATCAGTTCACCGGCCAGATCAGCATGCAGCGCAGCCACGGCGTCACCACCGCCACCGTCGATCTGGAAGAGCAGGATATCGACGAATATTATAACGGCTATGCGAACCGCACGCTGTGGCCGCTGTTCCATTACCGCATCGACCTTGCCGAATATGAGCGCGGCTTCGCGGGCGGCTATCAGCGCGTGAACGAACGCTTCGCCGAGACCGTCCGCCCGCTGATCGAGCCGGACGATGTGATCTGGGTTCAGGACTATCACATGTTCCCGCTCGGCCAGGAACTGCGCCGGCGCGGATGCCGCAACAACCAGATCGGCTTCTTCCTCCACATTCCGTGGCCGCCGCGCCGCCTGCTCTCCAGCCTGCCCAAGGCGCATGAACTTATCGAGACGCTGTTCGCCTATGACGTGATCGGGTTTCACACCCAAGAGTGGATGGAAAGCTTCATTGATTTCGCGCGTGCCGAGATGGAGGCGGTGGTGCAGCCCGACGGCGTGCTGCGTATCGGCCTGAAGAGCGTGAAGCTGGTCGCCTGCCCGATCGGCATCGATGCCAAGGAATTCGAGGCGCTGGCCGAAAGCGATACGGCGCGCCAGGCCTATGCCCAGATGCGCAAGAGCGCGGTCGGCCGCTCGATGATCGTCGGTGTCGACCGGCTCGATTATTCCAAGGGCCTGGAAGAGCGCTTCCTCGGCTATGAGCGCTTCCTCAGCGCACATCCCGATCAGCGCAAGGAAGTGTTCCTGCTCCAGATCGCCCCGCCCTCGCGCGCGTCGGTGGAAAGCTATCAGCGCATCCGCAACACGCTCGAAGGGCTGGCCGGCAAGATCAACGGCGCGCATGCCGATCTCGACTGGGTGCCGCTGCGCTATGTGAACCAGGGCTATCCGCGCGACGTGCTCGCCGGCGTGTACCGCGCCGCCAAGATCGGCCTGGTCACGCCGCTGCGCGACGGCATGAACCTGGTGGCCAAGGAATATGTCGCGGCGCAGGATCCCGAGGATCCGGGCGTCCTCATCCTCTCCAAATTCGCCGGCGCGGCGATCCAGATGGAGGAGGCCCTGCTCGTCAACCCGTACAGCGCCGAGGAAGTTTCCGACGCGATCCACCGCGCGCTCAACATGCCGCTGGAGGAGCGGATCGAGCGCTGGAAGGTGCTGAAGGCCGGGGTGGACGAGCAGGACGTGATGTGGTGGCTCAAGCGCTTCACCGACGAGCTTACCCGGGTTCCGGCCGAGGCCTGAACTCCACCGCGCCGCGATAGCGGACGATAGCCTCGGGCATCTCGGCGCGGATGAACGCCAGCAGACCTTCGCGGATTTCGCAGCGAAGGTCGAACGCGCTCGACGCATCCTTCGCCGTCATCAGGCCGCGAACCTCGATCGCTTCCGGCTTGGTGTCGGTGACTTGCATGTTGCAGAAGCGTCCGTCCCAGCGCGGGCTGGCCTTCACCAGTTCCTCCATCCGCCCGCGCAGCCGGTCCACATCCGCCGCCGGATCGAGATACCAATAGACGCTGCCGAGCAGCTGGCTGGTTTCGCGCGTCCAGTTCTGGAAACTGTCCTCCAGGAATTTGGAAACGGGCACCACCAGGCGGCGCTCGTCCCAGATCTTCACCACAACATAGGTCAGCCTGATCTCCTCGATCCGGCCCCATTCGCCGTCGATGATGACGACGTCGTCGATGCGGATCGGTTCGGTGAACGCCATCTGCAGGCCGGCGATCAGGTTCTTGAGCGCCGGCTGTGCGGCGGCGCCGACCGCCAGAGCGGCAAGGCCGGCCGATGCGATCAGCGTGACGCCGACGCTGCGGACGCTCGGGATGCTCATCAGCATCATGCAGAAGGCGATCAGCATCACCAGGAACACCGCGATGCGGTGCAGGATGCTGGCGCGCGTCCGCCGCCGACGGGCGCGGAGATTGTTTTCCGATGTGATATCGGTCCGCGCCAGCACGACGTCGAACACGACGCCCAGCAGCGCAACCGCCATCCAGCCGAGCAAGGCCGGGATGATCAGCCCCGCGGCCTGCGTCCAGGCACGGGTGCCCGATGCGCCCAATGTCAGCGCGGGCTGGGCGAACGACAGTGCAATGACGATCAGCAGCCAGCGCGACGGGCCGTGCAGCCGGCGCAGGACAATGTCGTCGACGTCGGTGCTTGTCCGCTTCGCGGCGCGACAGGCGATCTTGATGACGATGCTGTGCACCGCCCAGGCGAGCGCGACGGCAAGCGCGACGATCAGGATACTGCTCGCCCAGCCGGGCAGTTTCGCGAGGATCTGGTCCAGACGTGCCTCCTTTCAAGGTTGATCGATACGCCCGGGGAACGGAGCCGGCACCCGCCGGGTTCCACCGCCGGCAGCTTCAATCGGGCGGCCGAACGAGCTAACGCAGGTGAATGACCGAGTACCGCAACGATGAATGAAGCCGCCGCATCGCCGATCGTCCGGCCCTCCGCGCCCGATCCGCTGAACCGCGTTCCGCTCTATCGCTGGTGGCGGATCAACGTCATCGACAGCGTCGACCACAGCCGCGTGATGGAGCGGATCATCGACGAAAGCGGGCTTTCGGCGCGCTATGTCTTCATGACGATGATGTCGGCCGGCATCGCTGTGCTGGGCCTGCTGCTGTCGTCGCCGGCGGTGGTGATCGGGGCGATGCTCATCTCACCGCTGATGGGGCCGATCCTCGGCCTCGGCTTCGCGCTGGCACTGTTCGACTTTGCCGAGCTGCGGCGCGCGGGCACCGCCTTTGCGATCGGCTCGGCGGTCGCGGTGCTGTTCACCGCGCTGATCGTCGTGTTCTCCCCGCTCAAGGCGCCCACTGCCGAGATCCTCGCACGCACCCGCCCCAATCTGTTCGACCTGCTGGTCGCGCTGTTCGCGGCGCTCGCCGGCACCTTCGCCATCATCCGCGGGCGCGGCGATACGATCGTCGGCGTCGCGATCGCCACCGCGCTGATGCCCCCGCTGGCGGTGGTCGGCTATGGCCTCGCGACCTGGAACATGGCGGTGCTCGGCGGCAGCCTCGCGCTGTTCGTCACCAACTTCCTCACGATCGCGCTGGCGGCGACGATCATGGCGCGGATCTATGGCTTCGGCCATTTCCTCTCGAGCCAGCAAAGCTGGACGCAGACGGCGGTGCTGCTGCTCGCCTTTGTCGCCATGTCGGTGCCGCTGGCCTATTCGCTCGGCCAGATCGCGCGCGAGGCGTTTCTGGTGAACCAGATCCGGTCGGCGCTGACCGAACGGTTCGGCCCGAACGCGCGGATCACCCAGCTCGACGTCGATTTCGATCGAGATCCGTGGGCGGTGCGTTCGGTGGTGATCGCCCCGCGAGACCGGGCGCGCAGCCCCCGGGCGCTTCGCAGCGATCTGGAAAAGGCGTTGCAGCACCGGCTTACCTTGCAGGTCGACCAGATCCTGATCGATCCGAACCAGGGCACCGAAGCCCAGCGCGAGGCGCTCGCACGCGCCAACGCCGCCGCCGCCGACGGACGCGACGTCGCGCAGGAAATCGCACGCATCGTCGCAGTCGCGGCGGGCGTTTCGTCCGACAATGTGACCGTGGATCGCGACCATCAGCGCGTCGTCGCCTCGGCGGCGCCGCTGCCGGGCGCCGGCCTTGCCAGCTATCGCGCGCTCGAAGCCCGCGCCGCCGCCAGCGCGCCGGGCTGGGTGGTCAATCTGGTGCCGCCGACCCTGCCGCTGCCCGCGATCACGTTCGAGGATGGCAGCGACACACTGTCCCCCGCGGCGCGCGAGGCGGTGGAGCTCTCGGCCTGGGCGGCGAAACGGTGGAACATCCGCTCGCTGGTCGTGCCCGGGCTACCGGACGAACGCCCGGCGGACGATGCGGTGGCCGATGCGCCGCTCGCCGTGCGCCGCGCGCTCGCCATCGACGCGGTGCTGCGCGAACAGGGGGTGCCCGACGTCGCGGCGCCGTCCGAAGGCGATCGCTTCACGCTGGCGCCCGCACCCACCGGCTCCGACGAGACACCCTGACGGCGCCCGCACGCGCCGACAGACGAAACGGCGACCCGCATTGCGCGGGCCGCCGCCGGTCATTTGCTCATCGGCTCAATCGAGCACGGTTACGTCGGTCGACGGATCGGTATGGAATTCGAGCCAGATGCCGTTGAGCACGGCCACCGCGACCGCAAGGCCGGTGCCGAGAATCCAGGCGAAATACCACATGGTTTCAACTCCTCAGTAAAGGTCGGGGTTGAGGCGAACCTCTTCCGACGTCACCCGGCCGAACATCACGCGATAGGCCCAGGCGGTATAGGCGAGCACGATCGGCAGGAACACCAGCGTGCAGATCAGCATGATGAACAGCGTGACGTGGCTCGACGATGCGTTCCACACGGTCAGGCTCGACGCAGGATCGATCGAGCTCGGCAGGATGAACGGGAACATCGACAGGCCGACCGTCGCGATGATGCCGACATTGGCGAGCGACGAACCGGTGAACACCAACAGGTCGCGGCGGCCGCGAATGCCGAGCAGCGCGAGCACCGGCCCGATAAAGCCGAGCAGCGGCGCGATCAGCATCCACGGATGGCTCGCATAATTGTCGAGCCAGGCGCCCGGCGCGCGCACCGCCGCCAGCAGATGCGGGTTCGACGGCCCCGACGGATCGGCGACGCCGGCAAGCCGGTAGCCGAGATCGCCATAGGCGACATAGGCGCCACCGGCCGCGAACAGCACCAGCGCCAGCACCGCCGCCACCGTGCCGAAGCGCCGGGCGCGATCGAGCACCGGCCCGGCCTCGACCTTGATGCTCAGCCAGCCGGCACCGTGCAGCGCCAGCATCGCCACTGACAACAGGCCGGTGAGCAGGCTGAACGGCGTGAACAGGCCCAGCAGCGAACCGTCATAGAAGGAACGCAGATCGCTATCGAGGCGGAAGGGCGCACCGAGCAGGACGTTGCCCACCGCCACGCCGAACACCAGCGCCGGCACGAACCCGCCGACGAACAGCGCCCAATCCCAGCGCGAACGCCAGGCGGCATCGGGATGCTTCGAGCGATATTTGAACCCCACCGGCCGCAGGATCAGCGCGGCCAGCACGAGGAACATCGCCAGATAGAAGCCCGAAAAGCTCACGGCATAAACGAAGGGCCAGGCGGCAAAGATCGCGCCGCCGCCCAGGATGAACCACACCTGGTTGCCTTCCCAGGTGGCGCCGACGGTGTTGATCACCATCCGGCGTTCGGCATCGTTGCGACCGACAAAGGGCAGCAGCGCAGCCGTGCCAAGATCGAAGCCGTCGGTCAGCGCAAAGCCGATCAGCAGCACGCCCAGCAGCGCCCACCAGATCAGGCGCAGGCTTTCATAATCGAGCGGAATGGACATTATTGCTCTCCTTGGCTCGCGCTCATTCGGCGGGAACGGCGTGGAGGGGGGTCGGCTCCGGCGACGGCGGCACTGGATCGTGCTGCGGCTGCCAGGGCGTATAGGTTTCCGGGCCATGCTTGATGCTGGAGAGCATCAGGCGGACCTCGATGATCGCCAGCACGCCATAGATCAGCGTGAAGCCGATGATCGTCGTCCACAGTTCCGGCACCGTCAGGCTCGACGCCGCGAGGAAGGTCGGCAGCACGCCGTCGACCGCCCAGGGCTGGCGCCCAACCTCGGCGACGATCCAACCGAACTCGATCGCAACCCAGGGCAGCGGGATCATCCACATCGCCGCGCGCAGGAACCATTTGTGATGGAAATGGCGCGCATTGGCGTAATAGAGCGCCGCCGCGAAGAAGGCGATGAAACCGAAGCCCAGCGCCGCCATGCCGCGGAACAGCCAGAAGACCACGGGCACATTGGGCACTGTCGACCAGGCCGCCCGGTCGATCGTCGCCGCATCGGCCTTGCGGGGATCGTCGACCCAGCGCTTGAGCAGCATCGCATAGCCGAGATCGGCCTTCGACTTCTCGAACACGGCGCGTGCCGCCACGTCGTTGCGATTCGCCTTCAGCGTCTGCAGCGCGTCATAGGCGCCGATGCCGTTCTCGATCCGCAGCTTCGCCTTGGCGACCAGCGGGAAGATGCCTTCCACCTGGCCGGTCAGGCTGCGCGTGCCGATCAGGCCGAGCACATAGGGCACCTTGACCTGGTACAGCGTCTGGCGCCCGGCGTTTGACGGGAAACCGAACACGGTGATGCCGGCCGGCGCCGCTTCGGTATGCCATTCGGCCTCGATCGCGGCGAGCTTCATCTTCTGGTTGTCGGTCAGCGCATAGCCGCTCTCGTCACCCAGCACGACCACCGACAGCGACGCCGCCAGGCCGAAGGCCGCGGCAACGCCGAAGCTGCGCTTGGCGAGCTCGAGGTGCCGGCCGCGAAGCAGGTAATAGGCCGAGACGCCGAGCACGAACACGCTGGCGCAGACATAGCCGGCGCTTACCGTGTGGACGAACTTCGCCTGCGCGACGGGATTGAAGATCACCGCCATGAAGTCGACGACTTCCATTCGCATCGTATCCGGGTTGAACACGGCGCCCGCCGGATGTTGCATCCAGCCATTCGCCACCAGGATCCAGAGCGCCGACAAATTGGTGCCGAGCGCCACCATGAAGGTGACGAACAGATGCTGTCGCTTGCTCAGGCGATCCCAGCCGAAAAACATCAGGCCGACGAACGTCGCCTCAAGGAAGAAGGCCATCAGGCCTTCGATCGCCAGCGGCGCACCGAAAATGTCGCCAACGTAGTGCGAGTAATAAGACCAGTTGGTCCCGAACTCGAACTCCATCGTTAACCCGGTGGCAACACCAAGGACGAAGTTGATGCCAAAAAGCTTCCCCCAGAACCGCGTGACATCACGCCAGATCGGTCGGTCGGTAACGACGTAGACACTTTCCATGATCAGGATCAGGAAGGAAAGGCCGAGCGTTAACGGCACGAACAGGAAGTGGTACATCGCCGTCAGCGCGAATTGCAGGCGCGACAGCTCCACAACTGCCATATCCATAAAATTTCCTCAGCTATAGCCGCGAGGCTGGACTAGGCGCGCAAGGCGTTGGCGCCTATGCGGGATATCCCCTATTCCTTTCGCCTGCCCCGGTCGCTTGTACAAAATGTCTCATATGAACCCTCAGAAATCGGCCGGATTGGGCTGGACCATCGATCTTTGCGGCGCCGCCCTGTTCGCCTGGGGGATCGCCGACGGCGTCGCCGCCGCGGCCGCCGGCCAGACGGCCGCCGCGAGCGCGTTCGTCGCGATGCTGGCGGGCGGGCTGTTGCGGGCGGCGACCAACTGGGCGGTGCCGGTGCTCGCGATCCGCGGAGCACAGGCCGATGGCACCCGTTTGCGCCGCGATCTGATCGCGCGGCTGCTCGGCGGCGGCGCGGCGCCGTCGATCGGCCAGTCGGCGACGCTGGCGATCGATCATGTCGCGACGATCGAGAATTACGAAACCCGGTTCGTGCCGGCGCGCGTCGCCGCCGCCGCCGCGCCCGTCGCCGCACTGGCGATCATCGCCTGCGCCAGCCTGGTCGCGGCGGGCATTTTGCTCGCGACCTTGGTGCCGTTCGTGATCGGCATGATTCTCGCCGGCACCGCGGCCAAACACGCCTCCCAGCGTCAGCTCGCCGCGCTGGGCATGCTGTCGGGCCTGTTCGTCGATCGCGTCCGTACCCTGCCGATCCTGCGCCATTTCGGCGCGGAGGAACGGATTACCCGTCAGGTGAGCGCCGCCACGCGCGACGTCGCCCAGCGCACGATCGAAGTGCTGCGCGTCGCCTTTCTGTCGAGCGCGGTGCTCGAATTCTTCTCGGCGCTCGCCGTCGCGCTGGTCGCGGTCTATTGCGGCTTCAGCCTGCTGGGGCTGCTGCCTTTTCCCGATCCCGAGACGCTGACGCTGCGCGAGGCGTTCTTCGCGCTGGCGATGGCACCCGAATTCTATTTCCCGATGCGGCGGCTGGCGGCGGCCTATCACGAGAAACAGCTCGGCGAGGCGGCGCGCGGCGAACTGGCGGCGCTGCCCGTCCGCCCCGAACCCGCGCCCCCCGCCGCCGATTTCGCCGGGCTCAGCGCCGATGGCGTGACGATCGCCTGGTCAGGCCGCACGATCGGGCCGGTCAGCCTGTCGATCGGCACTACCGGCATGGTCGCGCTCACCGGAGCCACCGGCAGCGGCAAGACCAGCCTGCTCGCGGTGATCGCGGGCCAGATTACGCCGGACGCGGGCACGCTGCGCCTTGCCGGCTGCGATGCCGATGACGGCGAACCACCACGCCGTCCACCCGCCGCCTGGGCGGCACAGCATCCGCTGATCCTGCCCGGCACCCTGCGCGACAATCTGGCGGTCGCGGCGCCGGACGCCGATGACGCCGCGATCCTGACGGCGGCCGATCGCGTCGGGCTGATGCCGATGCTGGCGCGGCGCGGCGCCGGGCTCGATCTGCCGCTCGATCATCGCGGCTCGGGGCTGTCCGGCGGCGAACGGCGGCGGCTGGGGCTCGCCCGCGCGCTGCTCGCGGATCGCCCGCTCTTGCTCGCCGATGAGCCCACCGCCGATCTCGACGATGCCAGCGCGGCGGCGATCGTCGCACTGCTGCGCAGCGTCGCCGCCAGCCATGCGGTGATCGTCGCGACGCATGATCCCCGGCTGATCGCGGCGGCGGACGCGGAGGTGGCATTGTGAGCACGAGCCGCGATCCGTTCGAACTCGCCGCGCCCGAGCGGCGCACGCTGCGCTGGGCCTTGCTGTGCGCCGCGCTCGCCGGGCTGGCGGCGATCCTGCTGCTCGCCTTGTCGGGCGCCTTCCTCACCGGCGCGGGCATCGCCGGGGCGGCGGGGGCCGCGGCGATCCTGGCCTTCAACTATCTGATCCCCAGCGCGGCGATCCGCGGCCTCGCCATCCTGCGCACGGGCGCGCGCTATGGCGAACGGCTGCTCGCCCATCAGGCGGCGCTGACCGCGATGGCGGCGACACGCGGACGGCTGTTCGGCACGCTGGCGGCGCAGGACAATCGCACCGCGCCCGATCTTTCCAGCGGCGATGCCAGCGCCCGGCTGATCGGCGATATCGAGGCGCTGGAGGATCTGATCGTCCGTCGGCCGACCCGGCCGGCGAGCCTGATCGCCGCGCTGTTCGCGGTCGGGCTGGTGGCGTTTGCCGGCTTGCAGGCGGCGGCGGCGCTGGCGCTGCTGCTCGCGGCGCTCCCGGTGCTGCTCTCGCTCGCGGCACACCGGCTGACCGCCCGCCCCGCCGCCGACGCGGCAGAGGCGCTGGGGGCGCTGCGCACCGCCTTTGTCGACTATGCGGCGGCGCGGCCGGAAATCATCGCCTATGGCCTGGCCGATCGGGTCAGCGACACGCTGGCGCAACTGGCAACGCCGCTCGATCGCGCCCGTGCGGCACTCGCCAATGCCGAAGGGGCGGTCGCCGGGCTGCTCGCCGGCTATGGCGCGCTGGCAGCCGCGACGGTGTTCGCGCTTGCCGACGGCCCAGCGCCGCTGCGGGCGCTCGCGCTGCTCGCGGCGACCGCCTCGGTCGAGGCAATGGCGGCGGTCGCACGCACCGCGCTGCGCCAGAGCAGCGTCGAACAGGGCATCGCCCGGCTGAAGACGCTCGCGGGCCTCGACGGCGAACCCGCCCGCATCGCGCCCGAACGCGAAGCCGCCCGGCCGCTGACGCTCGGTTCGCTGGAGCTCGCGCCGGCCGCGCGCGTCGCGATCACCGGCATTTCCGGCGCCGGCAAGACGCGGCTGATCGAGGCGCTGGCCGGACTGCGCGTACCGGTTCACGCGATGGCGCTGGACAGCACACCCGTCGCTCAGTGCAGCGCCGACGCCCTCCGCGCCCAGTTCGCGCTCGCTCCGCAGGACGCGGTGCTGATCGCCGGTTCGATCGCCGACAATCTGCGCGTCGCTCGCCCCGGCCTCACCCCGGACGAGATGCACGCCGCGCTCGACATCGCCTGTCTCGCCGATCGCGTCGCGTCGATGCCGCTTGGGCTCGACACGCCCGTCGCCGAAGCCGGCGGCACGCTTTCGGGCGGCGAGCGCAAGCGCCTATCGCTCGCCCGCGCGCTGCTGGCAGCCCGGTCCTGGCTGCTGCTCGACGAGCCGACCGAGGGCCTCGACGCCGATACCGAGCGCCAGCTCGTCGAACGGCTCGACCGCTGGCTCGCCGCGAATGAGGTCGGGCTGGTTCTCGTCTCGCATCGCCCCGCCCCGCTCGTGCTGGTCGAGCGCACGATCGACATCACCACCATCGCCACCTTGAATCTGTGATATAATATCACATATAGCCGCGATGCCTTCCGATCCGACGCCCGCCGCCCCTTCCCCTGTCCAGGCAATCCAGGGGCGCCGCGTCGACTGGATCGAGCGTGCGGCGGTGGGCATGTCGACGCTGTGCCTCGTCCATTGCCTGGCGCTGCCGGTGCTGCTGGCGCTCCTGCCCGGCGTGTCCGCCTGGCTTCACCTCCCCGCCGATCTGCACCGCTGGCTGCTGATGTTCGCGATCCCGAGCTCGAGCTTCGCGCTGCTCTCGGGCTGCCGCGTTCACCGCAGCGCCGGGCCGTTGCTCACCGGAATCGCCGGCCTGTCGCTGATGGCGCTGGCAGCGCTGCTGCTGGAAGGCACCGCGCGCGAGGTGCCGGTGAGCGTCGCCGGCAGCCTGTTGCTGGTCGCCGCGCATGTGTCGAACTGGCGCGCCCGGCACCGCCAATGCGGCTGCCAATGAACCCGCCGATCGGCCCCGCGGGAAATCAGGGCTCGTATCGGGACGCCTGAGCGCGCTACAGGGGCAGCCATGACCTCGATCGTCGGCTCGCGAACGATTCTCGCCCTCTGCATCGCCGCCATCGGTGCGGCCGCCGCGCTGCTGCTCGGCGGCGACCTGCAGGCGGCGCTGATCGGCTTTGTCGGGGCGACCGCCGCCGTGCTGCTCGCCGCGTCGGGCGGCGATCCGCTGCCCCCGCCGCCGCCGGCCGACCTCGCCCCGCCGCCCACACCGCGCGGCCCGGCGATCGACGAGGTGATCGAAGCGATTGCCGAGCCCGTGCTCGCGATCGACGCCACCCGCGTGATCGCCGCCAACACCGCCGCCCGCGCGCTGCTCGGCCAGCACATCGTCGGCGAGGATGTGCGCCTCGCAATCCGCCACCCGGCGGCGGCCGAACGGCTGCTCGATCCGCGCGAACGGGTGCAGGCCGCGCCGATCCACCTTGTCGGCCTCGGCACCCGCGAACAGCGCTGGGAGATGCGCGTCCGCACGCTCGAAAGCGGTGAGCGCGTCGTCCATCTGATCGATCGCACCGGCAGCTATACCGCCGAGCGGATGCGCGTCGATTTCGTCGCCAATGCCAGCCACGAACTGCGCACCCCGCTCGCCTCGCTGCTCGGCTATGTCGAGACGCTGGCCGATGGCGCCGGCGAGGATGCCGAGATCCGCCAGCGCTTCCTCAAGATCATGCACGACGAGGCGCGGCGCATGGACCGGCTGATCAACGACCTGATCTCGCTGTCGCGGATCGAGGCGGAGAAATATCGCGCGCCCGCCGAGTCGGTGGCGCTCGGCGAGTTGATCCAGCAGGTCTGCAACGAATTGGCGGGCGACAGGCGCGCCGCCGAACTCGTGACCGAGATCGCCGCCGTGCCGCCGGTCCGCGGCGACCGGACGCAGCTGAGCCAGCTGCTCCACAACGTCATCGGCAACGCGATGAAATATGGCCGCCACGGCACCCCGGTGACGATATCGCTGCGCAGCGAAGGCGAAACGATGGTGTCGCTGAGCGTGACCGATCAAGGCGAGGGCATTCCCGCCGAACATATCCCGCGCCTGACCGAGCGTTTTTATCGTGTCGATTCGGGACGCAGCCGATCGCTCGGCGGCACCGGCCTGGGTCTCGCGATCGTCAAGCACGTGATCGAGCGCCACCGCGGGCGGCTCGATATCGCCAGCACCGTCGGCGTCGGCACCACCGTGACGGTGCGGCTGCCGATCGAGCGCGTGTCATAATGTCGTAACGCGATTGCCGGAGAGGGACCGAGATGCGGGTTGGGCGAGGCACCCGCTTTCCTATCGCAATGGTTTTGGAACACGGGAGGTGACGATGAAGGGTCGTCTGGCTCTGATCACGGCGAGCGTGCTCGCACTGAGCGGATGCGGCGGCAATTCGACGCGCGAGATTCGCGTCGTCGGCTCGTCCACGGTCTATCCGTTCACCACCGCCGTTGCCGAAGCCTTCGTCAACGCCAAGAGCGGGCGCAAGGCACCCGTGGTCGAATCGATCGGCAGCGGCGCCGGCATCCGCCGCTTCTGCGAAGGCGTCGGCGCGCAATTCCCCGATATCGCCAATGCGTCGCGCCGCATGACGCGCAACGAATATGATCGCTGCCAGCAGAATCAGGTCGGCGGCATCATGGAAATCACCATCGGCCTCGATGGCGTCGCGCTCGCCGAGTCGAACGACGGCCCCAAGCTGCAGCTCACCAAGAACGACATCTATCTCGCGCTCGCCGCCAATCCGCGCGGCAAGCCGAACACCGCGCGCACCTGGCGCGACGTCAATCCGGCGCTGCCGCCGGTGCCGATTCTGGTGATGGGGCCGCCATCGACCAGCGGCACCCGCGACGCTTTTGTCGAACTGATGCTCGAACCCGGCTGCATCGAAGCCTATCCCGAGGCCGAGGCGCTGAAGAAGGCGGCCGATCCGGCCCCGTTCGACAAGGCCTGCCGCCGCATCCGCGAGGACGGGCCTTATGTGGACAAGGGCGAAAACGACAATCTGATCGTCCAGGGCCTGGCGCAGAATCCCAACGCGCTCGGCATTTTCGGCTATTCCTATCTCGAGGAAAACCAGAACCGGCTGCACGGGGTGCCGATCAACGGGGTCGCCCCCACCTATCAGACGATCGCCGACGGCCAGTATCCGGGCGCGCGCCCGCTGTTCCTCTACGTCAAGAAACGGCACATGAAGGCGGTGCCGGGCCTCAAGGATTTCCTCACGCTCTACACGACGATGTGGGGCCCGGGCGGGCCGCTCGCCAAGCGCGGGTTGATCGCCGCGCCCGAGGCGATGCGCGTGGCGATGGCCGATCGCGTCAAGGGCGAAGTCGCGCTCGATCGGGGCGAGTTGCGGTGAAACGGGCTCCATCGGCACCGCGGCAGGTCGCGGTCGTGACGGGGCATAATGCTGAAGTGGTTTTCTGGTGAACGTCTACGCGCTCTTGTTCATGATTGTCGGGTTCGGCCTGATCGGCTGGCTCAGCGCCCGCGCGCGCGCCGTCCGCTTCGATCGCGGCGGGCAGAAGCGGCTGCATTCGCTGCCGGCGCAGCATGGCTGGTATGTCGCGATGTGGACGGTGCTGCCGGCGCTGCTGTTCCTCGTTGTCTGGGGCGCGGTCACGCCCGGCCTGGTGCGCGGCGCGGTGATGCAGAGCCCGGCCGCCGCGCAGCTTTCGGACTTCGCCTTCGAACGCGATTCGGTGCTCGCCCAGGCCCGCCAAGTGGCGGCCAACCCCTATGCCGTCGACGTCGATCCGCTCGCCCGTCAGCTCGCCCCCGTCGTTGCCTCGGCGGAAAGCCGCTATGGCTGGATCGGCACGGCGGTGGCGATGCTGCTCGCCTTTGCCGGCGGTGCCTTCGCGATGAGCCGCATCCATGCCGGCTTCCAGGCGCGCTCGCGGGTCGAACGCTCGCTGATGATGGCGCTGCTCGTCGCCTCGCTGATCGCGATCCTGACGACGGTGGGCATCTTCGTCTCGCTGTTCTGGGAATCGATGCGCTTCTTCTCGGTCGTGCCAGTCACCGACTTCCTGTTCGGCACGCACTGGAGCCCGCAGGTGATCGACGCGAAGGATCCCGGCGCGTCGCTCGGCGCGGTGCCGCTGTTCTGGGGCACCTTCTTCATCGGCGCGGTGATCGCAATGCTCGTCGCGATCCCGTTCGGGCTGATGAGCGCGGTCTATCTCACCCAATATGCCGCGCCGCGCACGCGCCGCTGGATGAAGCCGATCCTCGAGATCCTCGCCGGCGTGCCCACCGTCGTCTATGGCTATTTCGCCGCGCTCACCGTGGCGCCCGCGGTCCGCCAGCTCGCGGTGATGCTCGGCAATCCCTATGCCTCGTCGGAGAGCGCGCTCGCCGCCGGCGTGGTGATGGGGGTGATGATCATCCCGTTCGTCTCGTCGATGGCAGACGATTCGATCGCCGCCGTCCCCACCGCGATGCGCGACGGCAGCCTGGCGATGGGCGCCACCACCAGCGAGACGATCTCGAAGGTGCTGATCCCCGCCGCGCTGCCCGGCGTCGTCGCCGGCGTGCTGCTCGCGATCAGCCGCGCGATCGGCGAGACGATGATCGTCGTGATGGCGGCATCGGGCGCGGCGACGATCACGCTCAACCCGCTCGAAAGCGCCACTACCGTCACCAAGCAGATCGTCGACCTGCTGACCGGCGAGGCGGAGTTCGACAGCCCCAAGACGCTGGCGGCGTTCGCGCTGGGGCTGACGCTGTTCGTCATCACCCTGTTGTTGAACATCGTCGCGCTGCGCGTCGTGAAGAAGTATCGGGAAGCCTATGAATAAGCTGGTGCCCAACGCGGTGATGGCCGAACGCGCGCCGACTGACTGGACGACGCCGGCGATGCAGAAGCGCATCCGCAGGCGCTACGCCGCCGAACGCCGCTTCCGATTCTTCGGCGCGGCGGCGGTGATCCTGTCGGCCGCGTTCCTCGCGTTCCTGCTGCTGTCGATGGTGGCGGATGGCTGGCGCGGCTTCACCCGCACCGAACTCGCGCTGCCGATCGACTTCAAGACCGCCGGGCTCCAGGTCGAACGCGCCCAGCTCGCCACCCCCGCCGCCGATCTGGCGCTGGCCGGGGCTGGCCTCGACGACAAGGTCAGCGACGCCGCGGTCGCCGCGTTCGGCAAGGATGGCGGCAGCTTCATCGCCGCCAATGCCTGGGTGAGCGTGCGCGACGCGCTGAAGCGCGATCCCGGCCTGCTCGAACGGCGGCACGTGTTCCAGGTGCCGGCCTCGGCCGATTTCGATCTCGCGGTCAGCGGCAACGGCACCCCCGAAATGGCGGCGGCGGTCGACCGGCTCGAAAAGGCTGGTGCCGTCTCGCGCGGGTTCAACTGGACCTTCCTCAGCGATTCCGATTCCACCGATCCGATGGCGGTCGGCATCTGGGGCGCGCTGAAGGGCTCGCTGCTGACGATGGTGGTCACGTTCCTGATCGCCTTCCCGGTCGGCGTGCTCTCGGCGATCTATCTCGAGGAATATGCCCCCCGGAACCGCTGGACCGACCTGATCGAGGTGTCGATCAACAATCTCGCGGCGGTGCCCTCGATCATCTTCGGCCTGCTCGGCCTCGCGGTGTTCCTCGGCACCTGGCAGATCGACGGCACCACCTATGGCCCGCTGCTGCCGCGATCGGCACCGCTGGTCGGCGGTCTCACGCTCGCGCTGATGATCATGCCGGTGATCGTCATCGCCGGACGCAACGCGATCAAGGGCGTGCCCCCGTCGATCCGCGACGCCGCGCTCGGCATCGGCGCCAGCCCGATCCAGGTGGTGTTCCATCATGTCCTGCCGCTGGCGCTGCCCGGCATCCTCACCGGCACGATCATCGGCATGGCGCGCGCGCTCGGCGAAACCGCGCCGCTGCTGCTGATCGGGATGCGCGCCTTCATCGTCACGCCGCCCTCCGGCGTCACCGATCCCGCCACCGTGCTGCCGGTGCAGATCTTCCTCTGGTCGGACGAGGTCAGCCGCGGCTTCGTCGAAAAGACCAGCGCCGCGATCATCGTGCTGCTGGTCGTGCTGCTCGCGATGAACGGGCTCGCCATCTATCTCCGCAACAAGTTCGAGACCCGCTGGTAATGACCACCGCCCCCTCCCCCGCCCCGCACAAGATGTCCGCGCGCGGCGTCAGCGTCTTCTATGGCGAGAAACAGGCCGTGAAGGACGTGTCGATCGATATCGACATGGACAAGGTGACGGCGTTCATCGGCCCGTCGGGCTGCGGCAAGTCGACCTTCCTGCGGACGCTCAACCGCATGAACGACACGATCGCCAGCGCGCGCGTGACCGGCGAGATCATGCTCGATGGCGAGGACATCTATTCCTCGGGCATGGACGTGGTGCAGCTGCGCGCCCGCGTCGGCATGGTGTTCCAGAAGCCGAACCCGTTCCCCAAGTCGATCTTCGAAAATGTCGCCTATGGCCCGCGTATCCACGGCCTTGCCGGCTCGAAGACCGATCTTGAGGGCATCGTCGAGCGCTCGCTGCGCCGCGCCGGCCTGTGGGAAGAGGTGAAGGATCGCCTGTCGGACAGCGGCACCGCGCTGTCGGGTGGCCAGCAGCAGCGGCTGTGCATTGCCCGCGCGATTGCTGTCGACCCGGAGGTAATCCTGATGGACGAGCCGGCCAGCGCGCTCGATCCGATCGCCACCGCCAAGATCGAGGAGCTGATCCACGAACTGCGCGGCCGCTATGCCATCGTGATCGTCACGCACAACATGCAGCAGGCGGCGCGCGTCTCGCAGCGCACCGCCTTTTTCCACCTCGGCCAGCTGGTCGAATATGGCGAGACCGACAACATCTTCACCGCCCCGCGCGAGGAGCGTACGAAGGACTATATCACCGGAAGGTACGGCTGATGGCGACAGGCCACGAACATACGGTCAAGGCATTCGATCAGGACATCGGCCAGCTGCGCGCGCTGATCTCGCAGATGGGTGGGCTGGCCGAACAGGCGATCTACGACGCGATGAAGGCGCTCCAGCGCGGCGACCTCTCGCTCGCAAAGGAGGTCCGCAAGAAGGACAAGCAGATCGACGCGATCGAGGCGGAGCTGGAAAAGCTGATCGTCCGCGTCATCGCGCTGCGTGCGCCGATGGCCGACGACCTGCGCGAGGTGATCGCCGCGCTCAAGATCGCCGCGGTAATCGAACGCATCGGCGACTATGCCAAGAACATCGCCAAGCGCGTGCCGATGATCCACAACGAGGGCGAGGACCGGATCGAGGCGATCTCGCTGCTGCCCGCAATGGGCCAGCTCGCCGCGGACATGGTGCATGACGCGCTCGACGCCTTTTCGGCGCGCGACGCCGAAAGCGCGGCGGAGGTTTGCGAGCGCGACAATGCGCTCGACGATTTCTACGATTCGATCTTTCGCACGCTGGTGACCTTCATGGTCGAAAATCCGCGCACGATCAGCCAGGTGGCACATCTGCTGTTCGTGGCCAAGAATCTGGAGCGGATCGGCGATCACGCCACCAACGTCGCCGAAATGGTCTATTTCGCCGCGACCGGCCGCTATCTCGCCGATCGCGAAGCGGTTGAAGTCAGCGGGAATTAAGGGGACGACATGGCACGGGTCAAAATGCTGCTGGTGGAAGACGATGCCGCGATTGCAGAGCTCGTCACCTGGCACTTCAAGCGCGAAGATTATGAGGTAAAGCACACCCCCGATGGCGAGGAAGCGCTGCTGCTCGCCAAGGAGGCCACGCCCGACATCGTCCTGCTCGACTGGATGGTCGAAGGGCTGTCGGGCATCGAGGTGTGCCGCCGGCTGCGCCGCATGCCGGAGACGGCAAACGTGCCGATCATCATGCTCACCGCGCGCGGCGAAGAGGAGGATCGCGTGCGCGGGCTCGAAACCGGTGCCGACGATTATGTCACCAAGCCCTTCTCCCCGCGCGAGCTGGTGGCGCGCGTCGGCGCGGTGCTGCGCCGCGTGCGGCCGGCGCTGGCGGGCGAGGCGCTGACCTATGGCGACATCGAAATGGACACGGTGGGCCACAAGGTCCGCCGCGGCGGCGAGGTGATCTCGCTCGGGCCAACCGAGTTCCGCCTGCTCAAGCATTTCCTCGAGCATCCGGGCTGGGTGTTCTCGCGCGAGCGGCTGCTCGACGCGGTATGGGGGCATGACAGCGACATCGAATCGCGCACCGTCGACGTCCATATCCGCCGCCTGCGCAAGGCGATCAACAAGGGCGACCGGCCGGACATCATCCGTACCGTCCGTTCGGCCGGCTACGCGCTCGATTCGGGTAACTGAGCGGAAACTTCCGGCGGCCGATGCGTTTGCTGCACGGGTGCGCAAGTGCGTACCCGTGTACCATTGCAGGAGTACCGCTGATGAAGGCGTTTGCACTTGCTGCCGCCCTGCTGTTGACCAGCCCGGCTTTTGCCCAGACCAACGACCACCCCAGCCCTGGCGGCTATCGACCCGCCGGCAGCATGTGGGTGAACGGCGCCCCCAAGCCGGGCGACAAGGTCGTGTTCGAACCCAGCAAGCTCACCCCGAGCGAAGCATTCCCGGCGCCCGCGCCGCTCGCGCATTATCCGCTGTGCAAGCGCGGCCAGACGGACGAATGCATGCAGCGCGGCGGCCGCTGACCGCTCGCCGATGCGGCGGCGCGCTTCGCCCGCCGCCGCACTCCGTCCGTCCCGTTTCCGGCTTTCGCGGGCAACGCTTCATTGCTGCGAAGGTTTGAACCGCTCCTTTCGTTGAAGAAGGAGTAAGCCCGATGAAATGGATGCTTCTTGCCTCGGCCCTCGCGCTGAGCGGAACCGCGATCGCGCAGGACATGCCCGCGCCACCGCCGCCGGTGCCCGGCCAGACAACACCTCAGGCGGCCCCCGCGCCGCCGCCACCACCCCCGCCCCCGCCGCCGCCCGGCGCACAGCCGGCCCCACCGCCGCCCCCCAACCCGGATGTGGGGCCGCCTCCGCCGCCTCCGCCCCCTCCTCCGCCGCCGCCCGCGCCGATGACGGCAGCCGCGCCGCCCCCGCCCGCGCCGGCAAGCTATCCCCCGTGCACGCGCACCGTGACCGACCACTGCCGCCAGCGCGGCGGCCGCTGAGCGACCTGCCCCTTCCCCGTCCGGGGAGGGGCATCGACGCGCTCGGCCACCTCCGCACATTGCCGTATTGCATCAGTAATACACCAATGTTAGCCTTCGCGAACTGAAGGAGGATGGCCATGTACAGCGAGAGCGAATTGGCAGCCGCGGTAGACGCCGGGATACTGACCCCGCAAGCCGCAGCCGCATTCCGAGACCATGTCGCCGCCAGCCGCGCGACACCGGCGGTCGATGAAGAGCATTTCCGCCTGCTCAGCGGCTTCAACGACATCTTCGTCGCGATCGCCGCCGCGCTGATCCTGCTCGCGGTGGCGAAGCTTGGCGGCGCGGTGATGCAGATGCTGGTCGGCGGCGACAGCGAACCGCGCGTGATCGGCGCGAACCTGATCGGCGGCGGTGCGGCCGCGGCGGCGGTAAGCTGGATGCTCGCCGAATATTTCACCGCCAGGCGGCGGCTCGCGCTGCCCTCGATCCTGCTGCTGCTCGGTTTCGTCGCCGGGGCGGGCGCGACGATCGCCGGGCTGTTCGTGATCAACATCCCCTGGCTCGAAACCACCTTCCACATCACCACCGATGCGGGCCGCGAGCGACTGGCCGGTGTCGTCGCCGCCGTCGCCGGTGCGCTCACCGCCGCCGCCGCCTGGATTCACTGGCGCCGCTTCATGGTGCCGATCACCGTCGCCGCCGGCGCACTGGCCGTCGTGGGCGTGTCGGTTGGGCTGATCACCTCGGCGGTGCCGCCCGCGCGCGACTGGATCAATCCCGTGCTGCTGGTCGGCGGCATCGGCATCTTCATCGCCGCGATGCGCTGGGACATGACCGATCTCGAACGCCGCACCCGCCGTTCGGACGTGGCCTTCTGGCTCCACCTCGCCGCCGCGCCACTGATCGCGCACCCGGTGTTCCACATGCTCGGCGTGTTCGACGGCCAGATCGGCGCGCCGATGGCACTGGTGGTGTTCGCGCTCTACCTGTTCTTCGCCGCCGTCGCGCTCGCGGTCGACCGCCGCGCGCTGCTCGTGTCGAGCCTCGCTTATGTGCTCTGGGCGATGTATTCGCTGTTCCAGCAGAGCGGCGCCGTCGAACTCAGCGCGGCGCTCACCGGACTGGTGATCGGATCGGCCCTGCTCACGCTCTCCGCCTTCTGGCAACCGATGCGCCGCATGGTCGTCGGCCTGCTGGGCAGCCTCGCCCGCAACCTGCCGCCCACGCAACAGGGCGCGATGGCGTGATCCTGCGCCGGGGGGCAAGCGACCATCTGCTCCCCGGTCGATCGAACGGGCCGATCCGCGCGGAGGCATTTACCGGCCTAAGCGGCGCTTGTAGCCCAACTTCTGAAAGCATCTAAAAGAGACCGGAGGTGTCGGGAACCGCCCGCTGCATGAAAGACATTGTCTTCGGTCCAGCAGATCCACCAATCCGTTTCATGTTCATAGTTGTGCGTCAGACGTTCGAGGGTCCGCCCATCGCAGTCCGTTCCCGTTAGATCAATTTTCAGGGACCAGCCGGGATTGTCGATCGTTCCTATCGAAACGCCAAAGCCATGTTCCCAATCCCCGTCGCATTGGGCGTTGTACCAGTCAGCAAGCCAATCCAAAACGTCCATCGGGCTACGCTACAGACTGAATGGCCGGGTGTGAAGAAAAGGCAGCGTAAGCCGCGCCAGACGTCAGTTCGGATCAAGCCTCGTCCAGGCGCAGTCAGCCCTCGACCAGCTTCAGCAGCCGCCGCTCGACCGGGGCGAGGACCGGCCCCATTTCCTGCCCGCGCTTGAGCACGGCGCCGCCTTCGTTCACCAGCGCCCACATGCCCTGGCGGTGGCGCAGCGCCGGGCGTTTCTCGATGCGGAACTCCGGGCGTTCGGCGGCGCGGCGGAAGGCGGCGAAGATCGCGACGTCCTTGTCGAACTGGATCGCATAGTCGCGCCAATGGCCCGCCGCGACCATCCGGCCATAAAGGTCGAGAATCCGGGTGAGTTCGAGGCGATCGAAGCCGACCTGTTCGGGCCGGCCGACGGGCAGCGGGGTGACGGTTCCCATCAGGCGCGGTCGCGCCGCTCCGCGCCGGTTTCGCGCTCGGCGATCATCGCATCCAGCCGCTTGCGCAGCGTTTCCAACTCGCAGCGCATCAGTTCGAGCTTCTGGCTCGCCGGATCGAACATCTCGCTGCACGGCGTGCCATAGGGGACAAAGTCCTTCTGCCACGTGTCCGCCTCCACCAGCGTCGGCTTGGCGGGAATGCCCACCATCACCGCGCCGGGCACGACATCCTTGGTCACCACCGCATTGGCGCCGATCCGCGCGCGTTCGCCAACCGTGATCGGCCCCAGCACCTGCGCGCCCGATCCGATGATCACGCCGTCGAGCAGCGTCGGATGCCGCTTGCCGCCGACGCCATTGTCCGGGCTCGTGCCGCCCAGCGTGACGCATTGATAGATCGTCACATTGTCGCCGATCGTCGCGGTTTCGCCAATCACGACGAAGCCGTGGTCGATGAAGAAATTGCGGCCGATCGTCGCGCCCGGATGGATGTCGATCGCCGTCATCCAGCGCGACCAGTGATTGACCAGCCGCGCAAGGAAGAACAGACGCCGCCGGAACAGCGCGTTCGCGATGCGGTGATAGCCGAGCGCCCAGACGCCGGGATAGAGCAGGATTTCCATCCGGCTGCGCGGGGCCGGATCGCGCATGCGAATGGAATCGAGATAAGCGATCAGGCGCTGGAGCATGCCGGTTCCCCTTGATCGGCCCCATTTAGGCGCTTGCCTGGCGGATTTCCAGAAGGGGCGCTCATGCCTGCTTTCGGCTCCGGCCGGGTCGCGCCTGTCGTTCAGGCCGGCTCGGCCGCCCGCTGCGCCTCGGCCATCAGCGCATCGTCCAGTTCGGTCGCGCGGCGATAGGCATCGCGGCCGGCGAGGCGGGCGAAGTAATCGTCGAACGCCTGGCGCTTCGGCAGCGTCCCGAACATGATCCCCCACCCCACCTGCGACCCGACATAGACGTCCGCGGCGGTGAAGCGGTCGCCCGCGATATAATCGTGCGCCGAGACCGCCTGCTCGAGCGTATCGACCGCCTGATCATAGCTGCCATAGCCGAACATCCGCCCCTGCTCGGCGCTGGGGATGAACTTGGCATGCTGGTTCGTGATCGCCTGCTCCATCGGCCCCGCCGCGAAGAACAGCCAGCGATAATAATCGGCGCGCTCCTCGGGAAGCGGCGCGAGCCCGGCCTCGGGAAACACCTCCGCCAGATAGGCGCAGATCGCCGCGCACTCGGTGACCACCTTGCCGCCGTGCACGATCGCCGGCACCTTGCCCATCGGGTTGATCGCGCGATACGCCTCGCCTTTCATCGTCGAGGCATAATCGAGCGTTTCGACGTGATAGGTCGCACCCGCCTCCTCGAGCATCCAGCGCGCGATCCGCCCGCGGGATTGCGGGTTGGTGTAGAGAATCAGTTCGTCCGCCATGACCGCTTACCCCTGCTGCACCCGACTCGATCAGCCGAGAACAAGAAGGGAACACGAAACCGCGGCAGCGTCAATCGCTCAGAGACCGGCGAACGTCGCGAGCAAACGATCCCATGCGCGATTTGCCTGCTCGGGGTTGTAGACGCGGCTGTCGGGCGGGCACCAGCCGTGCATTGTGCCGGGATAGACTTCGATCTCGGCGGGCACGTCCGCCTCGGCGAACGCGGTGCGCAGCGTTGCCTTGTCGTCGGGCGCGCGCGCATCATCATTCTCGGCGATCGCGACCAGATAGCGGCCGTGCATCTGCGGCACCAGCCGATGGGGGCTGTCCGCCGCGTCGGTCACCAGCGGCGCGCCGTGGAAGCTCGCCCCTGCCCGCACCCGCCCCTCCAAGGCGGCGGCGGTGCGAAAGACGAACGGCCCGCCCATGCAATAGCCGGTGCTGCCCATGCCGCGCTTGGCGTCGGTTTCGGGCTGCTTGTCCAGCCACGCGCCGAACGCCCGCGCGTCGGTGACGATCGCCTCCGGCGTCAGCGGCTCGCGCCACGGCATGATCATCGCCCGCACCTCGGGCTGGTCGAACGACTGGCCCGGCTTCAGGAACGGCGCCTTGGTCGAGCGATAGAACTGGTTGACCGTCAGCACCGCATAGCCCGACTGGGCGAGCCGATCCGCCATCTGGCGAAAGGCGGGGCGCAGGCCCATGATGTCGGGCCACACCAGCACGGCGGGATGCTTGCCGCCCACCGGCGCGACGAAATAGGCGTCGGCGGTGCCCGCAGGCGTTTCGATCGTCACGTCGCGCCCGCGAACTTCGGCGGCGTTGGCCGGGCTGGGCAGCAGCGCCGCGACACCGATCGCGGCGGTGGCGGCGCCGAAGCCGCGCCGCGTCATCGTCGCGGCGAGATGGCGTTCATTGTCGGCGGCGGTCCATTCGTCACACATGGCGATCCTTTCACCCGGCCCTTCTCCGGAACGCTGTCTAGCGCACGGAAGGGACGACGGAAAGGGATCGCCCGGACGCGCCGGGGATCAGCGCTTGAACAGGCTTTCGGCGGTCGGCTCGGCCGGGCGCGAGGGCGCCGGCTCGTCATGCGCATGGCTGGCCGCTTCGCGCTCGGCGCGCAGCTGCTCGATCAGCGCCTCGCGGTCGCCTTCCAGCCGGGTGTCGGTCGGCGCCTCGATGCCTGCCGACTTCGCCGCCTTGGCGACCAGCGCGTCGAGCTCGCGCTGCGAGCACAGGCCCAGCGTCACCGGGTCCTTGGGAACGATGTTGGCGATGTTCCAGTGCGTGCGGTCGCGGATCGCGGCGATCGTAGTGCGGGTGGTGCCGATCAGCTTGCCGATCGCGCCATCGGACACCTCGGGATGGTTGCGCAGGATCCAGGCGATGCCGTCCGGCTTTTCTTGGCGCTTGGATACCGGCGTGTAGCGCGGGCCCTTGGTGCGGCGGACCTGCTCGGGGCCCTTCTGCATCTTCAGGACGTAGTTCGGGTCCTTCTGCCCCTTCTCGATCTCGTCCATCGTCAATTCGTGCGCGCGCACCGGATCGCGCCCGGTCAGCTTGGTCGCTGCGGTATCGTCGGCGATCGCCTGGATCTCGAGGATGTGGAGACCGCAGAATTCGGCGATCTGCTCGAAGGAGAGCGACGTGTTGTCGACCAGCCAGGAAGCGGTCGCGTGCGGCATCAGCGGCTGGGCCACGGGAAATCTCCGGAACTTGAAACAATAAGGGCCGCCCTTCACGGGCGGCCGTAACCGCTGTGATTTAGGGTAGGATGCGCCCCGGGGCAAGCGTTTCCCGAGTCGAGCCGCCTGCCGATGCGGTCACGCCGCCACCTGTTCGTCGTCGAGCGGCACCAGCGCGTTCAGGAATTGCCGGGCGCTCGCCTCCCAGGTGAAGCTGCGGCCATAGGCGGCGCAGGCCGCGCGATCGAGCGTCAGCGCACGGCCGATCGCGGTGCCCAGATCCTCGTCCATCGCCCCGGTTTCAGGCGTCAGCACGTCGATCGGACCCGTCACCGGATAGGCGGCAACGGGCGTGCCACAGGCCAGCGCCTCGATCATCACCAGCCCAAACGTATCGGTGCGGCTGGGAAAGACGAACACGTCGGCGGCGGCATAGGCGCTGGCGAGGTCGGCGCCGAATTGCGCGCCGAGAAACAGCGCTTCGGGATATTTCGCCTCCAGCATCGCCCGCGCCGGGCCGTCGCCCACCACCACCTTGGTGCCCGGATGCTCGGTGCGCAGGAATGCCTCGAGATTCTTTTCGACCGCGACTCGGCCGACATAGAGCTGCACCGGCCCCGCCAGCGACGCCATCGCCGGATGCGGCGCGAGGCCCGGCCCGAAATGGGCGAGGTCGACGCCGCGGCCCCAGTGCCGGACCTGCGGCAGCCCGTGCGCGACCAGCGACTCGCGGATCGACGCGGTGGACGCCAGGATCGTCGCGCTCGGCGCGTGGAACCAGCGGATATATCGCCAGATCCATTCGGCAGGCACGCCCGATCGCGCCGAGACATAGTCGGGAAACTGCGTGTGATAGGCGGTGGTGAACGGCCGCCCCTGGCGCAGGCACCATCGCCGCGCCGCCACGCACAGCGGCCCTTCGGTCGCCAGGTGGATCGCATTGGGGGCGAAGTCGTGCAGCATCGCCCCCACGCTGGCGACGCGTGTGATCGCCAGCCGGATTTCGGGATAGGTGGGGCACGGCAGCGAATAGAATTTGTCGGGCGAGATCACCAGGACCTTGTGGCCCTGCGCTTCCAGCACCCGGCGAACCGATTGCAGCGTGCGGACGACGCCGTTGACCTGGGGCTCCCAGGCATCGGTTACGATTGCGATCCGCACGGTCTCGGCCTCCGCCGCTGCCGTCACGCCGCCGCCAGTCTCGCCTCGGTCTCCGGGCACGCCTCGCGTGCTGCCATCTCCTCGGCCCAGTGGAGAATTTCCATGGTACCGTCGTAATGCTCCACGAGCGCGGTGCAACCCTCTACCCAGTCGCCGTCGTTATAATATGCGATGCCCTCGATCGCGCGGATCTCCGCCTTGTGGATATGGCCCGCGATCACGCCGTCGACGCCGCGCGAACCGGCTTCGCGCGCGACGATCTCCTCGAACTTGGAAATGAAGGACACGGCGTTCTTCACCTTCTGCTTGGCGTATTTGCTCAGCGACCAGTAAGGCAGACCCATCCAGCGGCGAACCAGGTTCACCCAGCGGTTGAGCGTCATCATCATCTCGTAGGCGGCGTCGCCCAGATGCGCGAGCCAGCGATGCGACAGCGTGATCGCGTCGAACTCGTCGCCGTGCAGCACCAGCAGGCGGCGGCCGTCGGCGGTGGTGTGGATCGCCTGGCGCTTGATCTTCACGCCCCCGAAATCGAGCCCGGTGAACTGGCGGAACATCTCGTCATGGTTTCCGGGGATATAGACGATCTCGGTGCCGCGCTTGGCACGCTTCAGCACGCGCCAGACGATGTCGTTGTGCGTGGCGGGCCAGTAGAAGCGCTTCTTCATCGCCCAGCCGTCGATGATGTCGCCCACCAGATACATGATGTCGCTGTCGACATGGTCGAGAAAATCGATCAGCATCGCCGCGTTGCAGCCGCGCGTGCCGAGATGCACGTCCGAAATCCACACCGTGCGATATTTGCGCCGCGTCGTGATCGCGCGCTCCGGGATCGCCGGAGCAGACGCGTGGAAGTCCGCCAGACCGGCGACATCGAACGAAAGCCTGGTGATCGTAGCCATGGCCAAATCCCCGTTGAGCCATCCTTTGCCCGGGGTCAGCCTATGGCGCGGCATTGTTACATTTCGTCGCGGCGCAATTTCACCGCAGTGTCACAGTCGGGCCGGCCGCGCCGCGAAACCGTCACGGAGCCCCCGCCGCCGCCGGCGGCGGCGGCTCGTAATCGTTCATTCGGCCGCGTCGGCCGCCGGCTTGGCGGGCGCGGCGACCTGCTCGGTCGCGCCGGCGACGAGCGAGTCGAGCGTACCGCCGTCGAAGCCGAGCTCGCGCATCAGCCCGTCGATCACCGGCGCCTGGGCACGATAGCGCAGCGCCGCGGACACCGCCGAGCTGGCGAGGTTGCGATCGCCCTCGCCGTCGTTTGCCGCCCCGGCCGCGCCGCCGCCGCCGCGCCCGGTGAGCCCGTCGACCTGCACGATCTTGATCGAATCGATCGCCTCCAGCGGCTTGGCCGCCTCGCGCACCAGTTCGGGCAGCACCTTGAGCAGCGCCAGCTTGGTCTGGAGCGAGACCTGGTCCGAGGATAGCAGGTTCGCCGCCTCGTTCACCGCGCGCTGGCCCGCCGCTTCCACCTCGAAGCGGACCCGATCGGCGTCGGCACGCAGCTTGGCCGCCTCGGCCTCGCCCTCGGCCGCCAGCCGCGCCGCCTCGGCCCGGTCGGCCGCCGCCGCCTTTTCGGCTTCGGCCTGCACCTTGATCCCGATCGCGGCGCGCTCGGCCTCACGCGCGGCGTCGATCAGCTCGATCCGCTTCTGGCGCTCGGCCACCTCGGCTTCGCGCGCGGTCCGCACGCTTTCCTCGGCGACCACCGCACCGGCCCGCGCCTTGTCCGCCTCGGCGCGCGCCTGGCTCTCCTCGCGGCTCTTGTTCTGCACCGCGATCTGCTGTTCCTGCCGCGCGAGTTCGAGCGCCTGGGCCTGGGCGATCTTCGCCTCCTGGATCGCGCGATCGGCCTCGATCTGCTGCGCGTCGACCAGCTTCTTCGCTTCGATCCGTGCCTGATCGGCCTCCTGCTGGCGCAGCGACTGTTCGCGCGCCACCTCGGCGGCCTGCGCGGCGCGGCGCATCTCCACCTCGCGCTCCTGCTCCAGCCGGGCGAATTCGGTGTCGCGGCCGATCACGAACGACTGGCGCTGCGCCTCCAGATTCTTGGTCTCGATCTGGACGCGGGTATCCTGCTCGATATCGTTGCGCGCCTTTTTGCGCAGCTCGATCTGCTCGGTCAGCTTGGTCAGGCCCTCGGCGTCGAACGCATTGTTGGCGTTGAAATGCTCGATCGAGGTCTGGTCGAGCCCGGTGAGCGACACGCTCTCCAGCTCCAGCCCGTTCATCGCCAGATCGACCGAGCTGACCTGCTGTACCTTCTGCACGAAATCGGCGCGCTGCTCGTGGAGCTGCGCCATCGTCATCCCCGCCGCCACCGAACGCAGCGCGTCGACGAACTTGCCCTCGACCAGTTCCTTCAGCGCATCCGGGTTCATCGTCCGCATGCCCAGCGTCTGCGCGGCGGTCGCGATCGCCTGCGCATCGGGGCGCACGCGGACATAGAATTCCGCCTTCACGTCGATCCGCAGCCGGTCGAGCGTGATCAGCGCGTCCATGTTCTTGCGCTCCACCGCCAGCCGCACGGTGTTGAGGTTCACAGGCATCGTCTCGTGGAACACCGGCAGCACCAGCGCCCCGCCGTTGATGACGACCTTTTCGCCGCCCGCGCCCGTTCGCACGAAGCCGACTTCCTTCGACGCGCGCTGGTACAGCTTGGCGAACAGCACGCCGATGATGATCAGCGCGGCGAACGCCACCCCGGCATAGATCAGATAGGGCATCACCGAAGAAGCTCCTTGTGGAACGAGTGCATTCATGACCGTTCAGCCTTCAAAGACGGGGCAGATGATAATCGCCCCAGGAAACCGCGCGAAAGCACTCGCCTTCGCGGCGGACGAGCAGGACGCGTTCGCCCTCCTCGAAAACCTGCGTGCTGCCGTCGGGCTCGACCATCACGTAATGGACCTGGCCGAAGCCGTCCTGCGCCCGCGCGCGCGCCGGTGAGCCCATCCGCGCGCGGCCGGTGACGATCTCGGCCGTGGTGCCGACCAGCACCTCCAGCGGCACCGCGGTGGTGAAGTCGCGCGGCAGCACCCGCGCCAGCCCGCGCGCCGCCAGCCCGGTCAGCGGCAGCGTCGCCACCGCGACGCCTGGCACCGCGATCCACGGCGTCAGCGCCGCGCCGGTCCAGTCATGCGCGAATTGCTGGGCGATCAGCCCCAGCACGCCGAAGATCGCGAGGAACAGCACGAGCAGCATCAGCAGCGGCAGCCGCCCGATGCCCAGCCAGCCGAGCAGGTCGACACCAGCATCGGCATCGACGTCCAGATCGGCATCCGCATGCGCCCAGTCGCCGCCCAGCCCGATCACCTGCGCAGCGCCGATCAGCAGCATCAGCAGGATCGCCGAGACGAACGCGAAGTTCTCCGGCGCCGCGATTACCCCCCACACGTCACATCCCCCAACAGTCCTTGCAGATTAGCGACCTGGCGGGTGCACTTGAAGCGAAATCGGATGCGCCGGAACCGATTTCGGCGGCCTTGCCCGATCGCGACCGCCGGCTCGTCGATCGCTCTACAATGAAGGCTGAAAGGGATCGCAAATGACATTCAACCAGCTTCGCGACATGCATCGCGAAATCATCTCGCTCGTTCACCGGCTGGCCGCCGTCTGCGAACGCGGCGAACCCACGGACGCGCTCAACGAGGCGCGGGCGATGGTGCACGCGGCGATCGCCCATTATCTCGCTCATAAGGAGGCGTTGGTCATCGCCCCCCTGCGCGAAAGCGATGATTGCGCCCACCGCGCGATGGCGCGCCGCTGCGCGCTCGAGGATCTGGAGGGGCGCCAGCTTGCCGAGGCGCACCGCGCCGAATGGACGATCTGCGCGATCCGGCGCCATCCGCGCGAATATCAGAAGATCGTTCGCCAGATCCTGCGCATGATCCAGCGCCGCGCCGCCTATCAGGAACAGGTGGTGTTCCCGATGGTGCGCGAGGCGCTCGCCGCGCGCGCCCAGGCGGCCTGATCGCGGCCCCGGGCGGTCAGGCGCCGGCGTCGCCGATCGTCAGCACGATCTTGCCGATATGCTCGCCGGCCTCCATCCGCCGATGGGCGTCGGCGGCGTCGGCAAGCGGGAAGTGCATGTCGATCACCGGCTTCAGCCGCCCGGCGGCAACGTCGGGCCAGATATTGCGATGGATCTCGTCGGCCAGCAGCGACTTGAACTCGACCGAACGGGGCCGCAGCGTTGACCCGGTCATCGTCAGCCGGCGGCGCATGATCTCGAACAGCGGCACCGTGGCGCTCGCCCCGCCCTGCACCGCGATCGAGACGTGGCGGCCGTCATCGGCCAGGCATTGCAGGTTGCGCGGCACATAATCGCCGCCCACCATGTCGATCACCACCTCGACGCCGCGCCCGTCGGTGAACGTCTTCACCGCGTCGACAAAGTCCTCGGTCCGGTAATTGATCGCCAAGTCGGCGCCCAGCGCGCGGGCGGCGGCGCATTTCTCGTCCGAGCCGGCGGTGACGATGATCGTCATTCCGAACAGCTTGGCCAGCGCGATCGCCATCGTGCCGATGCCGCTCGTCCCGCCATGCACCAGCACCGTCTCGCCCGGCTGGGCATAGGCGCGCTGGAACAGGTTGGACCACACGGTGAACAGCGTCTCCGGCATCGCCGCGGCTTCCACCATCGTCAGCGCACCGGGCACCGGCAGGCACTGGCCGGCGGGGGCAACCGCATATTCGGCATAGCCACCCCCGGCGATCAGCGCGCACACGCGCTGCCCGATCAGCGACGGATCGGCGCCCTCACCCGCTGCGACCACCGTGCCGGCAATCTCCATGCCCAGGATCGACGGGGCGCCCGGCGGCGGCGGATAGCTGCCCTTGCGCTGGAGCACCTCCGGCCGGTTGACGCCCGCGGCCGCGACTCGAATCAGCACCTCGCCCGCGCCGGGCCGCGGCACCGGACGTTCCACCGGGACGAGCACTTCGGGGCCACCTGGCGCATCGGGATCGATGGCCAGCATCTTTTCGGGTGCGATCATTCGGTTCGTCGCTTTTCGACCTAAGGGGATTCCCGGCGCCTTATTGACATCGCCTCTGCCAGGGTCAACGTTTGGTAAATGGACGCCGATGAAAATCTTCCGCGTCGTTCCGACGATCCCGCCGCGCTGCTGGGGCGACAGGATCTCGATCCGTTTTCGGTCGCGGAACTCGAAGCGCGTATCAAGCTCCTCGAAGCGGAGATTACCCGCTGTCGCGAAAAGATTCATCGCGCCGTACACCACCGCGCAAGCGCGGACGCTCTATTTAAGAGATGAGCGTCAATGCACCGGGGCTGGCGCAACACGCCATAAATTGCCGGTGCAGGGCCGTAGCGCTTGATGCAGGCCACCGCCCTCCCGACATTGGGGAAGACGGGCCCTGCGCCCCTTGGGCCCGATTGGAGTTGTATTCCGATGCCTAGTTTCGCCTCCGCCCTCGAATCCACGCTGCACAAGGCACTCGAGGCCGCGTCCTCGCGGCGCCACGAATATGCGACGCTCGAACATCTGCTGCTCGCCCTGATCGACGACGAACACGCGTCGAAGGTGATGAGCGCATGCGGCGTCGATCTCGGTGAACTCAAGACCACCGTCGCGCATTATCTCGATACCGAGCTCGAGGCGCTCAAGGTCGACAACGCGACCGATCCCTCCCCCACCAGCGGCTTCCAGCGCGTCGTCCAGCGTGCGATCCTGCACGTCCAGTCTTCGGGCCGCGACGAGGTGACCGGCGGCAACGTGCTCGTCGCGCTGTTCAGCGAACGCGAAAGCTATGCCGTCTATTTCCTGCAGCAGCAGGATATGAGCCGGCTGGATGCCGTGAGCTTCATCAGCCACGGCGTTGGCAAGGGCGGGGCCACGCCTGCCGAGACGAGCACGCCCAAGGGCGCTGCCGAGGAAGACAAGGCGAACAAGCAGGAGGCGAAGACGGGCAAGGGTGAGAGCGCGCTCAAGCAGTTCACCGTCGACCTCAACGAAAAGGCGAAGATCGGCAAGGTCGATCCGCTGATCGGCCGCGCGGCCGAGGTCGACCGCACCGTCCAGATCCTCTGCCGGCGCAGCAAGAACAACCCGCTCTACGTGGGCGATCCCGGCGTCGGCAAGACCGCCATCGCCGAGGGTCTCGCGCGCAAGATCGTCGAGGGCGAAGTGCCCGACGTGCTCAAGGAAGCGGTGATCTATTCGCTCGACATGGGCGCGCTGCTCGCCGGCACCCGCTATCGCGGCGACTTTGAAGAACGCCTCAAGCAGGTCGTCTCGGAGCTCGAAAAGCTGCCGCACGCGGTGCTTTTCATCGACGAGATCCACACCGTGATCGGCGCTGGCGCCACCAGCGGCGGCGCGATGGATGCGTCGAACCTGCTCAAGCCGGCGCTGTCGGGCGGCACGATCCGCTGCATCGGCTCGACCACCTACAAGGAATTCCGCAACCATTTCGAGAAGGACCGCGCGCTGCTCCGCCGCTTCCAGAAGATCGACGTCAACGAGCCGTCGGTCGAGGATACGGTGAAGATCCTCGCCGGCCTGCGGTCGGCGTTCGAGCAGCACCATTCGGTCAAGTACACGCCCGATGCGATCAAGTCGGCGGTCGAGCTGTCGGCGCGCTACATCAACGACCGCAAGCTGCCCGACAAGGCGATCGACGTGATCGACGAAGTCGGCGCGATGCAGATGCTGGTGGCGCCGTCCAAGCGCAAGAAGACGATCACGCCCAAGGAGATCGAACAGGTCATCGCGACGATGGCGCGCATCCCGCCGAAGACCGTCTCGTCGGACGACACCCGCGTGCTCGCCAGCATCGAGCAGGATCTGAAGCGCGTCGTGTTCGGCCAGGACAAGGCGATCGAGGTGCTGTCCTCGGCGATCAAGCTGAGCCGTGCGGGCCTGCGCGACCCGGACAAGCCGATCGGCAACTATCTGTTCTCGGGCCCGACCGGTGTCGGCAAGACCGAGGTGGCGAAGCAGCTCGCCGAGCTGCTCGGCATCCCGCTCCAGCGCTTCGACATGTCCGAATATATGGAACGCCACTCGGTCAGCCGGCTGATCGGTGCCCCTCCGGGCTATGTCGGCTATGACCAGGGCGGCCTGCTCACCGACGCGGTCGATCAGAATCCGCATTCGGTGCTGCTGCTCGACGAGATCGAGAAGGCGCACCCGGACCTGTTCAACATCCTGTTGCAGGTAATGGACAACGGCAAGCTGACCGATCACCACGGCAAGACCGTCGATTTCCGCAACACCATCCTCATCATGACCACCAATGCCGGTGCGTCGGACATGGCGAAGGAAAGCGTCGGCTTCGGCAATATCAGCCGCGAGGACGTGCAGGAGGAAGCGGTGAAGAACCTCTTCACCCCCGAATTCCGCAACCGCCTCGATGCGATCGTGCCGTTCGGCTATCTGCCGCCGGAGGTGGTCGCCCGCGTGGTCGACAAGTTCATCCTCCAGCTCGAACTGCAGCTGTCGGATCGCGGCGTCCATATCCAGCTCGATGACGAGGCACGCCAGTGGCTCACCGATCGCGGCTATGACAAGCTCTATGGCGCGCGGCCGATGGGTCGCCTGATCCAGGAGAAGATCAAGCAGCCGCTGGCCGAGGAGCTGCTGTTCGGCAAGCTCGTCCACGGCGGCGAGGTGAGCGTGAAGCTCAAGGACGGCGCGCTGGCGTTCCAGATCGTGCCGGCCGCACCGAAGAAGCCAAAGAAGGGCGGCAAGAAGGCCGAAGCCGCAAAAGCCTGAACGCGATCGCCTCCCCGCGATGATGGACGGCCCGGGACTTGTGCCCGGGCCGTTTTTCGTTGGCGGATCAGGCCGCCGCGACGGCCGCGCGCGGCGGGCGGCGGCGGAACGGGATATCGCGGCGCATATAGGTCAGCGCGCGCCAAACCCATTCGATCGGCCCGTACTGGAAACGCGCGAGCCACAGATGCGCCGCGACAATCTGGATCACGATCGCCACCAGGCCGACCATCAGCCGCGTCGGCGCATCCCATTTGTCGTACATCCCCAGGCCATAGCCATAGAAGACCGGCACGAAGACCGCCGATTGCAGGATGTAATAGGTCAGCGTCAGCCGCCCCGGCGCAGCCAGCACATGCACGATCCGCCGCGCCGGGCCGTCATACAGCGCGATCAGCAGCAGCGTCCAGAACGCGGTACCCGCCAGTTCCAGCCACAGGTTGACGATCGTCCAGAAGGCGCGGGCCGACGCGGCGCCGTACCCCAGATGCGCGAACCACAGCCGAAGGTCGTCGCGCCACCAGAACAGGCCCAGCGCGACCGCCGCCGCCAGCGGCAGCGCCACCGCCCGCCAGCGCCGGCTGGCGGCCAGATCGCCGAAAAAGCCGATCCGCCCCAGCACCATGCCCACCAGATACAGGCCCAGAATCTGCACCAGCCGGCCATATTCGAGGAAGAACCAGTATTTCGACTGCTGCCCGGCCCACAGATTGACCTTCACCGCCTCCCACCAGCTGCCGTGCAGATAGACCGGCATGCCCGGATCGATCGACGACATCGGCGGATGGTTCGCCCAGGCCGCGCCCGCGGCGGCGGCGACCATCTGGAGGATCAGCGTCGGCCCGGCGAGGCAGAACAGCGCGGCGCCGATCAGCACGCGGTTGCTCTTCACGCGATGCGCGATCAGCAGCAGGAAGCCCGTCGCGGCGAGAATCTGGATGATGTCGCCGCGATAGATGATCGCATGCGCAAATCCGATTGCTTCAAGCACCAGCAGGCGCCATGCGAAGCGCGCGCTGAAATCGATTCCGCGCGCCGCCGCACGGTCCATCAGGATGAAGAAGCTGAACCCGAAGCAAAGCGCGAGCAGCGAGAAGCTTTTGCCCATGAAAAGGCCGAACACGATGTCGGAAACCAGTCCCGGCTGCTCGGTCGCCCAGAACAGCTCATAGCTCTCGATGATGTGGACCAGGAACAACGCCATCAGCGCGAAGCCACGCAGCACGTCGACGACTTCGAGGCGCGACGCCGGGGAGGCTGGTTTGTCGGCTTTCTGTGACATTCGAACCCTTATTCTCTCCGCCGCCGCACATGCCGCACGCGCCTGGCCGACCCCCGAAAAACCGTGCCGCGCCAGCCATCTTTACGGGTTGTTTGTCATAGATGGCTAGCGACAAGGCCATGATCGGCGTCTGGCTTCGTTGGCTCTGCCTCGCGCTCGTCGCGTTCGGCTGCGCGACGATCCCGGCCCATGCCCAAGCCGGTGTGGCCGGTCAACCGATCGACGTGTGCGTGATGCGCGACACCGGGCAGGATGCGGCGCGCCTGGTCCGCCGGCCTGCCGGCTTCGATTGCACCACGCCGCAGCATCGGTTCGGCAGCGGCGATTTCTGGGCGGTCACGCGCGACATCGATCTTCGCTCGACGTTCAACACCCCGCTCGCGCTGCGCTTCGCCAGCCTGTGGCAGCGCGGTCTTTCGATCCATATCCTCTATGCCGACGGTTCGATCCGCAATTGGCACAGCGACGCCCGGGGGATCACCCCCCTGCTCCAGCTCGGCGCAATCGCCCAGCTGCCGCTGCCGCCGCGCGATCCGGCGGTGGTGCGCGTGCTGTTCCATGTTCAGGGTGCCGCCAACGCCCGCGCGATCGTCACCGGCGTCCGCGTCGGCCCGCTGCACGACGGCGTCACCGCCAATCTCAGGCTCGCCGCGCTCTATGCCGGGTTTGCCGGCATCGCGATCGCGCTGATCGTCTATAACTTCGCGCTGTGGTGCGCGATGCGACACCGCTTCCAGCTGCATTACTGCGTGCTGCTCACGGCGCTGCTCGGCTACACCGCCTCCTCGTCGGGCGTGCTCGCCTGGTTCGCGCCGGCGATGGCGAACAACGATCGGCTGCGGCTCAACTATCTGTTCGTCGGTCTCGCCGGCGGCGCGGCGGCATTGTTCACGCGCAGCTTCTTCGAACAGCGCACCATGCCGCCCTGGCTCGATCGCACCGTGCTCGTGCTCGCGGCGATGCTGCCGCTGTCGAGCCTCACGGTCGCGCTGTTCGGCGCGGTCGACCTGCGCCTGGCCGACCTGTTCTACACCGCCACCGTCGCCGCGCTGATCGCGATCGTCGTGCCGGTGATCCTCGGCGCATGGCGCCGGCGCTCGCCGTTCCTCTGGTTGTTCGCGCTGGCCTGGAGCGCGCCGATCGTGCTCACGCTGGTGCGGGTGATGGCGGCGCTGCACCTGCTGCCGTGGAACTTCTGGATCGACAATTCGACGATCATCGCGATGGTGTTCGAGGCGCAGGTCTCGGCGCTCGCCGTCGCCTATCGCATCAAGGCGCTCCGCGACGAGCGCGACGACGCGATCCTGCGCGAAGTGCTCACCCGCCGCCTCGCCGACACCGATCCGCTCACCGGCCTGCTCAACCGCCGCGCCTTCCTGGCCGAAGCGCTCGGCCGCGCCGGCGAGCAGCGGCTGCTGCTGATCGACATCGATCATTTCAAGCGCATCAACGACACGATCGGCCATGACGGCGGCGACGATGTCCTGCGCCTGTTCGCGCGGGCGCTGCGCAGCGCCGCGCCCGATGCGCTGATCGCCCGGATGGGCGGCGAGGAATTCGCGCTGGTGGCGAGCGCCGCGCAGTCGATCGAGCCCGACGCGCTGCTCGCGCGGCTTCGCACCGCCCGGATGCCGTTCGACCTGAAGGTCACCGCCAGCATCGGCGCCAGTGCCGGCCCGCTCACCGATCTCGCCGAGTGGAAGGCGCTGTACCGCGCCGCCGACGCCGCGCTGTTCGAGGCCAAGGCCGCCGGCCGCGATCGCGCCCGCGGTTCGCTGGAAAGCGCCGCGTGATCCGCTTGCCGCGGGCGCGCGTCCGGCATATGCTGCGCGCGATGAACGACCGGGGCCCCTCGACGCTGCAAAAGCGCAGGATGTGGATCGCGGGCGCCGCTGCGCTCGGGCTCGCCACGCTCGTCGTCGCGCCGCCCCATGCCGCGCTTGAAATCCACGCGCACCGGCCCGACGATCTGGCCCCTCAGCGCGTCCAGGCGGCGGTCGATCTCGGCGGGATCGCGATTTCGATCCTCGTCACGTGGAGCCGTGACTTCGCGAAGTAACGCGCGGCCGGCCACCGGAAAGCGCGCTTGCATGCGCCGCCGGGCCTGCTTACGCTGATGTCAATGAACGAGCCCGAACAGGTCTGGAAGACCGCTTATCGGCATCCAGGAGAGTGGGACCGGGCGTATGCGCCGCGGTCGATGGTCGAGTTGTTCGAGGAAAGCGCCGCCGCGCATCCGCGCGCGCCGCTGCTCGATTTCATGGGTCGCATCTACAGCTATGGCGAAACGCAGGACGGCGTCGATCGCGTCGCCTGCGGGCTGCGCGAACTCGGCTATGGGCCGGGCGACCGGATCGGCCTGTTCCTGCCCAACGCCCCCCATTATGTCGCCGCCTATTACGGCATCCTCAAGCTCGGCGCGACGGTCGTCAATTTCTCGCCGCTCTATTCGGTCGACGAACTCGCGGCACAGGTCGCCGATTCGGGCACGCGCCTGCTCTTCACGCTTTCGGCCAGCGCGCTGCTGCCGACCGCGCTCGAAGTGCTCGAACGCAGTGCGCTCGAACAGCTGGTGGTCGGCTCGGTCGCCGGCGCCCTGCCCCCCGCCAAGTCGCTCTTCTACCGCTGGTTCCGCAGCGCCGAGGTCGCGCCGCGCCCGCACGATCCGCGCGTCATCGCCTTTTCCGAGCTGATCGCCAATGACGGCGATTGCACCACGCACCCGATCGATCCCGAACGCGATCTCGCGCTGATCCAATATACCGGCGGCACCACCGGCACGCCCAAGGGGGCGATGCTCACCCATCAGAACCTGTCGGCCAATGCCCGCCAGGTCGCCGAACTCGATCCCGATCTCGGCAAGGTGGAAGACAAGGTGCTCGGCGTGCTGCCCTTCTTCCACGTCTTCGCCAACACCTGCGTGCTCAACCGCACGGTGATCGCCGGCGGCCAGATCGTGATGCTGCCGCGCTTCAACGCCACGCAGACGCTCGCCGAACTGCGCCGCACCCGCCCGCGCGCGCTGCCGGGCGTGCCGACCATGTATCAGGCGCTGCTCGATGCGCCGGGCATGACGCCGGACGATTTCGCCTCGCTGCGCTTCTGCATCTCGGGCGGCGCGCCCTTGTCCGAACAGCTCAAGAACAACTGGGAAAGCACCACCGGCGCGCATGTGATCGAAGGCTATGGCCTGTCGGAAAGCTCGGGCGTGGTCTGTACCAATCCCTATGTCGGGCTCAACAAGCCGGGCACGATCGGCCAGCCGCTCGCCGGCACGCGCGTCCGCCTGGTCGACAAGGAAGACCCGCATCGCCCCGCCGCGCCGGGCGTGCCGGGGGAGATCATCGTCTCCGGTCCCCAGATCATGAAGGGCTATTGGAACCGGCCCGATGCCGATGCCGGCGTGTTCGTCGAATTCGACGGCACCGGCCATTGGCTGCGCACCGGCGATGTCGGGCTGATCGACGAGGACGGCTATATCCGCATCGTCGATCGGCTGAAGGACATGATCGCGGTCGGCGGGTTCAAGGTGTTCCCCAGCCAGATCGAATCGGTGCTCTACACGCACCCGGCGGTGAAGGAGGCGCTCGTGCTCGGCCTGCCCGACGCCTATCACGGCGAACTGCCGCACGCCTATGTCACGCTGGTCGAGGGGCAGAGCGCGGACCCGGCCGAACTCGCCACCTGGCTCAACCGCCAGCTCGGCAAGCACGAGCGCGTCGCCGAAGTGGTGATCCGCACAACTCTGCCCAAGACGATGATCGGCAAGCTCAGCCGCAAGGACCTGCTGGCAGAGGTGATGGCCCGCCGCTGAGTGAGGATACGGCGGCTTACGCCCCAATAGCGGCCGTCGCGATTTGGCGGTATGAGGGGGTGATAGCGGGAGAACAACCTTGAACGAGGCAGTTTTCATAACGATCGGTGCGGCTGTTCTCATGGCGCTGCTTGGTGCGTATATCTTCCTCTATCGCTTACTCATTCGGGTCCTGTTCGCGTTGGTTGACCGCCTGCCACCTTACCGTCCAAGCGGTCGCTACCGATCACAATCGACACCCGAAAAATACGCAGCTCTACGCAGGCTACGCAACGGCGGCTAACCACCCATTTTCGGACGCTGTGAGTGGTTCATGGTTAACACCACGTTGGTCAAGCCTGTAACGCATGTAAACTGAAGAATTGCGGGCAAAGTCGCAGCTTTGCGCGGTTTCGACTGCTTCTAGCGCGAGAAGCGGACTGGCAGGAGACGACCCCCTGCCTGCCGTCGCGACTAAAGCGGTTCTTCCACCAGCAACTTGCCGCTCAACAGATCTTGAGCTTCCCTTGCCCCTTCAGGACTCAAAGTAGCAGGACCAGCGGGAAGGGGGCTATTGGCGCGCCTGCCGTTGTCCTCGATGTCGCGAATGAGCATCTTCATTTCGGCGATCTCCTTCACCTGATCGCGAGTGATCCGATCAGCGAGATACCGCACGCGAGGATCGCGGATGTCAGCCTTCCGCGCGTTGTTGATGGCGATGGAGTGATGGGGAATCATCGCTTTCATAAACGCTGTGTCACCAATCAGGGCTTGACTGCGGTTCACCGCCAGCAGCGCGATCCCCGCTAGGATCGCTCCGGCGAGCACAACCATTTTCGCAGCCTGGGGACGGTACATGCTCCACATGAAGGCCAGCATCACTGCCGTCATCACGCATCCCATGACTAACGAGGAGACAAGACGGGTGAGACTGAAGAGCGCGTGATCCCAACTGTAGACGAGTTGGTACATCAGGAAGAACATAATGACGGTTGAGGTCGCGATCATCGCTGCGAAGCGACCCCAGCCCATGCCCATGGTTTGCTGATTGTGATCATCCATGGGTAAGTTGCTCCCTGGCCCTCGCTTCCTGAACCAGCGGGGCCGCTAATTGTTCACAACAATCGCTTCTGTCCGGATTCCACCACCAAGCGCCGTCATCCCCGCGAAGGCGGGGATCTATTGACGCTGGCTTCGCGGCTCTTTTCCCCGGCGCAACGGCGAATGGATTCCCGCCTGCGCGGGAATGACGGCGATTGGCGCGGTGGCGAACGACCGCGGGGCGGGCGAGGCCTCGCCTTTTTGATTGAGCGCGTCGCGTGTCGCTGCCCGCCTGCCCCGCGCCCCGCGAGCCATCGCGAGCCGCCGAGCATCGCGCTCAATCGCCCGGTTTGCCGCTGCCGCCGAACATCACCGCCTTCAGGTTCATGAACTCGTGCAGCCCCCAGGGGCCGAGCTCGCGGCCATGCCCGGATAGCTTGACGCCGCCGAACGGCGCCTCGGGTGTCGAGGCGAGCATCGCGTTCACCGCGGTCATCCCCGATTCGATGTCGCGGGCGAAGCGCTCGACTTCATCCGCATCCTGCGTCCACACCGACGAACCGAGCCCATAGGGCGTATCGTTGGCCAGCGCGATCGCCTCGTCGATATCGGCGACCTTGTAGACCGCCGCCACCGGCCCGAACACTTCCTCCTTGGCGACATCCGATTCGGGATCGAGGTCGACGAGCACGCCCGCGGTCATCCACGCGCCCGGCCGATCGATCTTCTCCGCGCCGGCCAGCAGCCTTGCGCCCGATGCGGTCGCCCGCTCGACCTGTTTCAGCACGGTATCGCGCTGCTGCACGCTCGACAGCGGCCCCATCTGCGTATCGCCGTCCATCGGATCGCCGATCTTCACCGCCTTCATGCCCGCGACGAACCTGTCGAGGAATGCGTCATAGACATCGGCATGGACGATCATCCGCTTGGCGCAGATGCAGCTCTGGCCGGCATTCTGCACGCGCGCCGTCACCGCCGTCCTCGCCGCCGCATCGATATCGGCGGACGGCATCACGATGAACGGGTCCGATCCGCCGAGTTCGAGCACCACCTTCTTCAGCGCACGCCCGGCCGCCTGCGCCACCTTGGCGCCGGCGCCTTCGCTGCCGGTCAGCGTCACCGCCACCACGCGGCGATCGGCGATGATGCCCGCCACCTTGTCCGATTTGATCGGCAGGTTCTGGAACAACCCCTCGGGCGCGCCCGCCTCGCGCATCATCCGTTCCATCGCCGCCGCGCAGCCCTGCACGCTCGACGCATGTTTGAGCAGCCCGACATTGCCCGCCAAAATCGTCGGCGCCAGAAAGCGCACCGCCTGCCAATAGGGGAAGTTCCACGGCATCACCGCCAGCACCGGCCCCATCGGCAGCCATCGCGCCTCGGCATGGCCCGCCGGCGTCGTCACCCGCTCGGTCTTCAGATAGGCCGGGCCGTGCTCGGCATAATGGCGAAAGCCGGCGATGCACTTCTCGACTTCGGCCAGCGCGCCGCTGATCGGCTTGCCCATTTCGCGCACCGCCAGTTCGGCCAGCACCTGCTTGTTCGCGGCCCATTTGTCGGCGATCGCGCTCAGCAGGTCGGTCCTCGCCTGGATCGGCGTGTCGCGCCATTCGCGATAGGTGGCATGGGCATTCGCCAGCGCCGCTTCCACGCCGGCATCGTCCATCTCGGCGATCCGGTCGACGGTCTCGCCGGTGGCGGGATTGATGATCTCGAACATCGCGATTCTTCTCCTTTTGCATGCCCAACGTGGCAATCGGGATTGCGATGCAGTGGCGGCCGGGCACGCGGCTCTTTTTGCGCCCGGAACGATTGCGGCGGCAACGCAGCCGATCGGCCACGAATCGCATCCAAGCCGGTTGCCATCGCCCCGCCCCGTGCCGCATAGCAGCGTCATGGCGGATCAAGCGGACATCAGCGACCTTTCCTTCGAAGAGGCGCTCAAGGAACTCGAACGAATCGTCGGCCGGCTCGAAAGCGGCGACGCCGCGCTTCAGGAGGCGATCGATCTTTACGAACGCGGCGATCGGCTGCGGCGGCAATGCGCTGCCCGGCTCGATGCGGCGCAGGCCCGGATCGAGGCGATCCGCAGCGATGCCGACGGCCGCGCCGCCGGCACCACGCCCTTCGCGGCCGGCTGAGGCGTGGCGAGCGTGACGCACGCGTCGCTCGCGCTGCAATCGGCGCTCCGCCAGGTCGCGGGCCTGGTCGACGATCAGTTCGATCGGCTGCTCGAGGTGCCCGACGATCCCCGCCGCGAGCTTTACCGGGCGATGCGCCACGCCGCGATCGGCGGCGGCAAGCGGCTGCGGCCGCTGCTCGTCTATGCTACCGCGCAATTGTTCGGCGTCGATCGCACCTGCGCGATCCGCACCGGCACCGCGATCGAGTGCATCCATGTCTATTCGCTGATCCACGACGATCTGCCGGCGATGGACAATGACGATCTTCGCCGCGGCAAGCCGACGGTGCACAAGGCGTTCGACGAAGCGACCGCGATCCTGGCCGGCGATTGCCTCCACGCGCTCGCCTTCGAACTGCTGACGCACGATGCGACGCATCCCGATCCCTATGTCCGCATCGAGCTTGCCGCCGAACTCGCGCGCGCGTCCGGCCCGTCGGGCATGGCCGGCGGGCAGATGATGGACCTGGAGGCCGAGAAGTCGAGCTTCGATCTCGCCACCGTCACCCGGCTTCAGGCGATGAAAACCGGCGCGCTGATTTCCTGCGCGGTCGAATGCGGCGCGATCCTCGGCCGCGTCGCGCCGGAGGGGCGCACGGGGCTCCGCGGCTATGCCCGCGATGTCGGCCTCGCCTTCCAGATCGCCGACGACATCCTCGATGCCGAGGGCGACGAGGCGTTGGTCGGCAAGAAGCTGCACAAGGACGGCGCGGCGGGCAAGGAGACCTTCCTCTCGCTGCTCGGCATCGATCGCGCGCGCGAACAGGCGCGGATGCTGGTCGATCAGGCGGTGTCGCACCTCCACGCCTATGGCAGCGAGGCCGATCTCCTGCGCGACATTGCGCGCTTCACCCTCGAACGTGATCGCTGATTTCCGACTCGCAAAGGAGAAAGCCGCATGCACGCGCGTATCGGCGTTTACCCGGGCACGTTCGATCCGATCACCCGGGGTCATATGGACATCATCCGGCGCGGCGCGAAGCTCGTCGACCGGCTGGTGATCGGCGTCACCACCAATCCGTCCAAATCGCCGATGTTCTCGATCGAGGAGCGGCTGGCGATGGTCCGGCGCGAGGTCGCGGACATCGCCGGCGAGATCCAGGTCGTAAGCTTCGATTCGCTGCTAATGGACTTTGCCGAGCGCGAGCGCGCCTCGGTCATCATCCGCGGCCTGCGCGCGGTCGCCGATTTCGAATATGAGTATCAGATGGCGGGCATGAACCAGCAGATCAACGACCGGATCGAAACGGTCTTCCTGATGGCCGATGTCTCGCTCCAGCCGATCGCCAGCCGGCTGGTCAAGGAAATCGCGCTCTATGGCGGCGCGATCCACAAATTCGTGACGCCGGCGGTCGAGGGCGACGTCACCCGCCGCGTCTATGAGCTTGGCCGCAAGGGCACCGGCTGATCGCCCTGCCCGCGCCGGGCTTTGCGGCGCCTGCCGATTGGTCTAAAGCCCCGGCTTCACCGGGATCGAGTTGGGGAAGTTGATGCGTTTCGTTGCTGCGCTGGCCTTCATGGCCGCCACGCTGTTCTCCGTGCCCGCGCTGGCACAGGCCGGCGGCGGTGCCCCCCCGAAAGCCGAGCCCGAGCCGCTCAAGGGCGTTGCCGCCCTCGCGTCGCTGCGCCCGCCGGTGGTCGTCGGCGCCGATCCGGCGAACACCTGGGTGCTCGATCTCAGTTCGGGCGGCCGCGTGCTCATCCGCCTGCGCCCCGATGTCGCGCCGAAGATGGTCGAGCGGATCAAGACGCTCACCCGCCAGCATTTCTATGACGGCCTCACCTTCCACCGGGTGATCGACGATCCCTACAACATCGCCCAGGGCGGCGATCCCAAGGGCGACGGCACCGGCGATTCGGATCTGCCCAACGTCCCCGCCGAGTTCAGCTCGCTGCCGCATGTCCGCGGCACCGTCTCCGCCGCCCGCCGCGGCGCGCCGGACAATGCGACGCCCGAGCAGAAGACCGAGGCGGAGAACAGCGCGAACAGCCAGTTCTTCATCATGCTCCAGCCCAAGCTGGCGTTCGACAATGATTATACCGTGTTCGGCCGCGTCGTCTCGGGCATGCAGTGGGTCGACAGGATCGAGCGGGGCGAGCCGCCGCAGAACCCCACCGTCATCATCCACGCCTATATCGAATCAGACAATCCGCCGCCCTATGCGCCGCTCGCCGCCGCGCCGCAGGTGCCCGCCGGCCCGTCGCTGATCCCGGTCGTCCCCGCCCCGCCGAAGAAGTGACGCTGCGCAGGCGCCCGTGAACGTCGATCTTTTCGATTTCGAACTGCCGAACGATCGGATCGCGCTGCGCCCTGCGGCCCCGCGCGACTCCGCCCGCCTGCTGGTGCTCGACGGTGCCGAGACCCACGACGCGATCGTTCGCGATCTCGCCGCGCAGCTCCGCCCCGGCGACTGCCTGGTGTTCAACGACACGCGCGTGATCCCCGCCCAGCTGGAGGGCACGCGCGGCGAGGCGCGAATCGGCGCGACACTCCACAAGCGCGAAGGGCCGCGCCGCTGGCGCGCCTTCATCCGCAACGCCAAGCGGCTGCGCGACGGCGACGCGATCGACTTCGGGCCCGATGCAGTCGCCATCGCCTCGGACCGCGCCGAGGATGGCAGCTTCGCGCTCGATTTCCAGGGCGACGAGCCGGTCGAGCTGCTGCTCGAACGCTGCGGCCGGATGCCGCTGCCGCCCTATATCGCCTCGAAGCGGCCGACCGACGAACGCGACGCCGACGATTACCAGACGATGTTCGCCGCCGAGCCCGGCGCCGTCGCCGCGCCCACCGCCGCGCTGCACTTCACGCCCGCGCTGATGGCCTCGCTGGAAGCGGCCGGGATCGGCCACACCACGCTCACGCTCCACGTCGGCGCCGGCACCTTCCTGCCGGTCAAGGCCGAGGACACCGCCGATCACCAGATGCACGCCGAATGGGGCCGCATCACCCCCGAGGTGGCGGATCGCCTCAACGCCGTGCGCGCCGCCGGGAAACGCATCATCGCGGTCGGCACCACCAGCCTGCGCCTGCTCGAAAGCGCCGCCGACGACAATCGCGTGATCCAGCCCTTCGAGGGCGACACCGCGATCTTCATCACGCCCGGCTATCGCTTCAAGGGCGTCGACGGCCTCGTCACCAACTTCCATCTGCCGCGCTCGACCCTGTTCATGCTCGTGTCCGCGCTGATGGGGCTCGATCGCATGCAGGCGGCCTATGCCCATGCGATCGAAACCGGCTATCGTTTCTACAGCTATGGCGATTCCAGCCTGTTGCTGCCCGCCGGCTGAAAGGGATCCGATGCGCCTGTCGTTGCTGCTGCCCGCCCTGTTGCTCGCCCCCCTTCTCGCGACGCCGGCGCTGGCGCAGGATCGCACGCGCATTCCGACGCCGCCCGGCGGCGGCGACAATCCGATCGACATCAGCACCGATGCCCAGCCGCCCGCCACCGTCATCGCCGAGCCGGTGGCGCTGATGATCGCCGGGTTGGATAGCGATGGCGATGCGCGCGTCACCCGCGCCGAGTTCGAGGCCGGCCTGCGCCGCAGCTTCGACAGCGCCGATAGCGCGCACAGCGGCGCGATCGGCTATATAGCCTATTCGGACTGGTCCGAACGCTGGATGGGCGATCGCAACACGCTGCCCAGCCCGTTCGAAATCGATCGCGACGGTGACAACCGGATCAGCTGGGACGAATTCCACGATCGCTTCGAGCAGGTGTTCGCCCGCTTCGACAAGGATCGTGACGGCGTGCTCGTCCGCACCGAACTCGTCACGATCCGGCCGCCCGCCTTCGCCCCGATCGATCGCAAGCGCCGGGGAAACCGGCGTTGATCCGCCGGGGTACTAGCATCTCATGACGATCCACCGCTAGGAACGGCGGGATGTCCGTACACCACGCTTCCGATCGCGCTCACGCCCACGGCCACCATCATGGCCACGGGCATGGGCATGGGCATGGTCACGGGCATTCCCATGCGCCCGCCGATTTCGGCCGCGCCTTCGCGATCGGCACCGCGCTCAACATCGGCTTCGTGCTGATCGAAGGCGGCGTCGGCATCTGGGTCCAGTCGATGGCGCTGCTCGCCGATGCCGGGCACAATCTGTCGGACGTGCTCGGGCTGCTGATCGCCTGGGTCGGCGCCGAACTCGGCAAGCGCCCCGCCACGCCGCGCTTCACCTATGGCCTCGGCGCATCGTCGATCCTCGCCGCGCTCGCCAATGCGCTGCTGCTGCTCGTTGCGGTCGGCGCGATCACGCTGGAGGCGGTTCAGCGCCTTGCCGATCCGCCCGATGTCGCCGCCGTGCCGGTGATGCTCGTCGCCGCCGCCGGCATCGTCGTCAATCTCGGCACCGCGCTGCTGTTCGCACGCGGCCGCGAGGGCGATCTCAACATCCGTGGCGCCTATCTCCACATGGCCGCCGATGCCGCCGTGTCGGCCGCGGTCGTCGTCGCCGGGGCGCTGATCTGGTGGACCGGCGCGCGCTGGATCGATCCGGTGATCAGCCTCGTCGTCGTCGCCGTGGTGCTGTGGAGCACCTGGGGCCTGCTGCGCGAATCGCTGGGGATGGTGCTTCAGGCGGTGCCCGCGGGGATCGATCCGACGCGGGTGGAAGCGACGCTCGCCGCGCTGCCCGGCGTCGCGCGCGTCCACGATCTCCATGTCTGGCCGATGAGCACCACCGAATCTGCGCTCACCGCGCATCTCGTGATGCCGGATGGCCATCCCGGCGACGAATTCCTCGTCGATCTCCAGCACCGGCTGGCGCATGATTTCGGCATCGATCACAGCACCGTGCAGATCGAGCTGGGCGACGGCGCGACCTGCCGGCTGCACGGCACGCGGGCGCCGCATGGCTGAGCCGGGCACAAGCGGCGCGCCGCTCGATCTCGTCATCTTCGATTTCGACGGCACGCTGTCGGATAGCGGCGACTGGTTCGTCTCGGTCGCCAACCAGCTTGCCGAACGCTTCCGCTTCCGCCGCGTCGAAAGCCATGAGGTCGAGATGCTGCGGCGCAAATCGTCGCGCGAGGTGATCGAGTTTCTCGGCATCTCGCGGTGGAAGATGCCGATGATCGCGCGCCATGTCCGCCGCCTCGTCAGCCGCGAGGCGCACCGGATCGAGCTCTTCCCCGGCACCCCCGATCTGCTCGAACGGCTCGCCGCCACCGGCGTCAAGCTCGCGCTGGTGACTTCGAATTCGGAGGCCAATGCCCGCCGCATCCTCGGGCCGCAGCATGCGGCGCGGATCGATTTCTTCGCCTGCGGCTCGTCGCTGTTCGGCAAGGCGCCCAAGTTTCGCCGCGTGCTGCGCAAGATGGGGGTCGCGCCGCACGCCACGCTGGCGATCGGCGACGAGACCCGCGATGTCGATGCCGCGCGCGAAGTCGGCATCCGCGCCGGCTCGGTGCTCTGGGGCTATGCGGCGGAGGATCTGCTGCGCTCGATGGCGCCCGACGCGCTGTTCAGCTCGCCGCAGGACATCCTCGATTACGTCCGCCGCCACCGCCCCTGATCGGGGCGTCGCGATCGGAATCGCGCAGGACGGCCGGAAACGCCGTCATCCCCGCGAAGGCGGGGATCCATTGGCACTGGAGAGTCGGTTCTTTCCCCGACATCTCGGCAAATGCGATCGCCGCCGCAGGTAAACGCAAACCGGGGTGGAAACACGTCGCCTCCACGCCGCCCCGCTCAGCGCGTCGGCACCGGCTCCGTGCCGCTATAATCGTAAAAGCCGCGCTTGGTCTTGCGGCCATACCAGCCGGCCTCGACATATTTGACCAGCAGCGGCGCTGGCCGGAACTTGGGATCGCCCGTGCCTTCGAACAGCACGCGGGTGATCTCCAGGCAGGTATCGAGCCCGATGAAATCGGCCAGCGTAAACGGCCCCATCGGGTGGTTGAGCCCCAGCTGGCACGCCGCGTCGATATCGGGAATCGTCGCCACGCCTTCGCCCAGCGCGAAGCACGCCTCGTTGAGCATCGGCATCAGCACGCGATTGACGATGAAGCCGGGTGCATCATTGGCATGGACGATGCGCTTGCCGAGCGACTGGCCGAACGCCTCGACCGCCGCCACCGTCGCGTCGCTGGTCGCCAGCCCGCGGATCAGCTCGATCAGCCCCATCACCGGCACGGGGTTGAAGAAATGCACCCCCATGAAGCGGCCCGCATCGGGCGCCGCCTGGGCCAGCCGCGTGATCGGGATCGACGATGTGTTGCTCGCCAGGATCGCCTCGTCGCCCAGCGCCTTGCCCACCGTCTCGAAGATCTGGCGCTTGATCGCCTCGCGCTCGGTCGCCGCCTCGATCACCAGGTCGCACGGCGCCATCGCCGCCAGCTCGCCCACGGGCGTGATCCGCGCCAGCGCCGCCTCGGCATCGGTGGCGGTGATCTTTTCCTTCTCCACCGCACGCGCCAGCTGCTTGCCGATGCCGGCCTTGCCCGCTTCGGCCCGCGCCTGATCGACGTCGGAAAGCAGCACCTGATAGCCTGCCTGCGCCGACACCTGGGCGATCCCCGCCCCCATCTGGCCCGCACCGATCACGCCAACCGTCTTCATGTCCATCTCCTGAAACGCTGTTGCCGCTGTCCTAGTCAACCCGGCGGGGCTCGGCTAGCACCCCTCGCATGATGCTGCTCCTGCTGCCCGCCGCGCTCGCCCAGACCACGCCCGGCCCGATGGCGAGTTTCGGCGACTGGGCGGTCGCCTGCGACAATGTCCGCCGGTGCGCGATGACCTCGCTCCAGCCCGAAGGCGATATGGACGGCAATGCGCTGGCGCTGACCGTCGAACGCGATCCCGGCCCCGCCGGGCAGGTCGTCGTCATCGTGGCGACGCATTCGGACGGGTCCGAGGCCGGTGACCTGGCGATCGACGACACCCGCCTCGCCAGCGGGCGCGGGGAACAGGGCGAGGTCCGCTTTGCGGGCGCCGACGCGCTTCGGATTGCCCGCGCGCTGGCGAACGGCGCACGCGCGACCTTCGGCAATCGGGGCGCCGGCGTCTCGCTCACCGGCTCGTCGGCGGCGCTGCGCTTCATCGACGCCGAGCAGGGCCGCGCTGGCGGCGTCACCGCGCTCGTCGCGCGCGGGCCAAAGCCCGCCGCCGCCGTGCCCGCCCCTGCCCCGCTCCCCCTCGTGCGCGGCATCACGCCCGGCGGCAAGCCGTCGCCGCTGCCGCGCGCCGCGCTTGATCGGATCAACCGCGCCACCGGCTGCGGCGTCGAATATGATGCCGATCGCCCCCAGCCCGCACCCGAGACGGCGGCGCTCGGCGGCGGGGCGACGCTGGTGCTGATCCCGTGCGGTTCGGGCGCCTACAACGCGCTCACCGCGCCCTATGTGCTGCGCGGCGGCAAGCCGGTGCGCGCGCAGCTCGATTTCGGCGATCGCAATCCCGATGGCGGCCCTGCGCTGCTCGTCAATGCGCGCTGGGACGCCGAACGCGGCCTGTTGCGAACCTATGCGCTCGGCCGCGGCATCGGCGATTGCGGCACGGCGGCCGACTATGCGTGGGACGGCACCCGCTTCCGCGCGATCCATGTCCGTAGCATGGGCGAATGCCGCGGCTCGATCGAATGGCTCACGATCTGGCGCGCCGCGCTTCGCCGCTGAGCGCGGGCGCGCTTAATTCTCCCCGTCCGGCGCGGTCTGCGGGTCGCGCCTTCGCCGGTCGGCATCGGGCGCCTGTATCGGAATGCGGACGTTGCGCGGGATCGCGTCGCGCACCTCGCCCTCGGGCACCAGCTGGCGAACCCCGTCCAGATCGAGTTGCAGGGCGTCCTCGTCGATCCCGATTCCCGCATTGGCCAGCGGGTCGCCCAGCTCGATGCCATTGTCGCTTTCGTCGATCGCCTCGGGCTCGGGCGGCAGCGTCAGGTTGAGCGCGCGAACCATGAAGTCGCGCCAGATATGCGCCGGCAGCCCGCCGCCCGCGGCACCCGGCACCGGGCTGTTGTCGTCATTGCCGATCCACACGCCCACCACCAGGTCGCCGGCATAGCCGATGAACAGCGCGTCGCGATTGTCCTGCGTCGTGCCGGTCTTGCCATAGGCCGGGATCGGCAGCGCAGCGGCGCGGCCGGTGCCCGATTCGACGACGGTCGCCAGCATCGATCGCAGGTCGTCGAGCGTCTGGCTGTCGAAGCTGCGCGCGCCGCCCAGCCGGCGGGCGAGCCAGTCATCGGCCGACTCGTCCTCGTCCAGCCCGCGCGGCCGCACCGGATAGCTGCCGTTCGCGACGGCGGCATAGGCGGCGGTCAGTTCGAGCAGCGATCCGGTCGAGGTGCCGAGCGCGATCGAGGCGTCGTCGCCGATCGGGGTGGAGATGCCCAGGTCGCGCGCCGCCTGCGTCACCCGGCCGACGCCGAGCTGCTGGATCAGCCGCGCCGCGACGACATTGCTCGATTTGGCCAGCGCCTGGCGCAGCGTGATGCGGCCGGCATAGCGGCCGTCGCTGTTGGTCGGCTTCCATTCGCCGATCGTCACCGGCTCGTCGTCCACCATCGTGTCGGGCGACATGCCCGATCGCAGCGCGGCGAGGTAGACGAACAGCTTGAACGCCGATCCGGTCTGGCGCCGGGCCTGGGTCGCGCGGTTGAACGGGCTCTTGGCATAGTTGCGCCCGCCGACCATCGCGACCACCCGGCCGTCGGGCCGCATCGCCACAAGCGCCACCTGCGCCTTGCCCAGCCCGGACGCCTTCACCACGCGCTCGGCGGCGCGCTGCAGGTCCGAATCGAGCGTCGTCGTCACGGTCTGCTCGGTGGCCACGCCGCCGGCGCGGTCGCGCGCCTGCGGCAGCACCCAGTCGGCGAAATAGGTGCCGTTGGGCAGATCGTCGCTGCTGCTGACGCGCAGCACCGCCGGGCGGATGCGCTTCGCCTCGGCCTCGGTCAGGAACCCGGCCTCCACCATTGCGCCGATCACCAGCTTCTGCCGCTCGCGCGCGCCGCTCAGATTGCCGGTCGGCGCCAGCCGGCTCGGCGCCTTCACCAGCCCGGCGAGCAGCGTCGCCTGGCTCAGCGTCAGCCGCTCGGGCCGCGTCGAGAAATAATGCTCGGCCGCAGCACGCAGGCCGTACACATTGTCGCCGAAATAGACGTTCGACAGATAGCGCGACAGGATCTCGTCCTTGGTCAGCCAGGCCTCCAGCCAGAACGCGATCAGCACCTCCTGCCCCTTGCGGCCAAAGGTGCGCCGCGAATCGAGAAAAGCGTTCTTGGCGAGCTGCTGGGTGATCGTGCTGCCGCCCTGCGAACCGCCATCGGAGGTCAGGTTGTGGAAGAAGGCGCGCGCGATGCCGCGCGGATCGACGCCCCAATGGCTGTAGAAGCGCCGGTCCTCGATCGCCATGAACGCCTGCGCGACATGATCGGGCAGCTTGGTCACGTCGACGGGCGCGCCGATCTCGGCGCCGCGCCGCGCGATCGGGGTGCCGTCGGCGGCGAGCAGCGTGATCGACGGCGGCGCCGGCGGCTGCAGCGATTTGGAAAGCGGCGCGGTGATCGCCAGCCAGGCGATCGTCGCGATGAACAGCAGGATCAGCACCGCCAGCCCGCGGACGATCCAGCGGCCCCAGCGCACCCGCCGCACCCCGATCGCGCCGGCCCCGGGCTCGAACCCGTCGGGCGCGCGGTCATCGGGTGGCGGCGCCGGCGGGCCGAACCCCCAGCCGCGCGCGCGGCGCGGCGCGGGCTCGGCGTTGTCGGCCATGCCCGGCCGCCAGACCGGCTCCTGCCGCTCGCGCGCCCGATCGGGCCGCCAGCGCGCCTCGGCAGCGGGGGGCGCGTCGTCGGCCTCACGCCGCAACGGGAAACGACTTTCGAAGGAACCGGGCTCACGCGCCATAGGCGAAGGCTTCTAGCGCAGTATCCGTGTTATCACAATAACACACCAGGTCCTCGCCGCGAATATCGTTCGCGCGCCCGGTCCCGGCTCAGGCCTCGAGCTCGACGTCCCAATAGAGCCAGTCGTGCCAGGTCTCGTGCAGATAATGCGGTGGAAAGCGCCGGCCATGTTCCTGCAGGTGCCAGCTGGTCGGCCGGATCGGCTGGATGTGGAGCGGCATGCCCGCTTCCTTGGGCGTCCGCCCGCCCTTTCGCAGGTTGCAGGGGGCGCAGGCGGTGGCGACATTTTCCCAGGTGGTGCGCCCGCCCTGGGCGCGGGGAATGACGTGATCGAAGGTGAGGTCCCGGTTGGAGCCGCAATATTGGCAGGCGAACTTGTCGCGAAGGAACAGATTGAACCGGGTAAAGGCGGGGAATTGCGAAGGCTTCACATATTGTTTGAGCGCGATGACCGAAGGCAGCTTCAGCCTCGCGCTGGGACTTCGCACCTCTCTTTCATAATAAGAGACGACGTCGACCCGGTCGAGGAAGATCGCCTTGATCGCGGTCTGCCAGGGCCACACGCTGAGCGGATAATAGCTGAGCGGCGTATAATCGGCATTCAACACCAGTGCCGGGCACCCGTCCGGATGGCGGATCAGATCGGGATGGTACATTCGGACCCTCACCCTCGATTTCGGTGCCCCGCCTCTTGCGCAGAAGCGTGACGTAGGCATGACAGCATATGCCGCGACTCACGGTCAAGGCCTGCCAGCATGATTATCCACACCCGTTTCGCCCCCAGCCCCAGCGGCCGCCTCCATCTCGGCCACGCCTTTTCGGCGTTGCAGGCGCATGATGTCGCCCGCGGGCGCGGCGGCCGCTTCAGCCTGCGGATCGAGGATATCGACGGCACCCGCTCGCGCCCCGAGCATGTCGATGCGATCCTCGCCGATCTCGAATGGCTCGGTCTGGCCTGGGATGGCCCGCCGCTGTTCCAGTCGCAGCGCCTGCCGCTTTATCAGGCCGCGCTCGATCGGCTGCGCGGCCTAGGCCTGCTCTATCCGTGCACCTGCACCCGCGCCGACATCGCCGCCAGCCTGTCGGCGCCGCACGGCCCCGACGGCGCCGTCTATCCGGGCACCTGCCGCAACCGCACCGCGCCCGACCTGTCACAGCCGCACAGCTGGCGCCTGAACATGGCCGCCGCCGTCGCGCTCGCCGGCCCGCTCGACTGGCAGGACGAACGTGCCGGCACCATCGCCGCCGATCCGCTCGCGCATGGCGACGTCATCCTCGCGCGCAAGGATGCGCCCGCCAGCTATCACCTCGCCGTCACCGTCGACGATGCCGCACAGGGCATCAGCCATGTCGTGCGCGGCGTGGACCTATTCGCCGCCACGCATGTCCACCGGCTGCTCCAGGCGCTGCTCGGCCTGCCTACGCCGGTCTATCGCCACCATGCGCTGCTCGCCGGCCCCGACGGCACCCGCCTCGCCAAGCGCCACGGCGCCCCCAGCCTGGAAAGCTTGCGAAATTCGGGCGTCGACGGCACCGCGCTCGCTGATCAGTTGCGCGCCGGCAAGCTACCGGTTGGCTTTGGCCAAATAGAAGCGTAGGCTGCACCGATGCTGTTTCTCGCGATCCTCTTCCTGGCTGCGATGCTCGCGACCCTGTTTTTCCTCATCAAGGGGCTGGTCAACATGGCCGGCACGACGACGCAGGATCTGGAAGGCGACGGTCCCAGCGAACGCGCGATCCGCTCGAACAAGATGATGCAGAAGCGAATCCTGTTTCAGGCGATCGCGATCGGCATCGGCGCGCTGATCCTGATGGTCGCCTCGGCCAAGGGCTGAGCATTCGATCCGCTGCCCCTAGCCCGGGCCGCTTTTCGGCCGTAAGCCTCCGGGCATGGTAAGGCTCAACAAGATCTACACCCGCACCGGCGATGCCGGCACCACTGGTCTGGCGGACGGCTCGCGCGTCTCCAAGGCATCCGCCCGGCTCGAAGCGATCGGCGATGTCGACGAGGCAAACAGCGCGATCGGCGTTGCCCGCGCATTGCTCGACGCCGATTCTTCGCTCGCCGCCAGGCTCGCGCGCATCCAGAACGATCTGTTCGATCTCGGCGCCGATCTCGCCACCCCCGGCGATCGCGAAGGCGCGCTGCGCATCCAGCCGGCGCAGATCGACTGGATCGAATCCGCGATCGACGATTGCAACGCGCTGCTGTCGCCGCTCAAGAGCTTCGTGCTCCCCGGCGGATCGCCCACCGCCGCCGCGCTGCACCTCGCCCGCGCGATCACGCGTCGCGCCGAACGCGCCGCCGTCGCCGCCAACGATCAGGGCCAGCTCAGCACGCCCGCGCTGATCTATCTCAACCGCCTGTCCGACTTTCTGTTCGTCGCCGCGCGCGTGATGAACCAAAATGGGGAAAGCGACGTTCTATGGGTGCCCGGGGGGTCTCGCGGCAGCTGAACGGCGTCACGCGCCCGAGGCGATGGTTGACTTTCGGGAGACCATCGACTAGGAGAACATAATGCGAACACAGCCAGCCTTGGATCGCACGCCGCCGGCGCTGGCTCGTCAGTTCCTCCACGTCCGCGATCTCAGCGTCGCGCTGGTCGGCACGCTTTCCGATGCCGATGCGACGATCCAGTCGATGGACGACGCCTCGCCCGCCAAATGGCATCTCGCGCATACCAGCTGGTTCTTCGAAACCTTCATCCTGCGCGATCATGTGCCCGGTTATGCGCTGATCGACGAACGCTTCCCGTTCCTGTTCAACAGCTATTACGAGGCGGAGGGGCAACGCCATGCCCGCCCCCGGCGCGGCATGCTGTCGCGCCCCAGCCTCGATGAAGTGCTCGCCTATCGCCGCGCCGTCGATGCCGCGCTGATCGATGCGCTCCCCGCGCTTTCGCCCGCCGTGCTGGCGCTGGTCGAACTGGGCTGCCAGCACGAACAGCAGCATCAGGAACTGCTGCTCACCGACATCCTTCATCATTTCTCGGTCAACCCGCTCGAACCGGCGGTCTGGCCGGGCGCGGCCAAGGTGCCGGTGGCGATGCCCGGCCCGCTGAACTGGATCGAGGGGCGCAGCGGCATCGTTCGGGTGGGAACCGGCGGTGATGTCGTTTTCCCGGAACTTTCGGAACCTTTCGCCTTCGATTGCGAAGGGCCGCGCCACGATGCGCTGCTCGCCCCGCACGCGATTGCCGATCGCACGATCACCAATGGCGAATGGGCGGCGTTCATCGCCGATGGCGGCTATGCCGATCCGCGCCACTGGCTCTCCGATGGCTGGGCCTGGGTTCAGGCCAACGCGATCGATGCGCCGCTCTACTGGCGGAAACTGGATGGCGTATGGACGCGCTTCGGGCTCGATGGCCGCCGCCCGATCGATCCGGCGGCGCCCGTCACCCATGTCAGCCTCTATGAGGCCGATGCCTATGCCGCCTGGGCCGGGGCGCGCCTGCCCACCGAATTCGAATGGGAGGCGGCGGCGGCCGGCGCCGATCCGCTCGGCGGCAACCAGCTCGATGCCGCCGGCGCGGTCGAGCCGCGCCCGTCCGCCGGCGGGCCGGCGTGGTTCGGCGATGTCTGGGAATGGACCGGCAGCGCCTATCGTCCCTATCCCGGCTTCCGCGCCGCCGAAGGCGCGATCGGCGAATATAACGGCAAGTTCATGAGCGGCCAGTTCGTGCTGCGCGGCGGCAGCTGCGCCACGCCGCGCGGCCATCTCCGTGCCAGCTATCGCAACTTCTTCTATCCCCATCAGCGCTGGCAGTTCACCGGCATCCGTCTGGCGAAGGATCTCTGAGCATGTTGAAGCAGGAATTCGAAGACGGTCAGGTGCGACTGGCCGATCCCCATTTCCGCGCCGATGTGCTGTCTGGCCTGGCGCTGCGTCCGCGCGCGATTCCGGCGCGCTGGTTCTATGATCGGCGCGGCTCGGAACTGTTCGAAGCGATCACCGATCTCCCCGAATATTATCCCACCCGCACCGAAACCGCGCTGCTCGAATCGATCGGCGGAGCGCTGGGCGATCTCGCCGCGCCGAACGCCGCCGTCGTCGAATTCGGTTCGGGCTCGTCGACCAAGACGCCGCTGCTGCTGCGCGCGATCGATCCGGTCGCCTATGTGCCGATCGACATTTCGGGCGAGTTTCTCCGCCATTCCGCGCGCCAGCTGTCACAGGCATTCCCCGGCCTGCCGGTCCATCCGGTCGAGGCCGATTTCCTGCGGCCGGTGCCGCTGCCCGATCAGGTGGCGAAGATGCCGAAGCTCGGCTTCTTCCCCGGCTCGACGATCGGCAACATGAATGCCTGGCACGCGGTCGATCTGCTGCGGGCGATGCGCGAATGGCTGGGCGAAGGCGCGCGGCTGCTGATCGGCATGGATCGGGTCAAGTCACCCGATGTGCTGGTCCCCGCCTATGACGATTCCCAGGGCGTCACCGCCGCGTTCAACCTCAACCTGCTCGAACGGATCAATCGCGAGCTGCGCGGCACGATCCCGGTCGATGCGTTCCGCCACCGCGCGGTCTGGAACGACGGCTTTGCCCGCATCGAAATGCACCTCGAGGCGCAGCGCGACGTCGATTTCACGGTCGACGGCCAGCCCTTCTCGATGGCTGCGGGCGAGACGATCCACACCGAAAACAGCCACAAATATGCGCCGCACGGCGCCCGCCAGCTGCTTCGCGCAGGCGGCTGGACGCCGATCGCCGAATGGACCGATCCCAATGACTGGTTCGCGCTGATCCTCTGCGAAGCCCAGCCGCTCCGCCGCGCACCTTGAGCGATGGGGGAGAAAACATGGGTTCGATCGCAGCGGGCAAGTCTCTCACCGCGCCCGCAGGGCGTATAAAGGCGATGGAGGCGGCTATGCCGATATCAGGCAGCGACACGCGCTCTGCGTCCTCTGCGCCTCTGCGCGAATAAAAAACCTCCGCGAGACGAGCCGATTGACCCCCGCAAAAGGAACCCCCAAGGCTCCCGCCCATGCGCTTCTTCTCGGACAATGCCGCCGCCGTCTGCCCGCCCGTGCTTCAGGCACTGGCCGATGCCAACACGCTCGACACCGCCTATGACGGCGATGCCTGGTCGCGGCGGCTCGACGGCGCGTTTTCGGATGTGTTCGGCACGGCGGTGCGGGCGCTGTGGGTGCCCACCGGCACCGCCGCCAACTGCCTCGCGCTGACCGCGCTCTGCCCGCCGCATGGCGGCATCGTCTGCCACCGCGACGCACACATCAATTGCGACGAGGGCGGCGCCCCCGAATTCTACACCCACGGCGCCAAGCTGCTCGCCGCCACCGGCCCCGGCGCCAAGCTGACGCCCGATGCGATCCGCGCCGTGATCGATCCGATCCGCCGCGACGTGCATCAGGTTCAGCCGCACGCCGTCTCGATCACCAACGCCACCGAATATGGCCTGGCCTATACGCCCGACGAAGTGGCGGCGATCGGCGATCTGGCCCGGACGCGAGGGCTCGGCCTCCATATGGACGGCGCACGTTTCGCCAATGCCGTCGCCCATCTCGGCTGCCATCCCGGCGATGTCACCTGGCGCGCCGGCGTCGATGCGCTCAGCTTCGGCTTCGTCAAGAATGGCGGCATGAGCGCCGAGGCGCTGGTCTTCTTCCGCCCCGAGCTTGCCGACGTCACGCTCTATCGCCGCAAGCGCGCCGGCCTGCTCTTTTCCAAGGGCCGCTATCTCGCCGCCCAGTTGCTGGCGATGCTGGAGGGCGATCTGTGGCTCGCCAATGCCCGCGCCGCCAATGCCGGTGCGCGGCTGCTCGCCGATGCGGCCGGCGACCGGCTGGTCCATGCGGTCGAGGCGAACGAGGTGTTTCTGCGCGCCACGCCCGACGAGGCCGCCCGGCTGCGCGCGCTCGGCTTCGATTTCTACGACTGGGCGGAAGGCGAGATCCGGCTGGTGACGAGCTGGGACCAGCAGGCCGACGCGATCCGTCCGCTCGCCGATGCGATCGCCGCGCTGTGATCGGTGCGCCGCCCCCGCCGCGCTCGACCCGGCTGACGGTCCTCCTCCCGTTCCTGCTGGTGACGCTGATCTGGGGCTCGACCTGGCTCGTCATCAAGGATCAGATCGCGGTGGTGCCGCCCAGCTGGTCGGTCAGCTATCGCTTCCTCGTCGCCGGGGTGACGATGCTCGTCTGGGCGGCGCTGCGGCGCGAGCGGCTGTCGCTCGACGGGCGTGGCATCGTCTTCGCCGCCGCGCTCGGGCTCGCCCAGTTCGTCCTCAACTTCAACTTTGTCTACCGTGCCGAGGGCTATGTCACCTCGGGTGTCGTCGCGATCGTCTATGCGCTGCTGCTCGTCCCCAATGCGGTGCTCGCGCGGCTGTTCCTCGGCCAGAAGATGGGGCGCCAGCTGCTGCTCGGCTCGGTGGTGGCGATCGCCGGCGTCGCGCTGCTGTTCGTCCATGAGGCGCAGCTGAACCCGCTCGGTGCGAATGCGGCGCGGCTCGGTATCGGCATTGCGCTCGCCGGCGTGCTTTCGGCTTCGGTCGCCAATGTGATGCAGGCCACCCGCACCGCCAAACTCTATCCGATGGCGACGACGCTCGGCTGGGCGATGCTGATCGGCGCCGCGATCGACGCCGGCTATGCCTGGGCGACGGTGGGTGCGCCGACGATCGAGACGCGCTGGCCCTATCTCGCCGGGATCGTCTATCTCGGCATGATCGGCTCCGCGCTCGCCTTCAGCATCTATTTCCAGCTGATCCGCACCATCGGCCCCGCCAAGGCCGCCTATACCAGCGTGCTGATCCCGGTCGTCGCGATGCTGCTGTCGACCCTGTACGAGGATTATCGCTGGTCGCCGCTTGCCGGGGCCGGTGCGGCGCTGGTGCTGGTCGGGCTGGTGCTGGCGCTCAGGGCGCGCAGGCCCAACCGATAGTCGGCGTAGCGCGGCCGCCAGCCGAGCAGCCGCTTCGCCTTGCCATTGGCGACCCGGCGGTTCTCGGCAAAGAAGGCGCGCGACGCCGGGCTGAGTTCCGCCTCGTCGGGCGAGAGGACCGGGCCGGGATCGACGCCGAGCAGCGCCGCGGCATAGGCCAGCACCTCGCTCTGCGGCGCCGGCAGGTCGTCGGCGAGGTTGTAGATGCCGGGCGGTCCGTCGAACCCGGCGATCACGCCGTCGACCAGGTCGTCGACATGCACCCGGCTGAACACCTGGCCGGGCACATGGACCCGGACGGCGCCCGCCGCCATCCGCTCCAGCGCCGAGCGGCCGGGGCCATAGATGCCGGGCAGCCGGAAGACGCTGGCCTTGGGCAGCGCCGCCCAGGCCTGGTCCGCCGCCATCCGCGCCCCCCGCCGGCCCCGCAGCGGCGCGCTCTCGTCGACCCAGCCGCCGGCGGTGTCGCCGTAAACGCCGGTCGAGGACAGATAGCCGAGCCACGCCCCGCTCGCCGCCAGCGCCGCCCCGAACCGGTCGAGCACCGGATCGACATCACCGGGCGGCACGGTGGAAACGATGTGCGTCGCCTCGCCGATCGCCCGCTCGGTCGCCGCCGCGTCGGCAAAGCCGGCCCGCCCGACGCCCCGCGCCTCGCCGCCCCGCGCCGCAACCGCCGCCAGCAACCGCGATCCGCTATAGCCGGGACCGAAGACGAGCAGCCGCACGGCGCCTACCGGCTCGGATGACCAGCGTTCCCGCCGAACATCTGCCCGAAGAAATCGCCCTTGTTCCAGCGCGGTCGTTCATCCGCATCGGCCACCGCCAGCGCGGTCGCCAGCGCCACCCGCTTGAACTTGACGGCCGAGGTCCAGTCGAACGGCAGGTCGATCTGGTCCGATGGCTCATGGTAATGCTCGTCCAGAAAGGCGCGGGCCGCAACCGCGCCGGTGCCGCCGGGGCCGGTGTCGATCGACACCGCCGGGATGCCTGCCTGGACGAAGCTGTAATGGTCCGATCGGACGAAGAACGCTTCCTCCGGCGCCGGATCGGGCACCACCGCCAGCCCCTCGCCGCGCGCCGCCGCCGCCACCGCCGGCCCCAGCGTCGAGCGGCCGCCGCCAAGCACGACCAGGTCGACCAGCGGATAGGTCAGGATCGGCATATCGAGATTGATGTCGGCGACGATCGCCGATTTCGGCACGGTCGGCAGCGCCGCGAAATAGCCGGAGCCGATCAGCCCCTTTTCCTCCGCCCCCAGCGCGACGATCAGCAGCGAGCGGCGCGGTCGCCTGCCCGATTCCCGGATGCTCCGCGCCACGTCGAGGATCATCGCGACGCCGATCGCATTGTCCATTGCCCCGTTATAGATCCGGTCGCCCTTCACAGCGCTGCCGACGCCGACATGATCGAGATGCGCCGACAGCACGACATATTCGTGCCGCAGCGCCGGATCGCTCCCCTCGATCACGCCGACGACGTTGCGGGTCTCGCGAACCGACGATCGGGTGCGCCCCGCCACCGCCAGCGTGCCCGCTAGCGCGCCGCGCGGCATCCGCCCGCCCGATGCCTCGGCGGCCTGAACGGCCGACCAGCGCAGTGCCCCGCCGTCAAACAGCTTGGCCGCCCCTGCCTGGCTGACATAGCCGATAACCGGCGCCCCGCCCGCGGGGTCATGCGCCGGCCCCTCGATCGGCGCCCAGGTCGTGCGCGGATAGGCATAGGCCGGCACGACCATGTCGAACGTGTAATCCTTGCGCCGCGCCGCGCTTTCCAGGATCACCACCGCCCGCGCGCCATGTGCCGCCGCCAGCCGCGCCTTCTGATCGTCGTCGCCATAATGCGCGTCGATGTCGCTAGGCAGCCCGGTCGGCGTTCCGGCGAGGATCGCGACGATCTTGCCGGCGACGTCGAGCCCCTTGTAGTCGTCGCGCGCCTCCTGCGCGTCGACGATGCCATAGCCGACAAACACGATCTCGCCGCTCGCCGCGAAATCGGCCTGATCGGCCACCGGCGCATTGATGAAATCCTTGCCGAACGCGAACGGCACCGCCGCGCCGCCGCGCGTCAGCGTCCAGCTCGCCGGCTCGGCGGGACGATAGCTGACCAGCCGAAAGGGCTGGAACCAGCCGCCATCCGCCCCGCCCGGTTTCAGGCCCATCGCCAGCATCCGCGCAGCGACATAATCAGCCGCGACGTCATAGTCGCGCGTCCCGGCCTCGCGCCCCCGCAGCGAATCCGCGGCGAGGAACTGGACATGCGCCTTCAGGCTCGTCTGTTCCGGCGTCAGCGCGGCCTGCTGCGCCCCGGCCGGGGCGCCGAGGAGCAGCATCGCCGCGATCAGCGGCCCGCGCGTCTGCCATCGCTTCATCCGATGATTACTTCGCACCCGGGCCGTCATAGGTGAGGCCGAAGAAATCGCCCTTGTTCCACACCGGCCGTTCGTCGCCATTGGCGATTGCATTGGCGATGCGGAAATTGACGTCGACGAAGCGCACGCCCGACTGCCAGTTGATTGCCGGCTGCTGGTCGATCTGGTCCGACGGCTGGTGATAATGGTTCTTCATGAAATCGTCGATCGCCGCGCGGCCCGGCCCGCCCGCGCCCGGCCACAGGAACACCGACGGCACGCCCTTGCGCACGAAGTTGTAATGATCGCTGCGCACGAAGATATTCTCGCCCGGCAGCGGATCGTCGGACATCTTCACGCCGATCTCGGCCGCCGCCTTCTCGACGATCGGCCCGAGCGTCGAATGATTAGCGCCGTACACGACGATATCCTCGAACGGATAGGTGATGATCGGCATGTCGAGATTGACGTCGGCGACGATCGTGCCCTTCACCGTCGGATTGTTGGCGAAGTAATCCGAGCCGACCAGGCCCTTCTCTTCCGCGGTCACCGCCAGGAACAGCACCGAGCGGCGCGGGCGCGTGCCCGCCGTCTTGAAACGCTTGGCCTCTTCGATCAGCGAGGCGATGCCAATCGCATCGTCGAGCGCACCGTTGTTGATCGTGTCGCCCTTCGCATCGGCGCGGCCGACGCCGATGTGATCGAGATGCGCGGAAAGCACCACCACTTCGCTCGCCAGCTTGGGATCGCTGCCCTCGATCATGCCGATCACGTTGAAGCTGGGCATCGGCGTCAGCGCGGTCTTGCTGGCGATCGTCACCGTGCCGGGAAGCTGGAACGGCTTGAACGACGCACCATCGACTTCGGCCGCCTTCGCGATCTTGGCCCAGGGCGTCTTCGCGCCGGCGAACAGCTTTTCGGCCCCGGTCAGGCTCAGATAGCCGATCCCGGGCGTGCCGGGTGCTGCGATATGGCCGGTGCCGTCGGCATTGCCCCAGGTGACGCGCGCCCGGCCGGCATAGGCGGCCAGCATCGCGAACGGCCGCGTCTTCGCGGTCAGCGGCGACTCGAGCGTGATATAGCCGATCGCGCCGTGCTTCCTGGCGATCTCCGCCTTGGCGGCAGGGTTCTGGAAATGCGCGCCTTCCTCGCCCGGGAAGCTCGACGGCGCGCCGCCGAAAAAGGCGACGATCTTGCCGCGGACATCGACGCCCTTATAGTCATCGCGGCCGAGCCCCTCGATGCCATAGCCGACGAACACCACGGGCGCAGTGACGCTGTATTCGGGCTTTTCCGGGTTCGCCCCGACGATGAAATCCTTGCCCGCCTCGAGCACGACCGGCGCCGCCTTGCCGCGGCTGATCACCATGGTCGGCGTCCCGTCCAGCTTGTAGCTGATCAGTGGCACCTTCTGCAGATAGCCGCCATCGTCACCCGCCGGCTTCAGCCCGGCCGCGTAGAATTGCGACGCGACATAGTTGGCCGCGATCTCGAACTCCGGCGTCCCGGCCTCGCGCCCCTTCAGCGCGTCGGAGGCGAGGAACATCACATGGCTTTTGAGCGCCGCCTGATCGGCCGGCAGCGGCGCGGTGATGATCGCGTTCCGCTCGGCAGCGGTCTGGGCGAGCGCGGGCGACGCCGCAACGAGGAAAAGAGCAAGCGGCGCAGTCGATCGAAGCATCGGGTTTCCCTGAAAATCGTAAGAATATTTCAAGCCTAGCAGCGGCGTTTCCGCGGTCAATTCCCCGCGCAGCATGGACATGCAGCATTTTCGCCGCCGATCACCGCGGCAATGCCGCCATCAATTTTCCGCACAAAGCTAATCGACAGAATAGTGTGGCGGGACGGGCCACTCCTCCTATATCCAGCGCCTATGAGTGACGCCCGTATCGCCGCCGCAACGCCCGAGGCCATTCGCCGCGAGGATTATCGCCAACCCGATTGGCTGGTCCCTGACATCGCGCTCGATTTCGATCTCGATCCGTCGAAGACGCGCGTTCGCACGATGCTCCACGTCACCCGCAACGGCATGCATGATCGCCCGCTGGTGCTGAACGGCGACGGGCTGGAAGCCGTGTCGGTCAAGGTCGATGGCGCCGATGCGCAGGGCTGGCGAATGGACGGGCCCGATCTGGTGCTCCCGCTCACCGGCGATGCCCATGTGATCGAAACCGAAGTGGTGATCGCGCCCGAGCGCAACACCCAGCTTCAGGGGCTCTATGCCTCGTCGGGCATGCTCTGCACCCAGTGCGAGGCCGAGGGCTTCCGCCGCATCACCTTCTTCCCCGATCGCCCGGACGTGCTCTCGAAGTACAAGGTGCGCATGACCGCGGACAAAGCGCGCTTCCCGGTGCTGCTCGCCAATGGCGACCCGATCGCGCAAGGGCCCGCCGAGGGCGGCCGCCACTGGGCGGAGTGGCATGATCCCTTCCCCAAGCCGAGCTACCTGTTCGCGCTGGTCGCGGGCGACCTCGTCGCCAACACCGGCAGCTTCACGACCATGTCGGGCCGTGAGGTGCAGCTGGGCATCTATGTCCGCGCGCCCGACCTGCCCAAGACCGATCACGCCCTGCACGCGCTGAAGCTCAGCATGAAGTGGGACGAGGACGTCTATGGCCGCGAGTATGATCTCGACGTGTTCAACATCGTCGCGGTCGACGACTTCAATTTCGGCGCGATGGAGAACAAGGGGCTGAACGTCTTCAACAGCCGCTACATCCTCGCCGACCCCGATACCGCAACCGACTGGGACTATGACGCGATCGCCGCCGTGGTGGCCCACGAATATTTCCACAACTGGTCGGGCAACCGCGTCACCTGCCGCGACTGGTTCCAGCTGAGCCTGAAGGAAGGCTTCACCGTCTTCCGCGACCAGAGCTTCTCGGCCGACCAGGGCTCGGCGGCGGTCAAGCGGATCGAGGACGTGCGCAGCTTGCGCGCCAGCCAGTTCCCCGAGGATGCCGGCCCGCTCGCCCACCCGGTGCGCCCGGACGAATATATCGAGATCTCCAACTTCTACACGGCGACCATCTACAACAAGGGTGCCGAGCTGATCCGGATGATGGCCACCATCCTCGGGCCCCGGAAATTCCGTGCCGCGACCGACCTCTATTTCGATCGCTTCGACGGCAAGGCTGCGACCTGCGAGGATTTCGTCGCGAGCATGGAGGAAGCCGGCGGCGTCGACCTCGGCCAGTTCCGCCGCTGGTACAGCCAGGCGGGCACGCCGCGCGTCTCGGCCAACATCGTGCAGGACGGCGACACCACCCGCCTCGCGCTCGCCCAGACCGTGCCGCCCACGCCCGGCCAGCCGGTCAAGGAGCCGATGGTGCTCCCGCTCAAGATCCGCCTGTTCGGCGAGAAGAGCGGCGCGCCGCTGACCGACGAACAGCTGGTGCTGCTCGACAAGACCGAGCAGGAACTGCGTTTCGAGAACCTGCCCGAGCGCGCGGTGCTGTCGATCAACCGCGGCTTCTCGGCGCCGGTGATCGTCGACGCCAATCGCAGCGCGGCGGACCTCGCCTTCCTCTCGGCGCATGACGACGATCCGTTCGCCCGCTACGAAGCGATGCAGCAGCTGATGCTCGACACGCTGGTCGCCGCGGTGACCACCGGCAAGGGCGACCACGCTGCGCTGATCGACGCCGTCCGCAACACGCTGACCGACCCGTCGCTCGACCGCGCCTTCATCGCCGAAGCCGTGCTGCTCCCCTCGGACAGCTTCATCGGCGATCAGATGGCGATCGTCGATCCCGAGGCGATCTTCCATGCCCGCGAGGCATTGCGCGCCGATCTCGGCAAGGCGCTCGAAGCCGAATGGCGCGCGGCTTACGAGGGCGCGCGGGCCAACCGCTTCGAATATTCGCCGGCCGCCAAGGGCGCGCGCCGCCTGAAGAATGTCGCGCTCGGCTATATCGCGGCGAGCGGCGCGGCCGATGCGGCGGACCTTGCCTATGGCCAGTTCGAGGCGGCCGACAACATGACCGATCGGCAGGGCGGCCTCGCCACGCTGGTCAACGGCACCTCGTCGTTCCGCGAAAAGGCGCTCGAGGCCTTTTACCAGCGCTATGCCGGCAACGCGCTGGTGCTGGATAAATGGTTCCAGACCCAGGCGCTCTCCTCACGCGACGACACGCTCGCCGCCGTCGAGACGCTGGCCCGCCACCCGGACTTCACCCTTGCCAACCCCAACCGCGCCCGCGCGCTGGTCGGCGCGTTCAGCATCAACCAGCGGGCGTTCCACGATCCTTCGGGACGCGGCTATCGCTTCGTCGCGGACCGGCTGATCGCGCTCGACAAGCTCAACCCGCAGACCGCCGCCAAGCTGGTGCCGCCGCTCGGCCGCTGGAAGCGCTTCGATCCCGCCCGCGCCGCGCTGATGCGGGGCGAGCTGGAGCGGATCGTCGCAGTGCCCGGCCTCAGCAAGGACATGTTCGAGCAGGCGACCAAGTCACTCGACTGAGCCAAAAGCCTCCGCCCGTCGCCGGGCGGGGATCGCGGCTCACGCCATCACGTTGCGCCCGCGCTGCACGATCGCGCTGTAGCCGATGCTCGCCTTCAGGTTGCGCTCGGCGACGGTCTCGACGAACACCCAGTCGTTGCGCGCCTGATCGGGCGTGAGCGTCAGCGCCATATAGCCGCGACGGCTGGTATCGCACCATTTCAGCTCGGGATTGGCCTTGACCAGCGCCGCCGCGACGACCTTCGGATCGGTCCTGGTCGCGCTTTCGAAGCCCGGCGAGGTCACCGCCTGGCCGGCGAATTCGACGCCGGCGGGCTTGCCGTCCTGGCCCAGATCGAACGCCCAGGCATTGTGGCTGTCGCCGCACACGACCAGCAGATTGGCGCCCATCGCCTGCGACGACTTCAGGAAGCGCTCGCGCGCCGCTGGATAGCCGCCCCAATTGTCGAAGTTCATCGGCAGGCCCAGCTTCGCCGCCGTGACGCCGGCCTGCACATAGGCCTTGGCGCGCGGCGCGGCATCGGGCGCAAGCCAGCCCATCGCATCGGCAGGCGTCACTGTGTTGCCCATGATCGTGCCGAAGCCGACCACCTGCCAGCGCTGCCCCGCCTTGACCGAGCGGCGCATCGCGTGGTCGAGCCACACTTCCTGCTCGCTGCCGAGCATCGTCGCCGCCGGATCGTGCCACGCGCCGTCGCGGAATGCGGTCAGTGCCTTGATCGGATCGGCGGACTGGAACAGCGGCGCCAGATCGGGCTGCAGGGTGCGGCCGAGCAACCGGCTCTCGGTGCGGAAGAACGTCGCCAGCGTGCCGATGTCATAGGTGCCCCAGGGCGTTTCGGAAACCGGCATCCATTCGCGGAACACCTGCATCGCCGCCGCCTTGCGCGTGCTCCAGTCGCCCTCGCTGTCCGGCTGGTGATTCTGCGCGCCGCCTTCCCAGCTGTCATTCGCGCTTTCATGGTCGTCCCACTGGATCAGCATCGGCTTGGCCGCGTGCAGCGCCTGCAGGTCGGGATCAGCGCGGTAGCTGGCGTAGCGCAGGCGATAATCCGCGAGGTGGATCATCTCGCCCGCCGGCTCGGGCCAGCGTCCGCCGATCGCGCCGCCTGCGGGGGCATAGCCGCCCTTGGCATATTCGTAGAGATAGTCGCCGAGGTGGATCCACAGGTCGATATCGTCTCGCGCCGCCGCATGGCCATAGGCATTGAACCAGCCGAACGGCAGGTTCGAGCACGAGAAGATCGCGATGCCAAAGCGGCTGGCATCGCCCACCGGCAGCGTCTTGGTGCGGCCCACCGGTGACATGCTGCCGTCCGGCGCGACGAAGCGATAGAAATAGCGCGTGTCGGGCGAAAGCCCGTCCACCGTCACCTTGGCGGTATGGTCGCGCCACGGGCCGGTGATCTGCTCGCCCTCGGCGACGATTTTCGCGAAATCCTCGGTCGTCGCGATCTGTGCGCGCAGCGTCACCGCGCCGCGATCGGCGGGGACGTAGCGCGTCCACAGCAGCATCGTGTCCGGCCCGGGCTCGCCACTGGCGACCGAGTGGGTGAAGCCGCGCGCCGCCGCCTGCGCCAGCGCGATCTGCGGCACCGCCATCGCGCCGATGCCGAACGTGGCGGAAATCAGGAGCGAGCGGCGGTCGATACGAACGGTCATGGGCGGTGTCCCTTTTCTGGTCGAACGGCACTTGCCGCCACTTCGTGGCACCTGCGTTACAAGCGCCAACGGCCGTCGCTCGGTAAAGCCCCGCAGGTTGCCGTTAACGCGACGCTCCTCTACGCACGATGGCCTTGCCAAACGAGGGTACGGGTCCGGCTTTGCTCAACGATCGATCATCGCCGCCGCACGGGCGCGGCGCAGCCATTAGCGTCGAAGCCGCCGCCGGACCGCGATGGGCACGATCGGAAACGTCGCTGATCGCCGGGCTGGCGGCGGCGCCGCGCTGGCTGACCCTGCTGGTCGCGGCGTTGCTCGTGCGCTGCGCCACCTTCGGCAATCCGATCGTTCATTATGACGAGCAATTCTATTTCGTCACCGCGCAGCGCATGCTGCAGGGCGCGCTGCCGTTCGTCGACATTTTCGACCGCAAGCCGATCGGCCTCTTCCTGGTCTATGCGCCGGCCGCCGCGCTGGGCGTGCCGTGGGGGATCATCGCCTATCAGCTGATGGCGCTGGCCAGCGCGGTGCTGACCGCCGTTCTGATCGCGCGGATCGCCGATCGGGCGGGCTGGGCACGGGGCGCGCTGCCGGCGGCGCTGCTCTATCTCTTCATGCTCAACGTCGCCGACGGACAGGGCGGCCAGGCGCCCGTCTTCTACAACCTGCCGATGGTCGCGGCGATCGCGTTGCTGGTGCCGCGCGCCGCCGACGCCATCTCTGATCGCTGGCGCGTGGGCCGCGCCCTGGCCGCGATGCTGCTCGTCGGGCTGGCGATGCAGATCAAATATTCGGCGGTGTTCGAGGGGCTGTTTCTCGGCCTGTGGCTGCTTGCGCGCGAATGGCGACTGGGCACGGCGCGGGCGACGCTGCTGATGCGCGGCGCAGGCTATGCGGCGGCGGCGCTGCTGCCGACCGTGGCGGCCGGGCTCGCCTATGCCGCCGCCGGCCATTTCGACGCCTGGTTCTTCGCCAACTTCGCGTCGGTGCTGAACCGCGGGAGCGACCCGCCCGCCGAACTGATCGAATCGTTTCTGAAGCTGGTGCTGTTCCTCGCGCCGCTGCTCGTCGTCAGCCTGTTGTCGCTGCGGCTTCCCTGTGAAGGCGCCCTTGCGCGGCAGCGACGGACGCTGCTGTTCGGCTGGCTTGCCAGCGCCGTGATCGGCCTGATCCTGTTCGGATCCTGGTTCAACCATTATGCGCTGCCGGTGATGGCGCCCGCCAGCCTGTGCTGTGCCGGCTTCTTCGCTCTGTCGCCGATCGGTCGCCGCGTCGTCGCGCCGTTGCTGCTCATACTGGCGCTGGTGGGGGGCGAGGTCGCATTGGTCACGGCCGCCTGGCATCGCGGCAGCCCCGCGCAGTTTAAGACGATCGTTGCTGCGATCGGCCGCGGCCCGGGCTGTCTCTACGTCTATTCGGGCGACTCGATGTTCTACGGCTATTCCGGCCGCTGCGCGCTTTCGTCCCGGCTGTTCCCGAGCCATCTTTCGCGCGAGCGCGAGAACGGGGCGGTCGGCGTCGACCAGATCGATGAAGTTGACCGGATTTTCAGCCGCCACCCCGCGGTCGTGGTGATGCGACGCGCCTTTTCGGGCGAGCGAATCGCCGTGCGCGAGCGGGTGATGCGGCTGATGCAGCGCGGCGGCTATCGGCTGCGGGGCCGCTATCCGCTCGGCGACGACCTGATCTCGGTCTATGCCGCCCCCGCGGATGCCTCGGTTGCGGTACGGCGGCGTTCGAGCAGCGATTCGTAATAGGCCATCAGCTCGACCGCGTGGTCGGCGTCGCTGCGCACCCGTCCGGCGGCGACCCGGGCGGCGTGGCGCAGGATCGCCGGGTCGCGACTGAACAAGCGGCGGATCGCGTCGGCGGCGGACAGCGTGTCGCGCGCGACATAGGTTTCGGCGAACAGCGGATCGGCGATCTCGACGAAGCCCCCTTCGTCCGGGCCGATCAGCGGCAGCCCCGATGCGAGCGCTTCGGAGGCGACCAGCCCGAACGGCTCGGCATCCGATCCGTGGATCAGCGCATCGCAGCTCGCCATGATCCGCGACAGGCGAACACGGTCATAGACCGGGCGGAAGATGCGGATGTGCGGGCTGCCGGCGATCTGCTCCTCCAGCCGGCGGCGCTGCGGCCCGTCGCCGATCAGCATCAGCCCGACGGGCAAATCGTTGGCGGCCGCCTCGACCGCGTCGATCACCAGCGGCCAGCGCTTTTCCTTGTGATGGCGGCCCAGCCCCAGCAGCAAATGCCCCTCGGGCGGCAGGCCGAGCTGCGCCAGCATCGACACGCGCAACCGCTCGTCGCGCAGCTCGGGCGAGAACCAGCCGCGCTCGATTCCCAGCGGCATCGACGCATCGACCTTGAGACCGCGCCGGCTGAACCGCTTGGCCAGCGCCGGCCCGTTGGTGACGAACGCATCATAATGCTGGAGGAACCGCGCCATGTAGCGCGTGTACCAGGCAAAGGCATGCTCGACCTGCAGCGGCGTCGCCACGCTGTCGAGCCAGCGCTGCGGATAGGCGCCAACCAGATCGCCATGCGCGAAATAGACCTTCAGCGCGTCGCCCTTCCACCGCGCCACCGTCCATGCCGGCAGCCAGGGCGAGCTCGTCTCGACGATGTCGGGCGCCAGCTGGTCGAGCAGTTCCCACACCGGCTCGTCCTTGACGAAGATGCAGTAGTTCCGGTCAAGCACCAGCGGCGGCGCCTTGACCCAGTGAATGCGGCCGCCGCCGGGCCGCTCTTCGATGCCGCCCTCCAGCGCGGGCGCGACGACGATCAGTTCATGGCCCAGATCGGCCATGATCCCCATCTTGCGATCGAGATAGGTGCGCACGCCACCGCCGGTCGGCGAATAGAATTCGTTGACGTCGACGATGCGCATGCGCCTGCCCCTCAATTGAGCGGGCCGAATCCACCCAAGCCGCGCAGATACTGCGCCCGAATGTTCACGATGGTAACCCCGTCGCCGGCCACCTTGACGATCGCCTGACGCAATTTGGGACGGCTGCGGCCGAGCCGCTGGTCGGAAGCGAAGCCGGCGCCGTCGGACCAGAAGTTGAACTTGTTCTTGCCGTCGCGGTCATGGGTGAACAGCAGCGCATAGGTGCCGGGGGCCGGCACTTTGATGCACATCACCACCGGGCCCGAAATCGGCGTGTTCGCCCAGATCCGGCGGAACGTCTTGCCTTCCTTGATCAGGTCGCGGTCGTCCTTCAGGAAATCCGCCTCGGTCGCCGGATAAAGTTCGAGCTTCAGGCGCCCGCTGCGATCCTTGAGGCCGGTGACGTTGACCTGGATGGCGGGGCCGGCGCGGTTGGCGCAAGCGGCGGCGTCTTCCCCCAGGATCTGGGCACTCGCGGCCATCGGCAGCGTCGACGCGAGCAGCGCCGACAGGGTCAGAAGGGCGATACACTTCATGCTTCTTTCCTTTTGATCAGGGCGTGCAGGCTGAAGCCCGCGATCAGCGCGACGTGCGCCACCAGCGTCAGACCCGCGATCAGCGCCATCAGTTCCGACAAGGCCTCGCCCTGCCCGATCACCATGATGGCGAAATTGGCGAACAGCAGTTCCTTGTTCGGCACCAGCGGCAGACGCCAGGCGAGGAGACGGCCGGCCGCGAGCAACAGCCAGACGCCGATCGAAATCTGCGGCATCGCGAAATGCCACGCGAATGCGATCAGCACCGATCCCCACAGGATGCGCAGGCAATGGATGAAGAACACCCACCAGAGCTGCGCGCGCGGGAGCGAAAACACTCGCTTCGAGAAGATCAGGAACGGCAGCGACATGCCGAAGATGACCGCGATCGATCCCATCAGCGTGTTGAATTCGGATGGCTTGAGCAGGTCGACGCCGAACGGCAGCGCGAGTGCGACCACCGCCAGCGTCATCGCGTTGCCGGCGATCGCCGACAGGATCGTCACGTCCTTCACCGCGCCGAACGGTGCCGCCACCATCTGCGTCCGCTGGCGCGCCCAGGCGTAGAAATAGGCCTCGCCCGAATAGCCGAGCAGCACTTCGTTCGAGATGCGCTTCTTGTGGAGCGCGGCCATGCCGCCCAGCGGGATCCGCCAGAGCCGCCGGAAGATGATATAGTCGAACGTCGGCGGCCCCAGATAATAGGCCGCGAAGGCGACGTAGAAGATCGGATTGACGGGCAGCGCACGGGTCAGCCCGCCCAGCCCGGACGAGAACAGCTCGCGCCCCAACCCGAAGATCATCAGCAGGGTCAGCGCCCCGCCGAGCAGCATCGGCCAGCGGCGCTTGATCTTCTCGACCGGCTCCAGGCCGGCCAGATCCGGGGCTGCCGGGATGGCGGCCTCTGCAATGCTCGTATTCACTGAAGCCTCCAGCCCCTGCCGTTCAAAACTTCCCATTCGCCACCGACAAGAGGGGCGGGATTGCCCAATATCCGCGCGTCCGCCGTGCAGATGCCGCTTCGGCGCATCGCGCGAGAGGGCCGGATGCCAACAGAATGCGGTTTATTCCGGCAGCGATTTGGGCTTTAGAAAGGCAAACCGCAAGATCATGCAATCGCTTCCCCCCACCCGCCCGCTGCACATCCTCGCTTTCGCCCAGACGCTTCAGGGCGGCGGTGTCGAGCGGGCGTTCCTGCGGATGGCGGCCGGCTGGCTGGCGCGCGGCCACCGGGTCAGCTTAATGCTCGGCAGTAGTGAAGGCCCGCTCGCCGCCGAACTGCCCGAGAGGCTGGCGGTGATCGAACTCGGCGATGCGCGCCATCTCGCGATGCTCGCGCTCGCCGGCCATGTCCGCCGGCTCCGCCCCGACATCCTGTTCTGCCCGGGCAATCATTATACCGGCATCGCCGCGGCGACGCGCTTGCGGCTCGGCCATGCATCGCCGCCGATCGTCGCCAAGATCTCCAACGCGCTGGCTCGGGCCGAACTGTCCGGCATCGCCCGCTGGGGCTATCGCCGCTGGCTGCGGCTTCACCCCCGCTTCCTCGATCACGTCGTGGCGATGACACCGGCGATGGCGGCCGAAGCCGCCGCCGAAATGGCGATGCCGCCCGCCCGGATCAGCGTGATCGCCAATCCGCCTGCCGTCCCGATCGCCGGCGCGCCACCGATGCCGCTGCCGCAGGGGCGCTACATCGTCGGCGTCGGCCGGCTGGAGCCGCAGAAGCGCTGGGACCGGCTGATCGCCGCGCTGCCGCGCCTCGCCGATCGCGATGTCGAGCTGGTGCTGATCGGCGAAGGCAGTTCGCGGCCCGCGCTCGAGGCGCAGGTCGCCGCCGCAGGCCTCGGCCACCGCATCCGCATGCCCGGCCATGCCCGCGATCCGCTGCCGGCGCTGCAAGGGGCAGCGGTGGCGGTGCTCACCTCCGATTATGAAGGCGTGCCCGGCGTGCTCCGCGAGGCACTGTCGCAGGGCACGCCCGTGGTCGCCACCGAATCGAGCGTTGCCGTGCGCGAGATCGTCGACAGTCCCGCGCTCGGCACAATCGTCCCGCGCGAGGATGGCGATGCGCTGGTGAAGGCGCTCGACCATTGGCTCGTGCCGGGGCGGCCAAGACCCGAGCCGCGCGACTGGCAGGGCGATCCCGTCGGCGACTATCTGGCGCTGTTCGAGCGGCTGGTCGATCAGCGCAGCCGGTAGCGCAGGCCGATCCACAGCGTGCGTGGCGTCGCTCGCTCGATCAGGTCGTCGCCGCTGATTCCCGCCTGCACTTCGGTATCGAACAGGTTCTCGGCGCGGAATTCGGCGCGCAACTGGCGCATCAGCGGCACCGCCAGCGTCGCATCGACGGTCCAGGCCGGATCGAGCGACGCCTGATTCTGATCGTCCTCGAAACGCGCGCCGGCATAGCGGGCGGTAAGCGAGGCGCCGGCATCGCCGCGCCGCCAGGCCAGCGTCGCCGATGCCTGATGCTCGGGCGTCTGCGCCGGCCGCAGCCCGTCGAGCTGCGCCGCCGCGCCCGAGGCATGGACCCGCGAATCGGCATAGGCCCAGGAGGCGGCGAGGCTGAACGGCCCGTGCGTCCACCGTCCATCGAGTTCCAGCCCGCGCGCCTCCACCGCATCGAGATTCTGGCGCATCCGGTACGCGCCTGCCGCCGATACGAAGCCGACGCCGAGGAAATTGCCCGGCCCCTGCGCCAGCGTGACGTTGGCGATCGCGCCGTCGAGCTGGTTCCAATAGGCCGTCGCGCGCAGTTCCACTGATGGCACCGGGCGCCAGTCGGCCCCGACTTCGCCGCCCCACAATCGTTCGGGGTCCAGCGCCGCATTGGCCGCCGTCGCGTCCGCGCCCACGCGATAGGGGCGATAGAGTTCGTTGAGCGTCGGCAGCCGCCATCCGCGATAGCCCGCCATCCGCAGCGTCACCCCCCTCAGGCGGTAGGCCAGCCCGATCCGGCCGGTGCCTTCCCACCCCTGGCGCGGGGCGAAGCGATCGTCGCGCAGTGCCGGTCCGCCGGCCAGCGTGCGTTCCTGAAGCTTCCCCCGGCCGATGCGCCAGTAATCGATCCGCCCGCCGGCATCGATCGTCAGCGCGCCGGCCGCATGGCTCGCATCGACGAAGCCGCCCAGCGTCACGCTGTCGCCGCCCGCGATGCGCCGCCGGGTCGCCGCGCCGTCGCTGAACAGATAGGCTTCCTGCGTCCTTCCCGACACGCTGCGGACATCGCCGCCCAGCCGCAGGTCCACCGCGCCGGTGGGCGGCGCAAGCTCCAGCCGCCCGCCAATGCCGGTCGATGGGATCACCTGGCGCAACACCGGTGCCGCCGTGGCGCGGTCCGCATCGACGCTCGCGAACCCGCTTTCGAACCGCCGCGCCTGAAGATAGGCGAGCGCCGACCAGCCCCACAGCCCCGCATCGCGGTCGCCGTGGCGGACCAGGCGGACGCTCGCGTCGGTGCCCTGGCTGTGCAGATCGGTGAAATCGACGCCGCGGTCGCGCCGGTCGGTAAAGCCCGACAGATTGGCCTGGAGTTCGGCGCCGTCGCCGATCTGCGTCACCCCGCGCAGCGCGAGGCTGGCCTGCTCATAGGGCGCCGGGCGATCGACGCTGCCGCGATCGCGTGCGACGATCGGCGTGAAGCCGTCGCTCCGCCGGTAATTCCCCGCCACCGTCACGAATCCGTTGCCCAGCGGCGCCGCGCCCAAAGCGCTGGCGTCGAGGCTGTCGCGGCTGCCCGCCGCGATCGCCAGTTGCAGCGGATCGAGCGTCGCCGGGCCGGCGCTGTCGAGCGCGATCGAGCCCGCCAGCGCACCGGGGCCGGCATAGCCGCTGCCGCCGCCGCGCGTGACCGTCGCCGCCGCCAGCCGCCCCGGCATATAGGCCGGAAACGCCACCCATCCGCCGAACGGATCCGCCTGGGGCACCCCGTCGAGCAACAGGATCGCGCGGCTCGCGGCATTGCCGCCCAGGCCGCGCAGCGTGATGCCCTGGCTGGTCGGATGCGCCGAGTTCGAATCGGAACGGCGGAACTGCGCGAGGCCCGCGACATCGGCCAGCGCATCCTCCAGCCGCCCGCTCGCCGTATCGGCGAGCCGCGCCTGATCGATCGTCACCCGGTCATAGGCGATCTCGCCCGGCGGCGCGTCGAGCCCATAGCCGGTGACGACGATCGCGTCCGGCGTCGCCTGTTGCGCCAGCGCCGGGCTGGCAGCGGAGAGCAGAAGGGCGGTCCAGCCCAGCCGTTCAATCACCCGGCGCGACCCGATCGGGATGCGCGGCGGCAAAGGCCGGGTGTCCGCTCGCGGCAGCCTCGGCGCGAAGCAGGCGGGGAAAGGCGTCCAGCGGCACCGCGAAGCGGCGGGCGTTGAACAGTTGCGGGACCAGGAAACAGTCGGAGATGTCGGGCTCGGCACCCCCAAGAAACGGGCCGTCATGGCCAAGGTTGCCCGCCATCGTCTCCAGCGCCGAAAAACCCTCGTGCATCCAGTGCGCGATCCAGGCCGATCGCGCCTCCGAGTCGGCGTTCAGCCGCTGCTCCAGATAACGCATCACCCGCAGATTGTTGATTGGATGCACGTCCATGCCGATCACCATCGCCCGGGCGATCGCGTCGGCGCGCGCATCGGGATCGGCCGGGATCAGGCGCGGCTCGGGGTGGTGCGCGTCGAGCCAGTCGATGATCGCCAGGCTCTGCGTGATGAACCGCCCCGCCGCCTCGAGCGCGGGCACCAGTCCCTGCGGATTGCGCCGTAGATGATCGGATGCGCGCTGCTCGTCCTTCAGCAGCATCACTTCGTTGCGGCGATAGGCGACGCCCTTCAGGTTGAGCGCGATCCGCACGCGATAACCGGCTGACGATCGGAAATAGTCGTGCAGGATCAGCATCGGATCAGCCCTTGTCGTCGTCCTCGTCATCATCGTCCGGCTTGGCGCCGTTGCCGCGCGCGCCGCTTTCCAACGCCACCTTGATCATCGCCACCATCGGATCGGCAAGCGCGAGGCCGAGCACGCCGAACAGCGTGCTCGCCAGGATCTGGGACGACAAGGTCAACGCCGGCGGCAGGTCCACCGTGCGCTTGGCCACCATCGGGATCACCACATAGCCGTCGAAATTCTGCACGCCGAAATAGATGACCAGCGCCCAGATTCCGGTGTCCGTCCCCGCGCTGAAGCCCACCGCTACCATCAGCACACCGCTGATGATCGCGCCGATATTGGGGATGAACGCCAGCACGCCGGTGATGATGCCGAGCAGCAATGCCATCGGCACGCCGGCGATGCTCAGCAGCACCCAGGTCAGCAGCCCCTCGAACAACATGCCGAGCAGGCGCCCGGCGAGCAGCCGCCGCATCGTAGTCGCCATCCCGCCCAGCATCTGCGCAAAGGCCTGGCGATGGTCGAGCGGGATCATCCACTGCAGCCCGCGCTCATAGATTCGCGGGTCGATCGCAACGAACAGGCCGATGATGATGATCATCACCATGCTCGTCACCGCGCCGATCGCGGTGCCCACCGCCGAGGTCAGCCGGCCGACCGATCCCAGCGCCTGCTGCAACATCCCGGTCAGGTCCGACCGCTCGGGCGTAAGGCCCATGCTCGATGCCCATTGGACGATCCGGTTCGCCTGCACCTCCAGCGTGTTGCGCAGCTGCTCCGCCTGGTCGGCGATCTGCATGCCGGTGCGGTAGAAGATCAGGGCGAAGAACGCGACGACCAGCAGCAGCACGATCGCGATGCGCAAGCCCCGCCAGATCGGCAGGATCCGCCCGAGCAGGCGGGCGCCGCCGTCGATCATCGAGGCGAAGACGAGCCCGGCGAAGATGATCAGCAGCGGCTGGACCAGCAGCACGATCAGCGCGATGCCGACCGCCATGCCGAGCCATACGCCGGCACGCTTGAATTCGGCACGGATCAGCGGATCGCGGAACTCGGCGGGGCCGGGCTCGGCAACGAGCTCGACATCGGCGGAGCGAAGGGGATCGTTGCTCATGGTTTCTCGTGGCTGGGGTGAAGCGAGATCGCCGCGCGATCGGGGCGAAGCGAGGTGATCCAGGTCAGCGGGTTCCAGCTCGTCGTGCCGTCGCGCGAAAAGGTGATGAACTCGGCGCGGCCGCCGATATTCTCCCACGGCACCGGGCCGCCCAGGCCATTCTCGTCGAGCGGGAAGCGGCTGTCCGCGCTGTTGTCGCGGTTGTCGCCCATCAGGAAGACATGGCCCGCCGGCACCTTGATCGGGCCGAACTCGTCGCCCGCCGAGGTGCCGAGATCGGCGACCTCATAGCTCGCGCCGCCCGGCAGCGTCTCGCGATAGAGCGTCAGGCTGCAATAGGGCTTGCCGTCGCGGCCCTCGACGCGCCGGCCGGTGTAGAAGATCGATCCGCCGCGATCCGGGTCGGGATCGCAGCGCGTGTTGGCGTCGATCGGCACCAGCCGCTCGCCCAGCGCCTTGCGCGGCACGGGCTTGCCGTTGAGCCAGACGACGCCGTCATGCACCGCGATCGTGTCGCCGGGCAGCCCGATCACGCGCTTGATATAGTCGCTGCTCCGCCCCGGCGGGGTGACGATCACGATGTCGCCGCGATCGGGCATCCGCCCGAACAGCCGCCCGCCGATCGGCGGCAACAGGTGGAAGGTCGGGGTGATGAACGAATAGCCATAGGGGAATTTGCTGACGATCAGCTGGTCCCCCACGCGCAGCGTGGGCAGCATCGATTCGGACGGGATGTAGAATGGCTTGGCGATGAAGCTGTGGAACGCCAGCACCGCGAGCACGAGCCACAGGATTCCACGCAGCTCCGCCCACCAATCGGTACCGGTGCGTCGAGGCTCTGCCGACATCGCTTCGTCGCTCCGCCTCAACGCGAGGTCGTCAGCCCCCATTCACTCTTCCTTCCCCGCGGGCAGCGCCTCGATCATCACCGCGGCGAACGCCCAGGGATGGTCGTCGGTCAGCGTCAGATGCACCCGTGCGACGTGATTCGGCGGCGTCATGGCGTCAAGCCTTGCCTTCGCCCCGCCGGTCAACGCGAGTGTCGGCGCGCCCGAGGGCGAATTGACCACGCCGATGTCCTTCAGAAACACACCGTGCTTGAAGCCGGTTCCGACCGCCTTGGAAAATGCCTCCTTGGCGGCAAAGCGCTTGGCGAGCGTCGCGGCATAATTATGCGGCCGCTTCGCCGCCTTGGCGCGCTCCACCTCGGTAAAGGCCCGCGCCTCGAACCGCGCACCGAACCGGTCGAGCGACGCCTGGATCCGCTCGATATTGCACAGATCAGACCCGATACCGATGATCATACGTACATTCCTCCCCGGCACGGGGAGGGGGACCATGCGCAGCATGGTGGAGGGGGCCCTCCACCAGCGATTCGTTCGGGGAGTCCCCCCTCCACCACCGCTTCGCGGCGGTCTCCCTCCCCGTTCCGGGGAGGAATGATGGTCAATCTCACCGCGCCGAATCCATCAGGTCGCGCATCCGCCGCACCACCGGCGCCAGCCCGTCGAAGATCGCCTCGCCGATCAGGAAATGGCCGATATTGAGCTCGCGCAGCTGCGGGATCGCGGCGATCGGCACGACATTGTCGAACGTCAGGCCGTGTCCGGCATGCGGCTCCACCCCTTCCTTCGCGGCCAGCGCGGCGGCGTCGGCGATTCGGCGCAGCTCCTCGGCACGCGCGGCCTCGGGCAGTTCGCAATAAAGGCCGGTGTGCAGCTCGACCACCGGCGCGCGCAGCCGCAGCGCAGCCTCGATCTGGCGCTCGGCGGGTTCGATGAACAGCGACACGCGGCAGCCGGCCTCGAGCAGCTTGTCGACCATCGGCGCCAGGTGATTGTGCAGCCCCGCCGCGTCGAGCCCGCCTTCGGTGGTGCGCTCCTCGCGCTTCTCGGGCACGATGCACACCGCGTGCGGGCGGTGGCGCAGCGCGATCGCCAGCATCTCCTCGGTCGCGGCCATTTCCAAGTTGAGCGGAACCGTCAGTTCCTCCACCAGCCGGGCAATGTCGTCGTCGGTGATGTGGCGGCGATCCTCGCGCAGATGCGCGGTGATCCCGTCGGCCCCCGCCTCGGCCGCCAGCAGCGCCGCCCGCACCGGATCGGGATAGCCGCTGCCCCGCGCGTTCCGCACCGTGGCGACATGGTCGATATTGACCCCCAGGCGCAGCGTGTCGGTCATGCGATCGCCCGGCTCCCCGGCTTGACCGCCGGGATCGCGGCCAGTTCGGGCGGCAGCTGGTCCGCCGGATAGGCCGGCACGTCGAGCCTGGTCAGCGAAATCAGCGGCACGCCGACATCGGCCTTGCCGTTCGATCGGTCGACGATGCACGCCGCACCCACCAGCTCGCCGGGATGCTTGCGGATCGCGGCGATGCACTCGCGCGACGAAAGCCCCGTCGTGACGATGTCCTCCACCATCACCACCCGTGCCCCTTCGGGAATCTCGAAGCCGCGGCGCAGCTGGAACTCGCCGTCCTCGCGCTCCACGAACACCGCCTTGCAGCCGAGCGCCCGCGCCGTCTCATAGCCGGGGATGATGCCGCCGATCGCCGGCGAGACGACGATATCGATCTGCCCGAACGTCTCGCGAATCAGCGCGCCCAGGGCACCACAGACGCGCCCGGTCCGCACCGGATCTTCGAAAATCCGCATCTTCTGGAGAAATACGGGGGAGCGAAGTCCCGACGAAAGGATAAAATGCCCTTCAAGCAACGCACCTGCGTCACGAAACTCGTCTAGTATGGCATTGTCGGTCAACGGTCCGGGTCCTTGTCGGCAGTCAGCCGCGACCTCTTAGGTCCCACCGGGTTCGATCGCAACCGCACGGGAAAAAGGTTGTGAAAGCACTTCGGCTGCGTATACCTCAGGAAAAAAGGGCGCGTGCTCGGCCCGGGTTGCGCGTTTTACGGACGGGGTGACGAAAAGCGATGCGCATTGTTCGGTTTACGATGATGATGATGGCCGCGGGACTGGTGGTTTCGACACCCGCCCGCGCGCAGGAAACGGCTGCGGCGCCCGCCGCGGCAACCACCGATACGGCGGCGACGGTCGCCGATCCGACGCTCGACGCAGCCGGACAACAGCTGGTCAAGCCCATACCGGGCATGGGCCAGCCGGTCGATGCCGCGCTGGGGCTCCAGCCGCAGGTCACGCCCACCGGGCTCGAAGCGCACTGGTTCCATAACACGATCCTCCTGCCGCTGATCGTCGCCATATCACTCTTCGTCCTCGCGCTTTTGATCTATGTCATCATGCGCTACCGCCGGGCGGCGAACCCGACGCCGTCGCGCACCAGCCACAACACCGCGATCGAGGTGATCTGGACGCTGGTGCCGGTGCTGATCCTGGTCGCGATCGCGATTCCCTCGATCCGGCTGCTCGCCGCGCAGTTCAAGCCCGCACCCAAGGATGCGGTGACGCTGAAGGCGATCGGCAACCAGTGGTTCTGGTCGTACGAATATCCCGATCATGGCGGGATCCAGCTGACCGCGAACATGCTCAAGGAGGCCGATCAGGTCGGCAAGGGCCAGCGCGCGCGTACCGATGCCGATGGCCCCCGCCTGCTTGCGACCGACCAGCGCGTGGTGTTGCCGGTCGGCGTGCCGATCCGCCTGGTCACCACCGCGACCGACGTGATCCACAGCTGGGCGATCCCGGCCTTCTGGATCAAGCTCGACGCCGTTCCCGGCAAGCTCAACGAGACGAGCTTCGTCATTCCGAAGGAAGGCGTCTATTTCGGCCAGTGCTCCGAGCTGTGCGGCGCGCGCCACGCCTTCATGCCGATCGCGGTCGAGGCGGTGAGCCCCGCCAAGTTCGCGCAGTGGGTCGCGGCCAAGGGCGGCACCATGCCCGGCGCCGCCGCCGAACCGGCGACGCCGACGGCGATGGGCAACGACCAGAGCGATGCGACGGGCACCGCCGCAGGCGACGCTGCGCCGACCACCAATGCCACCGCCACTCCGGCGTCGACCAACGCGCCTGCGACCGCGAATCCCGCCGGCGCCGGCAACACGGGCAACTGATCCATGACCGACACCGCACTTTCCTATACCGCCGCGCATGGCGACGCGCATGCGCACCACGATGCCGATCACAAGCCGGGCTTCTTCGCCCGCTGGTTCATGTCCACCAATCACAAGGATATTGGCACGCTCTACCTGATCTTCGCGATTTTTGCCGGCATCATCGGCGGCGCGATCTCGGGCATCATGCGCGCCGAGCTGATGGAACCGGGCATCCAGTACCTTCCCTGGTGGGTCCAGACGCTCCACGGCGAAGGCACGTTCGACGAAGCGATGCACTTCTGGAACGTGCTGATAACCGCGCACGGCCTGATCATGGTGTTCTTCATGGTGATGCCGGCGATGATCGGCGGCTTCGGCAACTGGTTCGTGCCGATCATGATCGGCGCGCCGGACATGGCGTTCCCGCGGATGAACAACATCTCGTTCTGGCTCACCGTAGCGGGCTTCATCATGCTGATGCTCTCGCCCTTTGTCGGGATCGGCGCGGGCACCGGCTGGACGGTCTATGCCCCGCTTTCCACCTATGGCGAGCCGGGGCCGTCGGTCGACTTCGCGATCTTCTCGCTCCACCTTGCGGGCGCGGCGTCGATCCTCGGCGCGATCAACTTCATCACCACCATCTTCAACATGCGCGCGCCGGGCATGACGCTGCACAAGATGCCGCTGTTCGTCTGGTCGGTACTGATCACCGCGTTCCTGCTGCTGCTCGCACTGCCGGTGCTGGCCGCCGCGATCACCATGCTGATCACCGATCGTAACTTCGGCACCGCCTTCTACGATCCGCAGTATGGCGGCGATCCGGTGCTCTATCAGCACCTGTTCTGGTTCTTCGGCCATCCCGAAGTCTACATCATGATCCTGCCGGGCTTCGGCATGATCAGCCACATCGTCGCAACGTTCAGCCGCAAGCCGGTGTTCGGCTATCTCGGCATGGCCTATGCGATGGTCGCGATCGGCGTCGTCGGCTTCATCGTCTGGGCGCACCACATGTTCACCACCGGCCTGCCGGTGACCGTGAAGATGTATTTCACCGCCGCGACGATGGTGATCGCGGTGCCCACCGGCGTGAAGATCTTCTCGTGGATCGCGACGATGTGGGGCGGCTCGATCAGCTTCAAGACGCCGATGGTCTGGGCGATCGGCTTCATCTTCATGTTCACCGTCGGCGGCGTCACCGGCGTCGTGCTCGCCAATGGCGGCATCGACGATTACATGCAGGACACCTATTACGTCGTCGCCCACTTCCACTATGTGCTGTCGCTGGGCGCGGTGTTCAGCCTGTTCGCGGGCTTCTACTATTGGTTCCCGAAGATGACGGGGAAGATGTACAGCGAACTGCTCGGCCAGATCCACTTCTGGGTGTTCTTCGCCGGCGTGAACATCCTGTTCTTCCCGATGCACTTCCTGGGCCTGCAGGGCATGCCGCGCCGCATCCCCGACTATACGGACCAGTATGCGACCTGGAACCATGTCGCCACCGTCGGCTACATGGTCATGGCCGCCGGCATGGCCGTGTTCTTCGTCAACCTCATCTACTCGCTGCTCGCCGGCAAGAAGGCGGCGGACAATCCCTGGGGCGAAGGCGCGACGACGCTCGAATGGACGCTGTCGAGCCCGCCGCCGTTCCACCAGTTCGAAACGCTGCCCAAGATCGACTGATCGGTCGCAGCGCGAACGGAAAGACGCCCCGGCGGGAAACCGCCGGGGCGTTTTCGTTTGCGCCGAGGTTCAGCCATCAAGCCAGCGCGCGGGGTCGGCGCGCACGAGCGATCCGCCCTCGCCATCGGGCGTCCAGAGCTCGGCCTCGCCCCTTCCCTCGCCGATCAGCTTGACCAGCGGCGTCTGGTAAGGCTGGGCCCGGCCGGAGGCGATGTTGCGATCGATCCGGTCGACCGCCTGGTTGATGTTCGAAAGATCGACATCGTCGAGCGCGCTCAGGCCATATCGCCACCATTGCAGGTGGAGCAGCGCCTCCACCACCGCCGGCTCGAAGCGATAGCGGATCACCCGCGCCGGCGATCCGCCGACAATGGCATAGGGCGGCACGTCCGCCGTCACCACCGCGCGCGAAGCGATCACCGCGCCGTCGCCGATCGTCACCCCCCGCCGGATCAGCGCGCCCTCGCCGATCCACACGTCGCTGCCGATGCGAATCTTGGTAAAGCGCTCGGCCCGCCGCTGGCGAAACTTGTTCGCCGCCACGTCGAGCACCGCCTTGTTGCGCGCGTTGAACGCGGCGAACTGCTGCCACCGAAAGGCGCCCATGAACATCGGGCTCGCCGACAGATAATCGGCGGGATGCTCCTCCACGCCCGTCATCACATTATACGCGATCGAACAGAATCGGCCGATCATCCAGATGTGGCGCATCATCGTGCGCTGGCCACCCATGAAGGTGAAGGCGCCGACGAATTCGATATCGTAATCGCCCTGGCGGAACAGCCCCGGCGGTTCGACGAACAACTCGCCCCGCTCGGGATAGCCGATATTCACCTGGCCCTCGATCAGCACGGAAAAGCGATCGCGGATCGCCTGGGATTGGTTCATGGGGCCCCCTTGCATCGGCATGATGGCTCGACTTGCTAGTACTTTTATAGCCGGTTGCGACCGTCCCGCCCATCTCGCGGCGGCGCGACGTGAGAACGCCGGCCCACCGCCCTCCACAGATTTTTGCCGGCCGCGCTAACGTTTGTCAGCACCGGCGTGGTACGACTCGGATCATCATTTCAGCAGCAACGGGCCGTTCTTCTCGGCCGGGCGTTGATGACAGGACGACACATCGGAGCACCCCCTATGCGTGACTGGCCCTATGGCAATTGGATGAAAATCGGCATCGACAGCTGGACGCTGGGCATGGAGGCCTCGACCGTGATCGGCCTGCGCATGGCGAAGCTCGCCGCCGGCGGCCCCGCCGCCGCGATCGAGGCGCAGCGGATGGTCGCCGAGAAGATGCAGGCCGCCCTCGAACTTCAGGCAGCGGCGGCGATGGGCAAGCTCGGCAGCACGCCCGATGCCCAGGCGCGCCGGACGCTCTCCCATTATCGGCGCAAGGTCCGCGCGAACGCCAAGCGCCTGCGCTGACACGCCTCTTTTGTCAGCCCCTCGCCCGCCCTATAGCGGAAGCAATGATGTCGAGCACCGCAGCCAATCCCGCCCTTCCCGCCGACTGGCGCGATTTCCTTGCCCTTACCAAGCCGCGGGTGATGACGCTCGTGGTGTTCACGGCGCTGTGCGGGATGCTGGCGGCGCCGGTGCCGATTCATCCGGTGCTCGGCTTCACCGCGATCCTGTGCATCGCGCTCGGCGCGGGCGCGGCCGGCGCGCTCAACCAATGGTACGAATCGGACATCGATTCGATGATGAAGCGCACCGCGCGGCGGCCATTGCCGGCGGGGCGGATGGACCGGCAATCGGCGCTGCATTTCGGCGTCGGGCTCGCCTGTTTCAGCGTGATCCTGATGTATTTCGCGCTCAATCTGGTCGCGACGGTGATCCTGGCGGTCTCGATCCTGTTCTACGTGTTCGTCTACACGATCTGGCTCAAGCGCCGGACGCCGCAGAACATCGTCATCGGCGGCGCGGCCGGCGCGTTTCCGCCGCTGATCGGCTGGGCGGCGGCGACGGGCGACATCGCCCCGCTGCCGGTGCTGCTGTTCGCGCTGATCTTCCTGTGGACGCCGCCGCACTTCTGGGCCCTCGCGCTGTTCGTGAAGACCGATTACGCGCAGGCCGGCGTGCCGATGCTGCCGGTGGTGGCGGGCGAGCGCAACACGCGGCTCCAGATCGGGCTCTATACCGTGCCGATGATCATCGCCGCCGCCGCGCCCTGGCCGCTCGGGCTGACCGGCATGGTTTATGGCCTGGTCGCGGCGGTGATGTCGGGCGTGTTCCTCGCGATGGCGCTTCAGGTGGCGACGCGCCGGGCAGAGCCGGATGATCGGATGCTGCCTGAAAAGCGGCTGTTCAAATTTTCGATCCTCTATTTGTTCGTGCTATTCGGTGCGCTCGTGATCGACAGGTGGATGGCATGAACGAACGACGTGGCGACGATCTGATCCGCGGGGCGGCGGCACCGCAGGGCGAGGCCGAACTCGTCCGCGCGCGCCAGCGGGCGCGCGCGCGGCTGATGGCGTGGCTGCTCGGCGCGTTCGTGATCCTGGTGTTCGCGATCTCGATCGTGAAGATGCAGATCGGGCACGCGGGATGAGGGTCAGCCGCAATCTGCGCGTCGGCCTGTTCGGCGTGCTGATCGTCTGCGCGATGACCGGGCTCGGCTTTGCCTCCGTGCCGCTTTACCGGCTGTTCTGCCAGGTGACCGGGCTCAACGGCACCACCCAGCGCGGTCTTCGCGCGCCCGGCGCCACCGGGCAGAGGATCACCGTGGCGTTCGACAGCAATGTCAGCCCGAAGCTGCCGTGGAAATTCGTGCCCGAACGGCGCGCCGATACGATCGACATCGGCGGGCGCGACATGGCGTTCTTCACCGCCACCAATCTGTCGAACCGGCCCGTCACCGGCACCGCCACGTTCAACGTGACGCCGGTCTATGTCGGCAAATATTTCACCAAGATTCAATGCTTCTGTTTTACCCAGCAGACGCTCGCTCCGGGGGAGACGGTGCGGATGCCGGTGATCTTCTACGTCGATCCGAAGATCCTCGACGATCCCGACGCCCGCGACGTTCAGGAAATCACCTTGTCTTATACATTTTATCCGGTGGATTCGGCGAAAACTCCAAGCTAGGATTTCGCAAAACAGAGGAAATGGGACGAGCGCATGGCTGGAGCTAAGAACCACCAGTATCACATTCTGCCGCCGAGCATCTGGCCGTTGTTCGGGTCGGCCGCCGCGGTGATCCTCGCATCGGGCGGGGTGATGTGGATGCACAGCATGCCCGCCGCCAATCTGGTCTTCTTCACCGGCGTGGCGATGGTGATCGCCACCATGTTCGGCTGGTGGAGCAAGGTGATTCAGGAGGCACATGCCGGCGATCACACGCCGGTCGTCCAGCTTCATCTGCGCTACGGCATGATCCTGTTCATCGCTTCGGAAGTGATGTTCTTCGTCGGCTGGTTCTGGGCGTGGTTCGATTTCTCGCTCTTCCCCTCCACGGTCGATGCGGTCGGCGGCACCTGGCCGCCCAAGGGCATGGAAGTGCTCGACGCGTGGCAGTTCCCGCTGCTCAACACGCTGATCCTGCTCTGCTCGGGCTGCACCGTCACCTGGGCGCATCACGGCCTGATCCATAACGAGCGCGGCGGCGAGATGCGTGGCCTGTGGGGCCTGATCGGCGTCGGCGAGAATGACAGCGTGAAGAAGGGCCTGTGGCTCACCGTGATCCTGGGCCTGCTGTTCAGCTCGCTCCAGGCGTTCGAGTATATGGAAGCGCCCTTCCCGTTCAAGGCGACCAGCGAGGGCGGCTCCAGCTATGGCGGCGCGTTCTTCATGGCCACCGGCTTCCACGGCTTCCACGTGATCGTCGGCACGATCTTCCTGATCGTCAATCTGGTCCGCGCCTATCGCGGCGACTTCACCCCCAAACAGCATTTCGGCTTCGAGGCGGCTGCCTGGTACTGGCATTTCGTCGACGTCGTCTGGCTGTTCCTGTTCGCGTCGATCTATGTCTGGGGTGGCTGGGGCGCGCCGGTGCACGCGGGCTGAGGGTGCCCGATCCCAATTCGACTCCGCCCGGAGGCGGCAGCGCCGCGCTGCCGCCTCCGATCGCTTCCGGACTTTACGGTTGCTGCCCCCGCTGCGGCGAAAAGACGCTGTTCCGCAGCTTCACCGCCTTTGCCGATCGCTGCCCCGCCTGCGGACTCGACTTTCGCGAGTTCAACGTCGGCGACGGCCCCGTCGTGTTCCTCACGCTCGGCATCGGCACGCTGATCACGGCGCTGGCGCTATGGGTCGAATTCACCTTCGAACCCGGCGTGCTCGTCCATGTCCTGCTCTGGGTGCCGCTCACGCTCATCCTGACGGTGCTCGCGCTGCGCGTGTCGAAGGGGCTGCTGCTCGCGCTCGAATTTCGCAACAAGGCGCATGAGGGCCGGATTCGCCGGGACTGACATGCGCCGACTGCCCCTCCTACCCACGCTGCTCGTCCTGCTCGCCGTTGCGGCGATGATCGCGCTCGGCCTCTGGCAGCTCGATCGCCGCGAGGAAAAGCGCGCCGCGCTCGCGCTCTACGCCGCAAACATGGCGCGCCCGCCGATCGTCTTCACGGGCGCGGCCGACACTGATTCGCTGCTGTTCCGCCGCGCCAGCGCCGATTGCCGCGCCGTGCTCGGCTGGGAGCGGCAGGGCGGCCGCAGCGCTGCCGATACGCATGGCTGGCGCCAGATCGCGCTGTGCCGCACCGCCGGCGGAACGCCGCTTCGCGTCGATATGGGCATCGCCCGCGATCCGATGTTCCGCCCGCAATGGGCCGGCGGCGCCGTCACCGGCACGCTCACCCGCGCGCCCGATCACCGCCCGCTGATCGCCGCGATGTTCGATCGCCAACCACAGTCGCTGATGCTGGTGTCCGACCGCGCGGCGCCCGGGCTCGAACCGAGCGCCCCGCCCGATCTGGCGAGCGTCCCCAACAACCATCTCGCTTATGCGGTGCAATGGTTCCTGTTCGCCGCCGTCGCGCTGATCATCTACGCCCTCGCGCTACGCCTCCGCGCGCGGGCCGCGCGGCAGATGGGGTAAGGACAGACGCGCGGCGCAAACTGAGTCGATGACGCGCCCCGCGAATGGGCGCGTTCGAGATAGCGGTGGACGGCGGGGAATGGTGGGTAGCTGTCCGGCAGCTGTCAAACGACGGCGGGCGCAAAGCGGACCTGCGTCGTTAGCGGCTAGCCGAGCGCATAATCCAAAAACCGATCGCCAT